>NZ_JBDGLR010000008.1:0-174330 GCF_057655755.1 Lysobacter sp. Soil_N_51 | reverse complement strand
CTACCAATCTTCGCCGATGCTCGTTGCAACGATCGCTCCCTGTAGGAGCGGCGCAAGCCGCGACCGCGAATCCGCAACCACCGCGCAACCGGCTATCGGGCCATCGTGGCAACCGCCTTCGGCCGGCGACGACGCAATCGGTCGCATGGCGGTCGCGGCTTACGCCACTCCTACAGGGAGTGTCCGTCGCGACGACGAAACGGGTTGAGTCACGCGGCGATAAGGCGCAAGGCCGGTAACTACCGGGCCGATCAACCGCGCTACCAATCTTCGCCGATGCTCGTTGCAACGATCGCTCCCTGTAGGAGCGGCGCAAGCCGCGACCGCGAATCCGCAACCACCGCGCAAACGGCTATCGGGCCATCGTGGCAACCGCCTTAGACCAGCGACGACGCAATCGGCCGCATGGCGGTCGCGGCTTACGCCGCTCCTACAGGGAGTGTCCGCCGCAATAATCGAGCGGGTGCGTGCCGCGGCGATAAAGCCAGCGACCGCGTAAGACAGGCGATTTACAACCCGATCGAACTGCGCTCCGGCCCCGGCCGCTTGCCGAGCTTGCGCTGCAGCGAACGCCGATGCATGCCCAGCAACCGCGCGGTCGCCGAGATATTGCCGCCGGTGTCGTTGAGCGCCTGCTGGATGTGTTCCCACTCCAACCGCCGCAGCGGCGTCATGGTGTCGGGCGCGATCGGCAGGGCCGATCCGTCGTGCGGTTCCAGGCCCAGCGCGGCAAGAATGGCGGCGACGCTGGCCGGCTTGGGCAGGTAGTCGTCGGCGCCGCGCTTGATCGCATCGACCGCGGTGGCGACGCTGGCGTAGCCGGTGACCAGGACGATGCGCATGTCGGCGCGCAACTCACGCAGCGGGCGGATCAGTTGCAGGCCCGATTCGGCGCCGAGCTTGAGGTCGATCAGGGCGAAGCCCGGCGGTTGCGCGAGGGCCAGATCGAGGGCTTGGCGTACGTCGGCGGCGGTGCGGGTTTCGATGCCGCGTCGCGCCAGGCTGCGCTGCAAGGTCGCGGCGTAAGCCGCGTCGTCGTCGACGATCAGCCCGTTGGCAGCCGGGCCGCTGGCGGTCGGGCCGCCGAGAACGGGTCGGGCGAAGATCGATGCGTTCATGCGCGGCATCCTAAACCGGTGGGCGCGCGGCGGCACTGCGGCAAACTGCCCCAGGACAAAGTGTCCAAGGGTGTGGGTGTGGGTGGCGTTGGCCCTCACCCCGGCCCTCTCCCGCAAGCGGGAGAGGGAGAGGATGCGCGGTTATTGCGGTCCGCAAAATTGTTGCCGCGCGTTACCAGCGCCGATTACTGGCGTTTGCAGTCCACCACCTGCTCCGCGTCGGTTCCGTACGCGACTTCGTGCAAGGTGATCGACGTTCCCTTCGATGCCTGCAACCCGAACGGCACGATCAGCTTGCCCATGTCCGCGCCACCCGCGCGCACGCACTTGAGCGGCACGCCGATGCGTTGCCATTGCCCACGCGGCAAGCCGCGCAGGATCTCGCCGAACGGAACCTTCGCCTCGCACTTCGGCCCACATGCGGCGAGCAGGTTGGCGTCGCCGGCGCCGACCGCATCGACCTTCAGCGTGATCAGCAACTGCACGTCGCCATTGGTCTCGCGCACCAGTTCCAGCGGCGTATCGGCGACCCATTCGACCTTGGCGTCGCCCTTCCACTCGACCCTCCACGCATCTTCCTGCGCCTTGTAGTCGACCGCCGACACCGCGATCGCGCCGTCGGCGGACGCCAGCGGCGGCTTGATCGCCTGCGCCGGCTTGCCTTGCGAATCCACCCGCAAGGTCCAGCCGCGCGGCAACGCGCCTCGGCCGAGGAACTGCATTGAGCGCTGATCGATATCGGCCGTACCCGGGTCTTCCGGCAACACGCCGACCTTCGCATCCTTGGCGTAACTCAGCCCATAACCGAACGCGAATTGCGGCGAGTAATCTTTGTCGCCGACGTTCGCCACCTGCACCGCGGTGCGCGGCCACGAGTACGACAGCTTGCCCTTGAAGTCGTGGGCGATGCCGCCGCGGTCGTTGCGCAGCAGCACATCGGCGATGCCGGCGCCTTCCGAACCGGGCAACCACGCGGCGACGAAGGCATCGGACGCGTTGATCTCGCGGTTGACCCACAACGGCCGTCCCGACAACAACACGCTCACCACCGGAATACCGTCGGCCTTGAGCCGCTTGATCGTCTCCAACTCGGGATTGCGCGTGGGACGGAACGCGAGCGTGCGCAGATCGCCCTGGAATTCGGCGTACGGGTCTTCGCCGTAGACATAGATCGCAACGTCGGGCTTGTCCTTGTACTTGCCGTCCACCGCCAGCTCGGCGTGGCCGCCGGCGGCTTCGATCTGTTCGCGCAGGCCGGTCCAGATCGATTGCGCGTTGGGGAAATCGGTCGGTTTCAGCCCGGTTCCCTGCCAATTCAAGGTCCAGCCGCCGGATTGCTTGGCGATGTTGTCGGCGCCGTCGCCGAGCACCAGCACGCGTTCCTTCGGCGAAATCGGCAGCACCCGATTGTCGTTCTTGAGCAGCACCAGCGACTCGCGCACGGCCTGGCGCGCGATCGCGCGATGCTCGGGGCTGCCGAGCAGTTCGAACTTGCCGCCGAGCGGACGCTTGGACGGCGCGCCGGCCTCGAACAATCCCAGCCGCAGCTTGACCCGCAGGATCCGGGTCACCGCGTCGTCGAGCCGGGCCATGCTGATCTCGCCGCTTTTCACCTGCTTGAGCGCATTGTCGTAATAGCCGCGCCAGCTGTCGGGCGCCATCAGCATGTCGACGCCGGCATTGAACGCGGCCGCGCAATTTTCGTTGCTGCATCCCTCCAACTGGCCGTGCGCGTTCCAGTCGCCGACCACGAAGCCGTCGAAGCCCATGCGTTGCTTGAGCACGCCGGTCAGCAGATCGGCGTTGCCGTGCATCTTGCGGCCCTGCCAGCTTGAGAACGAGGCCATCACCGTCTGCGCGCCGGCCTTCAACGCCGGCGGATAACCGGCGCCGTGCACGTCGCGCAATTCGTTTTCGCCGATCTTGGCATCGCCCTGATCGCGGCCTTCGAAGGTGCCGCCGTCGGCGAGGAAGTGTTTCGCCGACGCGATCACGTGCGAGCCGTCGAGGAACTGCTGGGTGCCGATCTTGCCCTGCAGGCCTTCGATCGCCGCGGCCGCGTAACTGGCGACCACCCGCGCATCTTCCGAATAACCTTCATACGTTCGGCCCCAGCGATCGTCGCGCGGCACGGTCAGGGTCGGCGCGAAGGTCCACTCCATGCCGGTGCTGCGCACTTCGGCCGCGGTCGCCGCGCCGATGCGGCGGATCAGCTCCGGGTTGCGGGTCGCGCCCAAGCCGACGTTGTGCGGAAACAAGGTCGCTCCGATCAGGTTGTTGTGACCATGCACCGCGTCGATGCCGAAGATGATCGGGATCGCGACCTTGCCGTCGCTTGCGTCCATCGACGCGTTGTAGAACTTGTCGGCGATGTCCAACCATTCCCGCGGCGCCGCGGCGTAATTGCCGCCTGGCTCGGAAATGCCGCCGGGTTCGGAATTGCCGCCGGCCAGTACCGAGCCGATGTGGTACTTGCGCACATCCTCGGGCGTGACGCTGTTGATGTCGGCCTGCACGATCTGGCCGACCTTCTCCTCCACGCTCATCTTCGCCAGCAGCGCGGCGATCCGCGCTTCCAGCCTGGCGTCACGCGGGATCGGCGCCTTCAGCGCCGGCCAGTGGGCGGGATCGATCGTCGCCGCGTCCGGCTTGACCCCGTCGGCGGACGCGACAGGCCCGCACAGCAAGGCCAGGGCCAGGCAACCGGACAGCCGCCGGCGCGCCGGCCAGCGGCTTTGGATCGATGGAACGACGGCGGACGCGTGGCCGCGGGTGGATGCCTTCATGCAGTGCTCCTGGTGACCGTAATGACGATATGCGCGCAACGCCGATGCGGCGTTGCGCGATGGATGGCAGTATTGGCCGCACGATCTGGCAAAATACGCAGAACACGCGACAAGGGAAACGACCGGCTATGCGGGTTCGCATCGAAGATGTGGCGGAAGCGGCGGGCGTGTCGATGAAGACCGTCTCGCGCGTGCTCAATCAGGAACCCAACGTCAGCGAGGACACGCGCAAGCGCGTGGAAGCCGCCGCGCGCAAGCTCCAGTACCGGCCCAACCCGTCCGCGCGCAGCCTCGCCGGCCAGCGCTCGTACCTGGTCGCCTTGCTCTACGACAACCCGTCGAGCAACTACCTGATGGAAGTGCAGGCCGGCATGCTCGACGCCTGCATCGCGCATCACTACAACCTGATGCTCGCGCCGGTGACCTACGGCGAGCGCAAGTTCGTGACCCATGTCGACGAGATCATCCAGCACTCGCGCGCCGACGGCCTGGTGCTGACGCCGCCGCTGACCGATCACCCGGGCCTGATGAAGCGACTCGGCCAACTCGGCATTCCCTACGCCAACATCTCGCCCAAGCTGCGCGGCGGCCGCATCGGCGTGGTGCTCGACGAAGAGCGCGCGGTGCGCGAGATGATGGCGCACCTGGTGTCGCTGGGTCATCGCCGCATCGCCCACATCAAGGGCCATCCCGAACACGGCGCCAGCCAGTGGCGCTTGAACGGCTACCGCGACGGACTGGCCGCGGCCGGGATCGAGTACGACCCCAGCCTGGTGATCGAAGGCGACTTCCACTACGACACCGGCGCGATCTGCGCCCAGCGCCTGCTGTTGATGGACAACCCGCCCACCGCGATCTTCGCCGCCAACGACGACATGGCCGCCGGCACGATCCGCACCGCCAGCGAAATGGGCTTGTCGATCCCCGGCGACATATCGGTGTGCGGTTTCGACGACACGCCGATCTCGCGCCAGATCTATCCGCCGCTGACCACGGTGCGCCAGCCGACCCGCGAAATGGGACGCCTGGCCACGCACGAGCTGTTCAAGCGGATCAAGGCGCCCGACGGCGGCCAGATGATCACCGCCGGTTACGAATTGCAGTTGCGCCAATCGACCGGTCCGATCGGCAAGGGCCGCGCGCCACGCCGACGCTGAGGCGTCGCGTCGGCTAAAAACACGAGTGCCGCAATGGCATTGCGCGGCCGCGCCGAGCGCGACGCGCCTGGACGCGCGCGGCCTGGACGCGGATGTGCGCGTCGCCGACGTCACCAGAACAGCGCGTACAGCGCGATCAGGATCGCCAGCACACCGACCGCGGCGACATTGAACGACGGCGACGTCGCGAAGCTCACGCCATCGCCCTGGATGCGATCGCGGCCGGCGCCCGACGGCGTCATCAGCGACACGATCACCGCCAGCGCGGCCGCCAGCAGGAACACCACGCCGACGCGATTGACGAAAGGCAGCTCCGGCCAGGCGAACTTCAACGCCAGCGACAACAGGAACGAACCCAGCGCCGCGGCCAATGCGCCGGCTTCGTTGGCGCGCTTCCAGAACAGGCCGAGCACGAAGATCACCACGATGCCCGGAGTGAAGAAGCCGGTGTATTCCTGGATGTACTGGAAGCCCTGATCGAACCCGCCGATCAAGGGCCGCGCGGTCACGATGGCGATCACGATCGACACTGCCGCGGCGATGCGGCCGACCCGCACCAACTGTTTCTCGCTCGCCTGCGGTTTGTACTTGGCGTAGAAATCCAGGGTGAAGATGGTCGCGACCGAATTGATCTTCGACGCCAGCGAGGCGACGATCGCCGCGACCAGCGCCGCGAACACCAGGCCGAGCACGCCGCTGGGCAGCAGCGACATCATCGCCGGATAGGCATCGTCGGAGCGCTGCAGGCCCGGCGCCAGCATCAGCGCGGCGATGCCCGGCAGCACCACGATGACCGGCAGGATGATCTTGAGCCCGGCCGCGAACACGATGCCCTTTTGCGCCTCGCGCAGGTCCTTGGCCGCGAGCGCGCGCTGGATGATGTACTGGTTGAAGCCCCAGTAGCTCACGTGCATCACCCACAGGCCGCCGAGCAGCACGCCGATGCCGGGCAGGTCCTTGTAGTGCGGATTGTCCGGCGACAGGATCATCTTGAAGTGATCCGGATGGGTGGCCATCAGCTTGTTGAAACCGGCCAGCACGCCGGCCCCGTCGCCGATCTTGCTCAAGGTCAAACCGGCGACCATGAGCCCGCCGAGCACCAGCAGCGCGACCTGCACGATGTCGGTCAACGCCACCGCCTTGAGCCCGCCATACAACTGATAGGCGAGCGCGAACAGACCGAGCAGCGCCAGCGCGAGCATCTGATCCATGCCGGTGACTTGGGCGACCGCGAGCGAACCCAGCCAAACGATCGAAGTCAGGTTCACGAACACGTACAGGCCGAGCCAGAACACCGCCATCAGGGTGCGGATGCGGTTGCCGTAACGTTCCTGCAGGAACTGCGGCATGGTGTAGATGCCGTTGCGCAGGAAGATCGGCAGGAAGAACTTGCCGACGACCAACAGTGTCGCCGCCGCCATCCATTCATAGGACGCGATCGCCAAGCCCAGCGCGTAACCCGAGCCGGACATGCCGATGATCTGTTCGGCCGAGATGTTGGCCGCGATCAACGACGCGCCGATCGCCCACCACGGCAGCGATTTGCTGGCGAGGAAGTAGTCCTTGGCGGTTTTCTCGTGGCCGGCTTTTTCGCGCGAAACCCATTGCGCGAGGGCGAACACGCCGGCGAGGTAGACCAGGACGATGATGGTGTCGAGCAAGGGAAGTTTCATGGAACTCCGCGGAGTGTGGGCGGTGTTGCGGGGTGTTTTGCTGTTTGTGGCGGGGGTCTGTTGCTTTTGGCTTTTGGCTTGTCTTATATGGCCTACCGCTTACCGGCAGTCACTTCGAATCTCTCAAGACCGTCATTCCCGCGGACGCGGGAATGACGACGTGGAAGGAAGCGGGTTTTTCGGCGCACTGTCTGCGGCGTCGTTGCCGTTGTTGTCTTTGCCGTGTCCATACCCATGACACGTCCACGCCATCGACCCGGCGCCTCACAAGACGCGCCACGCAGAACCCCACAACAACCCCCCGCCGCCCCGACCCGCTCACCGTGGGGGCGTGTACGGACCGGAGCGGCGAAGCGGGACGCCTGCGAGTGGCGATCAGAAATTCCAACGGACCCTCATGCCATAACTGCGCGCATCGTTGAGGAAACGCACGTTGACGCCCGAACCGACCAGCGCCTTCTGCGACACGTCCTTGTTGGTCAGGTTGCTGCCCCACACTTCGAAGCGCCAGGCGCCGTCGAGGGTGGTGAAACCGGCGCCCACGTTGATCTGGGTGAAGCCTTTCTGCTCGTCCGGGAAACCGGCGGTGGCCGCGTCCTCGATCCGGTCGACCGTGCCCTGGGTGTCGCGCAGGAAGGTCACGTCGCGATCGTTGTACTGGGTCAGAAAAAACGACGAGCGATGCGCCGCGAGCACCTGCCAATCGAAGGTGCCGCCGCTGAAGTCGATCGCCTGCTGCAGGCGCGCGTTGAAGGTGAGCTTCGACGAAAGCGGCAGCTCGTTGCCGGCCAGGTCGATCTGTGAGGTGATGCCGCCGTTGCCGAAGTCCTGGCTGCGCACGTCGGCGACCACGCCCCGCTTGACCTCGGTGTGCAGATACAAGGCATTGAGATCGAGGGTGAAGCCGCCGCCGAAACGCAGCCGGCTCTCGGCCTCGATGCCGTACAGCTCGGACTTGCCGACGTTGCGATTGACCAGCGCGAACCCGGTGGCTTCGCCGTCGGGATTGAACGCGATCACGCTCAGGTCCTGGAACACCTGATCGGCGTAGTCGTAGTAAAAACCGCTGACGTTGAAGGTCGAGGTGCGGCCGAGGAATTCGAAGCTGTTCTTCGAGCCGATTTCCAGCGCGGTCAGTTTCTCGGGCTTGTACGTCTCCGGGATCGCGTTGACGTCGAAGCTGTCGTTGAAACCACCGGCCTTGTGGCCGGTGGAGACGGTCGCGTACAGCAGGTTGCGATCGCTGAGGTCGTATTCGAAACCCACCCGCCAGTCGAGGAACTCGAACGCGCTGGCGCCGTGCTGTTCCGACGGAATGCCGAGCGCGATGAAGCTGTGCTGGCCATTGGCCGGGCAGTCGACCGTGTTGCCGCCGATATCGGGGCGATCGATGCAGGTGCCGTTCGGGCGGCTGCCGTCGACGATGCCCTGCAACTGTTGCTGCATGGTGTCGCGCGCGCCGGGCTGGACGATGCCCTGCAACAGGAAGCGGGCCATCTCGGCGTTGCTGGTCAGGCCGGTGGTGTTGAAGTTGGGCCGGTCGAGCAGGGTCGGCCTGAAGCCTTCGGTGCCGAGCCGGGTCTGGAACACGCCGCCGTCGCCGCCCAGGCCGATGGTCCAGTTGCCGCCGATGCCATCGCGCGACTTGCTTTCCTCGGTGTAGCGCAGACCGCCCTTGACCCGGAAGCGCTCGTTGACGTCGAAAGTGCCGTCGCCGAACGCCGCCCACGACTTGCCGTCGACGTCGGGCATGGTGAATTCGGTGCCCGAGTAGAACGCGCCCTTGTCGGTCAGCGACATGAAACCGACCTGCTGCTTCTCGTGGAAATAGAAGCCGCCGGTGGTCCAGCGAAAACGCGCGTCGTCGTCGGACGACAACCGCAGCTCGTGGGTCTGCGCCTGCGAACGCGCTTGCAGGTAGTTGGTGTTGAACACGTCGTAGTCGATGCCGCCCGCGCTCGCCGGCGCCCCCGGCGGACGCAGGCTCAGATCGCGGCCCGGCCAGGTGTTGCCGACCGAACCGGAGTTGATCTGGAAATAATCGACGTCGCGATAGCTGCCGTTGTACTCCAGGTTCACCCCGCCGAAGTCGTAGCGCACCGTGCCCTGGAAGCCCCACAGCTTGTTGTCGACCTTGCCCTGCACGCCGCGGTACACCACCGAGCGCATGTCGATGTCGTCGGGCGTGAAGCCCGCTTGCGCGGCTTCGAACACGCCCGCGCCGGGATAGCCGGTACCCAGTTCGCGGCCGACATCGAGCATCGCGAACACCGACAGCTTGTCGTCGGGTTCGTACAGGAACGACAGACGTCCCGCGCTGTCGTCCTGGATGCCCGCGGGCTTGAGATGCCGGTACAGACCGGCGTTCTTGAAACCGGCTTCCTTCTCGATGTGATAACCGGCGAAGCGCAACGCGGCGTACTCGCCGAGCGGGAAATTCAACGCGGTCTCGTAGCCCTTCTGATCGCGGTTGCCGACTTCGCCCTGCACGTAGCCGCTGAAGTCGCCGCCCAGTTCGGGCCGCTTGGTCACGATGTTGAGCGTGCCGGCCAGCGCGTTGCGACCGCGCAGCGTGCCTTGCGGGCCTTTGTTGATCTCGACCCGTTCCAGATCGTAGAACATGCCGCCCAGACCGCGCGGACGCGGGATGTAGGCGCCGTTGACATGCGGCGCCGCGCCCGGATCGCCGAGTTCAGTGTTGTTGGACGAACCCACGCCGCGGATGAAGACTTCGGTCGCGCCTTCCTGATTGGCGATGCTCAAGCCCGGCACGGCCACCTGCAATTGGCGCAATTCGTTGTTGATGCCCAGGCCGCGCAGATCGTCCTGCGACAGCGCCTGCGCGGTGCCGGCGTATTTCTGCAGACTCTGCTCGCGGCGCTCGACGGTGACGATCACCGAATCCAGGTCGGTGGCCTGGTCCGATGCGGGTTTCGCGGCGGCCGGCGCAGCGGTGTCCTGGGCGCAGGCCGCGCCGGCCAGCAGCGCGGCGAAGATCGCGACGCTCAAGCTCGAAGCACGAACACAGGCTGGCTTGGATACCTTCATCGAAACTCCCCCTCCCCGGGGCCGGCCCGCGGACCGATCGTGTTGTCAGGCTGGAAATCCGAACCGAGGCATGCGCAAGCGCAGCCGCCGGGACAGCAGTGCGGGAAGCTTGTAGCCCGCCGATGACAGCGCTGTCAACCGACAGACACCGATGCGGCAATGCAGCATGGCGGTGCGGAACAAACACTTGCATGGCGCGGCAGCGACACGAGTCCTGAAGGAGCGTGATGCCAATCACGCGCGGTGCGCGTTCATGCGCATTCATGCGCGTGCAAAGCGTTCAGGCTCGTGCTGAGCACTGCTGTCTGCGACGAAAGTCGGGCATCGACAGGCGTGACGAGACATCGTCACCGTCTTCGCATCGGATGGATTTTCACGGGAACGATTGCGCAATGCATCAAGGGATTGCGCGAGCATCTGACGGATACGCGGGCGCGATATCGCCGCGCGGCGCATCTCGCGGCAACAGGCGCACTACACGCGACACAAAAGAGAACCCCGGCCGCGGCCGGGGTTCTCCAGTGCGATTGCAACCTCGGACCGACTTACGGCGTGGCGTCGGTCGCCTTGTCCGCGTTCGCGATGCCCGAGCCGATCACCGGGTTCTGCACCGACGGGAACGCGGTCACGTTGGCCGCGGCCTTGATCGTCGCCTCGACCTGCGCCGGGGTCAGATCGACACCGGGCTTGGACTGCATCAGCGCGACGATGCCGGCCACGAACGGCGCCGCCATCGAGGTGCCGCTGTAGTTCGCATAGCTCGGCGACCCGGGCGTGGTGCTGCCGCTGTTGAGCGTCGACAGGATGCTCTGGCCCGGCGCGGCCACGTCCACCGACGCGCCCCAGTTGGAGAAGCTCGCGCGCACGCCGGCCGAGGTGGTGGCGGCGACGTTGATCACGTTGGCGCAGCTGGCCGGCTGGAAGTTGGCCGCATTGGCGTTGCTGTTGCCGGCCGCCACCACCACGGTCACGCCGCGCGACACCGCGCCGTTGATCGCGCTCTGGAAGGTCGAGCTGCACGCGCCGCCGCCGCCCAGGCTCATGTTGATGACGGTGGCCTTGTTCGCGCCGACCGCCGGCACGCCGCTGACCGTGCCGCCCGAGGCCCAGGTGATGCCGTCGGCGATGTCGGCCAGGCTGCCGCCGCACTTGCCGAGCACGCGCACGCTCAGCACCTTGGCCTTGAACGCGGTGCCGGCGACGCCGACCGCGTTGTTGGTCACCGCCGCGGCGATGCCGGTCACGTGGGTGCCGTGCCAGCTCGACGGATTCGGGCTGCAGAAGTCGCCCGGATCGGTCGGGTCGCTGTCGCGGCCGTTGCCGTCGGCGGCGGCGGTGACGTTGCTGATGAAGTCGTAGCCGAGCGGCGAGGTCAGATTGGCCGCGAGATCGGGATGGTTGGTGATGCCGGTGTCGAGCACCCCGATGATCTTGCCCTGGCCCTGATAGGTGTTGTCCCAGGCGGTGTTGGCGCGAATGCCCCAGGTGCCGCCCAGGCCGTACTGCGAGGGATAGCTGGGATCGTTCGGCGTCAACGCGACGGTGAACCACGAATTGGGCTCGATGTATTCCACGTCCGGGTTGGACGCGATCTGTTGCATCAGCGTGGTCGCGGCGACCACGTCGAGCGGGCGATTGACTTCGATCAGTTCGCCGCCGGTCGCGACCTGGCGTACGTGCTTGATGGTCAGGTCCTTATGGCCGAGCGTGCGCACGGCGGTATCGAGCTGACGCTGCAGATCCAGACTCTTGGGCGTGCCCGACTTGTAGGCGACGATGAAACCTGCGACCGGCCGATCCGGATCGAGGCTGGTGAGATTGACGCGGTCGGCGGCGAACGCCGGCGCGGCGGCGAGAACGGCGACAGTGGCGAGCGCGAGCAGGTGCAGGCGAGGCTTGAGTTGCGAAGACATTGCGAAACTCCCGTGAGGTTGCATTGGCCGCGGAATGCGGCGGAACCGTCCTGGTCCCCATCTCGCGATAGAGCTGAATGACTGTCTTGCGCGAGTGCGTCCGGACGTGTCGGCGGACAGCGCTATGTCCGCGTTACGCAGCCTAGACGGGAATATTTATTCGACAACGGATAAACCGTTATTCGTCACAAGCGATTCGTTGATGCGGGTCATGGATTGCACTTCGTTTTAGTAAGTGTGTGCATTGACTCCACCACTTTCGTATGCGCGCACTCGCGGTCTGCATCGCTCGCGGCGCGCATCGGAGTTGTGTCGCCGCAAAAGTAACTGCGACGGTGGATGTGAAACGCGTGGACCGCGATCGCGCTTGCGATGGTCGATGCAACCGATAGTGGCGCGGCAATCGCGCGCGGCGTTCGATCAAGGCATTCGACACCGCGCCGAGCGAAATGCGGTTTGCGATTGCAATTCGTTTTCGCCTGCATCGATGCGCCTGGGTCGCGCCTCACCCTCGACGGCCGCCGCGACCCGGAGTAAGGTCGGCGGCGAGCGCATCGCCGCGGCCGGGCGAACCCGTTGGTTCGCCGCCTTATCGAGTCCAGTCATGAACGCCGCAGTCCTACCGCTCCAGCCCTCGCGGGCGGGCAGGCCTTTGTCTGCCCAAGATAATCAGCGAGACAATCAGCAAGACAATCAGCATGTCGGTGAGGCCGCTACCGCGCCCGCCAGACTACGCACCGAGCATCCGCTGCCCGCGGCCATGGGCCATTGCCTGCTGGTCCACGGCTTTCTCAGGGGCGAGGAATGCGCGGCCCTGATCGACGCCGCCGAGGCGCGCGGCTTCGTCGGCGCCGGCAGCGATTACCCGCCGTCCTACCGCAACAACGATCGCCAGGTGCTCGACGACGACGCGCTCGCGCGACGTCTGTTCGAACGCCTGCGCGATTACGCGCCCGAGCGGCTGGTCGACGCCGACGGCGCGGGCTGGCGTCTGCACGCGCTCAACGAGCGCCTGCGCCTGTGCCGCTATCGGCCGGGCCAGCGCTTCAACATCCATCAGGACGGCGTGCACCATCGCGGCGCCGATGAGCGCACACGTCTGACGTTCATGATTTATCTCACCGATGGCGATGCCTTCGACGGCGGCGACACCGTGTTCCATGCGCAAGGGCCGCAAGGCGGCATCGACGACGCGCCGCCTGTCGTCGCGCGAGTACGCCCGCGCGCCGGCCTGCTGATCGTGTTCGATCACGCGCTGTGGCATGCCGGCGAAGCGGTGACGCGCGGGGTCAAGCACATCCTGCGCAGCGATCTGTTGTACCGGCGCGAGACGCCGGCGCCGGTCGCGACATCGGCCGCATTCGCGCCGGGGCACGACGGTTATGTGTGGAGCCTGGCGCGACTGCATGACGGACGCATCGTCAGCAGCGGGCGCGATGCGGCGATCCGGGTGTGGTCGGCCGAGGGCGCGCTGTTGGCGCGACTGCTGGGTCATCGGCAGTCGGTGCTCGGCGTGTGCGAACTGGATGGCGATCGGTTGGCTTCGGTGTCGCGCGATCGCTGCCTGCGCTGGTGGGATCTGCGCAGCGGCGAGTGCGTTCGCGAAGTCGTCGCGCACGAGGCTGCGGTGTTGTCGCTGCTCAGGCTCGACGACGGGCAGCTCGCCAGCGGCGGCGCCGATGCGCGGATCGTGTTGTGGTCGCGGCATGGCGAATCTTCCGGCGAGTTGCGTGGGCATCGCGGCTGGGTGTGGTCGTTGTGCAAACTCGATGCGCATCGCCTGCTCAGCGCGTCGGAAGATGGCGAGCTGCGGTTGTGGGATGCGCGCTCGCGAAGCTGCCTCGAGGTGTGGGGCGCAACGGCGCCGTTGCGCAGTGTAGATGCACGACTCGGTCCGGCATCGGCCGGCTCGACCGCGTCGCATTGCATCGCTATCGGCGACATTGATGGGCGGGTGCGGTTGTTCGAGCTGCATGGCGATCGCTTCGTCTCGGTCCGCGACTGGCTGGCGCACGACGCGGCGGTGCGCCGGGTCCGCTGGCTGGACGACGGGCGATTGGTCAGCTGCGGTGAGGATGGGCGTGTGCGGGTATGGTCGCTCGAACATGACGGGGCGTTGGCCGAGCGCCGGCATGCGAACTTCGCCACCGATGCAATCGAACTCGCGCACGGGCGGCTGCTCAGTTGCGGTTATGACGGCGAGTTGCGGTTCGATGCGATGGATTGAGCAGCCGCGTCGCTGATATATCGCGGCAGTAGAAGCTCTGTCCTGTTTGCGGTGACCGCAGTGAGCGAAGAATTGAGAGGGTTGGTGAAGGCAGTACGCGATCGCGCTGCGTCGTCATCACGCCGTGTATTCCTTCACCCCAACCCCTCTCCCGCACGCGGGAGAGGGGCTTTGAAGCATCACGGTTGATCGATACCGCTGCGATCAATTTTCGTACGCGGTTTCGCCATGCGTGGTGATGTCCAGACCTTCGCGTTCGGCTTCCTCCGGCACGCGCAGGCCGACCACCAGCTTCACCAGCGCGAACGCGATCACCGAGACCACGCCGGACCAGACCACGGTGATGCCGACGCCGAGCGCCTGCACGCCGAGCTGCGCGGCGATCGTGTCGTTGCCCGCGCCCAGGCCGAAGCCGCCCAGCGACGGCGAACTGAACACACCGGTCAACAGCGCGCCGATGATGCCGCCCAGGCCATGCACGCCGAACACGTCGAGCGCATCGTCCGCGCGCAACAGACGCTTGAGGCCATGCACGCCCCACACGCACACCGCGCCGGCGATCGCGCCGATCGCGATCGCGCCGAACGGACCGACCGTGCCGCAGGCCGGGGTGATCGCGACCAGGCCGGCGACCACGCCCGAGGCGCCGCCGAGCATCGACGGCTTACCCTTGATCACCTTCTCGACCAGGCTCCAGGCCAACGCCGCGGCCGCGGTCGCCAACAAGGTGTTGAGGAAGGCCAAAGCCGCACCCGCGGTCGCTTCCAGGTTGGAGCCGGCGTTGAAGCCGAACCAGCCCACCCACAGCAGCGACGCGCCGATCATGGTGAAGGTGACGTTGTGCGGCTTGATCGCCTCGCGTCCGTAACCCACGCGCTTGCCGACGAAGTACGCGCCGACCAGGCCGGCGACACCGGCATTGATATGCACCACCGTGCCGCCGGCGAAATCGATCGCGCCCTTGGCGAACAGATAGCCGTCCGGCCCGTACCAGACCATGTGCGCGATCGGCAGATAGGCGAAGGTGAACCAGATCGCCGAGAACAGCAGCACCGCCGAGAACTTGATGCGTTCGGCGAAGGCGCCGACGATCAGCGCGCCGGTGATGCCGGCGAAGGTCGACTGGAACGCGATGAACACGTACTCAGGCAGCGACACGCCGGCGGTGAACGTCGCCGCCAGCGATTCCTTGTTCACGCCCTTGAGAAACAGCTTGTCGAGATTGCCGATGAACGCATTGCCGCCATTGAACGCCAGCGAATAACCGTAGGTCACCCACAGCAGCACGATCAGCGAGAACACCGCCAGCACCTGCATCAGCACCGACAGCACGTTCTTGGAGCGCACCAGGCCGCCGTAGAACAAGGCCAGGCCGGGCACCGTCATCAACAGCACCAGCAAGGTCGAGGTCAGCATCCAGGCCACGTCGCCCTTGTCGACGACCGGCTTGGCCGCTTCGGCGGCGGCCGCGGCGTCCTGCGCGTGCGCCGGGCCCAGCGCCAGCAACGCGGCGATCGGTAGCGCGCTCCAGGCCAGGGTTCGCAACGCCCGCTCGCGCGAGCGGGGGTCGAGCATCGTTTCGTATTTCATGTCGTCTCTCGCAGGCGTGGAGTCAAAGGGCGTCGTCGTCGAGTTCGCCGGTGCGGATGCGCACCGTGTTCTCGACCGGCAGGACGATGATCTTTCCGTCGCCGACCTTGCCGGTGCGCGCGGCGTTCTGGATCGCTTCCAGCGCCGCGTCGAGCAGGCTGTCGGGCACGGCGCATTCGATCTTCAGCTTGGGCAGGAAATCGACGACGTATTCGGCGCCGCGGTACAGCTCGGTGTGGCCCTTCTGGCGGCCGAAGCCTTTGACTTCGGTGACGGTGATGCCCGAGACGCCGACTTCGGTCAGCGCCTCGCGCACCTCGTCGAGCTTGAACGGGCGGATGATCGCAATGATCAGTTTCATCTCGCAGCTCCGTGGTTCGTGATGGGTGAATGCGGTCTGGGAGCGGGCGCGGTCAGAACGCTTTGCTCACCGTCAAGGTGAAGGCGTCGTCGGCCAGGAAGTTGTTGTGGGCGTTGGTGTACAGCGCTTCTTCGGCGTCGGTGCTGCTGTAGGCGGCCGCGATCGAGAACCCGCTCTCGAAGGTCTTGGTCACGCCGAGCTTCCAGTCGGTGTATTCGAAATCCTCGTTGTGCTCGATCCACTGCTTGCCGCCGTGCAGGTTGAGCGTCCAGGTCGGCTGGAAGGTCCAGTTGAGGTTGGCGTCGAGGTAGCCGCTGCCGTCGGAGTCGGCGTAACCGAACAAGTCGGTGACCGCGTACGAATACTTCAAGCCGATCGACACCGTGTCACTGGGCGCGAGCGTGCCGCCCAGGTAGATCTCGGTGGTGTTCGGGCTGTTGAAGCCGCCGGGGTAGTCGCCGGGGTAGTAGTAGGTCAGCACGCCGAGGTCGTACGAGAAGATTTCGCCGGCCTTGCCGCGATAGCCCAGATAGGCGTCGAGTTCCAGACTGTTGGAGATGTCGTCGCCGATCACCACCGTGTCCGACAACCAGCTCACGTTGCTGCCCCAGGCGCCGACGTAGAAACCGCTGTCGTGCGCGTATTCGATGCCGCCCTGCAAGGCGGGTTCCTGATTGGTCTGCGAGACCCCGCGGAAGAGGTAGTCCGAAGTCAGGCTGATCGAACCGGTGGTGCCGGCTTGCGCGTTGCCGGCCGCGATCGCGGACAGCGCGAGCGCGGCGACGAGCGCGCCCTTGAGACCGATGACGGTCAGGCCAGCGGAGTTCGCGCCAACGGATTCGGCATTGACGCCCGTGGTCGCCTTGGCGACGGCATAAGCGTATTCAGTCTTGAGATGAGACGACATGACGCAGGCTCCTCATAAGCGGTGGCCCCTCCCCGGTCATTGCTGCGGTGTTGCGCTGCGATTCGTGCGTGGTCCGGAACCGGAGCTGGACGCGCGGTCGGACTCTGCGGTCCGCGCCTGCGTCTTGGGTTTTTCCTCCTGCGTGATCGACGTTGCGGTGTTCGAGCGTGTCGGAACGGCTTGGGCTCTATTTGGCTTGGGTCGCGTTCCTGGTTCGCGCGGTGTGTGGTGCTTGTTTCGACTGTGTTTTGACTTGTTGCCTGCGTCGCTGAAGCGCTTTGCGTTTTGTGTCGTGGGTTTTTCAGGCAAACACGATCCCGCGACGGCGGCCGAAGCGCGTCGTCGTGCGGATGGGCGCGTGGCGTCGCCCGTGGTTGGAGTTTTTCGTCCCTGGAAGCGACACGGCCCGGAGCGTTAGCCCCGGGCCGTGTGCTGTTTCATCGCATGTCGCGCATCGCCGTCTCGCGCCGCCGCGTGATGTCCCGCCGCGCCGCATCGAAGCGGCGCGGGCGATCGGGCATGCGGGCGGGTGGCGGAAAGGCGAAGCGGTTCATGGCGTCAGATCGCGTAGTACAGCTGATATTCGAGCGGATGAGTCGCCGCGCGGAACTTGGTCACCTCCTGCATCTTCAGCGCGATGTAGCCGTCGATGAAGTCGTCGGTGAACACGCCGCCGGCCTTGAGGAACTCGCGGTCCTTGTCGAGCGCTTCCAGCGCCTGGTCGAGCGAATGGCAGACGGTCGGAATGCCCTTCTCTTCTTCCGGCGGCAGGTCGTACAGGTCCTTGTCGCTCGGCGCGCCCGGATCGATCTGGTTCTTGATGCCGTCCAGGCCGGCCATCATCAGCGCGGCGAAGGTCAGGTAACCCGACTGGATCGGATCGGGGAAGCGCATTTCGATGCGGCGCGCCTTCGGGTTGGCCACGTACGGAATGCGGCAGCTCGCCGAACGGTTGCGCGCCGAGTAGGCCAGCATCACCGGCGCTTCGAAGCCCGGGACCAGACGCTTGTAGCTGTTGGTGCCCGCGTTGGTGAACGCGTTGATCGCGCGCGCGTGCTTGAACACGCCGCCGATGTACCACAGCGCCATCTGCGACAGGCCGCCGTAACCGTCGCCGGAGAACAGGTTGACCCCGCCCTTGGCCAGCGACTGGTGCACGTGCATGCCGCTGCCGTTGTCGCCGACGATCGGCTTGGGCATGAAGGTCGCGGTCTTGCCGTTGCGGTGGGCGACGTTCTTGATGATGTACTTCATCGTCAACAGCTCGTCGGCCTTGGCGACCAGCGAGTTGAACTTGGTGCCGATCTCGCACTGGCCGGCGTTGGCGACTTCGTGGTGGTGCACTTCGACTTCGATGCCGACCTGCTCCAGCGTCTTGCACATCTCGGCGCGGATGTCGTGCAGCGAGTCGAGCGGGGCGACCGGGAAATAGCCGCCCTTCACGCCCGGACGGTAGCCGCTGTTGCCGCCTTCGTATTCCTTGCCCGAGTTCCACGCGGCTTCTTCCGAATCGACATGGAAGAAGGTGTGGCCCATGTCATTGGCGTAGCGCACCGAGTCGAAGATGAAGAATTCGGGCTCCGGACCGAAGAAGGCCTGGTCGGCGACACCGCTGGACTTGAGGTAGGCCTCGGCGCGCTTGGCGACGCCGCGCGGATCGCGCGTGTAGGCCTGCATGGTGGCCGGGTCGAGGATGTCGCAGGTCAGCACGATCGTCGGATCGGCGGTGAACGGGTCCAGGTACGCGGTCGACGGGTCGGGCAGCAGGATCATGTCCGACTCGTTGATGCCCTTCCAGCCGCTGATCGAGGAGCCGTCGAACATCTTGCCGTCTTCGAACAGCGCCGGCTCGACGATCGACTTGGGGAAGGTCACGTGGTGCTGGACGCCACGCATGTCGGTGAAACGCAGATCGATGAATTCGACCTTGTGGTCCTTGACGAGCTTTTCGACGTGTTCGAGAGACATGGATGGGATCCGAGATTGGGGATTTGGGATTGGAGATTCGTGCGACGCGAGGGCTTTGAAGCCGCCTGCCGTTACAGGATGCAAACGGCGTGCCAAGTTTCCATATGCTCCAAGCACATGATTTATATAGAACTAAATCTTGACGCGGCGCAGCAATGAGCCAAATTGGTGCGCCATGAACTCGATTAGCACCAATTTGGATCAATGGCGTTTCAGCTATCCTGCCCGCCGACTCGCCCCTCGCATTGGCGAATCCCGACTCCCGAATCTCGAATCCCGGCCCCCATGACCGACCTGCTAGCCGCCCTGCTCCTGGGCATCATCGAAGGCATCACCGAATTCCTGCCGATCTCCAGCACCGGCCACCTGCTGATCGCCCAGCACTGGCTCGGCGCCCGCTCGGACCTGTTCAACATCTCGATCCAGGCCGGCGCGATCCTCGCGGTGGTGGTGATCTACTGGAAGCGCCTGTGGGGGCTGGCGACCGGTTTCACCCAGCGCGACAACCTCGACTACCTGCTCAAGCTCTGCCTGGCCTTCGGCCTCACCGCGGTGCTCGGCATCGCGGTCAAGAAGGCCGGCTTCACCTTGCCCGACCACGTCACCCCGATCGCCTGGGCGCTGGTGCTGGGCGGTGTGTGGATGGTCGCGGCCGAGCATTTCGCCGCCAAGCGCGCCGCCGCGTTGGGCGAGCGCAGCGAGATCACCTGGACCGTGGCGGCGCTGGTCGGCATCGCCCAGGTCGTGGCCGGGGTGTTTCCGGGCACCTCGCGTTCGGCCGCGACGATCTTCATCGCCCTGCTCGCCGGCACCACCAGCCGCGCGGCGGCGACCGAATTCGCGTTCCTGGTCGGCATCCCGACCATGTTCGCGGCCAGCGGCTACGAGCTGATGCACGTGCTCGGCACGCCGGCCGCGGCCAGCGAGGACTGGAGCGCGTTGGCGGTGGCCTTCGTCGCCTCGGCGGTGACCGCCTTCATCGCGGTGAAGTGGCTGTTGCGGTATATCCAGAGCCATCGTTTCACCGCCTTCGCGGTGTACCGCGTCGCGTTCGGCGCGGCGCTGTTGCTGCTGATGCCGTCGGGCAGCTGAGCGCGACGCCTTTCATCTCCGTATCGGAACCGTATCGATGAACGAACAAGACCGTCTCGCCGAACAGCAGTTGCTCGACTACGTGCAGTTGTCCGGCGCCGAGCGCTATGCCGCGTTCCTGGAATCGGTCGCGCGCACCGGCAAGTTCTGGGTCGCGGTGTCGGGCGAGTTCGTGCTGACCTTGTTCGACGAAGACGGCCAGGAATTGTTGCCGACGTGGCCGTCGGCGGCGACCGCGCGCGCCTGCCTGGTGCGCGCGCCGCAGTTGCAGGCCTACGCGCCGGCCGAGCGCGAATTGAGCGCGTGGCGCGATCGCGCCGCCGCGTCGATGAGCGAGGCCGGCGTGGTGGTGGGCGTGTTTCCGAACGAGCGCATGCACAGCGCGGCGGTCGATGTCGCGCAGTTGCTCGCGCATCTGGACGATGTACTCGCCGACGAGGGCGAGTTCGACGGCGAAGACGACGACGCAGCGGCCGAGCCGGGCCCCGATGCGGGCCTGGATCTGGAACGCGCGCAGCGCGAGCTGGCGCAGAAATTCGCCAAACCGCGCGAGCCGTGACCCGCGTCGAGGCAAAGACGCGCGCCGCATCGCAGTTCAATTTCGTGCTGGCTCGCGGCTGAATGCGCCCGACCCATCAATGACCCCATCGCGCGTTCCGGTACGTTGATCCAGTCTTCGCAACGCAGCACGGATCATCCTCGCTCATGACTACTTCGCGCCTTTCCCCTCGTCGTCCGGCCGCCCTGTGGGCCGCCGCCGTTCTCTCGACCGCGCTGCTCGCCGCCTGCGCCGCGCCGTCGCACAACCGCGATGCCAACACCAAGGACAGCGCCATGCCCAGCAATCCGGCCGCGCCCGCCGCCCCCGCTTCCAACGGCTCGATCGACCTGGGCGGCTACCGCTGGACCGTGGAGACCGCGACCGACAAGGCCGGCAAGCCGATCGCCGTGCTGCAGCGCGAAGGCAAGTACGCGCTGACCCTGAGCTTCGTCAAGGATCGCCTGGGCGTGTCGGGCGGCTGCAATCACGTCGGCGCGCAGTACGCGGTCAAGGGCGCGCAGCTGGAGGTGAAAGAATTCCAGACCACGCTGATGGCCTGCCAGGACCCGCGCCTGATGCAGATGGACGCGGCGATCTCGCAACAGCTGCAAGGCCGCAACACGTTCGCGATCGAAGGCGACGCGCCGCGGCCGCGTCTGCGCCTGACCACCGCCTCCGGCGGCACCTTGAACCTCAGCGGCGAAGCGACCGCGGAAACCCGCTACGGCGGCGCCGGCGCGACCGTGTTCCTGGAAGTCGATGCGCAGCGTCGCGCCTGCCCGCATCCGTTGATGCGCGATCACCAATGCCTGTGGGTGCGCGAGCGCAGCTACGACGCCAACGGCGTGGCGCTCAAGCCCAGCGACGAATGGCATTTCCTGTACCAGGACATCGAGGGCTACAAGCACGAGGCCGGCATACGCAACGTCGTGCGGGTGAAGAAGTTCCAGATCAAGAATCCGCCGGCCGACGCGTCGTCGGTGGCGTATGTGCTGGATATGGTGGTCGAGAGCGAGATGGTGCCGCCGCCGAGCCACTGAGCCCGCGCGCGAAGGCGCATCACCGCGCCTTATCGCGCAAGTCGTCGCTCAAGTCCTCAGCGACGACGCACCACGTAGGTATTCGGCCAGGCGTCGTGGAAACCACGGCGCTTGGCGGTCAGCAGCACCGCCAGGGCATCGAACGGAATGAACCGGCCCACGGTGCGCTTGATCGCCTTGCGCCAACCCGGCGGGTTGCCGTGTTCGTCGACCACCTGGGTTCCGGTCAGCACTTTGCCGACGGTCACGCCCCACAGGCCTTCCTGCGGGATGTAGTAGATCGACGCGCTCACGAACAGCATCACCAGCGTGTACGCGGCCGGGCTGTTGACGATCACTTGTCCGGGCGACGGCAGCCACAACCTCAGTGCGTACTCGATCGACGTGATGATCAGGTTGATCAAAAAATAGTCGACCACGAAAGTCAGCAGCCTGCGCCAGCGTTCCGCCGGGACCAGCTCGGTTGGGGCGACGGCATCGACCACCGCCGAGTGCGGCGCGCGATAGGGATTGTCCAGCATGCGGGCTCTCGTGGCGGATCGAACGCAACGATCAGATTTTCTTGACCACCGACGTCCCGGCCAGGCTGTCGTGCCAGCCGGTGCGGCGTTCGCCGGAGAACAGCAGCGAAAACGGTTCGAACGGAATGAAACGGCACAGCGAGCGGATCATGGCCTGGCCCGCGGTGGGCGGATCGCCGTTCTCGTCGACCACGCGGGTGCCGGTGGCGAGCTTGCCCAAGGTGACGCCGAACGCGCCTTCCATGATCGTGTAGTACACCAAGGTCGCGCCCATGTTGAGGAACACAAAGGCGATCGGATCGCGCGGCACCGCGCCGAGCACGCCCAGCACGAGGCCAAAAACGAAACCGAACGCGAGCGAATCGATGAGGTAGTTGAGAAAGCGCAGGCCGCGCCCGGCCGGCTCGAGTTCGACCTCATGGACGAGCGACGAGGCGGGCGCCGCGTACGGATCGACGCTGCGCGGGACCACTTGGTAGGGATTGTGGCTGTCGTTCAAGCGTCGCTCTCCTTGCTGTACGCGGGTCGTTTACGCGTTCGGTTTTCGCGGGTCGGATGGATCGGCCATCGAACCGGCGCTCAGGGGCCGGCCCGACCTGCGGTCCGACGCGAAGCCGCTCGGCGAACAGCCGCGCACCGGTCCATGCAGCCAGCGTTATACCCGCAAAACCGGCGGCGTCGAAGGGGCTTTGGCGGCCATCGGACCGGCTGCATGCCGCCACCGACACGCGGTGGCACACACCGCTCAGCGGCTGCGCACAACCAGGGTCTTGGGCAGGCGATCGTGCCAGCCGGAAACGCGGTCGTCGCGCGAGAACAGCAGCGAGAACGCTTCGAACGGGATCAGCCGGGCGAAGGTGCGGCCGAGCACCTGGCCCCAGCTCGGCGGGCGGCCCTGTTCGTCGACCACGCGGGTGCCGGTGACCAACTTGCCCAGGGTGACTCCGAACATGCCTTCCATCGGCACGTAGTACACCAGGATCATCGTCACGCTGATCAGCACGTTGCGCAGCGGGTTGGGCTCCTGCATCGCGGTCACCACGGCCTCGCCGCCGATGTCGACGTAGACCAGCATCGCCGCGAACATGATCGCGTAGCAGGCCAGGCTGTCGATCAGGTAGTGGACGAAACGCTGACCGCGGCTGGCGGTGACCAACTGGGCGGCGCGATCGGCCCGGCGCACTTGCGCCTGCGGCGCGTGGTAAGGGTTCTGGTTGTCGTCCATTGCGCCGGTTCCTCGTCGATGGCGTCGATTCTAATCCAGCGCCTCATCGGGCCGGCACGCGCGCGCGGGCGGATGGGCGCGGCGGCGTTTACAGGGTGCGGGTCTGGCCGCCGTCGACATCGACGATCGCGCCCTGCATGTAACTGGCCGCGTCGGAGACGAGGAACGCCACCACCCGGGCGATTTCGGCCGGTTCGCCGAAACGCGCCACGCCGAGTTTGCGCGCGAGTTCCCGCGCGGCCTGGGCGGGGTCGAGGTCGCGCTCGCGGGCGATCGCGTCGATCCGCACCTGGGTGCGCTCGGTCGCGATCGAACTGGGATTGACCGCGTTGACCCGCACGCCGTCGGCGACGCCGCGATCGGCCAGCGCCTTGGTCAGATTCAACAGCGCGGCGTTGACCGAACCGCCGATCGCGAACTCGGCGTTGCCGGTGCGTCCGCCGATGCCGGCGATGTTGACGATCGCGCCGCCGCTGGCGACCAATGCCGGCCACGCCGCGCGGCACAGGCGCATCGCGCCGAAGAACTTGAGCGCGAAACCCGCGTCCCAGTCGGCGTCGGAAAAGCCGAGAAAATCGCCGCGCGGGGTCGCGCCGGCATTGTTGACCACGGCATCGAGTCGGCCGTAATGCGCCAGCGTGGCCTCGACGATGCGCGCGGCGGCGGCCGGCTCGGACAGGTCGGCGTCGATCGCCAACGCCGGCCGCGGCAATTGCGCGGCCAGCGTGTCGAGTTCGGCGCGCGAACGCGCGGTCAGCACCAGCGACAAGCCCTGCGCCGACAACTCGCGCGCGATCGCCGCGCCGATGCCGCGGCTGGCGCCGGTGACGATGGCGACGCGGTTCGCGCTCATGCGCTCAGCCCTTGACCGAGGGGTTGAGCGAATAGGTGCCGTAGATCGTCGCCTCGCCGAGCACGTGGCCGTGCATCGCATGCAGCGCGTCGGCGGCGGTGAAGCGCGCGTCCAGCGGCAGGCGCTCGACATCCAGGGCGAAGATGCGGAAGAAATAGCGGTGCAGGCGCAGGTCGTTGGGCGGCGGGAACGGGCCGTCGTAGCCGTACCAGTCGCCGGCCATGTCCGGGTCGCCGGCGAACCAGCCGGTGTAATCGTTGATGCCCTGGCGCGCGCCTTGCGGCCCGGCCGGATCACGCTTGCCGTGCGCGGTGACGCCGTCGCTGCAGCTGCCCGCGGCGATCTCGCGCACGTCGGCGGCGATGTCGGCGACCACCCAGTGGATGAAGTCGGCGCGCACTTGATGTTCGGGAATCTGCACGTCGGCGCGGCCGACCAGTTCGGGCACGGTCGGCACGTCCGGGTCGATGCACAGCAGTACGAACGAACGCGTGCCCTCGGGGACCTCGTCCCAGGCCAGATGCGGATTGCGGTTGGGCGCGAAGCCGAAGCCGTCGGCGGTGGCCTGGCCGGCGGCGAACTCGGCCGGCAGGCGCTGGCGGTGCTGGAAGCTGGTGCTGTGGATGCGCATCGGGAGAGTCCTTCGATGGGTGCGGATCGGGTCCGGTTAGCGGGTCCGGTAACGGGTCCGGTTAAACCAGTCCGGGCGGTTCGCGGATCGGCCCGGGCTGCGAGCATCGCATTCGCGTGTGGCCGCGGATCGCGATGGGCCGCACCGCTGTGTTGCAGCGATGCGGCCGCAACGCGCTCAGCTATGCGGATAGCCGAGGCGACGCGCGACCGGGGCCAGCAGCGCGAACGCCTCGGCCAGCGGCTCGGCGTACTGGCGCCAACGGCCGTCGGGCAGACGCTGCGGCAGGCTCAGGCCGTTGGGCAGCGACACCTGCACGCGCAGCGCGTCGGCCAGAACCTGAGCGATCGCGGTCGGCTCGTCGCCGGTTTCGTCCAGCTTGACCAGCTTGTGCGGGAACAGATCGCCCTCGTGCAGGTCGGCGACCTGCTCCAGGGTCTGCGCCAGCCAGCGCGCGCCCTGTTCGGGCGAGGGCAGCGCGTACGGGGTCGGGCTGCCGTAGGCCAGCCAGTCCAGCAGCATGTCGCGCGGGTCGCGCACCGCGATCAGCAGCAGCGCCTCGGACAAATACGGACGCATCGCGCGCAGCAAGGCGTTGTCCCACCACAGCAGCCAGTCGAACACCGGGCCGTCGCCGACGCCGCGCGCGGGCAGCGCCGCGCGGTACATCTTGACCAGGAACGCCGGGTCCAATGCGCCGCTGAGCAGTTCGTCGACCGAGCCGTAGCGTTGCAGCGGATCGCTCGGCGGCTGTCCGCCGAAGCGGTCGACCAGCAGCGGCGCGCCGACCGCGCCGAGCACTTGGCCGATACGTTCGACCCGCGAACCCGGCGCGCCCCACAGCAGCAGGATGCCGCGGGTGCCGTCGGCGACCGGCGCCAGCGCCGGCCATTCGCCGCCACCGCGCTTGCTGACGGTGTTGAACGGCAGGCGCTGATCGACGACTTCGGCGTGAAGTTCGGCCCAGGTCGCCGCGGCGGCCTCGGGCTGGTCGGCCAAGTCGAGGCTGCGGCCGAGCATCTGCCGCAGTTCGCGCTTGACCTGCGGGTCCACCGCCATGCCGATCAGGCGCTCGATGCGCTCGGCGGCGGCGTCGGGGTCGCGCTCGGCCAGGTCCTGGACGATGCGCATCTCGGCGCGCACGTCGCCCGGGCTGAGTTCGACGATGCGGTGGGCGATGGCGACGGCCTGTTCGTGTTCGCCGCTCTGGTCGTGGACGGCCGCGCGCGCTTCCAGCGCGGCGACATGGCCGGGCATCGCCTGCTGCCAGCGATCGATCACGGCCAGCGCGGCGGCGTCGCCGAACGGCTCCAGCACCAGCCGCGCGCGCCACAGGTCGGCGGCTTGCGGGTGTTGCGCGAGCGCGCCTTCAAGCGCTTCGCGCGCGCCGTCGGCGTCGTCCAGGCCGCGCCAGGCGGCGATGATCGCGTTGAGCGTGCGCGGGTCGTAGGGATGTTGATCGAACGCGGCGCGCAGCAGCGGCAGCGCGCGTTCGGGACGGCCGGCGTCGAGCTCGAGTTCACCTGCCCAACGCTTGACGCCGAAGCCGGCATCGTCGCGCTGGGCCAGATCGGCGATGCGGTCGGCGGCATCGCCGAAGCGCTGCTGCAGGCGCAGCAGGTCGGCGATCAACAACTGCAGGGTCGGTTGTTCGGGATGGCGCTCGGCCAGGGTGGTAAAGGCCTGCTCGGCGAACGCGAGGTGGCCTTTGGCCAGGTAGGCGAAGCCCAGGCCGTGCAGCACCTGCGGGTCGTCCGGGGCCAGGGTCGAGGCATGGCTGAGCACCGCCAGGGCGCGGTCGGCGTCGCCGCGGCGCAGCGCGAGCACGCCTTCGATGGTGCTGACCTGCGGGTGCTCCGGCGCGATCCGCGCGGCGGTGCGGCCCAGGCGCTCGGCCTCGTCCAGATCGCCGCGCACGATCGCGAGCTGGGCTTTCATGATGTAGGCCGGGAACTGGTTCGGATCGAGCCCGATCGCGCGCGCGAGCGAGGCCTGGGCCTCGTCGAGCTGGCGGCCGTCGAGCTGGGCGCCGGCGCGTTCCAGGTACAGCTGGGCGTCTTCCGGGGTGATGCCGATGGCGCGGTCGAGCGCGGCGACGGCGCCGTCGCGATCGCCGCTCAAGCGCAGCGCGGCCGCATGCAGGCGGTGCGCGGTCGCGTCTTGCGGGTCGGCCGCCACCGCCTGTTCGGCGGCGCTCAGCGCCTGAGCCGCCGCGCCGCGGCGCAGGGCATCGAGGATGGATTCGTACATGAGAAGTGCTTCGCGCGGGGATAAGAGGGGCGATTGTAGGCGCGCGCGCGGATTTGCGCCTTTTCCGGCTTCGGCGCCAAGGCGCGCGGCACGGCACTCCTGGCCTGGCGGGACGGTTGTATCGACTCCCCGGACCGGCGCTGAAATGCGCGACCTGCCTCAGCCGATAGCGCCTGGGCGACGGCGCCTCACTTGCCGACTTTTTCGACGCCGCCCTCGTACGGATACCGCACGCCGTCGACCTGGATGCCGTCGCGATGCCGCCCTTGCGAGCCGCTGCCGTCGCCGCTGGCGTACCAGGCGGGGCCTTCGCGGGTGCCGTCGACATAGGTGATGGTCCCGACCGTCTGCCAATCGACGTCGACCACATAGGCCTGGCCGTTCAACTCGTCCTTGGCGTACTCGCCTTTGACCCGATAGCCCGACGCGCTGAGCATCTCGCCGGCGCCGCTGCGTTCGCCCGCCGACATCGCGCCGACATAGCGCCATTTGTGTTTGCCGTCGAAATACACGTCCGCGATGCCGGTGCCTTCCGCCGCGCCGTTCTTGCACGCGCCGCTCCAGCTCCATTGGGTGAGCTCGGACGGCATCGTCGCCGCCAGCAACACGTCGCAGGGCCGCGACTGCGGCTTCAGCAGCGGCTGCGCCCGCACCGACTCGGCGTAGCGCTGCTGCGCCTGCGCCACCGCGTCGGCGTAGAGCTTGGCGCGTTCGGCCGGCGTTTGCGGAAGCTCCGCGGCGGCGACCGCCGCGCTCGCGAGCATCGTCGCCAGACCTGCCGACAGCAGGCACTTCGGAGCATCGATTCGCATATCGGTGTGTTCCCCACGACTGAACGGACCATCGAACCCGTCGCCCTGCCTGTGCATGGCGTGCATGCTTGCGCCTGGGCGCGGGCGGTTGGCGACAAGATACACGCGGCCCTGTCGGCCAGCGCCGGACCGCGCCGAGATCCCGCCGCGGCATCACCCCGACGCCAGCGACTCCATCCGATCCGCGATCCAGCGCTCGGCGAACCCATCCAGATGCGCGTTCTCCAGAAACCCGCAATGCCCGCCCCACGGCGCGACTTCCAGCCGCGAATGCGCCGGCAATTCCAGATCGTTGAAATCCGCCACCGGGATCACCGGGTCGTCGACCGCCATCAGGATGCTCACCGGCACCTCGACCTGCGCCAGGCGCGGGCCGGCGACCGAATAGCCTTCGAAATAGCGCTCCAGGGTGCCGAAGTCGGTATGCCGCTCGACCATCCACTGGGTCAGCGGCCGCATGCTCAGCCCAAGGGTGCGGTCGTCGAAATCGTGCACGCCCGGAAACAACTTACGTTTGCGCGACAGCGATTCGCGCCACTTGCGCTCGAAGTACCACAGGTACAGCGGCAATCCGGACTCCATCGAGGCCATGGTCCGGCCCGGATCGAGCACCGGACACACCGCGGCCACGTGGGTCAGCGGCAGGCCCGCCCGCGGCGCGCGCAGCGCCAGCCGCAGGGCGAAATTGCCGCCGAGCGAATAGCCCGCCACCGACAACGGCCGCAGCGGAAAACGCCGGGCGATCTCGGCGGTGGCCTGCACCACTTCGTCGATGCGGTTGGAGTGGAACAGGCCTTCGTTGAGGTGATGGGTGTCGCCGTGGTCGCGGAAATTCAGCCGGAACACTTCGAACCCGCCCTCGAGCAGGCGCGCCGCGGTCAGCCGCATGTAGTTGGAATCGGCGCTGCCTTCCCAGCCGTGCAGCAGCAGCACCAGGCCGCGCGCCTTCACCCCCGGCATCGCGCTGTGCAGGCCGTGCAGGCGCACGCCGTCGCCGGTTTCGATCAGATGCGGCTGGGTGTGCGCGCCGACCTGGGCCAGCCGCCGTTCCGCATGCCGCCGGCGCAGCGGGCTGGATCCCAGCGCCGACTGCACGTGCGCATTGCGTAACCAGCGCGGTGGCGCGTAGTCGGCGGCGGTCAGCATGGTCTCAGCTCGCCATCGCCTCGACGATGCGCTGCCGCGCCAGTTCGGCGATGCGGCGGCGGCCGTCGGCTTCGCCGGGCGCGATCGGGGTCAGGAAATGCACTTCGGCCAACCGCCCGGGTTCGCCGAGCAGGCGCAGGAAATTGGCGAAGAAGCTTTCCTTGTCCTGGAACGCGACCACCGCCTGGGCGTCGCCGTGCTCGCCGTAACGCAGCGCCACCGGCTGCACCGGCACGCCGGCCTCGACCGCGGCCAGGAAGATGCGCGCGTGGAACGGGCCGATCTCGCCGCCGCCGCGGGTGCCGCCCTCGGGAAACACGCCGACCGAGCGGCCCGCGCGCAGGCGCGCGAGCATTTCGTGCAGCACGCCGCCGAGCGATTCGGTGTTGCCGCGGTGATGAAAGATGGTCTCGCCGCGCGCGGCCAGCCAGCCGACCACCGGCCAGCTGGCGATCTCGCGCTTGGCGACGAAGCCCATCATCCGCTGGCTGTGCAGGATCTCGATGTCGACCCAGCTGACGTGGTTGGCCACGAACAGGGTCGCCCCCGCCAGCGGCGTGCCGACCCGGCGCAGGCGGAAACCGAAGATCCGCATCAACCCGGCCGACCAGGCGCGGATCAAACGGTGTTCCAGGGTTTCGGCGCCGATCGGCAATTGCGCGGTCAGCGGCGAGGTGAGCAGCAGCAACAGCGGCAGGTGGATAAGCACATGCCACAGCAACAGGGGCACACGGACGAGGTAACGCAGCGCGCGCGCGGTCTGCGCACCGGTAGGCGCGACCGCGCCGGCGTGGGGAGGCGGCGCATTCATTACGCCCACGATACCGAAGCGCAGTCGCAGCGACCAGCGGCGATTGCGACCGGGCCGGCGTTTAAAACGATTTGGTCAAAAGTTGACCGCTCGTTCGCGGCTTTGGCTGAACGGGAATCGGGGTTTGAGCGGGGCGGCAAAGAGCAAATCCCCCTGCCGCCCTTTTTTAAAGGGACGGAAGGGGACATGGCAGCGGTGCTCGCGCAGGCCAGGCGAAGCCGTGAACTGGCGCTCAACCGAAAGCCGATCAGCGCCGGCAACACCACGACCCGCCCCTTCAAAATAAGGGGAGGATTTGCTCTTGCTCTCCCCCAACGCAACCTCAATTCGAAGAAGACGCCGCCACCGCGCCCGCCGAAGCCTCTCGGCGATCGCGCAGGCCGACCTTATGCCCGGCCTGGGCGAAGTACAGGATGTACAGGTAGCACGGCACCATCAGCAGCAGGAACACCAGCTGGAAATCCAGGTGCTGCTTGAGCACCGCGTACAGCTGCGGAACCACCGCGCCGCCGGCGATGCCCATGATCATCACCGCCGAACCGACCTCGGTATGCCGGCCCAGCCCGCGGATGCCGAGCGGGAAGATCGCCGGCCACATCATCGCGTTGGCGAAGCCCAGCGCGGCCACGAAACCCACCGACACATAGCCGTGGGTGACGAACGCGCCGATCGTCAACACCACGCCGAGCACCGCCGACAGGCTCAGATAGCGCTCCTGCGAGATGAAGCGCGGAATCACGATCAGGCCGACCACGTAGCCGACCAGCATCCCGCCCAGGGTCAGCGAGGTGAAGAACTTGGTCTTGTCCAGCGGCAATCCGAAGCTGTGGCCGTAGGTGCCGATCGCATCGCCGGCCATCACCTCCACGCCGACGTAGACGAAGATGCACAGCGCGCCGAGCCACAGATGCGGGTAGCGCAGCAGGCTGCCGCCGCCATCGGACGCGGAACGGTTGGCCTCGGCCGCGCGCAACTCGGGCAACGGCGAAAACAGCACGCCGACCGCGAGCAGCGCCAGCAACCCGGCCATCAGCAGATACGGCCCGTGGATGCTGGAAGCGAAGGTATTGAGCAACTGCGCCTTGGTCGCCGGATCGGCCGCCTTGACCTGCTCGGCCAGATCGCCCATGCCGTGCAGCACCATCGTGCCGAGCACGATCGGCGCGAGGATGCCGGCGACCTTGTTGCAGATGCCCATCACCGCGATGCGCTGCGCCGCGCCCTCGATCGGGCCGAGGATGCTGATGTAGGGATTGACCGCGGTCTGCAGCACCGCCAGGCCCGCGCCGATCACGAACAATCCGCCGAGCGCGCCGGGGTACCAGCGCTGGGTGGTGAACTCGCCGAACACAGCCGCGCCGATCGCCATCACCAAAAGGCCCAGCGCCATGCCGCGTTTCATGCCGGTGCGGCGCAGGATCGCCGAGGACGGCACCGCGAGAAAGAAGTACGAAAGATAGAAGGCCATCGGCACCAGGAACGCGCCGACCTCGTCGAGATCGAAGGCGAGCTGGGCGAAGGCGATCAACGGCCCGTTGAGCCAGGTGACGAAACCGAACACGAAGAACAGCGCGCCGATGATCGCGATCGAGCCCAGATACCGCGGCTGAGCGTTGGCGTTGGAAACCGACATGTGACTCCCCTCCCAGAGCAGCGGGGACCGCCCGCCACGTCTCGCAGTCATCCGGCTTGACCGGTACGACAAACGACCGCCCAACGTTGTCACAAGTCCGCGGCCCACGCCAGCGCGGGCGGTAAAAAAGCCCCGAAACCCCCGTCATACCGTGATCGACGACGCGCGGGCGTATGTTGCGGCGCACCACAAAACGGCGTCTTAAATCCACGATTGCGCGACCGGATGGGCGTTTCTGACGAGGCTGTTGACAACGTTGTCAAACCCGGAGCACTCTCGGCGCCGCCAGGGGAAACCGATGGGCAGCCGTGGAGGGCGCATGCAGTGGGACACGCTGTTAGGGGCACGGGTCGCAACGACGGCCGTGCCGCGGGGACGCATCGCGAATGGACCGATCGACGCGCAAGCGTCGCGCGTCGCGCCGCGCCGCTGGAAGGGACACGCATGAGCGCCGCACCCAGACTCACCCCGGCCGTGAACGCGTCCGCGGGCAGCTTCATCGCCGCCGATGTCGGCGGCACCCACACCCGCGTCGGCCTGGTGCGTCCGGGCAGCGGCGGCGATTCGACCGTGGCCGTGCTCGCCCACCGCAAGTACGTGTGCGCCGATTACCCCGGGCTGGCCGCGATCCTGGCCGAGTTCATCGCCGGCAACGGCGTGGGCGTGGACCGGGTGGTGATCGCCACCGCCGGCGTCGTGCTCGACGACGAAGTGGTCAATTCCAATCTTCCCTGGCGCATCTCGCTGTCGCAGCTGCGCAGCGAACTGGGCCTGCACGAAGTGCTGGTCATCAACGATTTCCAGGCCAACGCCAACGCCGCCCAGTGCATGGCGCCGGCCGATTCCACCCTGCTCACGCCGGGTGTCGGCGACTCCGACGCCACCGCCGGCCCGGTGCTGGTGATCGGCCCGGGCACCGGCCTGGGCGCGGCGGTGCGCATTCCGCATGGCAAGAGCACGGTGGTGCTGCCGACCGAAGCCGGCCACACCGCGTTCGCGCCGGGCAACACGCGCGAAGCCGACATGCTGCGTCTGGCCCAGCAACGCGGCCAGACCCACGTACCGACCGAATATTTCGTCTCCGGCCCCGGGCTGGTGAATCTGTACAGCGCGCTGTGCACGCTCAGCGGCGTGGACGCTTCGCTGCGCGCGCCGGCCGCGATCACCGACGCCGCGCGCCGCGGCGAAGCGATCGCGCGCGAAGCGGTGCTGACCTTCTGCGCGCTGCTCGGCAGCGTGATCGGCGATCTGACCGTGATCAGCGGCGCCAAGTCGGTGTTCATCGCCGGCGGCATCCTGCCGCAACTCAAGGACTTCGTGCCCGACAGCCAGTTCCACCCGCGCATGCTCGACAAGGGCGTGATGCGCCCGGTGCTCGAACGCGTGCCGGTGCGGCTGATCGAAAACGAACGGCTCGGCGTGATCGGCGCGGCGAGCTGGTACCTGCAGCACCTGGCGCAGACGGCGGCCGACGCCGAGCCCGCGCCGCGGCACCCCATGCAGTAAATGCGAAACCGCCGCGCGCGCCGATCGCGGCGCGCGCGCCATCGCGGATTCGCATCGAAGGCGGCAGTACCGCAACACCCCGGACACGGCGCTCGCCGCGACCGGATCGCATCACCGCACCCGCAGTCAAAACACCGGACTTGGCGACGAACCGGTTCCCCGGACGATCGCACAGCCATCACCGCCCGAGGGAGGAACAAAATGAAAGTGCGCAAGACCATCTTGTCTGCCAGCATCGTCACGGCCCTGTTGATGGGTCCTGGCCTGGCGTTCGCCCAGGACGCGGCCCCGGCCGCCGCCTCGCAAGCCACCGATCTCGACACCGTCGTGGTCACCGGCATCCGCGCGAGCCTGGAAAAATCGCTCGACACCAAGCGGGCCAACGTGACCGTGTCCGAAGCGATCACCGCCGAGGACATCGGCAAGTTCGCCAGCACCAACGTCGCCGAAGCCATGTCGCAGATTCCGGGCGTGACCCTGGATCGTCGCTTCGGCCAGGGCGAACGCGTCAGCATCGACGGCACCGATCCGAGCCTCAACCTGTCGTTTCTCGACGGCCATCCGGTCGCGCAGGCGATCTGGCTGTACGGCGAACAGCCCAACCGCGGCTTCGACTACACCCTGCTCGCGCCGGAAATTCTCGGCCGACTGGAAATCATCAAGTCGTCGGAAGCGCGCATCACCGAAGGCAGCCTCGGCGGCACGGTGCTGATGCACACGCGCAAGCCGCTCGACCTCGACGCCAACTCGGTCGCGGGTTCGGTCAGCTACAACTACAGCGATCAGGGCAGCAAGGGCCGCCCGAGCGCCTCGGTGCTGTACAGCTGGAAGAACCCGCAGGAAAACTTCGGTATCTCCGTCGCCGCGCAGCATTACGAAGAACAGGTCGACCGTCAGGGCCTGGAGATCTTCGGCTACGCCAAGGCCTCGACCTTCACCAACGCCGCACGCGCCGGGCTCGACCCGAACGCGGAAGTGCCCAACTCGATCAACGCGGCGTGGTTCCAGCAGCACCGCAAGCGCGACAGCGCCGTGGTCAATCTGCAGTTCCAGCCGAACGATCAGTGGAACATCGATCTGCAGGGCCTGTACATCAAGGAAAACTTCGACAACTACAACCAGTCGTTGTACAGCTTCCTGACCTGGAACGACGGCACCGTCGGCGCGGTCAACCAGCTCGGCGACGCCAAGAACGGCGTGGTCACCAGCGGTCATTCCAACGCCAACGCCGATCCGCTCGGCGGCACGGTGATCTACGACAACAACGTGCGCGAGTCGGAAGTGGTCACCAAGGGCATTGACCTTCGCACCTCGTTCAAGGGCGAGGGCTGGGGCTTCAAGGGCCAGATCGGCAGCAGCAAGTCGGAAAACGAAAACCTGGCGCAGTACTTCATCGAGCCGGTCTACAACGGCGGCTTCAGCTGGGACATCAACCGCGGCATCAAGTTCGACAACCCCGACGCGGCCCGCAACCCGGCCAACTGGGGTCCCTCGGGCGGCCTGACCAACGGCTGGATGGGCAACAACGGCGTGTTCTCCACCGAAAGCAAGGACACCTACGGCCAGATCGATTTCAATGTCGAGTTCGACAGCGCGATCAACAACCTGCAGTTCGGCGTGCGCCGCGCCAAGCATGAGGAGTCGTTCGACCTCAACATCTACGGCCCGGTCAACCGCGGCACCCTGGCCGACGTCGGCACCATCGGCCTGACCGACATCCGCGGCTTCACCGGCGATCACGGCCGCCACATCCAGGTCGGTCGCGGCAACGTGCTCGACTGGGTCAAGGGCAGCCCGCTCGACTTCAACAACCCCGACGCAGCCGGCTACCTCAACAACACCTGGGCGCTGGAACAGACCAACACCGCCGCTTACGTGCAGGCCGACTTCTCGGCCGGCGCCTGGCGCGGCAACTTCGGCGTGCGTTACGTCGAGTCCAAGACCGACGCCAGCGGCTTCGTCTACGGCGGCGCGCCAAGCCTGACCGATCTGGCCAGCAAGTGGCAGACCAAGTCGCGCAAGGAGGACTTCTTCCTGCCGTCGTTCAACGTCGTCTACGACACCGGCAACGACGTGCTGCTGCGTTTCGCCGCGGCCAAGGTGATCGCCTGGGCGCCGTACAACCAGATGGTCAACAACACCTTCCTCAACGACACCACCTACAACGGCAGCGGCGGCAACGCCGAGCTGTCGCCGTACGAGTCGACCAACTTCAACCTGTCGGCCGAGTGGTACTTCGCCGAGCAGTCGGTGCTGGCCGCCTCGGTGTTCTACAAGGACATCGACAACTACATCGACAGCGCGGCCCGGATCGAGCGTCAGTACAACTCGATCCGCGACACCAACCGCGTGGTGTTCGACACCACCCTGGTCGGTTTCAACGGCTGCGCCGCCGACGGTTATTGCGATTACGACATCCAGCGTCCGCGCAACGCCGGCAAGGGCAAGGTCAAGGGTTTCAACGTCAGCTACCAGCAGCCGTTCGCCGACACCGGCTTCGGCATGACCGCGAACTACACCTACGCCGACGGCGAGAACAACACCGGCGATCCGCTGCCGTACCAGTCGCGCGACAGCGTCGCGATCAGCCCGTATTACGAGAACGGCCCGCTGAGCGTGCGCCTGTCGTACAACTGGCGCAGCCATTACCTGGCCGGCGGCTATGTGGCCGGCGCGGCACCGGCGAGCGTGGACGACTACTCCGAGCTGGGCGCCAGCGTGGGTTGGAAGTTCAACGACAACATGGGCCTGTCGTTCGACGCGATGAACATCCTCGACGAAGAGTACGTGCAGTACTCGGGCAACAAGGACAAGCCGGTCGGCAAGTACCACAGCGGTCGCCGCTACATGGCCGCGTTCCGGTTCAACTTCTGATCGGCCTGCACGGCGATCGAAGCGGTAAGCGCGCGTCGGCCGCAAGGCCGGCGCGCGGCAACGGCGGGGCGATGGCGCAATCGCCCCGCCGGTGACACCCGAAGCCCGGCACCTGCGTGTCGGGTTTCTTTTGGTTGGGGATTGGGGATTCGGGATTTGGGATTTGGGATTCGGAGTGGGGACGGCGGCATGTGGGCTGACGTTGCCGTTCGCTGACGATCTCGCAAATCCGAATCCCGAATCCCGAATCTCGAATCTCGAATCCGGACCCAAGGCTCATGACGAAGACGCGCACGACCCGCAGCCTGCTCGCCGCCGCCGCTCTGGCCGCCGCGTTGACCGCGTGCCACAGCGCCGCTCCACGTGAGGCCGCTACGGATGGGCAGGCCGCGCACGACAGCGAACCGGCGAGCGCAACGCGCGACACGTTCGCCGCTCATCGCACCGCGATCATCCCGCGTCCGCTCAAGACCCAGGTCCAGCGCGGCCGGTTCGAATTCGATGCGAACACGCCGGTGCAGGTGCATGCCGGCCAGGCCGGCGAACGCCGCGTGGCCGATTACTTCGCCGCCAAGGTGCGCGCATTGCGCGGCTTCGCGCCGGTGGTCTCCGAAACTCAAACCCCATCCACGAACGCGCGCGACGCGATCGCGCTGAGCATCGAACCGGAGCTGGCGATCGGCGACGAAGCCTATGTGCTCGACATCCAGTCCGACGGCGTGCGCATCCGCGCGCGCACCGAGGCCGGCCTGTTCTATGGCGCGATCAGTCTGTGGCAATTGCTCACCGCCGACGGCGACCAGGGCGCGACCCGGATCGCCGCGCAGCGCATCGAAGACGCGCCGGCGTATCCCTGGCGCGGGGTGATGCTGGACGTGGCGCGGCATTTTCGCAGCGTCGACGAGGTCAAGTCGGTCATCGACCAGATGGCGCTGCACAAGCTCAACACCTTCCACTGGCATCTCACCGACGATCAAGGTTGGCGCATCGAGATCAAGCAATACCCGCGCCTGACCCAAGTCGGCGGCTGCCGCATCCTCGCCGGCGCCAACGGCCGCGACGCGCAGGGCAAGCCGCAGCCGTACTGCGGTTACTACACTCAGGACCAGATCCGCGACGTGGTCGCTTATGCCGCCGCGCGCCACATCACCGTGGTGCCGGAGATCGAGATGCCGGGGCATGCGCAGGCGGCGATCGCGTCGTACCCGGAGCTCGGCGTGACCGACGTCGTGCGCAAGCCGCCGCGGGTGTCGCCGGACTGGGGCGTGCACACTTATCTGTTCGGCGTCGACGATTCGACCTTCACCTTCCTGGAAAACGTGCTCGACGAAGTCGCCGGGCTGTTTCCGTCGAAGTACATCCACATCGGCGGCGACGAAGCGGCCAAGGACCAATGGATCGCGTCCAAAAAGGTCCAGGCCAAGATCAAGTCGCTCGGCCTCAAGGACGAGATGGCCTTGCAGAGCTGGTTCGTCGGCCGCATCGGCCAGCACCTGCAGAAGCACGACCGCATCCTGCTGGGCTGGGACGAAATTCTTGAAGGCGGCCGTCTGCCGGCCAACGCGACGGTGATGTCCTGGCGCGGCACCGCCGGCGCGGTCGAGGCCGCGCGCGAAGGCCATGACGTGATCGTCGCGCCCGATCGGCAGTTGTACCTGGACTACGTGCAGAGCGATCGCGACGACGAACCGCCCGGTCGCTTTCCGGCCAGCACCTTGCGCAACTTCTACGATTTCTCGATCGTGCCGGCCGAACTCAGCGCGCAGCAGAGCAAGCACGTGATCGGCGCGCAGGCCAATCTGTGGAGCGAGCACCGGCGCAGTTTCGATCGCATCCAGACCGCGCTGTATCCGCGCCTGGATGCGTTGGCCGAAGTGGTGTGGTCGCCGTCGTCCAGCCGCGACTGGAACGATTTCCAGCAGCGCCTGGCGCCGCAGCTCGCGCGTTACCGCGCCCAGGACGTGCTCGTCAGCGATGTCGCGTATGCGGTGTCGTTCAAGCTCATCGATGGCGCCGATGGACAGCCGCAACTGACGCTGTCGAACCAGGCCGGCTTCGGCGAGATCCGCTACCGCAGCGACGGCGGCGATCCCGATCCGACGTCGCCGCGTTATCGGCAGCCGCTGCCGGCGACACCGCCGCTCGACCTCGTCGCCACCACTTTCTTCGACGGCCGCCCGCTGGCCGCGCCGCGCCGTTTCAGCGCCCGCGACCGGGCCGACCTGAGCCGTCGCACCAGCGCCGGCCTGCGGCCGTGCCGCGAGGGCTACAACCTGCGCCTGGAGGACGACGCCGCGCGCGATGGCGGCCGCGACGGCGAGCGCGCCGCGCTGACCGTGAACCTGATCGATCCGTGCTGGATCTACCCGGCCGCCGCGCTCGACGGCATCGGCGCGATCGAGGTCCAGGTCGGCCAGCTGCCGTACAACTTCCAGCTCTGGCACGACACCGACAAGATCGTGACGCGCAAGGCGGTGCAAGGCGGCGCGCTGGAAGTGCGTCTGGACGATTGCAAGAGCGCGCCGATCGCGCGTCTGCCGCTGGCCGCGGCCAAACGCACCGACGCGATCACCACACTGCGCGCCAAGTTGCCGGCGCACAGCGGTCGCCACGACCTGTGCTTCGTGTTCGCCAGCGGCGCCCACGACCCGCTGTGGGCCTTGGATGCGGTCACCCTGCACCCAGCCGAATAGCGACAACCAAACGCTAGAAGCGGCGTAAGCCGCGACCGCGAGACCACGACTACGACAAACCTTCGCCGCGGTTGCATCGCCACGACCACCACGCGCAAGCGCGGCAAGTCCGATCGATCGCCAGTCCCGCAACAAGCCGCCCGGGCCTCGCGTTTAACATACGCGAGAGCATGCTTTCTACGCGCCGACTATGCGTAATCGGGCGAAGTATGTGCGCCCGTTCATGGAACCGGCGTTCGAACGGTTAGCATATGAGCGCCATAAGGGGGATCCACGTACATGTTCACGCGTAATTTGTTGTTGGCCACGGCACTCGCCGCTGCCTTGTTCTCCGGCGCCGCCGGTGCCCAGACCTTGCCCAAGCCGAACGAGTTCTACTTCGACGCCGATGCGCAGACCACCAAGCCGGTGATCGCGGTGCGCGAAACCGGCGACGCGGCGACCGACCGTCTGGCCAAGATTCTCGAACGCAAGCCGCACGCGCCCAACGAAGCCGCCCAGCTCGCGCATCTGGCGATGCAGGCCGGCCGCAACGACCTGGGCCGTCAGCTGTACGGCCGCGCCTTGCGCGAAGTCGACGGCGGCAGCACGTTCTGGCGCGCGATCAACTGGAACTACGCCTGGGACCAGTTCCGCGCCGGTGCGCCGGAAGACGCGTTCAGGCTGTGGGCCACGGTGCACAACGCGCGCACCGTCAACGCCTCGTGGATGCCGCCGACCTACGCGCTGGTGCTGTGGACGCTGGGTCGCAAGGACGAAGCGGTGCAGTGGTACGCCGCCGCGGTGCGCACCGAGCCCGACCAGTGGCGCACCAGCGCGCGTTACGCCGAGCTGTTGCCCGAATGGCGCGACAGCGAGCGCGCGACCTTGGCCGAAGTGCAGCAGGCCTGGGCCGCGAAGCCGCCCAAGTGGCCGTGAGCGCGAACGGCTGAATCGCGCGGGCGGGCGCGGGTACACGCACGGTGTACCTCGCCGCTGCACCCGCCGACGCGTGGGTGCCGCCACCCAATTCAATAGCGATATCGTGACCGGCGGCCGATGCGGCGCCGGTCACCGGTCACGCCGGCCGCGCCTCGCACCGGCCGTTCGCGCTGCTTGTTCCCGTTGAACTCCCTACACGGCTAAAGTCGCCGTACGCGGCCGACGCTGTCGGCCTGTGGTTGCGTTGCGCGGCCGGGGAACTGATGTCCATATCGGCACTGAGCGTCCTGGTGGTCGAAGACCACGGCTTCCAGCGCCGCATGGCGCTGCGCCTGCTGTCGGAGCTTGGCGTCACCCGCGCCTACGAGGCCGCCGACGGCGCCAGCGCGCTGCGCCTGCTGGAGGCCATGGCGCAGCCGCCCGACGTGGTCATGGTCGACCTGGACATGCCCGGCATGGACGGGATCGAATTCATCGACCACCTCGCCCAGCGCCATCTGGCCCGCGCGGTGCTGGTGGTCAGCGCGCTCGATGCGGCCTTGCTGCACACCGTCCAGACCATGGCCCGCGCTTGCGGCCTGCGCGTGCTCGAGGCGGTGGCCAAGCCGCTGACCAAAGCCAAACTGTCGACGGCCCTGGGCAGCCTGCGCGAAACCACGGCCGACGTGGAGGAAGACTCGCCCGGCGAGATCACCACCGAGGCCGTCCGCGCCGCCCTGGCCAACGGCGACATCGTGCCGTGGTTCCAGCCGCAGGTGGAGCTCAGCAACGGCCGGGTGATCGGGGTGGAAGCGCTGGCGCGCTGGCGCCGCGGCGACGGCCGGGTGATCCTGCCGCAGCATTTCGTGCCGGTGCTCGAACGCGATCACCTGCTCGACGAACTGACCGAACGCATGCTGGCCCAGGCCTGCCGCTGGAAGCGCGACTGGGACCGCGCCGGGCTGCGCCTGAAGCTGTCGGTGAACGTCTCGGCCTCGACCCTGGACGACACCGGCGCCGCCGACCGCTACCAGCGGATCGTGCGCGAGGCCGGGGTCGACCCGGCCGAGATCGTGCTCGAACTCACCGAAAGCTCGCTGATGGCCGACGCCGCGCGCGGCCTGGCGGTGCTGGCGCGGCTGCGGCTGAAGGGCTTTGGCCTGTCGATCGACGATTTCGGCACCGGCTGGTCGTCGCTGTCGCAGCTATCGCAGGTGCCGTTCACCGAATTGAAGATCGACCAGGAATTCGTCGCCGGCGCCAGCCAGCAGCCGCGCAAGCGCGCGGTGGTCGAGGCCAGCCTGGACCTGGCGCGCAAGCTCGGCCTGGACGCGGTCGCCGAGGGCGTGGAAACCATCGAGGACTGGCAGATGCTGGCCGAACTGGGCTGCACCACCGCGCAGGGCCGGCTGATCGGCGACGCCGTGCCCGGCGAGGAGCTGCCGGCCATGCTCAGTCGCTGGCGCCGGCCCGAGCACTGAGCCGCCGTGTTCGCCTGGCTCGACCGCTTCAGCATCCGCCGCCAGCTGTGGGGCCTGTTCGCGTTGTTCCTGCTGGCCGGCGCCAGCGTGCTGGTGATCGACGAAATCGAACAGCAGCGCGCGCGCCGCACCCTGCAGACCCTGCAGGACGACGCCCTGCTCGGCCTGCGCCTGATCAAGACCATTTCCGACGGCTACGGCCTGGACGTGGTCGACACCACCTTCCGCGTGCGCAACGACCTGGTCGGCTGGGACGAAGGCCTGGCCCGGGTCGAGGACGCGCAGCGCCGCATCGACCAAGCCTGGTTGCGGCTGCAGACCCTGCCGCACACCGCGCCGGAAACCGAACAACTGCACGCCGCCGCGCTGGCCCGCCACACCGCCGACGCGGCCGCGGCCGAATTGCGCACGATCCTGCGCCGCCGCGACCTGCCGGCGCTCGGCCGCTTCGCCGACACCCGCCTGTACCCGGCGATCGACCCGCTGACCCAACGCCTGCAGACCCTGTCGGACCTGGAGCTCACCCAGACCGACGCGGTGGTGCGCGCCGATCTGGTGCGCAGCGAACGCGTCAGCCTGCTGCGGATCGTGGTGTCGCTGCTGGCGCTCGGACTGGCCGCGCTGATCGGCCGGCGCGTGCTGCGCAACGCCTCGCGCGGCATCGACCGGCTAACCTGGCTGGCGCGGCGCATGCGCGAACACGACTACACCGCCGAACCCGGCGAACTGCCGTCGGGCGAACTCGGCGCGGTGATGCAGGCCTTCATCGACATGCGCCGCGACGTGCTCGGTTTCGAAACCGAACTGACCGGCCAACTGATCCGCAACGAACGCACCCGCGCCGAACTCGAACGCCGCGAACGCTTCCAGGCCTCGCTGCTGGATTCGGCGCAGACCGCGATCCTGGCGGTCGATGGCGAGGGCCGCTTCACCCTGGTCAATCCGTTCGCCGAACGCCTGCTCGGGGTGCGCGAGGCCGATATGGTCGGACGCGAATCGCTGCAGGCGGTGTTCGAACCACGCGCGCTGCGGACGCTGGCGGCCGAACTGAGCACGCAACTCGAGCAACCGGTGTTGACCGACTGGACCGCATTGCGCGAACTCGCGCGCACCCAGGCCGCGCCGCGCGAAACCCGCCTGCGCCATCGCAACGGCACCTGGGTGCCGGTGCTGCTCGCGGTCTCGGCCACGCGCGAGGGCGAGGACGACGCGCCGGGCCTGCTGGTGGTCGCCGCCGACCTGAGCGCGCTCAAGCGGCTGGAACGCGCGCTGCGCGCCAGCGAAGCGCGCGCGCAGGACGCCAACCGGGCCAAGTCCTCGTTCCTGGCGGCGATGAGCCACGAGATCCGCACGCCGATGATCGGCGTGACCGGGATGATCGAAGTGCTGTCGCATTCGCGGCTGGACGCCGAGCAGCGGCACGCGCTGGAAGTGATCCAGCATTCCTCGCAATCGCTGTTGCAGATCATCGGCGACATCCTGGATTTTTCGAAGATCGAGGCCGGGCGGCTGGAACTGGCGACCGACGCGGTCAGCCTGCCGGCGCTGCTGCGCGCCACCGTCGCCGGTTTTCTCGGCGCGGCCTCCAGCCGCGGCGTGCAACTCAGCTGCCACATCGACCCACGGATCGCGCCCGCGCATCACGCCGATGCGTTGCGGCTGCGCCAGATCGTCGGCAACTTCCTGTCGAACGCGGTCAAGTTCACCGAGCGCGGCACGATTCAGGTCGCGCTGGAGTACGAAGGGCGCGAGGGGTCGAACCCCGTCGCGGGCGGCGTCGATGCGCCAGCCGTGGATTCGACCGATAGGGATGCCAGCGATTCGACCTCCATCGTGCCGGGCAACTCAGTGCCGGACCAGGCCGATCAACCACCCGCGCGCGACCTGCTGTGCCTGCGCGTCACCGACACCGGCATCGGCATCAGCGCCGAGCAGCAGCAGCGACTCTTCGAACCGTTCAATCAGGCCGACGGCGACACCACCCGCCGCTACGGCGGCACCGGCCTGGGCCTGGCGATCTGCAAGCGCCTGGCCGAGTTGATGGGCGGCGAAATCAGCCTGCACAGCGAGCCAGGCATCGGCACCACCCTGCGTCTGCGCGTCGCCCTGGCGCGCGCATCGCAGGCCGAGTTGAACGCCGCGCCGTCGGCATTGCCGGCGAATCTGGCCTTGCTGCCGCGACCGCTGCCCGACCTCGCCACCGCCGAGCGCGAACGCAGCCTGATCCTGCTGATCGACGATCACCCGACCAACCGCCTGGTGATCGCGCGTCAGCTCGCGCTGGCCGGCTACGCCTGCGAAGCCGCCGCCAGCGGCGAAGAAGGCCTGCAACGCTGGCGCAGCGGCCGCTACGCGCTGCTGTTATCGGACGTGCACATGCCCGGGCTCGACGGCTACGGCCTGGCGCGCGCGCTGCGCGAGGAGGAAGCGCGCGCCGGCATCGGCCTGGGCGATCCGCGCCGCACGCCGATCCTGGCGCTGACCGCCTCGGCGTTGAAGGGCGAGGCCGAGGCCTGCCTGGCCGCGGGCATGGACGACTGCCTGATCAAACCGATCGCGGTCGCGCGCCTGGCCGCGAGTCTGCGCCAATGGCTGCCGCATACCGCGCCGAACGAACCGCCGCCGAGCCCGCTCGAAGGCCACGACGGCGCGCGTGTGCTCGATGTCGCGGTGCTTCGGCGCCTGCTCGAGGACAGCGACAGCGAAGCCGGCGAGGTACTCGACGATTTCCTGACCGCGACCGCGCAGGATCTGGCCGACCTGCACCGCGCGCATCGCGACGGCGACCTCAGCGTGCTGCAGCATTCGGCGCATCGCATCCGCGGCGCGGCGCAGTTGATCGGCGCGATCGAATTGAGCGAGGCCGCCGACGCCCTGGAGCAGGCGGCGCGCGCGCAGGACTGGAATCTGGCGTTGCCGTTGCTCAGCGATGTGGAAACGGCGGTGGAACGGTTGCGGCGATTGCCGCGGTAGGGATTCGACGATGCTCGCCGTGGTGGCTGTTTTTTCGCGAGTGCCTTGGGGTTGGCTTGGCGGGCGAAGAGCAAATCTCCCCTAACCCCTCTTTGTCAAAGAGGGGGACCGCGGCGCGGTGGTGGGCTGGGTTCGTCGGATGTCCGGGCGTCTCGAGCGTAACCTCCGCCTCGCACTATCTGCCGCGTCAATTAGCCCACTTTGTAAAAGGGGGCTGGCGCCTGCGCTGCTACAACTCAAGCGATGATCTGGCTGCGCCGGGGGATTCGCTTTTGCTTTTGCTTTTGCTGTTGCGCTATCGCAACCGCCTCACTTGGCCTGCGCATCCTCAATCGGAATCTGATGCTCGCGCAGCCATTCGATCACCGCCTCGCGCTCGCGGCGGGTCTGCGCGTTGAGGATCTTGTCCGGGGTCATGAACATGAAACGCTGAAAACTCGCGCCCTGCACGTTGCGCGTGTTCGGGCTGGCACCGGCCTGCAGCAGTTCCAGCGCATGGCCGAATTCGTTGACCTTGGCCGCCTGGTGCAACGGCGTGTTGCCCATGCGATCGGGCACATCGGGCTTCGCGCCGGCCTTCAGCAAGGCTTCGAAATTGTCCGCGCGTTCGCCCATCAACGCCGCCGCCAGCGGCGTGGCCTGGGTGACCGTGTTCGGCGTGTCCGGGCTGACCCCGTGATCGAGCAGCACGCGCAGGTAGCGCGGGTGGTCGGCCATCGCCGCCAGATGCACGACGGTCATGCCGTCGTCGCTGCCCTGGGCCGGATCGGCGCCCGCGGCGAGCAAGGCCTTCATGCCCTCGGTGCTTTGGTGGTACAGCGCCCACTGCAACGGCGTGACGCCCTTGGCGCCGCGCTCGTTGGGATTGGCGCCGGCTACGGCGAGTTCGCGCACGCGCGCGGCATCGCCATCGGCGGCGGCCTGGGCCAGTTCGGCGGTGCGCACGTCGGTGAAGGCTTCGCTGGCTTGCATCGATCGGTTCCCGGGGCCTGCACACGCCGTGCAGACCGACAGCATAAGCAAGACGGCGGCGGCCATCACGCGCGAAATAGTGCGATGCGGCTGGGCGAGGCTCGGGGGCATGCGGGCGCCTTCGGTGTCAGCGTGGTTCGATCGTAACGCAGCGGTGGGAAAGGGGATGCGAAAGGGTCGCGGCTTTTCGACGGGGGGATTGAATGCGCACGCAGCGGTGGCGGATGCGCGGTTGGATTGGGGATGACGACGCGGCGCGATTTTTCGCGTCAAGGCACTGGATCCCCGCGTTCGCGGGGATGACGGTCGGGAGAGAGGACGGGCAGGCAAAGCGACGTTGTCGCGCGATAGCTACGCGGCGCGAAAGCGGCGCTTGCGGAATGTTTCGTCGCAGTGGAGCCCTGGATCCCCGCCTTCGCGGGGATGACGGCTTGGGGGGCGCGCATGCCTCGCAAGATGCGGTGGTTGCGAATCGCAGCTCCTGCATCCCCACCTTCGCGTGGATGAAGCGACGCTGTTCTATCGCGCTTCCATCGCGTTGCCAACTCGATGCGAAATAGTCTGCGCTCAGTCGACCTGAGCTCACTCGCCAAGCTCGCTCGGCGCAGACGCATCGCTTATCCGGCGCCATGAGCCACGGCGCCGTCATGGCCTGAGCCACGCGCCGAACCCAAGCTCAGCGCCCACTCAATCGAACCGATTCAATCAAACGGATTGAGGAAGCTGCCGACATCCTTGGCCACGTTGACCGCGCCTTCGGTCACGTCGCCGGCGAAGTCCAGGGTGGCTTCGGCGGCGGTGCCCAGGCCGTCGATCGCGGTTTCGGCCAGGTTGCCCAGGTCGTCGGTGCGCGCGCCGAGCCATTCGCCGCTGTTCTCGACCCAGCCGGCTACGGTGTCGCTCGCGCCTTCCAGGCCTACGTATTCGCCGACGTCGCGGATCAGGCCGCCGGTCAGTTCGCCGGCGCCCTGCAAGGTGTCGCCGGCCAGGTTGAACGCGCCGTCGACGACGTCGCCGGTCAGATTGAGCGCGCCTTCGGTGACATCGCCGGCGAGCTTGAAGGTGCCGTCGAGGTAACGGCCGTTGGCGTATTCGTTGTTGACAACGCTGACCAGATCACCGCCGAAGTCGTAGCCGACGTTGAACGCATCGACGCCGAGGTCGACCACTTCCTGCAGACCGTCACCCAACAGATCCATGCCGGTTTCCGACACGGTCTCGGCGGCATTGTCGAGCAGGCCCAGTTCATCGCCTTCGATGCTCGGGGTCGGCGTCGGGGTCTGGGTCTTCATGGCCTCGATCACGGTCCCGGCGCCGTGCGCGGTCGCTGGATTGGCCCAGCCGCCGGGGTGGGCGAGGTTGAGTTCATAGCCGACCGCATCGGGCATGCCGTTGATCAGTTCCACGCCCTGCTGCGCGCCGGTCAGCGGATCGCCGTCGACGTTGTAGCGGCGGATCTGGCCGTCTTCGGCCTGCGAACGCGCTTCGTGCGGGGTGAAGCCCAGGTCGCGCAGAGTGTCGTTGCTCAGGCCGGCGGCGTTGAAGGTCACCGCGGTATTGCCGGTGGCGAGGGCGGCAGTCGAAGCCAGGCCGCCGCCGAGCGAGTGGCCGGTGAACACCACATTGTCGCCGAACGCGGCCTCGGCTTCCTTCGCCAGGGCCACCGCCTGCTTGTACTGGCTGGTGTTGAAGCCCAGGCCCTGGCCGACGTCGTTGGCGATATCGCCGTCGCCGAGCGGATTGAAGCCGTTGGTGCCGGCGAACGCGACCACGTACTGGCCGTCGCCGTTGGTGTAGACCGCGGCGCGGAAGCCGCTGCCGTCGACGTCGAGGCTCGCCGGGTCGATGCCCGCGGGCTTGCCGTCCGGCCCCTTGAGGTTGGTCAGCTGATCGTCGGTGAGCCGGGTCCAGCCGGCCGCGCCGGTGTTGGTGGTTTCGTACACGTCGCTGGACAGCTCGGCCAGCGCGGTGTCGATCTCTTTCTGCGGCTGCTGGCCGGCGAGCTGTTCGCTGAAGGGCTGCTCCGGCTTGACCTGCGCCGGCACCGGCACGTGCGGCGAATACGGCAGTTCGACCGGCGCGGCGAGCGTGACCGGCGGCGCGACCACCTGCGGCGGCGGCACCACCGGCTGGGGCTGTGCATGCAGCAGGTTGTCGATGACGCTGGGCAGCTGCGCGAAACGCAGAACGGGGTTGGTGAAATCGCTCCAGCTCATCGGTGCCGTCTCCTGTGCTTGACGGTAGGGTATGGGTGGCGAATGGCTGGAAACAGCTGGTGGGGGCCCGAGCTAGGGTTTGCCCTAGGGGCGGGGATTGGGGATTCGAGATTGGGGATTCGGACCCGCGCGTGCGCGAGGACTGGGGTGCGGCTGCCGCTACGGGTACGGGTACGGGTACGGGTACGGGTACGAAGGCGAGCGTAAATCATCGCCCACTTTGTAAAAGGGGGCGCGCGCCTTGCGTCGGGACGAGGCCGAGCCAATCCAGCGGCGCGGGGGATTCGCTTTGCCCGCAGCGACCGCAAAGACTCAGCGAGCCCGAAGCCGCGCAGTTCATCCAGCGCTGCGAACTCACCGCCTCGCGTTAGCAAACGCACACCCGAAGGGCGGCGCACATGGATGTGCGCCGCGCGCCACACGGGACATCCATGTCCCGGTGGCGCACGGCGTGCATCCTGCACGCCGCCCTCTGGATGTGCTGTTGCTAACGCGAGCTCCAAGCGTCGCAGCGCTGGATGAACTGCGCGGCTTCAGACTCAAGCCAAAAAACAGGGAAACAACGAGGCAGCGGCAGCGGCAGCGGCAGCGGCAGCGGTTACGAGGATGCGCGTAACGCCGGCAAAGCACTCAACGCGTCGCGTCTTCCACCGCAATGTCATGCGCCTTCAACCAAGCCACCACCGCCTCCCGCTCAGCCCGCGCCTGCGGGTTGAGCTTGTCGTCCGGCAGCTTGAACAGAAAAGTCTGAAAACTCGCCCCGCGCTGATTGCGCGCGTTCGGATTCGCGCCGGCCTTCAACAAAGCCAAGACCTGTCCCGAGGCGTTGAGCTTGGCCGCCTGATGCAAGGGCGTATTGCCCATCCGGTCGGCGCGGTCGGGGTCGGCGCCGGCGCGGAGCAAGGCGTCGAACTGCGCCTGATAGCGCGGCGCGGCGGCTTCCGACAACGGCGTCTCGCCGGTCTCGGCGTGGGCCGCGTTCGGATCGGCGCGATGGGCCAGCAGGAGGTCGAGGTATTGCGGATCGTTGGCGATCGCCGCGCCGTGCACGGCGGTGCTGCCGCCCATACCCGGCCGGGATGGGTCGGCGCCGTTGTCGAGCAATGCCTGCACGCCGCGCGGGCTTTGCGCCAGCATCGCGTACTGCAACTGGGTGAGTTCGCGCGCGCCGCGCGCATTCGGGTCGGCGCCCGCGGCGACCAGCGCGTGCACGCGCGCGACGTCGCCGTCGGCGGCGGCCTGCGCCAGTTCGGCGCTGCGCGGATCGGGAAAGGCCTGCTTGGCGTCCATCGCATCTCCTGAGCACGCCGCGCCGGCCAGGGCCAGACAGATCGTCAACGCGGGAAGCGTGGCGGCGCGCATGCGACGGGTTTTACCACGGTCGCGATGAGGGTTCGGCGCGGACGCTCATCGCATGCGCCGATGCCGTCAGTTCCACGGCTGCTGAGTCTGCATCGCCTCGATCAACGGACCGATCGCATGCAGTTCGCCCGGACGCGTGGCCTTGTCGGCGACGTATTCGGCGGTGCGTTTGGCCATCTCGATCGGGTTCCAGGTGAAGTCCGGGGCCTGCGGCGGATCCGGGTCGTCGAGGGTGATCTCGTGGCCCGGCGCATCCGGGATGCCGTTCAACAGCGGCACGTCTTCCTGCGCGGCGGTGAGGATTTCGCCGCCGACGTTGTAGCGGCGGATCTGGCCGTTCTGCGCATCGTCCTTGACCCTGCCCGGGTCCAGCCCCAACCCGCGCAAGGTGTCGTCGTGCACGCCGGAAGCGTTGAAGGTGACCGCGGCAGTGTCGGTCGCCAGCGCCGCGGTCGCGGCCAGGCCGCCGCCGAGCGAATGGCCGGTGATGACCATGTTCTCGCCGAAGGCTTCCTGCGCGTCGCGCGCGAGTTGCACCGCCTGGTCGTACTGCTTGGAATCCCAACCGATGCCCTGACGCGCGTTGTTGATCCAGTCCTGCACATCGTTCGAACCGGCGTAGGCGACCACGTACTTGCCGTTGCCGTCGGTGTAGATGCCGGCGCGGAAGCCGGTATCGGCATTCTCCAGCGAGGCCGGGTCGATGCCGGCCGCGCTGAGCTGCGCATCGTCGAGGCGGTTCCAGCCGGCGACGCTGGTGGTCGCGGGGTTGTAGACGGCCTCGGCGATCTGCGCCATCTGCAGGTCGATCGGCTGCGAATTCTGGCCGCGCAGTTGCTGATCGAACGAGGTCGGATCGGGCGCGGCGTTGGCCGCCGGGCGCTGCTGCGCGTTCACGCCCAGCAACTGCGGGTGATAGCTCGCTTCCAGCGTGTACGGGCCGGCCTCGGGTTGGGCCAAGGCGACGGGTTGCGCCGCGGGCGGCAACGCCTCGGACGGGTTCTGCCAATTCGGCTGAAGCTGGCTTTGTTGAAGCTGGCTCGGCTGCAGTTGCACGCTCATCTGGCCCTACTCCCGACGTCGATGGGTCGAACCTACGCGGCCGTATGCGCGCGCCACAACTGGGGAGGACCCGAGGCCGGCGCATTCAGTTGCGCGGGGCGCGACCCCGGTCGCGCTGGCGATCGCATCGGCGATGCGAACCGATCGCGCAACCTCCGGCCCGGGCATGACGGGCCGCGGCTGCGTTATCTTCGGCTGTCACTCGGGAGAGAATCGCAATGCCGCCTTCGACCCACGCGCCTCGCCGCGCCCTTCGTCCCTGCCTGCACGCGGTGCTCGCGCTGGCCTGCGCCCTGGCCCTGCCGAGCGCGGCCAACGCGGCCGATCGCATCAGCGGCCAGGCGTTCGCGACCCGCAGCGAGGTGTACGCGCCGCACGCGATCGCCGCGACCTCGCATCCGCTCGCCACCCAGATCGCCCTGGACGTGATGAAGGGCGGCGGCAGCGCGGTCGACGCGGCGATCGCGGCCAACGCCGCGCTCGGCCTGATGGAACCGACCGGCAACGGCGTCGGCGGCGATCTGTTCGCGATCGTGTGGGACCCCAAGACCAAGAAACTCTACGGCTACAACGGCTCGGGCCGTTCGCCCAAATCGCTGACCCTGGCCGAGTTCCAAAAGCGCGGGCTCAAGGAAATTCCGCCGACCGGGCCGTTGCCGGTGACCGTACCCGGCACGGTCGACGGCTGGTTCGCGCTGCACGAACGCTTCGGCCGCAAACCGATCGCCGACGACCTCGCGCCGGCGATCCGCTACGCGCGCGAAGGCCATCCGGTGCACGAGGTGATCGCGTACTACTGGAACGCCTCCGTGCCCAAACTGTCGAAGTGGCCCGGTTTCAAGGAGCAGTTCACCATCGACGGTCGCGCGCCGCGGGTCGGCGAGATGTGGAAGAACCCCAACCTCGCCAACACCCTGGAACAGATCGCCACGGGCGGACGCGATGCGTTCTACAAGGGCGATATCGCCCGCACCATCGACGCCTATTTCAAGGCCAACGGCGGTTACCTGAGCTACGACGATCTGGCCTCGCACCATGGCGAATGGGTCGAACCGGTCAGCAGCAATTACCGCGGCTACGACTTGTGGGAACTGCCGCCGAACGGCCAGGGCATCGCCGCGCTGCAGATCCTCAATATCCTGGAAGCCTACGACATGAAATCGTACGGCTTCGGCAGCGTCGAGCACGTGCATCTGTTCACCGAGGCCAAGAAGCTCGCCTTCGCCGACCGCGCGCGCTGGTACGCCGATCCAGCGTTCGAGAGATCCTCGCCGGTCGCCAAGCTGATCTCCAAGGATTACGCCAAGCAGCGGCGCAAGCTGATCTCGATGGACAAGGCGCTCAAGGAAGTGCAACCGGCCACGCCCGCGCAGCTCGACCAGGGCGACACCATCTACATGACCGTGGCCGATGCCGACGGCATGATGGTCTCGCTGATCCAGTCCAACTACCGCGGCATGGGCAGCGGCATGGCGGCGCCGGGGCTGGGTTTCATTTTCCAGGACCGCGGCGAGCAGTTCGTGCTCAAGGAAGGCCATCCCAACTCGTTCGCGCCGGGCAAGCGGCCGTTCCACACCATCATTCCCGCGTTCGTGACCAAGGCCGGCAAGCCGTGGTTGTCGTTCGGCGTGATGGGCGGCGGCATGCAGCCGCAGGGGCACGCGCAGATCATGATGAACCTGATCGATTTCGGCATGAACCTGCAGGAAGCCGGCGACGCGCCGCGCATCCAGCACGACGGCTCGACCGAACCGGCCGGGCAGGCCGAGGTGATGAGCGACGGCGGCGAACTCGATCTGGAAACCGGGTATCCGTACGAAACGATTCGCGAGCTGATGCGTCGTGGGCATAGCGTGCGGTTCGCGCATGGGCCTTATGGTGGGTATCAGGCGATCATGGTCAATCCGAACGGGGGGTATGTGGGGGCGAGTGAGTCACGTAAGGATGGGCAGGCGGCTGGGTATTGAGGCTGGGATGAGGCTGGGATGAGGTTTGGCGGCGGTTGAGGTTCGTCGTTGTGTTTGCAGAGGTTGTTTTGGTTGCCCTTGCCTTGGTCGTTGCCGTTGCCTTCGCCGCTGCCTTTTCTATTGCTATTGCCTTTTCTATTGCTATTGCCTTTTCTTTCGCTGTTGCCTTTGCTTTCGCGGTTGTTTTTGCTCGTCATTCCCGCGAAGGCGGGAATCCAGTGCCTTTCGTGCGAGAACGCTTGAAGTCACTGGATTCCCGCGTTCGCGGGAATGACGTTCTGGTGAGATGACGCTGACGTCTCTGGATTCCCGCTTTCGCGGGAATGACGGTCTGGTGAGATGACGCTTAAGTCTCTGGATATTCGGCTGCGCCGAAGTAAAGCGGAGCCCGCCTTCGCGGGCATGACGTTCTGGCGGGATCGTGCTGAAGTCTCTAGATAGAGACGGCGTAGAAGCACAGCTGTCACTTCTACGTGGTGACTCCCAATATCCGCGCCACACCGACACCGACACCGACACCGACACCGACACCGACACCGACACCGACACCGACACCGAAAAATTCTTGCACCCACCCAAACCCAAGCGCGAAGCTTTCGCAAATTCGCGCCCAGTCCTCGATTGCCCCGCCAATCGTATTGACAGCCCGCAAGCCTCTGCAGAACACTGACCGCGCATCGCAATGACCGCGATGCATTCCAGTTGCGCAGCCGCCACATCAAGGCCGCGCAGTCCGGGCCGAGGGGTGCTGCGACGGGGCTGAGCTCCGCCACGCTCGATCCGCGATGCCGAAGCAAGGGCGCCCTCCCCATCAAGGAGGCGTCATGCCTGTGTTCCGTTCCGCATCACTCGATTCTCCGACCCATCCGTCGGCTTCCCACCCAACCGCATCCACCGACGCCGCATCGCCCGATGCCGCGCATGCGTCGCCAGTCGCGCGCTTCGATCCGCCGCTGTCGATCGCCCTGGTCACCTCGCAAGTCCATCCCGATATCGACCCCGACGACGAAGGCCTGGTGGCCGCGCTACGCGCGCGCGGCATCGAGCCCACCGCGCGGATGTGGAACGACCCGTCGGTCGACTGGGCCGCGTTCGACGCCCTGCTGGTGCGCAGCACCTGGGATTATTTCCAGCACTACACGCAATTTCTGCGCTGGTACGCGCGCATCGCCGAGCTCGGCGTCGCCATCGTCAATCCGCTGCCGCTGCTGATCTGGAACAGCGACAAGCGCTATCTGCTCGAACTGGCGAAACTCGATGTTCCGATCATCGCCACCACGCATGCGCGCGGCGACCAACTCGAAGCGACGCTGGCGTCGATGAGCGGCGAGGTCGTGGTCAAGCCCAGCGTCAGCGGCGGCGCCTGGCATACGGTGCGCGGACGCATCGGCAGCGACGCATTCGACCAGGCCCTGGCCGCGTTGCCGCGCGAACTCGATTATCTCATCCAGCCGTTCATGTCGCAGATCGTCGAGCAGGGCGAGTGGTCGTTGCTGTTCTTCGGCGGCGTCTACAGCCACGCGGTGCTGAAGAAGCCCGGCGCCGACGACTACCGCGTGCAGACCTATTTCGGCGGCACCGCCGACCTGACCGAACCCGATCCGGCTATCCTCGCCGCCGCGCGGCATGCGCTGCAGGCGGTGACGGCGCTGGGGTATCGCGATCAGGCCTATGTCCGCGTCGATGGCGTGGTCGACGACGGGGTGTTCCGGGTCATGGAACTGGAATTCATCGAGCCGTTCCTGCACTTCGCCGCGCATCCGCCGGCCGCGGATTTGTTCGCCGCGCAGTTGGCGCAACGTTGGCAGGCCCTGCGCGCGCCGGACGCACGGGTCGCCTGATCGCGTGTGCTCGCGCCGCCATCGAATCCGGCGGCGTGCGTGAGTGCAGGTGAAGCGCGCCGCATGGACACGCGGACGCACGGACTGGGCGCATCCGCGCCCGCGATGCGCTCAGTCTGCCGCGACCGTGCGCGTGCGCGCCCATTCGCGCAGCGACTCGACCTGCTCGGCCATCAGCACCGACAGCGGCCGGGTCTGCTTGAGTTCGGCGCGCAACTGGAAATCCGACAGCGGCGTGTTGGCGGCGAGCGCGGCGTACATCGAGGCGACGATGGCCTGCTCGATTTCGGCGCCGGAAAAGCCGTCGCTGGCGCCCGCCAGCGCGTTCAGATCGAAGTGTTCGGGCGCCAGGCCGCGCTTGCGCAGATGGGTCGCGAACAATTCGCCGCGCACCTCGGCCACCGGCAGGTCGACGAAGAAGATCTCGTCGAAGCGGCCCTTGCGCAGCAGTTCCGGCGGCAATGCGTCGATCTGATTCGCGGTCGCGACCAGAAACAAGCGCGACTTGCGTTCGGCCATCCAGGTCAACAAATAACCCAGCACGCGCCGCGACACGCCGCCGTCGGCATCGCTGCCGTCGCCGGCCAGGCCTTTCTCGATTTCGTCGATCCATAGCACCGCCGGCGACAACTGCTCGGCCGACGCCAGCGCCGCGCGCAGGTTCTTCTCGGTTTCGCCGTGGAATTTGTCGTACAGGGTGCCGAAATCCAGGCGCACCAGCGGCACCCCGAACCCGGCCGCGACCGCCTTGGCGATCATCGACTTGCCGCAGCCCTGCACGCCGAGCAGCAGGATGCCCTTGGGCGGATCGAGCCCGGGCGGCGCCTCGCCGCTGACGAACACCGCGCGGCGCTGCTCGACCCAGCGCTTGAGCCGGCGCGCGCCGGCGACCTCGCTCATGCGCGCACTGTCGTATTCGTAATGCAGATGGCCGGAACGGTTGAGCAGTTCGAACTTGAGCTTGGCCAGTTCGGGCAGATCCTCGGCGTTGAGCGCGCCGTCGCGGAAGATCAGATGGCGCGCGATGCGGCGCGCATCGACCGGGTCGATGCCGCGCAGGTTGCGCACGATCTGCTGGACCGCTTCGCCGTCGACCTCGACCCGGCGGCCGCCGTTTTCGCGCGCGTAGTTCTCGGCCTCCTCGCGCACCAGTTTCAGCAGTGCGTTGGCGTCGGGCAGGCGCGGGGTGTAGCGCACCGCCAGCGAATCCAGGTCCGGCGGCAGTTCCAGCTTGTGGCCGATCAACACCAGCACGTGCGGCTCGCAGTCGCGGCGCTGGGCGATCTCGCGCAACTGGCGCTGGGTGCTGGCATAGCTCAGGTACGGATGGGCGTCGAACAGCAGATAGATGCCGCGCTGATCGGCGTCGCGGATCGCCTGCAGCGTGGTGGAAATGCCGGGCGCGACGTCGGTGCCTTCCTCGCGGTCCAGATCGACCCGGCGCAGGCCTTCGGTGATCGACCAGCGGTACAGCGCGCGCCACACGTTCATCAGCGCCTGCCGGAACAGTTCGACCACCCGCGATTCGTCGCGGGTCTCGATCACGATCAGCGGGGTGTTGGAGCGGATCAGCGCGGTCAGGTCTTGCAGGTCGCTCATGGGGGACGGGTCTTCCTTGGTGCTCACATCATAAGAGGAGTGAGTTCGTAGGAGTGAGGAGTGAGAGTGGGGTTGCACCGCTGGCTCGAAGATCGCCTGCACTCGTTTCTGCGTCGCTCGCTGTTAAGGGAAACCCTAACGCCGCGCCTCCAATAAGGATCGCGCCGCTTACCTACCGGGTTCCCCCCTTTGCAAAAGGGGGGCCAGGGGGGATTCGCTTTTGCTTTGTGCTTTCGCCCCTACGCCCAAAGCCGTCTTGAGCCCGCGCCCGCCAACCGCGACCATGCCCCTAATCCCTCAAGCGATCGCGACCCCATGGCCTTCGACGCTTTCGCCCTGGTCCTGGCCATGCTGGTGCTGGGCTACCTGTTCCAACGCCTGCGGGTCCTGCCCGACAACGCCGCGCAGACCCTGAACCTGCTGGTGCTGTACGTCTGCCTGCCGGCGGCGGTCTTGCGTTACGCGCCGCGCCTGCATCTGGAACCGGCGCTGCTCGGCGTGGCCGCGGTGCCGTGGCTGCTGCTGGGCGCGACCGTGCTGGTGGTCGGCGCGCTGTCGCGCTGGTTGAAATTCCGCCGCGACGAACACGCGGTGCTGCTGCTGACCGTCGCCCTGGGCAACACCAGTTTCCTCGGCTATCCGCTGACCCGCGCGCTGATCGGCGAGCATGCCTTGCCGTACGCGGTGGTCTACGACCAGTTCGGCGCGTTCCTGATCCTGTCGACCTTCGGCCTGTGGGTGCTCGCGCGCTACGGCAGCGACACCCGGCCGAGCGCGCGCGACATGCTGCTGCGGATCGTCAAATTCCCGCCGCTGTGGGCGCTGCTGATCGGCTTCAGCGTGATGCCGGCCGAGCCGCCGAGCGCGATCGCCGGCGCACTGCAACGCCTGTCGGACGCGTTGTTGCCGTTGGCGATGCTGACCATCGGCCTGTCGGTGAAACTGGCCCTGCCGCGCGACGAACTCAAACCGCTGGCCTGCGGCCTGGCGCTGAAACTCGCGCTGATGCCGGCGCTGGCCTGGGCGCTGGTGCCGCTGCTGGGCCTGCACGGCGAAATGGCGCGCACCACCGTGCTGGAAGCGGCGATGCCGTCGATGGTCACCGCCGGCGCGCTGGCGATCGCGCATCAACTGGCGCCGCGACTGGCCGCGGCGATGGTGGGGTATGGCTTGTTGCTGTCGTTGTTGACCTTGCCGTTGTGGGCGCGGGTCGCGGTGGGATGAGTCGGTGCGATTGGGTGCATTCGGCGTGGTTGCCGTGATGGCTGCACCGCCTCGTCACCGCCAGGTTGCGCGCGCGTCCGCGCAGCGACTATTGCGCGACTCTCGCGACACGATCAGCATCGCGCCATCGATCGGTTAGTCAGGGACGCGGCGCGGTGCATGGACAGGGACGATAAGGCGACGGGCATGCGATCGATGAGCGAACCAAAGCGCGCCGGTCGCCCGCGCTCGTGGTTGTTGCTGCTGTTGCTCGCGGCGATGTGCGCCTGCGATCGTGCGCCGGGCAAGCCTGCAGCGGACTCCGACGCACCCACTCGCGCAGCGATCGCCGATGCCGGCCCAGTCGCGTCGGCGCCGCTATCGGACGCCGGATCAATCCGCGGCGCGCCGGACGATGAGTCGCGGGCCCGCGCCGCGGCCTCCCTGGAGCAGGCGCAGAGCGATTATCTGTCCGCGTTGCGGATTCACTTGAAGACGCTCGCCGATCGCGGCGATCCGCGCAGCCAATTGCAGTTGGCGTTGTTGCTGCCGCTGAGCCAGCCCGATTCGATCTCCGAACAGTTGCTGGCGGCGCGCCAGCGCGCGTTGGGCAAGGCCGCCGCGGCTCCGGGCCAGGAAGGCCTGGTGGCCTGGCTGCAAGCGATGGATTGTTTCGAACGCGAAGATTGCGATCTGCAGCCGGCCCTGTCGCGCCTGCAGCAGGTCGAGCCCGACAACGCCATGGCCTGGCTGTTGGCTCTGGAAGACGCCGCGCGTTCCGACGCCGACCCCGCGCAGCTCGATCGCTATCTGCGCCTGGCTGCGCAGGCCGATCACTACGACGACCATCTGACCGACAGCAGTCGCGAGACCTTCAAGGCGCTGGAACAGGTGGCGATGCCGCCGATGACTTCGGAGGCCGAAGCCGCCTTGCGCAGGGTCGCCAAGCTGGAAGGCTCGACCCATGAACACGACGGCCACAGCCTGATCGTGGCGGCGCTGGCGACGCCGATGACATTCCCTCCCTTCCGCGCCACGTTCGAGCTGTGCAAACCGCAGACCCTGCGGCCCGAGTCGGCGCGTGCCCGCGACTGCCGCGCGGTGTTGACGCTGATGGCCGACGGCGACAGCTTCCTCGCCCAGGCGATGGGCGTGAGCCGCATGGCCCAGTTCGCCGCCGGCGGCCGCGACGACGCGTATTGGCGCGAACGGTTGCGCGAGTCGCATTGGCTGCGCGAGAACTTCGCGCGATTCGATTCGCCGGAGATGCTGCGCGCGGTGCGCGAGCTCGGCGAAGTACCGGCCGCGCGCGCCGAACTCGAGCGCCTGGGCGAGTCCCGGCCGCCGCCGGGCTGGCTGCCGCAGAGCGTCAACGGCCGCGCCTTGATCTCCACCGGCAGGCTGCCGCCGAAGTCGTGATGTATGCGGGCGGCGGCGATCGCGCGGGTTCCGGCGCGATCGCGATCGGGCATTGCATCTGGCGATGGGCACGGATGCGTGTGCTTGCGCCATGACGACAACATCGCAGCCTGCGTCGTCATCGAATTCCCGCGGTCGCGGCTGGCGCCGCTCCTACAGGGCGTCGACATGACCACGTCGCTCGCGTGGATCGACACCGAATGCGGCGGTGCCCGCCCGCAAGACCGGGCGACCACCGCGACGCGGCGCACGGAACGTCCCCGGCGGCACCCCACCGGTCCGGCCCCCGGGCGCCGCACCCCCCACCCAGTGATGACCCGGTCCACAGCCCCGGTGTACGCTGCGGCTTCCATCCGGAGGGAGCTCGCATGAAGACCGTGCTGGTGGCCAGTTCCAAGGGGGGCGTCGGCAAGACCACGATCGCCACCCACCTCGCCGCGCAGGCGGCTCTGGAGGGCCTGCATACGGCCTTGATCGACGCCGATCCGCAAGGCTCCTCGACTCGCTGGGCGCAGCGCCGCTCGGTGCTCGAAAGCGCGGTCCTGGCGCTCGACGGCACCCGCCGCAAGGCCTGGCGCAAGCAACTGCCCGAGGACACCCAGCGGGTGGTGATCGACGCCCCGGCCGGGGCCATGGCCGACGACCTGGAGAGTTTCCTGGAGTTCGCCGACGCCGTGGTCGTGCCGATCCAGCCCTCGACCCTGGACATCGAGGCCACCGTGCCGTTCCTCGACTCTCTGGCCCAGCACCCGCGGGTCCGCCGCGGCCAGCTGCGGGTCGGCCTGGTCGGCAACAAGCTCAAGCCGTGGACCAACGCCTCGCAGCAGGCGATCGAGCTGCTGCGCGAATGGCCCTACCCGGTGATCGCGCAGATCCGCGACAGTCAGGCCTACGTGGTCATGACCGCGCTGGGCAAGAGCCTGTTCGACTACCACTCCCAGCAGATCCGCGAGCATCAGGCGGACTGGCAGCCGTTGCTGAAGTGGCTGAAGAAGTGAAGCCGGGCGCCGGCCCGCCCTTCATCACACCGCCCCGCTACCCATCCGTCGCCCCGACAGGCATTCTTCGCTGGCGTTCGCGCACTTCCCTTCATCACTCGTAATCGGTCCCCCATGCGCGAATTGATCCTGCTGCGTCACGCCCACGCCGAGCCGGCCGCCAACGGCCAGGCCGATCTCGACCGCCCGCTGTCCGCCGAAGGCCTGGCCGAGGCCGAGGCCGCCGGCCGCTGGCTGGCCGAGAACAAACTGATCCCCGACTGCGTGCTGTGCTCGCCGTCGCGGCGTACCCGCGAAACCCTGGAGGCGGTGCTCGGCGCGATCGGCTATGTCGAACAGCGCATCGAGCCATCGATCTTCGAGGCCACCCCGGGCACCCTGATCGCCCTGGCCGACACTCACCATGAAGCCGAGCGGCTGATGCTGGTCGGGCACAACCCCGGCCTGGAACGCCTGGCCGCACTGCTGCACAGCGGCCAGTCGGGCGACTACCGCGGCATGCCGCCGGGCGGCGTCGCCGTGCTGACGGTGCCCGCCGGAGTCAGCCTGGAGCCGGGTTCGGCCCAGCTCAGCGCTTTTTGGTGGCCGTGAGCCCAGCAGCGACGGCGCGGTCGCCCGGGTGGCGGCTGCGCCATCGGGTCGCGCTCGCCGCGACCCTGGCCTGGACATCGGCCGTTGCAGTCGCCGCGCCGACGGCCGCCGGCCCGCCGCATGCGCTGGAACAGCGCCCGGGCGAGGCCCGCTCGATCGAAACCTTCGACCCCGAGCACACCCGTTTCAGTTTCGAACTGCGCACCCGCTGGGGCCAGAAGGTCGCCGGCCAGTTTCCGCGTTACGACGGCGAACTGACCGTGTTGGCCGACGGCCGTCATCAGGTGCGCATCCGCCTGGCCGCCGGCGCGGTCGTGGTCGGCGATTCCGAGCGCTACACCCGGCTCGCCCGCGGCGATCGCTTCTTCAACGCGCCGCGCTATCCCTACATCGAATTTCTGTCCGAGCCGCATTCGCCCGACCTGGCCCGCACCGGCGGCCCGCTGCGCGGCCGGCTGACCCTGCGCGGGGTGAGCCGCATGGAAACCTTCGTCCTGGCCCCGGCGACCTGCGCCAAACCCGGCGAGGAGTGCGACGGCATCGCCCACGGCAGCGTCAGCCGCGACGACTACGGCCTCGACGGATGGCAACTCGCGCTTGGGGACCGGGTACGCTTCACCATGCAAGTACGCCTGCAATCCACACAAAGTAAGCTCGCGCCGCCAAAATCCGCGGTTCCCAAGCCCGCGCCGTCGAGAACCCCGGACACCGTTCCGGCCAAGCCCGCGGAGCGTTAAGGAGTCACCCCGTTGAACCCCGTGTTGCGCGGCCTCGCGGCCCTGCTCGCCCTGACGTTGTCGGCCTGCGCCTCGCTCAGCCCGGCCCAGCGCGATCGCGCCAGCGCGATCGCCGCGGCGGCGCGTTCGCAGCAGATCGATTGCGCGGCCGCCGACGCCTGCGCCCAGGCCTCGCCGCTGCACGCACTCGGCGGCCAGGCGCTGGCCGCGTCCACGCCCGAGCAGCCGCGCCATTACGCGGTGATCCTCGACCGCGGCCCCGACGCCCTGCTCGCGCGCATCAACCTGATCCGCAGCGCGACCCACCGCCTGGACCTGCAGACCTACATCTTCGACGAGGACGACGCCGGCAAGCTGGTGCTCGACGAACTGCTCGCCGCCGCGCGTCGCGGCGTGCGGGTGCGGCTGCTGCTCGACCAGCTGGCGGCGCTGCGCCACATCGACACCCTGGCGGCTCTGGCGGGCGTGCACGTCAATTTCGAGGTCAAGCTGTACAACCCGGTGCTGCACCGCGCGCGCATCACCTACCCGCGCTACGTGCTGGCCGCGGCCTGCTGCTGGCGCCGGCTCAACCAGCGCATGCACACCAAGCTGCTGCTCGCCGACGGCCAGATCGGCATCTCCGGCGGGCGCAACTACCAGGACGACTATTACGACTGGGACGACGAGTACAACTTCCGCGACCGCGACGTGCTGGTCGCCGGCCCGGTCGCCGATGTCATGGGCACCGACTTCGACGTGTTCTGGAGCGACCGCCGCAGCGTCCCGGTCGAACGCCTGGCCGACGTCGGCCAGCGCATCATCGACGACGGCGTGCCGGTGTTGCCGCCGCTCGAGTTCGAACGCCCGCAACGCGCCCAGGCCATGCGCGACGCCGCCGCCGACAACGCGCAGATCCAACAGCGTCTGGTCGCCAACGCGATCCAGGTCGGCGCGGTGCGCTACATCTCCGACACGCCCGACAAACACCGCGAGAACGCCGAGAACAACGCGCTCGCCTCCGATTCGCTGCGCAACCTGATCACCCATTCGCGCGAAGAGGTGATGCTGCAGACGCCGTACCTGGTGCTGTCGAAATCCGCGCAGAAGTTGTTCCGCGACCTGCACGACCGCCCCGACCCGCCGCGCGTGATCGTCTCGACCAACAGCCTGGCCGCGACCGACGCCTTCATCGCCTACGCGCTGTCGTACAAGTACAAGCGCCGCTACCTGCGCGAATTCGGTTTCAACATCTACGAATACAAACCGTTCCCGGCCGACGCGCCGATCGACATCGCCGCGACCGGCGCGTCCTTGCCCGACCTGGGTCTGGAAGGATTGCCGGAACACGACGACCGCGCCCTGCCGAATTCCGTGCAGGGCGCCGGCATGGCCGAGTCCCGGCGTGGCGAAGGACCCGACCGCAACAGCGTGATCTACCGTCAGCGCTACCGGCAACCGTTGGCGCGCGAGTACGCGGCGATCCGCTACGCGCGCCGGCGCAGCAACGAACCGGTGCCGCTCAAGCGCGCCGGCGTGCGCATCGGCATGCACGCCAAGTCGATGGTGATCGACGAACGCATCGGCGTGATCGGCACCCACAACTTCGACCCGCGCGGCGATCACTACAACACCGAGAGCGCGGTGGTGATCGACGACCCGGTGTTCGCGCGCGCGCTGGCCGACAGCATCCGCCGCGACATCGCGCCGGCCAACTCGTGGGTGATCGCGCGTCGCGACAAGCCGCCGATCTTCTCCGGCCTGGAATACTCGATCGCGAAGATCTCCGAGCACTTGCCGCTGTTCGACCTGTGGCCGGTGCGTTACGCGACCAGTTACGAATTCGTGCCCGGCCCGGACTGCCCGTCGCCGCTGTACCGCACCGACCCGGGTTTTCGCGCCTGCTACAAACCGGTCGGCGATTTTCCCGAGGTCAACCTCGGGGTCAAGAGTCTGACCACGCGGATGTTCACCGCGTTCGGGGCGGGGTTGGCGCCGATTCTTTGAGGCTTGCGCGGCGGGTGGGTTTTCCGCCGCGCCGGATCGCGCGTTCACCGCCGGTTTCGCGTCCTTCGCGCTACCGCGCGCAACCGACACAACTGCATCGCAGCGACTGTAGGAGCGGCGCAAGCCGCGACCGCGAGTTACGGTTACGGCGCAGGTTTCGACGTTGCCGTGGTGCCGCGGTCGCGGCTCGCGCCGCTCCTACAGGCAGGCCACGTAGTTCAGCTTGAGCCTGAAGCCGCGCAGTTCATCCAGCGCTGCCAAGCCGCGGACTCGCGTTAGCAAAGCCAAAGCCACATGGCCTCCCTGTAGGAGCGGCGCAAGCCGCGACCGCGACATCACGACCACGACGCAGGCGACGAGGCCGTCGCGCTGGCGTGGCCGCGGCGATGACGCCTCAAGCAACCGATCAAGCCAAAGGCAAGCGAATTGGCGGCGACCACGACCCTCGGTCACATCCTCTCCCCCAGCTAGGTCTTCAGTCATGGGTGCGCAATTGCAACCCTCGCCGCCCCCGCCACATCTCTATTACCGAACCCGGCAGCCACGCTCCACCCACCCGCGGTACCCCCGGCAACACGCACCAGCGGGGCATGACTAAAGGGGGATATGACTTCCGGCATATAGTTACTTCTACTTAGGTGTTGTAGATTACCAACACACCGAAGCACTACAACCCCACGACACAGGAAACCACCATGAACACCCAGACCGCCAACACCGTCACCACCACCACCGCGACCACCGCCCCGGCCGCCGCCCCGACCGCCCCGGTCGCCCGCCACATGCACCGCCAGCGCGACTTCGGCGTCGGCTACGGCAACAGCAGCGGCTACGCCAGCAACCGCAGCTACGCCAGCAACTGGGCCCAGCCGCGCTTCCGTTTCGCTTGATCGCGGACCGCCCGTCCATGGACCGGCTGATTCCGGCAAGGACCTCCACCCTCTCGTTCTCACCCGGACCGGCGCGCACCCCCGACCTCCCCCGCGCGCCGTTCCGGGTCCATTGAGGCCCGGCCGTCCCCGAATCACCGCTCCAGCAGCACCGGCAACACCCCTCGCAGCACCTCAGGATCACCGACCGACCGGCCACGACTGGCCCGGCCCGGCCATCGCCGCTATCGTGCAGCGATGAACCCATCCGACCCCGCACCCACCGCCGCGCGTCCACTGTTCCGCGGCACGACCACCGTTGACGACCTCAACCGGCTCTCGCGCAACACCGCGATGGAACCGCTCGGCATCGTTTTCACCGAAATCGGCCCGGACTACGTCCGCGGCACCATGCCGGTCGACGCCCGCACCCACCAGCCCTACGGCCTGCTCCACGGCGGCGCCTCGGTCCTGCTCGCCGAAACCCTGGGCAGCAGCGCCGGCAATCTGTGCTGCGCCGAGGGCAAGGTCTGCGTCGGCATCGAGATCAACGCCAACCACCTGCGCGGCGTGCGCAGCGGCACGGTCACCGGCACCGCCCGGCCGATCCATGTCGGCGGCAGCACCCAGGTCTGGGACATCCGCATCGAGGACGAGGCCGGCAAGCTCGCCTGCATCTCGCGCCTGACCCTGGCCGTGGTACCCAAGATCTGAAGCGGCGAGTAGGCTAAGGTCCCGTCCGGCACGCCCCGCGCGCCGGCACCGCGCCCACCGCGAGGCTCCGTGCGCCGACCCACCATTAAAGATGTCGCCGAGCTGGCCCAGGTCTCGCTGAAGACCGTCTCGCGCGTGATCAACGACGAATCCGGCGTCCGCGCCCGCACCCGCGCGCGGGTGCACGAGGCCATCGCCGAACTGGAATACCGCCCCGACCCGTCCGCGCGCAGCCTGCGCAGCGCGCAGCCGTATGCACTGGGCGTGGTCTACGACAACCCGAACCCGTACTACATCATCAGCGTGCAGAACGGTGTGCTCGCCGCCTGCCGCGAGACCGGTTACGGCCTGCAGATCCACCCCTGCGATTCGTCCTCGCCGTTGCTCGCCGCCGACCTGATCGACCTGGTCCAGGGCGCGCGCCTGGCCGGCCTGGTGCTGGCGCCGCCGATGTCCGAGCGCAAGGAACTGGTCGCCGAACTGGTCGCCCACGGCATCCGCCTGGTCCGCATCGTCTCGGCCGCCGAAGACCCGAAGGACGGCTCGCCCTGCGTCTGGGTCGACGACCGCGACGCGGCGTACGACATTACCGAACACCTGATCCAGCTCGGCCACCAGCGCATCGGTTTCCTGTGGGGCGGCAAGTCGCATCTGTCGAGTTGGGAGCGCTACAAGGGCTACGCCCAGGCGCTGGCCGACTACGGCATCGTCGAGGACGAAAACCTCGTGTTGCCCGGCGACTATTCCTTCGACGACGGCTTCCGCGGCGCGCGCCGCTTGTTCGCACTGCCCGACCGGCCGACCGCGATCTTCGGCAGCAACGACGAAATCGCCGCGGGCGTGCTGGCGGCGGCGAAGTCCTCGGGAATGCACGTGCCCTACGACCTGTCGATCGCCGGCTTCGAGGACAGCCCGTTCTCCAAACAGTCCTGGCCGACCTTGACCACCGCGCGCCAGGCGACCGAAGAGATCGCGCGGCATGCGGCGTACCGCCTGATCGCCGAGTTGCGTCGCGACGGCGACCAACAGGCCGAGATGCCGGCGAACGAAGGCTTCAGCCCGATTCTGGTGGTGCGTGGGTCGACCGCGCCGCCGCGGCCGCTTGCGGGGGCTTGATCGGCGCTGATTGCTGGATTGGCTTGAAGGTGGGATTCGTCATCGATTGAACCACCATCGATCGATGCGCATGCGGTTGCTGCCACTGATGCGCACGCGATTGCTTCCACTTACGCCGCGTCGACTCCGTCTGTCATGCCTTTGCTGTTTCCCCGACGTTGCTGTTGCTGTCCCCCCTTTGCAAAAGGGGGGCAGGGGGGATTCGCTTTGGCTTTGGCTTTGGCCCTAGCCGCTTTCGTCCCTCGAACAGATAAAGCGCAGAGCAAAAGCGAATCCCCCCTGCCCCCCTTTTCCAAAGGGGGGAAAAGCAACAGCAGGGGCAACAGCTGGGGCTCTTACGCAGTCACGCAGTCGCTCGTCACGTAGTTGCTCACTCAGTCGCTTACCGAGTCAATCAGTCGCTCACCCGCGCAACATCACCGCCGCGCGCGCCAGCGCCTCGATCTGCGCCCAATCCCCCGCCTTCACCGCCGCCGCGGGCGCCACCCACGAGCCGCCGACACAAGGCACATTCTTCAACGCCAGATACTCATGCGCGTTGTTCGCGCCGATCCCGCCGGTCGCGCAGAAGCGCAGCTCCGGCAACGGGCCGCCCAGCGCCTTGAGCGCGCTCGCGCCGCCGATCGATTCGGCCGGAAAGAATTTCAGCTGGGTGTAGCCGTGCTCGAGCAACGCCATCGCTTCCGATGCGGTCGCCGCGCCCGGCAGCCACGGCAGATCGATCTCGCGCGCCGCGGCGATCAAGCCCGGCGAACTGCCCGGCGAAACCGCGAAGGTCGCGCCGGCCTTCAAGGCATCGACGAAATCCGACGGTCGCCGCACGCTGCCGACCCCGACCGCCGCGCCCTCGACTTCGGCCGCGATCGCGCGCACCGCGTCCAGCGCGACCGGCGTGCGCAAGGTGACTTCGATGGCCGGCAGACCGCCGGCGACCAGCGCGCGCGCCAGCGGCACCGCGTCCTTGAGATCGTCGATCACCAGCACCGGCACCACCGGCGCAAGCGCCAATACCGCGGCGACGCGCGCTTGCAGATCCTGCATCGAACTCATTGCTTGGCTCCGGTTGGGGTTGGGGTTGGGGTTGGGGTTGGGGCGTTTATAGTTGATCGATAGATCACGCATTCAACCGCACATACAACGTGCTTACGATTTTTTCGAATCTTTCAAGCCGTCATTCCCGCGAACGCGGGAATGACATTCTGGAAAGATGAGGTTGAGTCTGTGCACGTTCGGCTAAGTCGAAGTAAGACAGCATCCGCCTTGGCGGGAATAGTGGTCCCGAAGTGCGACGCCGATGTCCCTGCATGCTCGGCTGCGCCGAAATAGGACAAGGTCGCCTTCGCGGGAAAACGAGCAGAACGAGTTCACGCCAATCACGGCCGCGCAGCGACTTCATCAATATGCTTTAGCAAATCCGCCGGATCTTCATACACCCGGAACGCACCCGCACGCTCAAGCTCCTCCTGACCATAACCGCCCGACAACAACCCGACCCCGAGCGCACGCGCGCGACGCGCGGCCAGCAGATCCCAGATGCTGTCGCCGACCACCACCGAATGCTCGATGTCGGCGCCGAGTTTGTCGGCGGCGGCGAGGAACAGATCCGGATCGGGTTTGGCGTACTTGACCATGTCGCGGGTGATCACCACCCGCTGCTCCGGATCGACACCGAGCGCGACCAGGTTGTGACGCGCGGTTTCCATGCGGCCGCTGGTCGCGATCGCCCAGGGAATGTCGTTGGCGGTCAGATACGCGAGCAGTTCGACCGCGCCCGGCAACGGGCGGATCTGGGTCGCCTGACGGCCGTAGGCTTCCGCGTGCAGGCGATGCAGGCGCTCGATCCGCTCCGGGGTGATGTCGATGCCCGTTTCGCGCAGCAGAATGTTGGTGAACAAGCCGCCGCTCATGCCGATCTTGCGGTGGATGCGCCACACCGACAGCGGGATGCCGTCGGCGTCGAGCGCCTGCTTCCAGGCGAGCACGTGCTGATAGACGCTGTCGACCAGGGTGCCGTCGAGGTCGAACAGGAAGGTGGTGCGGGCGGGGGCGGGCATGGGGGCGTCCGGGATTCGGGATTCGGGATTCGGGATTCGGGAAAAGGCTACGGGTTGCGACGACTGCTTGATTCGTCATTCCCGCGAAGGCGGGAATGACGTTCTGGTGAGACGTCGCTGAAGCCTCTGGATATTCGGTTACGCCGATGTAAAGCAGAGCCCGCTTTCGCGGAAATGACGGCCTGAGGAGTTCGCGGGCATACCGAACGGCGACATCAGCCGATACCTCGTTACCAAATCGAAACCCACCACTCATCAAAGCGTCACCGACCCAAACACCCCCGCCCCGCGATCCGCCGGCGCGGCGTAATCGCGGAACGCGGCGAACAATTCGCGGCCCATGCCGACGTGATGCCCGGACAGATCGGCTGTCGCGTTGTCGCGCGCATCCCAATCGGCGGGCTCGATCACGTTCAAGGTCCCTTCGATCGCATCGAGCCGCAGCACGTCGCCGTCGCGCAACTTCGCCAACGGTCCGCCCGCCATCGCCTCGGGGGTGATGTGCATCGCCGCCGGCACCTGTCCGGACGCGCCGGACATGCGGCCGTCGGTCACCAGCGCCACGCGATGGCCGCGCTTCTGCAGCACGGTCAGGGTCGGCGTGAGCTGATGCAGTTCGGGCATGCCGTTCGCGCGCGGGCCCTGGAAACGCACGACCACGATCACGTCGCGATCGAGTTCGCCGCGTTCGAACGCCTGCTTCACCTCCTGCTGTTCGACGAACACCCGGCACGGCGCTTCGATCACCCAACGATCCTCCGGCACCGCCGAGACCTTGATCGCGGCGGTGCCCAGATTGCCGCTAAGCACGCGCAGACCGCCGTCCGCGCGGAACGGTTCGCTGACCGGCCGCAGCACCGCGGTGTCGCAACTGGTCGGCGTGCTCGGCACGTACTCGACCTGACCATCCGCGCCCAGTCGCGCTTCGACCCGATAGCGCGCCAGGCCATGCCCGGCCACGGTCTCGACATCGCCATGCAGCAGGCCGTGATCGAGCAACTCGCCGATCAGATAAGCCAGACCACCGGCGGCGTGGAAATGATTCACGTCGGCGCTGCCGTTCGGATACACCCGCGCCAGCAGCGGAATCGCCGAGGACAACGCGTCGAAATCCTCCAGCCGCAGGTCGATGCCGGCCGCGGCGGCCATCGCGATCAGGTGCAGCAGATGATTGGTCGAACCGCCGGTCGCATGCAGGCCGATCACGCCGTTGACGATCGCCTTTTCGTCGACGATGCGGCCGATCGGCCGGTAGTCGTCGCCGAGCGCGGTGATCTGCGCGGCGCGTTGCGCAGCCAGCGCGGTCAGCGCATCGCGCAGCGGTGTGTTGGGATGGACGAAGCTGGAACCGGGCAGATGCAGGCCCATCAGTTCCATCAACATCTGGTTGGAATTGGCGGTGCCGTAGAAAGTGCAGGTGCCCGGGCCGTGGTAACTGCGCGCCTCGGCTTCGAGCAATTCGTCGCGGGTCGCCTCGCCGGTCGCGTAGCGCTGACGCACCCGCGACTTTTCGTCATTGGGCAGGCCCGAGGTCATCGGCCCGGCCGGCACGAAGATGCCCGGCAGGTGGCCGAAATGCAGCGCGCCGATCAGCAGGCCCGGCACGATCTTGTCGCACACGCCCAGGTACAGGCCGGCGTCGAACATGTCGTGCGACAACGCGATCGCGGTCGACATGGCGATCACGTCGCGCGAAAACAGCGACAACTCCATGCCTTCGCGGCCCTGGGTCACGCCGTCGCACATCGCCGGCACGCCGCCGGCGACCTGCGCGGTCGCGCCGCAATCGCGCGCGGCGGCCTTGAGCAGATCGGGATAGCGCTCCAGCGGCTGATGCGCGGAGAGCATGTCGTTGAACGAGGTGACGATGCCGAGGTTGGGCGCGTAACCGCTGCGCAACGCGGCCTTGTCGCCGGTCGAACAGGCCGCGAAACCGTGGGCGAGATTGCCGCAGGACAGGCGTCGCCGATGCGGGCCGCCGCTACCGGCCGCGTCGATGCGGGCGAGGTAGGCGGTGCGGCGCGCGCGGCTGCGTTCCTGGATGCGGTGCGTGACTTGCGCGACAACGGGGTGCAATGGGGTATTCACGTTTACTCAGTCAGTGCGAGGCCCCTTCCGAAGAGGCCGAACAGTTCCCCCCTTCGAAAAAGGGGGGTTAGGGGGATTTGCTCTTCCTACACCTTCCGCAGAAGCAAAGGCAAAAGCAAATCCCCCCACGCCGCCAGGCGGCGTGGCCCCCTTTTGTTAAAGGGGGCGACAGCAAAGGCCGAAGTGGGAGGGGAGGGAACTCTGGCCTGGCTGTCGAGACACCCAATCAGGTCGCGGGCGTCAAATGAAACGCTTGGAAACTAATGCGGGTCTTCGATTCGAACGGATCAAGGACTCCAATAAAGCGTCGGCGTCACCGGCGCACCGCTCAACACCGAACGGATCGGCAACACGCAGCGCGGATCGCGCTGCGCGGTATCGAGCACCGCGCGCTTCTTGTCGCCTTCGATATGCAGGTACAGCGCCGGCGCGGTGAAGATCGCGCTCAGGGTCAGGGTCATGCGCGGCTCGGGCATCGCCGCGGTGCGCACCGACATCACCGGCGCGCGTCCGCGCGGTTGCAGACCGATCTCGCGCAGCGCCGGATTGTCGTAGCCCAGATCCGGGAACAACGAGGCCACGTGGCCGTCGTCGCCCATGCCGAGCACCGCGACATCCAGCGGCAGACCTTCGTTGGCGATCTTGGTCAGCACCGGCATCAACGCCATTTCCGGGGTCGGCGTCGGCCGATACAGCGGCAACAAACGCGCGACCGCGGCGTTGTGCTGCAGCAGGTTCTCGCGCAGCAGACGTTCGTTGGAACGCGGATGCTCCGGCGGCAACCAACGTTCGTCGATCGGCAGCACGGTCACCCGCGCCCAATCCAGCGTCTGCGTCGACAGCGCCTGAAAGAAACGTTTCGGCGTATTACCGCCCGACAGGGCAATGCAGGCTTCGCCGTGACGGGCGAGCGCGCCGCGCAGGTCGGCGGCGACCTGTTTGGCCAGCGCCTGCGCCAATTGTTCGCCGTCGTCGAACAGGCGCTCGTGCAGCGGCAGCGGCAAGGGTTCGATCACGGTCAGTCGCTCAGCCTGCATCTTCATGCCAGGTTCTCCCGTCGCGTTCAATCAAGGCAACCGCGGCGCTCGGGCCCCAGCTGCCGGCGGTGTAGGGACGCGGCGCGTCGGCGCTCGCGGCCCAGGCGGCGCGGATCGGATCGATCCACTTCCAGGCCGCGTCGACTTCGTCGCGGCGCATGAACAACATCGGATTGCCGCGCACCACGTCCATCAGCAGACGCTCGTAGGCGTCGGCCTGACGGCCGCCGAACGCCGCGGCGAAACTCATGTCCAACGGCACGTGGCGCAGGCGCAGGCCGCCGGGGCCGGGCACCTTGTTCATCAGCCACAGCTTCACGCCTTCGTCGGGCTGCAGGCGCAGCACCAGCTTGTTCGGCGCCAGCCGGCTGGACGGATCTTGTTCGGTCAGTTCTTCGAAAATCGAATGCGGCACCTGGCGGAAGGTCACCACGATCTCCGACACTCGCTCGCCCAGGCGCTTGCCGGTGCGCAGGTAGAACGGCACGCCGGCCCAGCGCCAGTTCTTCACTTCGGCCTTGATCGCGACGAAGGTTTCGGTGAGCGACTGCGCGCCAAGCTCGTGCGCATAGCCCGGCACCGCGGCGCCGTCGACCGCGCCGGCCTTGTACTGGCCACGCACGGTGGACTGGGCGGCGTTGCCGTTGACGATCGGACGCAGCGCGCGCAGCACTTTCAGTTTTTCGTCGCGGATCGCGTCGGCGGCGAGCGAGGACGGCGGTTCCATCGCGACCAGGCACAGCAGCTGCAGCAGGTGGTTCTGGACCATGTCGCGCAGCGCGCCGGACTTGTCGTAGTACGGCGCGCGCGATTCCACGCCCACCGTTTCGGCCACGGTGATCTGCACGTGGTCGATGTGCTCGGCCTTCCACAGCGGCTCGAACAGCGCATTGCCGAAGCGCAGCGCGGTCAGGTTCTGCACCGTTTCCTTGCCGAGGTAATGATCGATGCGGAAGATCTGGGTCTCATTGAACACCCGGCCCAAGGCGTCGTTGATCGCATCGGCGCTGACGCCGTCCTTGCCGAGCGGCTTCTCGACCACCACGCGGGTCTTCGGCCCGACCAGACCGTGCGACTGCAGGCGGTCGCCGACGATGCCGAACAGGTCCGGGCCGACCGCGAGGTAGAACACCCGCACGCGTTCGTCGCCGCTGAATTCGGCCGCGAATTCCGGCCAGCCTCCGTCCGAGCTCAGGTCGAGCCGGCGGTACAGCAGCAGATCGAGGAAGCCGTCGATCGCGGCGGACTCGCGCGCGTCGAGGTTGGCGAACTTGGCCAGCGCCTCGCGCACCCGGCCGCGGTAGTCCGCGTCGCTCTGGGTGTCGCGGGCGATCGCGACGATGCGGGTGCCGGCGACGATCTGGCCGTCGGCATAACGGTGGAACAGCGCCGGCAGCAGCTTGCGCAGGGCCAGGTCGCCGGTGCCGCCGAAGATCACCAAATCAAACGGGGCCAACGGGGCGAGATGCGGCGCTTGGGACGTGGTCGGCACGGTGTAGACGCTCATGGACAGGCTCGGACAGGTCTGGGTTTAACCATACCAGTAAAGATACCAGTAAGATACCACTTCGACAAATAGACAATAAATCAACGATTTATCAAGGTTTAGCACGGCTTTGTTGCCGCCAGTGGTCTACGACTGGTATCTTTTTACCATGCAGTCCTATTTGCAAAGCGAGTTCCGCCGCCAGACCGACGCGCGCCGCGCACCGGCCTATCAACACCTGCGTCGGACCCTGCAGCACGCGATCGACAACGGCGAACTCACCGCCGGCCAGGCCCTGCCCGGCGAACGCGAGCTCGGCAAGCTGCTGGATCTGTCGCGGGTGACCGTGCGCAAGGCCATCGCCGGCCTGGTCGCCGACGGCCTGCTGGTGCAGCGCCAGGGCGCCGGCACCTTCGTCGCCGAGCGCATCGTCAAATCGTTCTCGCGCCTGACCAGCTTCACCGACGACCTGCGCGCGCGCGGGCTCGATCCGCGTTCGACTTTTCTCGAACGCGGTGTCGGCGAGGTCACGCCGGAAGAAGCGATGGCCTTGAACCTGTCGCCGGGCGCGGCGGTGATTCGCTATTACCGATTGCGCACCGCCGACGGCGTGGCGCTCGCGCTGGAACGCACGGTGGTGCCGCTCGCGGTGCTGCCCGATCCGGCGCTGGTCGAAAACTCGCTGTACGAAGCCTTCGCCAAGCTCGACATCCGCCCCGCGCGCGCGCTGCAACGGCTGCGCGCGATCGCCTTCGACGCCGAACAGGCGCGGCTGATGAACCTGCCCGAAGGCGCGCCCGGATTGTTCATCGAACGACGCACCTTCCTCGACGACGGTCGTGTCGTCGAGTTCACCCGATCCTTCTACCGTGGCGACGCTTACGACTTCGTCGCCGAACTGCAGAGCGAACCCACGCCGTGAGCACCCACACCCTGCTGGACCCGACGAGCACGCGCATGTACGCCGAGGCGCACGAAGCCGGCGACGCGGTCGCGCGCCAATTCGCCGCCAACGCCGACAGCGTCGACGAGCTGACGCAACGCCTGCAAAAACAACCGCCGCGCTTCATCGTGACCTGCGCGCGCGGCAGTTCCGATCACGCCGCGACCTACGGCAAATACTTGTTCGAAACGCAGTTGGGTTTGGTCACCGCCTCGGCCTCGCCCTCGGTCGGTTCGGTGTATGCGATCCGGCCCAAGCTGGAAGGCGCGCTGTTCGTGGCGATCTCGCAGTCGGGCAAAAGCCCCGACCTGCTGCGCAATGCCGAGATCGCCAAGGCCGCCGGCGCCTACGTGGTCGCGCTGGTCAACGTAACCGACTCGCCGTTGGCGCAACTGGCCGACACCGTGCTGGGCCTGCACGCCGGCCCGGAAACCAGCGTCGCGGCGACCAAGAGTTATCTGTGTTCGCTGGCCGCGCTGCTGCAACTGACCGCGCGCTGGAGCAACGACGCGGCGCTGTTCAACGCCGTGCATGCCTTGCCTGATGCGCTGCGCGAAGCGGCGAAGCAGGATTGGTCGCCGCTGGTCGAGGGCCTGACAGAAGCGCGCAATCTGTTCGTGATCGGCCGCGGCCTCGGCCTGGGCGCGGCGCAGGAAGCCGCGCTCAAGTTCAAGGAAACCTGCGGCCTGCACGCCGAGGCCTTCAGCAGCGCCGAGGTCAAGCACGGGCCGATGGCGATCGTCGGCCCCGGTTTCCCGGTGCTCGCCTTCGCCCAGGACGACGGCACCGGCGACGGCACGGTCGCGGTCGCGCGCGAGTTCCGCGCGCGCGGGGCGCCGGTGTGGCTGGCCGCGCCGGGCATCCACGGCGGCGACGCCTTGCCGCTCGCGCGCTCCTCGCATCCGGCGATGACCCCGCTGATCACCGTGGCGAGCTTCTACCAGGCGGTCAACGCGCTCGCGGTCGCGCGCGGCTACAACCCCGACCTGCCGCCGCATCTCAACAAAGTCACCGAGACGGTCTGAGGAACGCATCGCCATGTCCGTCACTGCCGGCGCCCTCGCCTTCGTCAACGGCCGCATTCTGAGCGAACGCGGGTTCGAATCGGATCTGAGCGTCATCGTCGAGGACGGGCATATCGTCGCGGTGTTGCCCGGGCCGGCGCCGAAGGGCGTCGAGGTCGTGGATCTGCGCGGCCAGTACCTCGCGCCCGGCTTCATCGACACCCAGGTCAACGGCGGCGGCGATGTGTTGTTCAACGATGCGCCCGATGTCGACGGCCTGCGCCGCATCGCCGCCGCGCATCGCAAGTTCGGCACCACCGGCCTGCTGCCGACCCTGATCAGCGACGACGTGTCGGTGATGCTGCGCGCGATCGACGCGGTGCGCGAGGCGATCGCGCAGGACGTGCCCGGCATTCTCGGCATTCACCTGGAAGGCCCGTACCTGGCCGCCGCGCGCAAGGGCGTGCACAACCCCGACAAGTTCCACACGCCCAGCGAGGCCGAACTCGATCAGATCGCCTCGCTCGAAGTCGGCAAGACCCTGCTGACCCTGGCGCCGGAACGTTTCGACAACGCTACCCTCGAAGCACTGGCCGCGCGCGGCGTGGTGCTCAGCGCCGGCCACACCGCCGCCGATTACGACCGCCTGCGCGACGCGTTCGCCCATGGCGTCAGCGGTGTGACCCACCTGTTCAACGCGATGACTCCGCTCGGCAGTCGCGAACCCGGCGGTGTGGGCGCCTGCATCGAAGATCCGAATGCCTGGTGCGGGGTGATCGTCGACGGCGAACACGTCCACGACGCCTCGTTGCGTATCGCCATCGCGGCCAAGCCACGCGGCAAGATCATCCTGGTCACCGACGCGATGCCGCCGGTCGGCGGCGAGCACGAAGACTTCGTGCTGTACGGCCAGACCATGACCTGCCGCAACGGCAAATGCACCACCGCCGACGGCACCCTCGCCGGCTCCGCGCTCGACATGGCGACCGCGGTGCGCAACACCGTGCAGCGGCTCGGCCTGCCGCTGGACGAAGCCTGCCGCATGGCGTCGACCTACCCGGCCGACTTCATCGGCCTGGGCCATGAACTTGGGCGCATCGCGCCGGGGTATCGCGCCGATCTGGTGGCGCTGGACGATGGGTTGCGGGTGACGGATAGCTGGATCGCTGGCTTGCGTTGAGCGCCACGCAATCGTTCAAATCTTCGCGCTCGTTCAAACCTGCCGCGTTGCAACACCCGCCCGTGCTGTCCCCCCCTTTGCAAAAGGGCGGCAGGGGGGATTTGCTTTTCGCTCAAATCGCAACGCCATCCCAGCAAAAAGCGAATCCCCCGCGCCACAAACGTCATCTCGCTACCCAATAGACGCCGTGCGCTCGCCCCCTTTTCCAAAGGGGGCAAACCAACGCGCTTGTCCGTACGAAATACCGACATCGCGATCGCAAACTGCCGAACCATGAAGCGACCGCTTTTGCTGTTCCTCCCTTTGGAAAAGGGGGCTGTGGGATTCGCTTTTCGCTCAAGTCATCGGCGCAAGCTCAATGCAACCCCACCTTCCCCTTCATCGCCTCGAAGATCGCCTCGGTTTTGTAGCCTTTTCCTTCCTTGAACACCAACGGCATCCGCTCGATCGCGCTCGCATCGCGAGTCGGATCGCCATCGATCATCACAACGTCGGCGCGCTTGCCCACTTCCAGGCTGCCGATGCTCGCATCGCGACCCAGATAGCGCGCGCCGTTCAAGCTGGCCACCCGCACCGCCTGTTCGAACGAAAATCCCGCTTCGACCATCAGCTGGATCTGGCGCTTGCTCGCATAACCCGGAATCACTCCGCCGTAACCGGTCGGATCGGTGCCGGCCAGCAACAGACCACCGGCATCGACGAAGCGCTTCTCCCACTGGCCGAGCTTGGGAAACAACCGCGCCCATTCCCAATCGGCCGGCTTGGCCTGCATCGATGCCCAGCCCGCTTCGTACTGCTCGCGCACTTCCGGCAACAGCAGCGACAGCGCCGCCTCGGGCACCTTGGGCCGCCGCGCCACCAGGGTCTCGAACACCGGCAGAGTCGAGGTGATCGCGACCTTGCGCGCGACCAGCAGATCGATCAACTCGCGCATCCGCGGCGCGTCGACGTCGAGATCGGCGAGCGAGCGGGTGATCGACGCGGGGCAGGTATCGGCCTGTTTGTCGGTCACGAAATCCGACGCAAACGCGAAGCCGTGTTCCAGATTGTCGATGCCCATCGCCGAGGCTTCGGCGAAGGTCACCGAACACAGATGCGCGGTGACCTTGCGCGACCGCCGATGCGCGACTTCGACGATGCGTTGCAACTCATCGCGGCGAATGTGCATGTAGGCCTTGTACGAATCCACGCCCTCGTCGGCCCAGTAACTCACCGCGCGTTCGGCGTCGTCCGCGCCGTTGACGACCTTGACCGCCAGCACCGCCAGCCCGGGGCCGTTGAGCAGCGGCGCGGTCACGTCCATGTCCGGCCCGGCGATCGCGCCGGCCTGAATCTGCGCGCGCATGTTGAGGTCGGCGTACGGCAGCATCGCGCCAGCGGTGCGCAGGGTGGTCACGCCGCCGGCCAGGTACAGCGCCGGAAAGCTATAGACCATCTCCGAATAATTGCCGTGCCCGGTCGGATAGAACATGTGCTCGTGCATCATCACCAGACCCGGCAACAAGGTCTTGCCGCGCGCGTCGATCACGGTTGCGTCTTTCGGGATCGCAACACGTCCGCTCGCGCCCAAGGCGCGGATTTTTCCATCCTCGATCAACAAGGTCTGATCGCGCCGGATCGGCGCGCCGGTGCCGTCGACCACGTCGGCATGGGTGAAGGCCAGCAAGGATTGTTCGTAGGCCAGGAACGACGATTTGTTTGGCGCCTTGGCCGCGGCCGGCACGTCCGTGGATTTGGCTGGCTCGGTCGCTCCGACGGCCACGGACATGCACAACGACAACGCGAATGCGAATGCGATCGAACGACTCAAGTTCATGACGGCTCCCCAGCCTGGCGCGAATGATCCGCAGCGAATGAAACGGCGACGGCTCGCGTAGCGCGTCGGTTCCTCAGTATCGGCGCTTCGCCGCCGCGGCACCTGTCTGTGCTTGGCGGGTGCGAGTGCGGCCCCGCACGCCGATGCGGATCAATCGCTGAGCCAGACCCGCATGAACTTGCGATGCTTGTTGCTCCAGAAAAACAGCGAAGCGGCGCTTTCGGGCCTGAAGTACAGCAAGCTCGCATCGGCCAGTCGCAGCTTCGGACGCTGCGCATCGGCACCGAAGTTGCAATCGGGCGCCGTGTCGAAACAGGCGTAGGCGATCAGTCCCGACTTGACGGTGTCGATGGCCATGATCAGGTTCGACCTGCCGCGTCCCGAAGGCCGGGGGATTTCGTCGAGCTTGATCCAGACCGCGCCTTGCCGCGCTTGCGACAGTCGCACCCACAAGGCTTCGCCGCCGGCACGCGATTTGAGCATCCGGCCGAGATCGTTCACGCCATCGCCGTTGAAGTCGGCGCGGACTTCGGCATGGCGCGAGCGCGAATCGTCGCGCAGCGGATCGCTCAATTCGTCATCGGTGGGCAGGCGCCAACCCGAGGGAAGATCGGCGCCCCGCCCGGATGCCGCGACCGCGCTGATCGTGCACAGGCACAGCAGCATCGCGAGCAAACCGCATCGCGCAGTGCGCATGATCGAAGGCGTCGCCGCGCTCATGCCTGCGAGTCCGAGTCCGCCACCGGCATCACCCAGCGCTCCTGCCCACCTTCGATCTCCAGCAACCTGTACTCGCTACTATCCGCTGGCGTCGCATCACCCACATCGCAATACACCCTGCAAGCCAGCGCTTCGGCCAGAAAACGGCCAAAATCCGCCGACGTGGCCCAATGTTCGGAGCGATACACGCTCACGCCGATCTGCTCGCCGTCCAGCGCGATCAACGACACATGCGCGTCGGCGCAGAGGTAGGTGTGGGGATCGCCCGAGTCGCGCGTCTGCGCGATCAGCGGGCCGAGCGCCTGGCTCAGCACCGCCAGCACCTGGTGCCGGCTTGGGCCGAACACGCGCGCGTCGACGCCGTGTTCGACCGACCACGATGCGCTATCCCCCTCATCCTCGGCCGATGCTGGTTGCACCGGTGTTCCGCAGCCGGCGCAGAAGCTCGCGCGCGGCGTGCGCAGCGGGAATCGGCAGTGTCGGCAGAACGGGCCGCAGTCGACGGCGCGGTGATGCCATATCGCGTTGGGCTGGGTCTCGACGAATCCAGTCAGGCGCGCATACAGACGGCATGCGGAGGTCTGCGGCGGACAATCCGCCAGGCTCGCGCCGGTCTGCCTGCGATAGGCCTGGATGTCCTCGATGGTCTTGGTCAACGCGGGCGACATCAACGCCCATTCGCGCTCGTCGAGCATCGGGATCAAGGTCTTGCATCGCCAGCAGTGCAGATTCTTCGCCACGTGCGCTAGGTCCTTGGGTCGGCTTGCTGCGCGTCGATCGAACCAGACGCCGCGGAAACAGGCGCGGCGGCGTGGCGAACTAGCCGGCCGGGTCGCCTTTCGTCCAGAAAATCCGATCATTTCACGGAACTTTTATACCCGCCGGCGCCACTGGTAGCACAGTACGCAAACGGTCTAGCAAATGGAGATGCACGATGGGTGAGCCCACCGGTCCTGGCAATGGACAGACACCGCCGCAGAGCGGTTCGCCGACCCCGCCGCCGCCGGACGTGCGCCTGCAGCCGTTCGGCATTCCATTACCGCAGCCGCAGTGGCCGGACATGTCCGCGACCGGGCCGTGGCCGCTGCCACCGGGGTCGCCACCGGGCACGGTGCCGGGGTTCCGCATCCCGCCCTCGCAAGACCCGCTGAGCGTGCTCGGCCCGGGCCTGGGAGCGGCCGGATTGACCGCGCCGGTCACCCTGCCCGGGCGGTCGGAAGGATCGGGCATCACCTGGTCGGGCAACACCCCGCTGCTCGGTCACTTTCAGCGGCAGACGATCACCGGCCCGGACGGCAGCGTGACCTCGATCGGCGCCACCCTCACCGATCCGCGCAACGGCGTGGTGTCGGGGTACGCGGGTGCGAGCACCGGCCCTTTCAACCTGGCCATTGGCGGCAACCAGAACGGCTTCGTGGCCGCCGGCAGCCAGACCAACGGCGTCGATACCCTGTCGCTGGGCGTGGCCGGCAACCTGCAGACCCAGACCTATACCGGCTTCGGCAGCCTGCAGCTCGGCGTGAACCAGTGGACCGCGCAGTATTCGCAGTCGCCGGCCGGGGCCAACGCATCGCTGGGCGCCGCGCGCGACCTCGGCGGCGGGACCTCGCTCAGCGCCGGCGTGAACTACAACGGCGCGACCGACACCACCCGCTTCAACGGCGCCTACGCCGGCGGGGCGCACGGCTTCAATCTCAACGGCGCGGTCGTGCTCAGTCCGCAGGGCACGCGGATCGAAGCCGCCGCCAACGCACCGCTGGGCACCAACGACTGGCTGCGCCTGGGCGTGGCCGGCTCGGTCGGGCCGGGCGATGCGCACAGCTACGGCCCCACTGTTTCGGCCACCCTCGCGCCGGGCCTCACCGCGAACGGTCAGGCCCGGTTCGAACGCGATCTGACCGGACGCGATTCGTTCACCGCCGGCGCGGACTTCCGCTATCGGATGCCCGACAGCCCGTTCAGCGTGCGCGCGGGCGGTTCGGTGACCGACGGCCGGCCGCAGGGCTATATCGGCTTCGATCTGACCTTCCCGTTCGGCGGCGGCTCGCGCTCGCCGGCGCCGTCCAGGGATCACTTGCCCGATCGCCGCAGCGCACTGGAACCGCCGGCGCCCGTCGAGGGTCGCGCGCCGACCGGCCCACGCACCGCGTCGGCCGCCGACGACCCGAACGCGCTGATCCATGGATTGATGACCGGCGACCGCGGCGCTCTGGACGCGGCGCGCAACCTGCCCGCGGGTCAGGAGATGCGCCGGCAGGCGGTGGCCGCCGTCGATCGCCAGGAGCAGCAGCAGGTAGCGCAGGCGCCCGACACCCAACAGGCGGTACAAGCGGATGCGCCGTCGCATGGAGCGCGCTCGATCGGTTAGACGGCGGCGGCGGAAGCGCCGGAGCGGTCCATCGAAGCCGGCAGGTCTCGACCCGGATCGGGTGGGACCCTGCCTGCTCGAATCAGGCGACGGCTACGGACGAGGCTCGGCCACGTCGAACCGGCAAAACGCCTGCCTCGCCGCGTCGCGGGCTACCGCTCCGACGACGCGCGATCCCACGCCAACACCGCATTGAAAACCTCGACAACCGTCGCGATCGCCACGCGCCGCCGGCCTTTGCCTAAATGGGGTGGAATGCGCTCGCCGCGCCGCCCTGTTACGACCAAACCGCCGCAGGGTTTCGAACCACGCGCTTTCGGACCACACGGTAGCGCACGTCACTGGCGGCCACAGCCAGAACCCGCCCCCGTCCCGGCACACCCGCTCCGCCTTTCGGCCCCAATCCCCGCGATTGCTATAATTCCGAGTCTTTGCTCGGTCCCCGGCGCGCCACCGCCGGCCCGGCCCGTCGCTGCACCGTCCGCCGAACGCCCCCGCCAGCCAACCCGCGGCACCGCCGCGAGAGCCCGCCATGACCAGCACCGCAGAACTCAGCTCGCCCTCGTCGGCGAATACCGCCCTGACCAACAGTGTCCTCGATCCGGACTACGGCCTCGAGCATAAGTACACCCGTCAGGAGGGCCGCATCTACCTGTCCGGCGTGCAGGCGCTGGTGCGCCTGCCGCTGATGCAGCGCCTGCGCGACCAGGCCGCCGGCCTGAACACGGCCGGCTTCATCTCCGGCTACCGCGGCTCGCCGCTGGGCGGGTTCGACCTGGAGCTGTGGCGCGCGCGCAAGCACCTGGAAGCGGCCGGGGTGAAATTCACCCCCGGCCTCAACGAAGACCTGGGCGCGACCATGGTCTGGGGCACCCAGCAGACCAACCTGTTCCCCGGCGCCAAGGTCGAAGGCGTGTACGGCATGTGGTACGGCAAGGGCCCGGGCGTGGACCGCACCGGCGACGTGCTCAAGCACGCCAACGCCGCCGGCACCAGCAAGTACGGCGGTGTGCTGGCGCTGGCCGCCGACGATCACGCCTGCCGCTCCTCGACCCTGCCGCACGGTTCGGAAGGCGAGTTCACCAGCGCGATGATGCCGATCCTCAATCCGGCCGGCGTGCAGGACATCCTCGACATGGGCCTGATCGGCTGGGCCATGTCGCGTTACACCGGCCGCTGGGTCGGCTTCAAGACCATCGCCGAGACGGTCGAATCGTCCGCGTCCGTGGACGTCAATCCGCTCGCGCTCAACATCATCACCCCGGACGATTTTGTTCTGCCGCCGGGCGGCCTGAGCATCCGTTGGCCCGATCCGCCGATGGACCAGGAAATGCGCCTGCACCAGTACGCGGTCAAGGCCGCGCAGGCGTTCGCGCGGGCCAACAAGATCGACCGCATCGTCATCGATTCGCCGAACGCGCGGCTGGGCATCATCACCACCGGCAAGAGCTACCTCGACGTGCTGCAGGCGCTCGAATACCTCGGCCTGGATCAGCGCGCGTGCTCGGACCTGGGCATCCGCGTGTACAAGGTCGGCATGACCTGGCCGCTGGAACCGGTCGGCCTGCGCGCGTTCGCGCGCGGTCTCGACGACATTCTGGTGGTCGAGGAGAAGCACGCCTTCATCGAAAGCCAGATGAAGGAGTCGATGTACAACTGGGACGGCGAGCGGCGTCCGTCGATCGTCGGCAAGTACGACGAAAGCGGCGAGTGGATTTTGCCGTCGACCGGCGAACTGACCCCGGCGCGCATCGCCGGCGTGATCGCGCGCCGCATCCAGCGCTTCCACGACAGCGAGCACATGCGTGAGGTGCTGCGCTGGATGGAAGAGAAGGAAAGCGAACTCGCCCTGCCGCGCGCCGCGTTCCCGCGCGTGCCGCATTACTGCTCGGGCTGCCCGCACAACACCTCGACCGTGGTGCCGGAAGGCTCGCGCGCGCTCGGCGGCATCGGTTGCCATTACATGGTGACGTGGATGGATCGCGACACCAACACCTTCACCCACATGGGCGGCGAAGGCGTGACCTGGTCGGGGCAGGCGGCATTCACCGAAACCCAGCACGTGTTCCAGAACCTCGGCGACGGTACCTATTTCCACAGCGGTTCGCTGGCGATCCGCCAGTCGGTCGCGACCGGCGTCAACATCACCTACAAGATTCTCTACAACGACGCGGTCGCGATGACCGGCGGTCAGCCGGTCGACGGGACCTTGTCGGTGCCGCAGATCGCGCATCAGGTGCGTTCGGAAGGCGTGCACACGATCGTGTTGCTGTCGGACGACATCGGCAAGTGGCACAAGCGCGAAATCTTCCCGAGCGACATGGAGTTCCACGACCGCTCCGAACTCGACGCGGTGCAAAAGCGCCTGCGCGAAGTGAAGGGCACCAGCGTGCTGATCTTCGATCAGACCTGCGCGACCGAGAAGCGCCGCCGCCGCAAGCGCGGCAAGATGGTCGATCCGCAGAAGCGGGTCATGGTCAACACGCTGGTGTGCGAAGGCTGCGGCGACTGCGGCAAGAAATCGTTCTGCGTGTCGGTGCTGCCGAAGGAAACCGAGTTCGGCCGCAAGCGCGAGATCGATCAGTCCAATTGCAATAAAGACTATTCCTGCGTGAACGGGTTCTGCCCGAGCTTCGTCACCGTCGAAGGCGGCGGCGTGCGCAAGAAGAAGGGTTCGGCCAAGGATCGCCTCGCCGATCTGCCGATGCCGACGCTGCCGTCGCTCGACACGCCGTGGAATATCCTGATCACCGGCGTCGGCGGCACCGGCGTGGTCACCATCGGCGCGCTGCTCGGCATGGCGGGCCACCTGGAAGGCAAGGGCGCGAGCGTGCTCGACCAGACCGGTCTGGCGCAGAAGGGCGGCGCGGTCACCACGCATATCCGCATCGCCAAGACCCCGGCCGACATCCACGCGGTGCGCATCGCCGCGGGCGAAGCCGACCTCGTGCTCGGTTGCGACATGGTCGTGGTCAACGATTACTGGGCGCTGTCGAAGGTGCGCGCCGGCCGCAGCCAGGTCGTGCTCAACAGCTACGAAGCGATGCCGGGCACCTTCACCACCCGTCCGGACATGCAGTTCCCGGCGACCGACATCGTCGCCGCGATCAAGCAGGCGCTCGGCGGACAGGATCCGCTGATCGTCGACGCGACCCAACTCGCCACCGCGCTGCTCGGCGATGCGATCGCGACCAATCTGTTCATCCTGGGCTACGCCTGGCAGCGCGCGCTGGTGCCGATCACCTTCGATGCGCTGATGCGCGCGGTCGAACTCAACGGCGCGGCGATCGAAATGAACAAGACCGCGTTCGCCTGGGGCCGCCTGGCCGCGATCGATCCGCAGTCGGTGGCCGAAGCCGCCGGCGTGACCCGCAAGGTGCCGACCGCGGCCGAAGCCACCCCGCACGCCCTGCCGCATCTGGCGCCGGGCGAGTGGGAAGGCAACGAATGGGGCGCCACCTCGGCGCCGCGCGCGACCCGCAACGAAGACGAACTGCGCCACGTGCCCGCGCAGGCCGACGGCGACAACGTCGCGTTCCTGCCGCTCGACGATCTGCGCCTGTCGCGTTCGCTCGATGAGCTGATCGCGCGCCGCGTCGCCTTCCTGACCGAGTATCAGGACGCCGCCTACGCCAAGCGCTATTCGGACTTCGTCGCCAAGGTGCGCAGCGCCGAACAGGCCAAGGCGCCGGGTTCGACCGATCTGGCCGAAGCGGTCGCGCGTTACTTCTTCAAGCTCATGGCCTACAAGGACGAGTACGAAGTCGCGCGCCTGTACACCAGCGGCGATTTCCAGCGCAAGCTGGAGCAGCAGTTCGAAGGCGACTACAAGCTCAAGTTCCACCTCGCCCCGCCGCTGCTGGCCAAGAAGGACGCGCAGGGTCGCCTGATCAAGCAGGAATTCGGCCCGTGGGTGTTCACCGCGTTCAAGTGGCTGGCGAAACTGCGCAAGCTGCGCGGCGGCACCTTCGACATCTTCGGCTACACCGAAGAACGCAAGATGGAGCGCCAGCTGATCGCCGACTACGAGCAGACCATCAGCGACCTGTTGCCGACCCTGGACGGCGGCAACGTCGACCTGGCCGCCGAGATCGCCGGCATCCCCGAGCACATCCGCGGCTACGGCCACGTCAAGGAAGAGCACCTGCACAAGGCCAAGGCGCGCGAGGCGGAGCTGATCAAGGAATACCGCAATCCGCTGCGGATCGTGCAGGCGGCTTGAGGGTTGGTCGGTTGCAATAAAAAGCCCCGCGAAAGCGGGGTTTTTTATGATCTCAGGGGCAAGGCAAGAGCAAATCCCCCTGCCCCCTCTTTTTCAAAGTTGGGAATCCCCAGCAGGGATGTTTCAGGTCGCGTCGCTTCGGTCGCTTCGCGCCCGACTTCGACTTCGACTTCGACTTCGACAAATCCTGTCGTGCTTTTCCCCCTCTGAAAAAGGGGGCAGGGGGGCGATTTGCTTTTGACGCACGCCTGACGAAATCGCGCTGTCGAGCCACGCGCGTCAAGTCGTGCCGATGAAGCCACCCGAACGCGGAAACCGAGCCGGACCGGGTCAATTGACGCTAACCCGATCGCATGGCATCGCAATACGCTAAGCTGCGAATCAAAAAACCTCGAAAACACCCGTCGGCCCCAACGCCTCGCGCGGAACCGCTACCCGCCTCGACGCTTCGCTCAGATATCCAGCCGCCGAATGATCTCGCTCGCGGCGTCGCGGACCTTCGCCGAATCGGTCGGCATGCGCGAATCGGTCAGCGACACCTTGACCAGTTCCATCCGCGCCGTTTCCAGCGCCGCATCGGCATTGTGCGAGATGGCGTGGCGCCGCCAGTCCTGTTGCGTCGCCGAGCCCTCGGCCAACGAGCGCAGAAAATCGGCGAACCCGTCGTGCGCCTGCTGCGTTTCCTTCGAAACCGCCGTCATGACCGTTTTCCTCGAAATCGAACCGTGCGCGATCAGATCGCGCCTGCCAGCGCACGCCTGACGACGTTCGCCGAATCACCACGGCTCACCATCGCATAGTTGTAGTCGCCGCGCGACCAGTATTGCGCGAACAGATCGCCGTCGCGACGGTCGCCGCGCGGCAGGAGATGGCGGCGCGGCCCGGGCGGCCGGATGTAGAAGCTGATCGCGTTACCGGACGGGTCGGCATACACCACCAGCGCCGCCGCGCCCTGTTCAGTCGACAGCATCCGCACCCCCGACGGACGGAAGCCGGCCGCGCTCAGATCGGGCAGCCGCATGGGCGCGCGGAAATTGGCGTCGAGCCACGTCTGCAGGTCGCCCGTACCGTCCGTGCGATCAAGGCGCAGATCGTGACGCACCGCGAACAAGCGATGGGCGGCGATCGCATCGGCCATCGGCAGCGCTCGCGCCTGCGCCTGCAACGACGACGCGTCGTCCGACTGCGACCACACCCGCGCCTGCCAGCCGCCGAGGCCGCCCACGCCGATGCTCAGCACGATCGCCGCGGCCATCGCGTAACGCGCGTTGCGCTTGCGGGTCAGGCCGCGGCGCACGCGCGCGGGGTCGAGTTCGGGCTGCGCGTGCAAAGCCTCGCCGGCCAGCGCGGCGCGCAGTTGCTGCGCATCGCGCTGCCATGCGCGCAATTCCTCGGCCGATTCGGGATGACGCGCGAGCCAGGCCTCGACTTCGGCGCGGCGCGCGGCGTCGAGGCGTCCGTCGACGTAAGCATGCAGATCGTGTTCGCTGGGAATGTTCATTCGATGGCGCTCGCACGGTGCGATGGGAAACGATGGATCGGGTTCATTCGAACAACTTCACTGCATAACTTCATTTCAACAACCTCAACGCCGGCCCCGGCGTCTCGCCTTCGCTGAGCCGGCGCAGCGCCTGACGCGCGCGCGACAGCCGCGACATCACCGTGCCGATCGGCACCTCGAGAATGTCGGCGACTTCCTGATAGCTCAGCCCTTCCACCGAGACCCACAGCAGCAGGCTGCGCTGCTCGACCGGCAGACGTTGCATCGCCTCCAATGCCGAGCGCGCGACGAACTCGCGTTCGGCCGAGGGCTGATGCTCGTTGCTGGCCAAGCCCAAGCGCGACAACAGACCCGCATAGCGCTGCGAACGCCGCTGCGCATCGAGGAACTGGCGGTAGACGATCGCGAACAGCCACGGCCGCAGCGTCTGATCGTCGTGGCGGCTGTGCCAGCGGGTGATCGCGCGCTCCAGCGCGGCCTGGACCAAGTCGTCGGCCGCGTGCGGGTCGCGCGCGAGCCAACGCGCGAAACGCCGCAACGACGGCAGGTGTTCGCGCAGGGCGGTGTCGAGCTCGTGGGCGGGCATGGGCGGGCGGAGCGGGCGCTCGGAGAGGACGTCATGGGTGGGACGCCGCAGGCGGCAGTTTATTCCGTCGGCCCGCCGATTCCGTTGAGGATGATTGCGTTGAGGTGGTTATTCGGCCGGGTCGGGAATAAACCCCGCGGCCGGGCGTCGTACCGGTATCGCGCCCCCACCGAGACCCCGCCATGTCGCCGTCCGAACCCGACGCAGCCAACGCCTCAAGCACCTCCTCACCCACCCCGTCGCAGCCGCCCGCGCCGCTCGGCCGCTATGCCCTGATCGCGTTCGTGGTCAGCGCCGCGGCCGCCGCGTTCGGCTATGTCGCCGGCCCGCTCGACCCGCAGCGGCTCACGCCCAAGCGCATCGTCGACGATCTGCAGGCCAACGGCGGCCTGCATCCGGGTTATCGCCGCAACCACGCCAAGGGCGTGTGCGTGATCGGCTATTTCGATAGCAGCGGCGCGGCAGCGGCGTATTCGAAGGCCGGCGTGTTCGCGCGCGGACGCACGCCGGTGGTCGGGCGCTTCGCCCTGCCCGGCGGCAATCCCTATGCGCCCGACGGCGGCGTGCCGATCCGCAGCTTCGCCCTGCGCTTCACCCAGGCCGACGGCCAGCAGTGGCGGACCGGCATGAACAACATGCCGGTGTTTCCGGTCGCCACGCCGCAAGCGTTCTTCGAGCAACTGCAGGCCGGCGCGCCCGACCCGGCCACAGGCAAACCCGATCCGGCCAAGCAGAAAGCGTTCTTCGCCGCGCATCCGGAAACCGCGGCGTTCCGCGCCTGGGCGAAAGATCGCAAGCCCTCGGCGAGCTACGCCACCGAACGTTATTACGGCCTCAACGCGTTCTATTTCGTCGACGCCGCCGGCGCGCGCCAGGCGGTGCGCTGGCGCGTTGAACCCGACAACGGCGCGGCGGCGTTACCGCTGACCGCGCAGGATCAGAACGTGCTCGCCGACGAACTGGATCGGCGCCTGGCGCAGGGACCGCTGCAGTGGCGGTTGGTCGTGACGCTGGCCGCGCCGGGCGATCCGACCGCCGACGCCACCCGTGTTTGGCCATCCGACCGGCGTGAAATCGACGCCGGCCGCATCGTGCTCGCCCGCGCGCAAGCGCAGGACGCGGGCGAATGCCGCGACATCAACTACGACCCGCTGATCCTGCCCGACGGCATCGCCGGCTCCGACGACCCACTGCTGGCCGCGCGCTCGTCCGCGTACGCCGAATCCTACCGCCGCCGCACCGCCGAAGAAGCGCGGAACGGCGGCCATCCGCCGAAGGAGCTGCCCCGATGAACCGCAACGAGGAGATGTTCTGGTGGCCGGCGCGGGTGCTGCACTGGTTGATGGCGTTGATGATCGTGAGCATGCTGTTCATCGGCGCCGGCATGGTCGCGACGGTGTCGGATAAGCACACTTGGCTGCTCGCCTTGCACAAGCCGCTGGGGATTTCGATCCTCGTGCTGGCGGTACTGCGTCTTACGCTGCGTCTGCTGCGCAAACCGCCCGCGCTGCCGGCCGATCTGCCGCCGCTGCAACGATTCGCCGCGCGCGCCTCGCATTGGTTGCTGTATGCGCTGATGTTCGCGCTGCCACTGATCGGCTGGGCGATGCTGTCGGCCGGCGGTTATCCGGTCAGCCTCGGCGCCGGCATCGTGCTGCCGCCGATCGCGCCGTTCGACCCGAGCGTGTTCGCCTTGTTGCGCTGGCTGCATCGCACGTTGGCTTACCTGTTGTTCGCGACGGTGCTGCTGCATCTTGCGGCGGCGCTGTATCACGGCCTGATCCGGCGCGATGGGGTGTTGCGCAGCATGCTGTGGCGGGGTGGGATGCGCGATGACGGCGCGTCGTCGCCGCCATCGGGCGATGTGGTTGCATCGTCTGTCGAGGATGCGTCCGTGCGTTGAGATCGCAGCTGCGTTTGGGTTGCGCCGGTTGGCGTGGTCGCGGTCGCGGCTTACGCCGCTCCTACAGTGCGGATCGCAAGCCACGTATCTACCTGTAGGAGCGGCGTGAGCCGCGACCGCGAAACCGCATACACGACGAACGCCACATAAATCGCGGATATGCAAGGCGCAAGACCTATGCCATCAACGCGCCTTCGTCAGTCCGTGCCCACCGATTGGTTCGATCTCATGATGCTCATCGAAACTCGCGATCATCGGCTTGGCCTTGGCGATCGCGGCCTTCACCGACGGCAACGCCAACGAGGCGCGATGGCTGTCCTGACTGTCCCAGACTTCGCTGATCCAGATCGCATCGGCATCCTTGGGATCGCGCGCGACGATGTAACTCAGGCAACCGGGCATCGCATCGATGCCGTCGAGCAGGATCGCGATCAGGGCGTCGCGCTGGCCGACGGTGGCTTTCATCTTGCCGATCAATCCGTACATGGTCCGGGTCTCCGTGGTGGCGGCATGCCCCGGCAACGCCAACGCGAGCGCGGCGGCGCCGGTGAGGACGATGAACTGACGTCGATCGAACGGCATGCGGGTCTGGGGCGGGCGGGTGCGCGCCGACTCTAGCGCCCGATCGCGGACCGCCACAAGGACAGATCGGGGCATGCCGACGAGGGCATGCGTAAGCGCGGATCAGCGCGACGGCAAAGTCGCGCGACCGAGCGCGTACGGCATCAGCCGGGCGATATTGCGCGCATCGTCGATGCCGCGATGGTGGGTGCCGGCAAACGTAAGGCCCGCCATGCGCACCGCGCCGCCGAGCCCGGGTTTCTTGGCCAGCCCCTGCGTCTGCGCGAAGGCTTGCTTGATGTTGCGATGGGCCGCGCCGATAGGATTGGGCAGGCGATGGAAATCGCAGTCCTGCTGCAACTGGTGCAGGTCGTAATCGCCCCACGAACCCCAGACGAAATCGCGATAGCGATAAAGCCAGGGCTTGAAGGCGTCGAGCATCTGCGCGAACGACGGCGCCGCGTCGACATCGGCCTGGCGGATCGAGGTCAACTCGGTGCAAAACCCGGTCAGACGCGGGTGCCGCACGGGACGGACGAAGCTTTGGAATTCGTCGATGACTTTCAGCGTTTCGGTCTCGACCATCACCGCGCCGATCTCGATGATTTCCATCTGCGCGCGCGGGACCGATTGGTCGTCGGCGCAGGTCGCCTCGAAATCGATCAGCAGGTAGTGGGCGGGCTCCGCGCCGGTGGTGCTTCCTGTGTTCATGGGCGAAGTATGCCATGCGGGCTTTTCGGCCGCGTGCCCTCACCCCGGCCCTCTCCCGCGCCGCGGGAGAGGGAGTCGTCGCAGCGCGGTCAGCGTGGCGCGAAGATCTTGCTCAACCGATCCGGCGTGCCGTCGATGCGTTCGAGCTTGGGATAACGCAGGCCGTCGCGGTAATCGATGCGCACGGTCTTGATCACGTCGGCGTTCTTGACGATCAGTTCGATCGGATGCTTTCCGTCCTTGGCCGCGGTGACCGCGTCCTTGAGCCGCTCGCCGCTGGCGGTGTAGCCGTTGACCGCGAGCAGGGTGCTGCCCGGGGCGATGCCGGCGTTGAACGCGGGGCCGTCCCAGCGCACGGTGTTGATGGCGCCGTCGCCGGACAGGTTCAGGCCCAGCGAATAGGTCAGGTCGGTGTACTTGCGATCGGCTTCGGCGAACTTGAGGAAGTCGCTCGGCGTGTCGGTGTAGCTCAGTTTCCAGCCGCTCGCGGCCAGGCCGTCCAGCGGCGGCGCCTTGGCCTCGATGCGTTCGCGCAGGAAGCTCGCCCAGTCGAAGGCGGCGACCTGGTTCAAGGCGGCGACCACGTCTTCGAACTGATAGGGCTTGACCTGGTAATCGCCGTTCTCGCCGCCGAAAAACCCACGCGCGAAATCGTCGAGCGAGCGTTTCTCGCCGCTGAGCGCGCGCAGCTTGGCGTCGACCGCGAGCCACACCAGCTGGCCGCCACTGTAGTAGTCCTCGCTGAGCTGATAGCTGCCGTACGACTTCGGCCGGCGCATCGCGATCACCGGGTCCAGGGTGGTGTCCTGGATCGAACGCCAGCTCATGCCGGGACGGTCGTCGGCATAACGCGCCGCGACCATCGCCAGCGCGTCGCGCGCGAACTCGGGTTTCCACAATCCCGCGCGCGCGGTCAGCACATAGCCCCAGTATTGGGTCTGGCCTTCGTACACCCACAGCAGGCCGTCGCTGAGCGGCTGGTTGAAGTTGCTCGAGGTGATGCCGGCCGGGCGGCGGTACTTGCCGTTCCACGAATGCACGAACTCGTGCGCGAGCAGATCGCGGCCGATGATGCTGCTGCCGTCCCAGCCGGTGAAATAGTCCGGGTCGACGCCGTTTTCGCTGGAGCGATGATGCTCCAGGCCGTTGCCGCTCATCTGGCTCGACAGCGAGAACAGGAAATCGTAGTGGTCGTACTGATGCGAGCCGAACAGCTTGTAGGCCTGTCGGACCAGTTCGCGGTGCAGCTTGATCTGCTCGGGCTTGGCTTCGAGGAACTTGGGCGCGTCGGCGACGATGTTGATCCGCACCGGCACCTTCGCGCCCGGATCGAGATCGATCTGCTTGTAATGGCGGCCGGCGTACACCGGCGAATCAAGCAAGGTATCGAACGGCACGGCGCGATAGCGCAAGGTATCGCCCTGGCGCGAGTCCAGGTCCAGCGCGGTGCCGGCCTGCCAGCCGGGCGGCAGTTTCAGGGTCGGCGCGATCTGGATGCCACGCGCGTAGTAACCGGCCGGGTACAGCGCGACTTGGTTCCACTGCACGTTGAGCATGTCCGGCGTCATCACCACCCGGCCCTGGTTGCCGGCGGTCGGGGTGAGCATGTCGAAGTCGAGTTCGATCTCGCTCACGCCCGCGGGCACGGTGAGCTGGAAGGCGTAGACGTCGAGCGGGTCGCGGGTCCATGCGATCGTCTGGCCGTTGCCGCGGATGCGCAGGCCGGCGAGCTTGTCGATCGGGCCGCTGGGCGAGTGGTTGCCCTGGATCCATTGCGGGAACAGCAGGGTCAGCGGTCCGGCCTGGACCGGGATGCGTTGACGCGCGTGCAGCACTCGGCGGGCGATATCGGTGGCGTCAACCTCCAGCTGCAAGGTGCCCGGATACGGCGTGTCGCGCGGCGCCGCGGTCTGCGCGTGCGCGGCCGACAGGGGCAGCGCCGCGGCGAGCAGCACGGGCAACAGGGCGAGGGTGGGTCGACGCATGATGACTCCGGCGAGGCCTGGGACTGGATTGAGCATCCTAACCATGCCGCCGGGCTTGCCCCCTGCCATTGGGCATAGGCGCTTACCGTCGGTCCGGGGCGATGGATTGAGCAAAGCGGCCGCGCAAGATCGGGACACCCTGCAAGCCGCTTCGGCGCGTTACCACGCGCCCGCCCAATCCCGAATCCCCAATCCCCAATCCCGACTCAAGGCATCGCTTCGCCACTGCGCGCGGTGAACTCACTCTCGCCGCTGCCATCGGGGAAGAACCGCATTCCGGTCACCGCGCCCTTCGCATCGCGCTCCAGGGTCATGCGCGCGATGCGATCGGGATAGACGAAGGTATCGCGCGCCACCGCCGTCAACGCGATCGGCTTGCCGCCGATGCGCTGCACGGTCAGCGCGCCATCGACCGCCCGCAGCACCCAGGCGCGTTGCGGCGACTGCCGGTACACGCCTTCGGCCTGCTGCAGCGAGGACGCGGCGACCGGCACCGCGATGGGAGTGGGATACGCATCGCCCACCGCCACCGCGGCGAGCGTGCGGCTGAGCTTGTCCAGGCCCGGCCGGTCCGGAAGGCCGGTGTCGGTATTGGTCAGCACCGCCACCGTCGTCCTCGACTCGGGCAGGTACAGCAGATACGACGCGAACCCGAAGATCCCGCCGCCATGCGCATACCCGGTGCGTCCGCGCACCGTGACGCGGCTGATGCCGTAGCCGTAATTGCTCTTGACCGCCTTGCCTTCCGGCGAGGTCATCGCGCGGTAGTTCGCCGGCTGCAGCACCTTGCCCTGGTGCAAGGCCAGGTTCCAGCGCAGCAGATCGTCGAGCGTGGACACCAGCGCGCCGGCCGCATGCGGCTGGCTCATGTCCAGATGGCCCATCGGCGCGACCCGATCGTCGATACGGGTGTAGCCGTTGACGTAACCGGGAATCAGCGCATGCACGTCGCCGTAGCGCGTCTGCGCCAGGCCAAGCGGCTTGAACAGAGTTTCATCGAGGTAGGCATGCCAGGGTTTTCCGCTGGCCGCTTCGATCACCGCGCCGACCAGTACGTAGCCCGAATTGTTGTAGACATAGCCCTGGCCCGGCGCGAAATCCACCGGCAGATCCTTGAACACTTCGATCAAGGCCTTCGTGCTGAGGTCGCGCTTGATCGATTCGGCCATGTAGCCGTCGATGCCGGTGTAGCTCTTCACCCCGGAGGTGTGATTGAGCAACTGACGCACGCTGATCGCGCCGCCATTCGGATAATCCTTGAGGTACTTGGACACGGGATCGTCGAGCCCGACCTTGCCGGCCTCGACCAGTTTCAGCACGCCCGCCGCGGCGAACTGCTTGGTCACCGAACCGATGCGGAACACCTGGTCCGCAGTCAGCGGTACGCCGAGTTCGACGTCGGCCAGGCCGCGCGCGCCGCGGAACAGCACCTGATCGCCGCGCGCGACCAGGATCGCGATGCCCGGGCCGTCGGCGGCGGCATTGTCGGCGAGCAGTTGCCGCGCGTAGGCCGCGACCTCGGCCGCGGACGCCGGCTGCACCATCGTGGCGGCGGACGGCTCGGCCGCGGACGCGCACAACGACGGCGCGACACAAAGACCGGCGCTCAGCGCCAGCGACATCCAAACGCGCATGAACCACATCCTGTGCAGGGAAACGACCACGACCTTAGCCAGCCGCGCGCGCCGGCGACATGGCCATAAGTCAGGTCGCCGACTGCATCGTCGCGGCGCGCGCCGATGCCGCGTGCCGCCGAGGATCAGTAAACGCGGAGGCTCAGGCCGCGCGGCCCGCGTCGCCGAGGATGCTCAACGCCACCGCCTCGGCGGTGCGGATCCCGTCCACCGCCGCCGACAGAATGCCGCCGGCGTAACCGGCGCCCTCGCCGGCCGGGAACAGGCCGCGGGTGTTGAGGCTGTGGCCGTCGGCACCGCGGGTGATGCGCACCGGCGAGGACGTGCGCGTCTCCACCCCGGTCAACATCGCGTCGGGCAGGGCGAAGCCCTTGAGCTGTTTGTCGAACGCCGGCAACGCTTCGCGGATCGCGGCGATCGCATAGTCGGGCAGCGACTGACTCAGATCGCTGAGCCGTACACCGGGCGTGTAAGACGGTTGCACCGCGCCGAGCGCGGTCGAAGCGCGGCCGGCGAGGAAATCGCCGACGGTCTGGCCCGGCGCTTCGTATTCGCCGCCGCCGAGCGAGAACGCCTGCGCTTCCCAATGCCGTTGCAGGGCCACGCCGGCCAGCGGCGAACCACTGTCGTCGTAGGCCTTGTAGTCCTCCGGCGTGATCCCGACCACGATCGCCGCGTTGGCGTTGCGTTCGTTGCGCGAGTACTGGCTCATGCCATTGGTGACCACGCGGCCGGGCTCGCTGGCTGCGGCGACCACGGTGCCGCCCGGACACATGCAGAAGCTGTACACCGAACGGCCGTTGCGACAGTGATGCACCAGCTTGTAATCGGCCGCGCCGAGGATCGGATGCCCGGCCTGCGGACCGAAACGCGCCGCGTCGATCAGCGACTGCGGATGTTCGATGCGGAACCCGATCGAGAACGGTTTCGCCTCCATGAACACCCCGCGCTGGTGCAGCATCGCGAAGGTGTCGCGCGCGCTGTGACCGATCGCGAATACGACATGATCGGCGCGCAGTTGCTGGCCGTCGGCCAGACTCACTCCGCGCATCTTGCCGTCTTCGATCAGCACGTCCTCGACCCGCTGCGAGAAGCGAATTTCGCCGCCCAGCGATTCGATCGTCGCGCGCATGTTCTCGACCATCGACACCAGCCGGAACGTACCGATGTGCGGCTTGCTCACATACAGGATTTCCTCCGGAGCGCCGGCCAGCACGAATTCGCTGAGCACCTTGCGTCCGTGGTGCTGCTTGTCGCTGATCTGGCTGTAGAGCTTGCCGTCGGAGAACGTGCCCGCGCCGCCTTCGCCGAACTGCACGTTCGATTCGGGATTGAGCACGCGCTTGCGCCACAGGCCGAAGGTGTCGACGGTGCGTTCGCGCACCGCCTTGCCGCGCTCAAGGATGATCGGGCGAAAGCCCATCTGCGCCAGCACCAGGCCGACGAACAGGCCGCACGGCCCCATCCCGATCACGACTGGCCGCAGCGGCAGCGTGGCCGGCGCGCGGGCGACGAATTTGTACTCGGTGTCGGGCGTCGGCAGCACCTTGCTGGTGTCGGCCGGGCCTTTGTCGCGTTTCTTGGCCGGAGCCGGTTCCACGCCGGCCTGTTCGCGGGCGAGGATCTCGGCCTCGCGCGGGGTGTCCACGTCCAGCGAATAGATCAGCACGATGCCGCCGCGCTTGCGCGCGTCGTAGCTGCGCTTGGCGACGGTGAAACCGCTCAGGTCGGCGGCGTCGATGCGCAGGCGGGCGAGCACGGCGTCGGTGAGTGCGCGCTCGGGATGATCCAGCGGCAGGCGGAGGTCGGTGATTCGAAGCATGGCGATATTCTAAGAGGCTTCGTGGGTGGGTGGTTTTTTGGCGAGCTTCGTCAAACCGCTCCCTGCCTGGCCCCTGCCCGAACGCATGGCGTTTGGGCGTTCGCGAACGTGCGAGCCAGTGGCTCGCAAGCGACGTTCGCTCACCCCGCCTGCGGGGAAGGTGCCCGAAGGGCGGATGAGGGCCACGCGCACGCAACCGCGACCCACGACCCACCTAGACAAACCCCTAACCAACCCCGCGCCGCGATTGGCTAGCATGCTCCACCCCCATCGCCACCCCGTCGCCTGCCCCATGATCCGACGCGAGTTCCTCAAATCCGCGGCCGCCGCCCTGGCCTCGTTCGGCCTGCCCCTGCCCGCGCTGGCCCTGACCGGCCCCGCCGCGACCAAGCTCGGACCGGCCCAACCCTTCGACTTCGCCACGCTCAAGGGCCAGGCCCGCGCGCTCGCCCAGCGCGCCTACGCGCCGCGCAGCACCACCTTGCCGGCGCCGGTCGCGGCGATGGACTGGGACCAATACCAGTCGATCCGCTTCAACCGCGACCACGCCCTGTGGGGCGGTGGCGACGGCAAGTTCCTGGCCCAGTTCTTCCACCTGGGCCTGTTCTTCAAATCGCCGGTGCGCATGTACGAAGTCGACGCCGGCCAGGCGCGCGAAATCGCCTACGACCCGAGCATGTTCGACCGCAAGCGCAGCGGCCTGGACGGCAAGCCGCTGCCGGCCGACCTGGGCTTCGCCGGTTTCCGCCTCAACACCCGCCAGGACCCCGAGCGCGATTTCGCCGCGTTTCTGGGCGCCAGCTATTTCCGCGCGGTCGGGGTCGAGGGCCAGTACGGCCAGTCCGCGCGCGGCCTGGCGATCGACACCGGCAGCGGCCACGCCGAGGAATTCCCGGACTTCGTCGCCTATTGGCTGGAACGCCCGTCGGCGCAATCCAACACCGTGGTCGTGTACGGCCTGCTCGACTCGCCCAGCATCGCCGGCGCCTACCGCTTCGCGATCACCCCGGGCGAAGTGCTGCTGATGGACATCGACTGCGCCTTGTACCCGCGCAAGACCATCGAACGCCTCGGCCTGGGCCCGTGCACCAGCATGTACCAGACCGGCGAGAACGACCGCCGCATGGACTGGGACTGGCGCCCGGAGATCCACGACACCGACGGCCTGGCGATATGGAGCGGCAGCGGCGAATGGATCTGGCGCCCGCTGTGCAATCCCGAGCACCTGCGCTTCAACATGTTCAGCGACGAAAATCCGCGCGGCTTCGGCCTGTTGCAGCGCGACCGCAACTTCGATCATTACCAGGACGACGGCGTGTTCTACGAAAAGCGTCCGTGCCTGTGGGTCGAACCCAAGCAAGGTTGGGGCGCGGGCTCGGTGCAGTTGGTCGAGATTCCGACCCTGGACGAAACCTTCGACAACATCGTCGCGTTCTGGAACCCGCGCGATAAACCGCAGGCCGGGCAGGAACTGCTGTACGGCTATCGCCTGTACTGGGGCGCGCAGCCGCCGGCGGTGCCGAAGCTCGCGCATTGCGTCGCGACGCGTACCGGCCTGGGCGGGCGCATCGGCTTCAAGCGCGAGTATTTCTCCTGGCGCTTCGCGGTGGATTTCGCCGGCGGCCCGCTGGCCGAACTCGCCAAGCGCGACGCCAAAGTCGAACCGGTGCTGCAGATAGGCGGCGGCGCCAAACTGGAAACCGTATCGTGCCGGCCGCTGCACGAGATCGGCGGCTACCGGGTGATGTTCGACGCGGTGCCGCCGGGCGATTCGACCGAACAGATCGATCTGCGGCTGTTCCTCAAGGACGCCAGCGGCGCGCTCAGCGAAACCTGGCTGTACCAGTGGTCGCCGCCGGCGAAGGGCGATCGAAGGGTGTATTGAGTTCCTTAAAGCACAGGCCGGTTTCACGGGCGCCCCCTGTAGGAGCGGCGTGAGCCGCGACCGCGCCATCGCAACTGCGCCGCAAGTTTCGTCGTAACGGTGATGCCGCGGTCGCGGCTCACGCCGCTCCTACAGTCGCAATCGCAACACCGACTCGTCCTTGCGCTCCTCGCTCACGCCATCAACAAATGCTCCGCGCGCAACGCACAAGCAGCAACGAGATCGTCACCGGGGCATTCCCGGACGACCTTAGGCCGCCCCTGTAGGAGCGGCGTGAGCCGCGACCACGCCATCGCAACTGCGCCGCAAGTTTCGTCGTAACGGTGATGCCGCGGTCGCGGCTCACGCCGCTCCTACAGTCGCAATCGCGACAACGACTCGTCTCGCGCGCCCGCTCACGCCACCCGCGAACGCCGCGCCCGCGTGAGGTGCACCAGCAGCAGCGAAATCGCCGCCGGGGTCATGCCCGGAATACGCTGCGCCTGGCCCACGGTCTGCGGGCGCACACGCTCGAGCTTCTGCTGCACTTCCAGCGACAGGCCGCGCACGGCGGCGTAATCGAAATCCTCGGCGATCGCGGTGCTCTCGTTGCGCTGCTGTCGCTCGATCTCTTCGCGTTGGCGGTCGAGATACCCGGCGTACTTGACCCCGATCTCGACCTGCTCAGCCACCTCGGCCGCGTCCACCGCCGGGCCCAGGCTCGGCACCTGCATCAACTTGGCGTAATCCAGTTCGGGGCGCTTGAGCAGATCGCGCGCGCTGCATTCGCGGCTGACCTCGATACCCAGGGTCTGCGCGATCTCGCGGCCCAACGCGTTGTTCGGCGCGGCCCACACGCCGGCCAGGCGCGCGCTTTCGCGCTCGATCGCCTCACGCTTGCGCTCGAACGCCGACCAACGCGCTTCATCGACCAGACCGAGTTCGTGCCCGGTCGGCGTCAGGCGCAGATCGGCGTTGTCTTCGCGCAACTGCAGCCGGTACTCGGCGCGCGAGGTGAACATGCGGTACGGCTCGAGCGTACCGTGGGTGATCAGGTCGTCGACCAACACGCCCAGATAAGCCTCGTCGCGGCGCGGGCTCCAGCCCTCATGGCCGCGCACGAACCGCGCCGCGTTGACGCCGGCCAGCAGACCCTGCGCGGCGGCTTCCTCGTAACCGGTGGTGCCGTTGATCTGGCCGGCGAAGAACAGGCCGGCGACGGCCTTGGTCTCGAGCGTGCTCTTGAGCCCGCGCGGGTCGAAGAAGTCGTACTCGATCGCGTAGCCGGCGCGGGTGATGTGCGCGTTCTCGAAGCCGCGGATACTGCGCACCAGATCGAGCTGCACGTCGAACGGCAGCGAGGTCGAGATCCCGTTCGGGTAGATCTCGGCCACGTCCAGGCCCTCGGGCTCGACGAAGATCTGGTGGCTGGCCTTCTCGGCGAAGCGCACCACCTTGTCCTCGATCGAGGGGCAGTAGCGCGGGCCGATGCCTTCGATCTGGCCGGTGTACAGCGGCGAGCGATCCAGCGCGCCGCGGATGATCTCGTGGGTGCGCTCGGAAGTGTGGGTGATCCAGCACGAGACCTGACGCGGATGGTCGGCCTGGGTGCCCAGGAAGGACATGACCGGACGCGGATCATCGCCGGGCTGCTCCTCCATCACCGAGTAATCCAGGCTGCGCCCGTCGATGCGCGGCGGGGTGCCGGTCTTGAGCCGGTCGACCACGAACGGGCCTTCGCGCAGGCGCGCGGCCAGCGCGGTCGCGGGCGGATCGCCGGCGCGGCCGGCGGCGTAGGTGGTCTGGCCGACGTGGACCTTGCCGGCCAGGAAGGTGCCGGCGGTCAGCACCACGGCCGGCGCGTGGAAACGCAGGCCGGTCTGGGTCAGCACGCCGCCGACCCGGCCGGCGTCGAACACGATGTCGTCGACCGCGGCCTGGAACAGGGTCAGGCCCGGCTGGGCTTCGACCGCGCGGCGGATGAAGCTTCGGTACAAACCACGATCGGCCTGGCAGCGGGTCGCCCGCACCGCCGGGCCCTTGCTGGCGTTGAGCCGGCGCCACTGGATGCCGGCCGCATCGGCCGCGCGCGCCATGATCCCACCGAGCGCGTCGATCTCCTTGACCAGATGACCCTTGCCGATGCCGCCGATGGCCGGGTTGCAGCTCATGGCGCCGACGGTCTCGACCGAATGGGTCAGCAGCAAGGTACGCGCGCCCGCCCGCGCCGACGCCAACGCGGCCTCGGTGCCGGCGTGGCCGCCGCCGATCACGATGACGTCGTAGCGATAGAAGGAGTCGTTCATGAGGCCGGAATTCGGGAGTGGGGATTCGGGATTCGCAAAGGCGAAAGCGGCGCCGAGCCGTTGTTGCCAGGGTGTTGCTGGAGGGCGGATTGTCTCACGCGCTTACCGAATCCCGAATCCCCACTCCCGAATCCCGGCCCTGGTTGGCACGGATCATGCGTAGCTACTCATGCACCTTGCGGGGCAGGCGCTAGACGCCGGCTGGAATTGGAACAGGGGCTGGCCAAGCGCTCGCGGGGGAAGCCGGGGGGCCGAATGTCGGGGGACATTCGGCCCCTTTTTATTGCCTGGCGTTTGCGCGGGCCGTGCGGCCATCAGGCCCTGCACGCCGTGGGCATCCGAGCTGGCGCGGCCGCTCGGGCAAATCACCAAGTCATTGACCAGAAACGAAAAAACGCGCGTCGATGCGCGCGTTTTTTCGCCGTGCCTCGTCGCCGAGGGAATGGGCGCCGACGCCTGACAAGGACGGAACAGGGGGGATCCGTGATTCCTCGCCAGGCGCCGACATAGAAGCCTGTGCTTACCGAAAACGTCCAAATGCGACGCAAGCGGTCAGTAGCGGTAGATTGCTGTCACTTCGGCGTGAACGCAAGTGCGCACCGTTCCACTTTCAGTACAGCTGACGACCGGTCGGATGACCGGCTAGAAACGGTTCAGGCTAGAGCCGGTTCAGGCTAGAACGGGTTCAGGCCGACGCCGCCCGACCGGGAGCGGCGTCCGGCCAAGCGCCCGGCGACGGTTCAGCGCTCGACGTCCTTCCACGCCCGGCCGCCGTCGCGACGGACCGAAGGAGCGGCCGGCATGCGCGGCTGCATCTGCGGCTGCGAGAAGCTGCGCGGCTGCGGCGCCGAGTGGGCACGCGGTTGCTGTTGAACCTGATTGTTCGGCGCCCAGGCGCCGCCGCCGACCGGACGCGTATCGCGCCACGGCACCCCGCCATCCTGACGCGGCGGGTTCGGCGGCCGCGACGGGTTGTGCGGACGGCCCGGGCGGTGCGGGTAATACGGGCGCGGGTAGTAGCCATACGGATAACCGCCGTAATAGCCGCCGCCGTAATAACCCGGATAGCCGTAGCCGCGGTAGCGATAGGCCTCGCCGTACGGATAGCCGTAACCGGGGCCGTAATAGCCGCCGTAACCGCCGTAGTAGTTGTAGTCGACGCTGGGGCGGCCGTAGTAATACGAGCCGCCGCCACCGCCGCCACGCAGCGAATAGTCGGATACGCAACCCGCCAACAGGCTGGCCGCGACCAGTGGAATCATCAATTTGCGGATCATGGGCAGACCCCCCGAGTAGGGATTCAGCTTCTGCCCAATGCGTTGAACTCGGGCTTAACTCAACCGGTCGGAGCCTATACGGTTCAGGACTTGGCGCTGTTCGCCGCCTGCACGTGGGGCGCCTGGCTCAGCTCTTCCGGGGCCAGGCGCGGCGGCAGGCAACCGGTGAGCAGGACGATCAGCAGACATACCGAGAGTTTGCGGAGCATGAAGTGTTCCCCTGTGGTGGCGTCGATACGACCGCGCCTGGTGGTGTGCGGCCGCGAATGCGGCGGCCGCGAGCGTGTCGGGTCCGGCCATCGAGCGACGGTTCGACCGTGGAACATCCTATGCGCGAAACCCGACAGGCAGCCATCCGTATGGCTACATGCACCATAAATAGATATTTGGCGCTGAAATCTTCCATGACCCTGCGCATAAGCTAGCGGTCGCGCAAATCGCAATAGCGGTACGGGCTCACAAAACGCCTTGTGCATGACATCCCTCGCAGGGACGGCGGCGCGCTGGCCGCGCCGGCCGCGGGGTAAGCTAGCCCACGATCGGCGGTACCCGGCCATGGAACGGTCCGCGCTCGGCACGACCCATGCACCGGCTCGCCTCACCGGCCCGCGGCGGGGCCGCGCCGGGAACCTTGGCGTCAGCGCCGGGTCGATTGCATGAGGTACGCAGCGGCCCGCACGCGCCGCTCCGCCGGATATCCCCTATCACCTGTGGCTGTTGTCGATGATCGAACTGGATGCGGTCCATCGTCGCTATGAGATGAATGGACAGGCGGTGAATGCCTTGGCCGGGGTGGACCTGAAGATCGCCAGCGGCGAATTCGTCGCCATCACCGGTGCCTCGGGCTCGGGCAAATCCAGTCTGCTCAACATCCTCGGCTGCCTGGACCGGCCCACCCGCGGGCGTTATCTGATCGAAGGCCGCGACGTCGCGGCGATGGACGACGAGGCCGCCAGCGACATCCGCAACCGCCGCATCGGCTTCGTGTTCCAGAGCTTCCATCTGCTGCCGCGGCTGAGCCTGCTGGAAAACGTGCTGCTGCCGCTGCGCTTCCACCGCGAACCGCCGCCGGGCACCCACGATCGCGCGCTGGCGCTGCTGCAACGGGTCGGCCTGGGCGAACGCAGCAGCCACCGGCCCAGCGAGTTGTCGGGCGGCCAGCAGCAGCGCGCGGCGATCGCGCGCGCCCTGCTGTTGCAGCCGGCGTTGTTGCTGGCCGACGAACCCACCGGCAACCTGGATTCGAAAAGCGCCGGCGACGTGCTCGACCTGATCCAGGAAGTGCATGCCGGCGGCCAGACCGTGGTGCTGGTGACCCACGACCGCGACCTCGCCGCGCGCGCGCCGCGCGAGGTGCGCCTGCACGACGGCAAGGTCGATCATGATTCGGCGGCCTGAGGTGTTCGCGGTGCGGCTCGCGGTATGCATGCTGGCGATGGCGGCGCTGCCGGCCGCGGCCGTGGTGCTGACCGGCGAAGTACGCTCGGTCGGCGGTCAGACCATCTATACGCCGCAGTCCAACAGCGCGCCGGTCGCGATCCGCTATTTCGTGCCCGAAGGCCAGCCGGTGAAGGCTGGCGAGGTGGTGCTGCGGATCGATCCGGGCCAGGCCGGCACCCAGATACCCGACCTCGAAGCCAAGATCGAGCAGGCCCGCGCCAAGGCCGCCAAGGAACTGGCCGAACTGGAGGTCAAGCAGGTCGACGCCGAGGTCGCGCTCGCCGAGGCCGACGCGGCCCTGGCCACGGCCAAGATCGAAGCGACGATTCCGCGCGCGCTGATCTCGGCGCTCGACTACGACCGCCACCAGGGCGAACTCGACAAGACCACTCGCGAAAGCAAGCTCAAGCGCGAACAGCTCGAGGCCGCGCGCGCCGCGGTCGCCCGGCGCAAGCGCGACGGCGAACTGGAAGTCGGCAAGCTGGAAGTGCAACGCGATTACTACCGCGCGCTGCTGCGCCAGTCCGAGGTGCGCGCGCAACAGGACGGCATCGTCGTGCACGGCTTCAACAACAACTGGATCGGCGGCCGCATCGACGAAGGCAGTTCGACCATGCCCGGCAGCCAGGCCGGCGCGGTGGTGGTCGAGGGCGGCCGCATGGAAGTACGCGCCTGGGCGCTGGAACCCGACCGGCGCGGCCTGCGCGTGGGCCAGAACGTGCAACTGAGTTTCGATGCCTTGCCGCAGCAGCGCGTGCAAGGCCGCATCCGCAACATCGCCGGCGCGCCCGACCGCAAATCCGAATGGGGCGAAGGCCGTTACTTCACCGTCGACATCGATCTGCCGGCCGCGCACGGGCTGCGCCTGTTGCCGGGCATGAGCGTGCGGGTAACGGCGGCCACGCCACCCGCGGCGGCCGCGCCGATCGCGCCGGCACGCAACGGAGCGCAGCGATGAGTCGTGCTTATGCAAGCCGCGCGTGGTGGTTACTCGCATTGCTCGCCGCCGCGCCGGCGCTCGCAGCCGCGCCGTTGCGGGTCGACGGCGAGGTGTATGCACGGCGCAGTTCGCCGCTGATGCCCCCGAGCGTCGAGCGCATGTGGCAGTTCAACATCACCGAACTGGCCACCGACGGCACTCCGGTCAAGAAAGGTCAGCCGGTGATCCGCTTCGACAGCAACGACGTGATCAAGCAGCTCACCGAAAAACGCAGCCAGCTCAAGGAAAAACAGAGCGAGCTCGGCAAGCTCGACCTGGAACTGGCCGAGCGCGAACGCAGCGAACGCCTGGCCACCGCCGAGGCCCAGGCCGAGTTGGAAAAAGCCCAGCGCAAGACCCAGCAGCCGGCCGAGCTGATCGCCGGCATCGAGTACCGCAAGCTGCTGGTCAAGCGCACCCAGATGGAACGCAAGATGGTGCTGGCGCGCAAACGCGAAGTGTTGTCGGCCGAGCAGCGGCGGCAGGAACGGCGCCTGCTCAGTTCCGAACTCGGCCAGTTGCAGGCCGATGTGGATCGTCTGCAGCGTTCGCTCGCGGCCTTGAACGTGATCGCGCCGCGCGATGGCCTGATGATGCATCGAAGCAATTTCGAAGGCGAAAAATACGATGTCGGCTCGCAGGTGTGGGTCGGCCAGACGGTCGCCGAGATTCCCGACATGAGCACGCTCGCGGTGCGCGCCGAATTGGCCGAGCGCGATCTGCAGCGGGTCGCGGTCGGGGTGCCGGTGCGGATCGTGGTCGAAGGCGGCGCCGGCAGCGTGCTGAGCGGCAAGATCGCTTCGATCGGCCGCGCGATCCGCAGCAAATCGCAGGTGCAGCCGGTACCGGTGCTGGACCTGGACGTGCAGCTCGACGACCCGCGCGCGCCGCTGCGGCCGGGGCAGGCGGTGCGGGTCGAAATCCAGCCGCCGAGCACGAGCGGCGCGGCCGCACGGAAGGCGACGCGATGAGACCGACGCGGTTCGCAGTGGCTTATCGAAATACTCTGCGTTACGGCGTAGCGCTGTGCCTGCCGGCGATGCTGATCGCCTGCGGCGGTGAAGTCGCGCCGGCGGCGACCGAAACCGTTGCCAGCGCACCGCTGAATCTGAGCGTGCGCGGCGAAGGCGAACTCAAGTCGGCCAAGTCGACCCCGCTCAACGTGCCCGGCCGCAATTGGGCCGCGCGCCAGGTCGAATGGATGCTGCCCGAGGGCAGCGCGGTCAAGAAGGGCGATCTGATCGCGCGCTTCTCGGCCGAACAGGGCAAGCAGGAACTCGCCCAGACCTTGATCGACCTGCAGCGCAACGAGCTGGCGCGCGCGGCCAAACAGGGCGAACTGGAAACCGCGCAGAGCAAGGTAGCGGTCGACTTGGCCCAGGTCGCGGTGCAGTTGGGCATCGCCGAGCGCTACGCCACCGCCGACCTGAGCACGATGGCGCGTAACGAAGTGCTCGACGCGGTCGAGGACAAGCGCTTCCTCAGCGAGAAACGCGACACCCTGCAATGGCAGCGCGGCCAAGCCGGAGTGCGCGGCCAAGCCGAACTCGGCGTGCTCGACGCGCAGCGCGCGACCTTCGACATCGCGGCCAAGGCGCGCCAGTCCGATCTGGACGCGCTGGAACTGCGCGCGCCCAACGACGGCGTGCTGATGCTGTCGAGCAACTGGTCCGGCGACAAACCCAACGTCGGCGCGACCCTGCGCGCCGGCTTCGACTACGGCAGCCTGCCCGACGCGTCGGCGATGGAACTGGAACTGAGCCTGCCGCAGATCGAAGCGCAGGGCATCCAGGTCGGCAACGCGGTGGAAATGTTCCCGGTCGGCCGGCCCGAGCAGAAGATCATCAGCAAGCTGTCGTGGGTGGCCAGCGCGGCCAAGGTGCGCAGCCAGGAAAGCCCGGTGAAGTATCTGACGATGAAGGCGCGCATTCCGGCCGAGGCGATCGCGCGCTACAGGCTGGTGCCGGGCCAGCGCCTGCAGGCGCGGGTGATTCTGTTCGATGCGCCGGCGCTTAGCGTGGCCAACGTGGCGATCGACAGCGACGACGGCAAGGACTACGTGCGGGTGCGCAACGGCGGCGATTTCCTGCGTCGCCCGGTCAAGTTGGGCGTGCGCGGGCCGGCGCGCTCGCAAGTGCTGTCGGGCCTGAGCGCGGGCGATGAAGTGCTGTTGGCCGAGCCCGGCGTGGTCGCCGCGATCACCGCGCCGGACGAACCGGGCGAAGACGCGAGTGTGGGCAAAGCGGCGACGCCCGACGACGCCAAGCCCGCTCCCGCCCAAGCCAGCCCGGCGGTGCGCCGATGAATCGCGCGCTGCACTGGTTGCCGACGATCTGGCGCGAAGCGATCGAGGAATTGTGGCGGCGTCGACTGCGCACCTTGCTGACCTTGCTCGGCCTGATCTTCGGCGTCGGCGCGATCGTCGCGATGCAGGCGGTCGGCGAAGGCAGCCGGCGCGAGGCGTTGCATCTGGTCGAAAGCCTGGGCTTGAACAACCTGATCGCCGAGGCCAAGCCGCAGGACGAAAACACCTTGCGCGAAACCCGCGCGCGCAGCCTCGGCCTGAGTCTGGCCGACGCCGACGCCGCGCTGGCGGTAGTGCCCGGCGCGGAACGCTACGCCGCCGAAAAACCTATCCGCACCCATTCGGTGTTCAGCGACAACGGCCGCAGCGACGCCCAGGCCAGCGGCGTGAGCCCGGACTATTTCGCGCTGTCGTCGCTGCGCATCGCCAAGGGCCGCGGCCTGACCGATGCCGACGATCGCGCTCTGGCCGCGGTCGCGGTGCTCGGGCATCAGGCCGCGGCCGATCTGTTTCCCGGCGTCGATCCGGTCGGCCGCTATCTGAAGGTCAATCACGTGTGGCTGGAGGTGATCGGCGTGCTCGCCGATCGCGACCTGAGCAAGGATCAGTTCGAAGGCGTGCAGCTCGGGCTGGAAAGTAATCGCGTCTATCTGCCACTGGCGAGCGCGCGGGCGCGCTTCAAGTTCCAGCCGCAGGAGGACGAGATCGATCGCTTCCTGCTGCGATTGCGCGACCCCTCGCAACTGGCGACCGGCGCGCGGGTGCTGTCGACCGTGCTCAACCAACGCCATGCGGGCATGGCCGACTTCCGCCTGGTGGTGCCGCAGCAGTTGTTCCAGCAGCACCAGAAGACTCAACGCATCTTCCGCGTGGTGATGGGCGCGATCGCGGGTGTGAGCCTGCTGGTCGGCGGCATCGGCATCATGAACATCATGCTGGCCAACGTGCTCGAACGACGCCGCGAGATCGGCCTGTTGCGCGCGCTCGGCGCACGGCGCCGCGACGTGATCGCGCAGTTCCTGCGCGAGGCGACGGTGATCTGCGTGTCCGGCGCGGCGCTCGGCCTGGTGTTCGGCATCGTGCTGGCTTATCTGATCGCGACCTTCGCCGGCTGGCAGGTCGCCTGGGCGCCGATTCCGGTGTTGTTGTCGGCGCTGTTCTGCGCCGCGGTCGGTTTGGCCTTCGGGGTGTATCCGGCGCGGCAGGCGGCGCGGCTGGATCCGATCGCGGCGTTGCGGCATGACTGAGTTGGTTGCGGCCTGACTGAGTCGATTGCGGCATGACGGGTTTGGTTGCCGCGACTACGTCGATAGCGGCGCGACTGCGTCGATAGCGACACGAACAAGCCCGTTGCGCCGGGACTGAATCGTCCGACCGCACCGAAGCGGCTGCCGCCGCAAACCGTTGCGCTTCTTTCCGGATGGGTTCCCCCTTTGCAAAAGGGGGGCCAGGGGGGATTCGCTTTTGCTCTTGACGCCGAGCGAAAGCAAAAGCGAATCCCCCGCGCTGTAGCTTTTCCCGTCCTGTCGTTACGCCGGGCGCTTGCCCCCTTTTACAAAGTGGGCACCGGTTTGCTCGCTTCGTTTGATGCACTTGGACGTTGACAGTGGACTTCGTTTGCAACGAGTACGGAGAGAAAAAAGAGTATCGAGCAGTGAGAAACGAGTGAGGACCGCCGTTACTCGTTTCTCACTGCTCCGTACTCGTTTCTGGCTCCAAGCCCCGCACCCCCGCCCGCCGCTGCGCTACCCTTGCCCCATGAACAATCTCTCCGCTCCTCAAGGCGTCGAGCCCGCCTCCACCGCCCCGCACACGACCTCGTCCGATCCGGTCGCGCCGAGCTACTCCCACATCCTCGCCGCGGCCGCGCGCATCGCGCCGCTCGCGCATGCCACGCCGGTGCTGCGCTCGCGCGCGATCGACGAACTCGCCGGCTGCGAGCTGCACTTCAAATGCGAGAACCTGCAACGCGGCGGCGCGTTCAAGTTCCGCGGCGCCAGCAACGCGGTGTTCTCGCTCAGCGACGAGGAGGTCGCGCGCGGCATCGTCACCCAAAGCTCGGGCAACCACGGCGGTGCGATCGCGCTGGCCGCGCGCTTGCGTGGCGCCACCGCGACCGTGGTCGCGCCGCACAACACGCCGCAGGTCAAGCTCGCCGCGATCCGCGCCTACGGCGCGCGCATCGTCCCTTGCGAACCCGACCAGGCCTCGCGCGATGCGACCACCGCGCAGGTGCTGGCGCAGACCGGCGGCGTGCTGGTGCATCCGTTCAACGATCCACGCGTGATCGCCGGCCAGGGCACCGCGACCCTGGAACTGCTCGCCAGCGTGCCGAACCTGGACGCGGTGATCGCGCCGGTCAGCGGCGGCGGACTGCTGTCCGGCACGGCGATCGCCGCCCACGGCCACAACCCGGCGATCGAGGTCTACGGCGCCGAACCCGAGGGCGCGCGCGACGCCCACGATTCGCTGCGCGAAGGCCACCGCATCACCGGCCGCAAGCCCGACACCATCTGCGACGGGCTGCGCGCCGAACTGGGCACGCTCACCTTTCCTATCCTTCGCTCACACCTGCGCGACATCCTGTTGGTCGACGATCCGCAGGTGATCGCGGCGATGCGCCTGATCTGGGAGCGCATGAAGCTGGTGGTCGAACCGTCGGGCGCGGTGCCGCTCGCGGTCGTGCTCGCCAATCGCGAACGATTCGCAAACCGACGCGTCGGTCTGATCGTGTCCGGCGGCAACGTCGATCTGGATCTGATCGCGCAATGGTTCGCGCGCGCATGAGGTGACCGGTCGGCGAGCTGCTTTGCGTTTGTTATGCGACTCGTTTTCGAAGCTGCGCTTTTAGTCGCATAAGCCGCGTAAAACCCGGCATTTTCTGTGATCTTCGTTTGTGTTTTTTGTGAACACAGCTGGCACGCTGCGCCATCGCGCGCCAGTCCCTAGCCATGCGCGCGGCTCGTTGTAAGAGTCGGGACCGGACCAGCGCACAGGCCAGGGAGTTGCAACATGGTGGATGTCGAATTTCGCGTGGTGTCCGATCGTCGCGATGGCTTGCTGCTCGCGCTCGGGCAAGTGGTGATCGCCAACGGTTTCACCCTGTTGCGTCAGCGCATGCTCAACAGCGAGGAAGGCGTGGTGCTGGTGATGGTCGTGCGCGGCCCGGCCGAAGCCTTGTTGATGCTCGAAGAGCGTCTGGGCACCCACCATCTGGTGCAGAGTTTCGAGGCCTCGCCGTACGAAGCGGCGCCCGCCGCCGCGCCGACCCCGGCGCCGGCCGCGCGCAACGGCGCATCCACCCATGCGCCGGCCGCGCCGAACACGAGCACCGCGCCACCGGCCTCGTATGCCCCGCCCGCCGCCACCGCCGCGCCGATCGATACCCAGCGGGTGGAAACCCTGCTGCCGCAACTGGCGCGCAACTACCCCAACATCCTGCTGCAGCTGGTCGCGCTGGAGCGCGAGCTGCCGCCGACCCAGCGCGAGGCGACCTTGCGCTACATCGGCCAGCGCGTCGGCGCCTGGGTCTACAAGCGCGACTTCGCTCTGGGCGGACAACTGCCGCTGGCCGACTCGGTGCGCCGAATCGCGCTGCCGGCGATGCGTCAGCTGGTCCAGGCCGAACTGCACGAGGACGTGCTCAAGGTCCGCAACAGCCCCTTTTGCCATCGCGGCGAAACCGGCGAGTGCTGCCACTTCCTGCGCGGCATGCTCGGCGGTCTGCTCGAGGGCCAGCACGGCGCCGACGGCGTGCGCGTGGTCGAAAGCCAGTGCCGCAACACCGGCGCGGAAAGCTGCCGGTTCGAATTCGAAGCCTGACCGGTCCGACCCCGGTCGTCCACGGCAGGGAACGCCGTGGCGCAAGGCACGCCGGGGATGCGCCGACGTGCGATGTCGACGCGGCGCGGGACGACGCCGTTGCGACCCATTGCCACTTCAACCCATCCACCCAGGGGGTTCGCCATGCCGCACGATCCAGCCATTCAATGCATCCATGACCCGTTGCTGGTCATCCTGTCCTACGTCGTCTCGGTGCTGGGCTCGTTCACCGCCCTGCAGCTGGCGATCGCGATTCCGAACGCGACCAGCGCGGCGCAGCGCTGGCGCGCGGTCGCCGCGGCCGGCATCGCGATGGGCGGCGGCGCGATCTGGGCGATGCATTTCATCGCCATGCTCGCCTGCCAGATGAACGTGGAAGTGACCTACGACCTGCCGATCACGCTGGGCTCGGCGGTGGTCGCGGTGGTGTCGTGCATGGCCGGTCTGGCCATCGCCGGCACCGGCTTGTTCAACTGGGGCAAGCTGATCATCGCCGGCGTGCTGATGGGCCTGGGCGTGACCGGCATGCACTACGCCGGCATGGCGGCGATGCTGATGCCGGCCGACACGGTCTACAACAGCACCCTGGTGATGGCCTCGGCCGGGATCGCGATCGTCGCTTCGATCGTGGCGCTGTGGCTGGCGTTCAACCTGCGCGGCTGGGGCCAGATGCTCGGCAGCGCGCTGGTCATGGGCGTGGCGGTGTGCGGCATGCATTACACCGGCATGCTCGCGGCGAGTTTCGTGCCGAACGAAGCGCGCGCCTCGCTGGTCGCCGGCGGCGTCAGCGGCGGTTACCTGGGCGTGGGCATCTTCGTGGTCACCACCGCGCTGCTGGCGGCGGTGCTGACGATCAGCTTGCTGCGCCAGCGGCAGCGGTCGATGGTGCGGATCTGAGACCGCCGCCGGGCGCTTGCCGGTGAGGCGGCGGGCGTGGCGCGATAGGTTTGCCTGATGGGGAAAAGGCCCGCTTGGTGCGGGCCTTTTCTTTGTAGGTCACTTGAGACGCCTCTTCCAGAACGTCATTCCCGCGAAGGCGGGAATCCAGAGACTTCAAACGTTCTCGCACGAAAGGCACTGGATGTTCGGCTTCGCCGAAGTAAAGCGGAGCCCGCCTTCGCGGGAATGACGGTTTGGGGATACGCCGGGAGTGGACGCGCCCGGCTTCGGCCGTATTACGTCACGCGCGCATCAATTCAATCCGACGCAGGCACCGACACCGACGACATTCTCGCCGCCACCCGAATGCGCCATCATGTCCCCGCCCCGCCCCATCCCGCAGGACCCCGCCCATGAAGATCGACGGCACCCGCAGCCATGACCGCGCCACCGAACTGGTGCTGTCCTACTACGCCGCATTCAACCGCGCCGACTGGGCCGGCATGCTCGCCACGCTCGGCCCGCAGGTCGTCCACGATCTCAACCAGGGCGCGCGCGAAACCGGCGTGGAGGCGTTCGCGGCGTTTCTGCAACGCATGGCGCGGCATTACCGCGAACAGCTGCGCGACATCGTGGTGATGGTGTCGCCCGACGGGACGCGCGCGGCGGCGGAGTATGTGGTGCATGGCGAGTACCTGGTCACTGACGCCGGCCTGCCGGAAGCGCGCGGGCAGCGCTATGAATTGCCGGGTGGGGCGTTCTTCGAGATCCGCGACGGCAAGATCCAGCGGGTGAGCAATTACTACAACCTCGAGCATTGGGTGGCTCAGGTCGGCGTTTGAGCGGAAGGCGAGGGAACCAGCGCCAGACGTGGGGATTGGCCGTTCGCCTGTAACAGCGAACAGCGCCCATGCCGCAAGAAAACCGACGGGCCGGCCGTTCCGCCTGCCGCCGGATGCGCGCTACCAGGTCGCGCATCCGACGGTCCGCAGGCAGCGGAACCCAGTACCACGCCGCGATGGCTTCGCGACCGGTCCGTCGGGTGGGTGTGAAGCCGCGGGACAGCGCGGTGCGATGCGGACATCCAAGTCGCCGAGGGCGACCGCGCATCGCCAACCTTCCGCACCGCGTCGCGCACTTCGATTGCAATCAAAAGGACCGACGACGGTCACGGCGAAAGAGAGGGGGAGCGAGCGTCGCCGTGCCCGTGGGTCGTCGGTCAATAAGAGGCCGGGATTCGGGAGTTGGGATTCGGGATTGGTCAGAGCAAAGTGATGCGACGCAATCGCTTTGTCGAATCCCGAATCCCGAATCTCTAATCCCGGCTAGTTGCGCGCCACCCCCTCCCGCACCGGTTCGCGGTCCGGCCAGCCGCCGGCCATCGCCTTGTACAGCGCGATCGCGCCGGTGACGCTGCGGGTGCGGCCGTCGGCGAAGGCGTCCTGCGCCTGCAACTGGGTGCGTTCGGCGTCGAGCACTTCGAACAGGTCGGCGGCGCCGGCCTCGTAGCGCACGCGCGCGAGTTTCGCGGCCTTCAGGCTGTCCTGCGAGGCGCGTTCCAGGTGCTGGTCCTCGACCCGCGCGCGGGCATAGCGCACCAGCGCGTTCTCGGTGTCTTCCAGCGCCAGCAACACGCTTTGCTGATAGCGCGCCAGTTCGCCTTCGGCGCTCGCATCGGCCGCTTTGATGCGCGAACGCACCCGGCCGATGTCGAGGAACGACCAGTCGATGCCGAGCGCGACCAGACGGGTTTCGCTGGCGCGTTCGAACAAGGCGCTGGTGTCGATCGCCTGCGAACCGATCAGGCCGCTCAGGGTGAAGCGCGGGAACAGATCGGCGGTGGCCACGCCGATGCGCGCGGTGGCCGCGTGCAGGCGGTGCTCGGCCGCGGCGACATCGGGACGACGGCGCAGCAGTTCGCCCGGGGTGGCGGCGTCGAGGCGTTGCGGCAGCGACGGCAATGCCACCGCCTGATCGAGTTCGGCGATCAGCGCGTCGGGCGTCTGCCCGGTCAGCACCGCGAGGCGATGCTCGGTGACCGCGACCTGCGCTTCCAGATTCGGTACGCGCGCCAAGGTCGCTTCGAGTTGCGCACGCGCACGCGAAGTGTCGAACTCGGTGCCGCGGCCGGCGTCGAAGCGCGCCTGCACCAGACGCAGGGTCTCGGTCTGGTTCTCGGCGTTCTCGCGCGCGACCCGCAGGCGTTCCTGCAGGCCGCGCAGCTCGACATAGCTGCGCGCCACTTCGCCGACGATCGATACCTGCATCGCCTGCAGGTCGGCCGCGCTGGCCCAGGTTTCGGCGCGCTCGGACTCGACGTTGCGGCGCACGCGGCCGAACAGGTCGAGTTCCCAGCTCACGTTGGCCTGCGCGCTGTAGCTTTCGTTGTCGCGGCCGTTGTTGGACACGCCCGGCATCTGATCGGAGCTCGAACGCGATTCGCTGCCGCTCGCGCTGCCGGTGATGGTCGGGAAACGGTCGAACTTGGCGCCGCGCAACAGCGCATTGGCGCGGTCGTAGTTGGCCAGGGCGATGCGCAGGTCGTGGTTGGCGGTCAGCGATTCCTCGACCAGCCGGGTCAGCAGCGGGTCGTTGAACCCGCGCCAGAACTCGGCGCCGGGTTCGGGCGCCGCGGTGCCGTCGGTGCCGGCCTGCGCGTCGGCGCGGGCGAACGCGTCCGGCGTGGCCAGGGTCGGCCGGACATAGTCCGGACCGACGGCGCAGGCGGCCAGTGCGAGGGTCAGCACGGCGATCGCGGGGAGTTTGAAATTACGCATGGACTTTCTCCGAAGCGTTGTGGTGGTCGCCGTGCGAGACCAGCTTGGTGCCGACCATCTTGCGCAGGGCGACGTAGAACACCGGGGTCAGGAACAGACCGAACAGGGTCACGCCCAACATGCCGGCGAACACGGTGATGCCGGTGACCGAGCGGACTTCCGCGCCGGCGCCGTGCGACAGCACCAGCGGCACGGTGCCCGCGATGAAGGCGATCGAGGTCATCACGATCGGACGCAGACGCAGGCGGCACGACTCCAGCGCGGCTTCGACGATGCCCTTGCCCTGCAGTTCCAGTTCGCGGGCGAACTCGACGATCAGGATGGCGTTCTTACACGCCAGGCCCATCAACACCACCAGGCCGACCTGCACGAACACGTTGTTGTCGCCACCGGTCAGCTTGACGCCGATCAGCGCCGACAGCATGCACATCGGCACGATCAGGATCACCGCCAGCGGCAGGGTCCAGCTTTCGTACAGCGCCGCCAGCACCAGGAACGCGAGCAGGATGGCGAGCGGGAACACGATCAATGCGGCATTGCCCTGGCTGGCCTGCTGATAGCTCAGGTCGGTCCATTCGATTTCCATGCCGTGCGGCAGCACCTTGGCGGCCACCTCCTTCACGACATCCATGGCCTGGGCCGAGGACATCACGCGCGGATCGACGTCGCCGGCGATGTCGGCGGCCGGGTAGCCGTTGTAGCGCAGCACCGGGTCAGGGCCGAAGGTCTGCTTGATGCTGACCATCGAACCGATCGGCACCATCTCGCCGCGGTCGTTGCGGGTACGCAGGTTGGCGATGTCTTCGACGTTGTCGCGGAACGAACCGTCGGCCTGGGCGATCACCTGCCAGGTACGGCCGAACTGGTTGAAGTCGTTGACGTAGGCCGAACCCAGGTAGGTCTGCAGGGTGTCGAACAACTCGGTCAGCGGCACGCCCTGCGCCTTGGCCTTGACCCGGTCGACTTCGGCGTCGAGCTGCGGGACGTTGGCCTGGTAGGTGCTGTTGGCGTAGCCCATGCCCGGGGTCTGCATGATCGTGCCCTGGAACGAGCTGACCGCGGTCTGCAGCGCGCCGTAACCCAGGTTGCTGCGGTCCTCGATGAACATCTGATAGCCCGCGCCGTTGCCCAGGCCGAGGATCGGCGGCGGCATCAGCGCGAAGGTGAAGCCTTCCTGGAAGCCGGCGATCTTCTGGTTGATCTCCGAGGTGATTTCCACCGCGCTTCGGCTGCGCTCGGAGAACGGCTTGAGCGGCAGGAACGCCACGCCGGTGTTGGGCGTGTTGGTGAACTGCACCGCGTTCAAGCCCGGGAAGGCGATCGAGTGCTGCACGCCCTCGGTCTTCATCGCGACGTCGGTGACCTTGCGCAGCAGTTCATCGGTGCGCGAGATCGACGAGCCTTCCGGCAGTTTCACCGCGGCGATCAGGTACAGCTTGTCCTGCAGCGGGATGAAGCCGGCCGGCACGATCTTGAACATGAAGCCGGTGGCGACCAGCAGCACCGCGTACACCACGAACACCGCGCCGCGCTTGCCGAGGATGCCCGAGACCGAGCGCTGGTACTTCTCCGAGCTGGAAGCGAAGAAACGGTTGAACGGACGGAACAGCCAGCCGAACAGACGGTCGATCAGACGCGTCGGCGCATCCTTCGGCGCACCGTGCGGCTTGAGCAGGCGCGCGGCCAGGGCCGGCGACAGAGTCAGCGAGTTGATCGCCGAGATCACCGTGGAGATGGCGATCGTCACCGCGAACTGCTTGTAGAACTGGCCGGTCACGCCCGACAGGAACGCCATCGGCACGAACACTGCGCACAGCACCAGCGCGATCGCGACGATCGGACCGGACACTTCCTTCATCGCCTGGTGCGCCGCTTCCAGCGGGGTCAGGCCTTCCTCGATGTTGCGTTCGACGTTTTCCACCACCACGATCGCGTCGTCGACCACGATGCCGATCGCCAGCACCAGGCCGAACAGGCTCAGGGTGTTGATCGAGAAGCCCAGCAGGTACAACGCGGCGAAGGTACCGACGATCGAGACCGGGACCGCGATCAACGGAATGATCGACGCGCGCCAGGTCTGCAGGAACAAGATCACCACCAGCACCACCAGCAAGATCGCCTCGAGCAGGGTCGAGACCACCGCCTTGATCGAGTCGCGCACGAAGATGGTCGTGTCGTACACCGCTTCGTACTTGATGCCTTCCGGGAAGCTCTTGGCGATGCGATCCATGTTCGCGATCACCTGCTCCTGGATGTCCAGCGCGTTCGCGCCCGGGGCCTGGAAGATACCGATGCCGACCGCGTTCTTGCCGTCGAGCTGCGAACGCAGGCTGTAGTCGCCGGCGCCCAGTTCCAGGCGGGCGACGTCGGACAGGCGCACGATCTCGCCGCCTTCGCCGCTCTTGAGCACGATGTCGCCGAACTCCTTCTCGCTGCGCAGGCGGCCCTGGGCGTTGATCAGGGTCAGGAAGTCGCTCTTTTCGATCGGCTCGGCGCCGAGCTGGCCGGCGGAGACCTGCACGTTCTGCTCGCGCATCGCGCGGACCACGTCGCCGGCGGTCAGGCCGCGCGAGGCGACCTTGTCCGGATCGAGCCAGGCGCGCATCGCGTAGTCGCCGCCGCCGAAGATCTGCGCGTCGCCGACGCCCGACAGGCGCGCCAGCGAATCCTTGACGTGCAGACGGGCGTAGTTGCGCAGATACAGCGTGTCGTACTTGCCGTTGGGCGAGGTCAGATGCACCACCATCAAGAACACGGGCGATTGCTTCTGGGTGGTCACGCCTTGCCGTCGCACGTCCTCGGGCAGTCGCGCCAGCGCCTGGCTGACCCGGTTCTGCACGCGCACGGCGGCATCGTCGGCGTTGGTGCCCGGACGGAAGGTCACGGTGGTGACCAGCACGCCGTCGGAACCGGCGACCGACTTGATGTACATCATGTCTTCGACGCCGTTGATCGCTTCTTCAAGCGGCGTGGCGACGGTCTCGGCGATGACCTTGGGGTTGGCGCCCGGGTACACCGTGCGCACGACCACCGAGGGCGGTACCACTTCGGGATATTCGCTGATCGGCAGGATCGGTATCGCGATCAGGCCGGCGGCGAAGATCACGATCGACAGCACCGCCGCGAAGATCGGTCGATCGATGAAAAATTTGGAAAAGTCCATGACGGATTCCTTGGTGCGGTGTTTGGCCGCATGAGTCCCCGGCCTGCGCCGTGGGGACGCGGGCCTTTGTTTGCGATAACCCGCAGGCGTGTCTGCTTTGGCCCGTCATTCCCGCGAAGGCGGGAATCCAGAGACTTCAAACGTTCTCGCCCGAAGAGCCCTGGATCCCCGCCTTCGCGGGGATGACGACCAGGGCTTTCGAAGGTTCTTTAAAGTGCGTGAGTCGCGGCGATCACAAAGCCCCGGCCGCCGCGCCCGGCGCCGCCGGCACCGGCGCCGCGGCGCCCATGGCGATGGTCTTGGGCGACACCGGCATGCCCGGGAAGAACACCTTCTGCACGCCGTGGACGATGACCTTGTCAGTCGGCGCCAGGCCCGATTCGACCACGCGCAGGCCCTCGATCATGCGGCCGAGCACCACGTCCTTGCGCACCGCTTCGTTCTTCGCGCCGAGCACGTAGACGTACTTGCGGTCCTGGTCGGTCAGCACCGCCTTGTCGTCGACCAGCATGGCCTTGAACTGCGCGCTGCCCTCGAGCTGGACGCGCGCGAACAGGCCCTGGGTGAAGATGCGATCGGTGTTGTCGACCACCGCGCGGGCGCGGATGGTGCCGGTGGTCGGATCGACCTGGTTGTCGGTGAAGTCGACCGTGCCCTCGTGCGGATAACCGGTTTCGCTGGCCAGGCCGATGCGGACCGGGTTCTTGCTGCCCTCGCGCTGGCCCTTGCGCGCCAGTTCGTTGTAGCGCAGGTAGGTCTGTTCGTCGCTTTCGAAGTAGACGTACATCGGGTTCTGCGACACCACCGTGGTCAGCACGGTCTGGTCGGCCGAGGCGAGATTGCCGACGGTGACCATGGCGCGGCCGGCGCGGCCGTCGATCGGCGAACGCACTTCGCTGAAGGTCAGATCCAGCTGCGCCGAGGCCACCGCGGCTTCGGCCGCGCGCACCGCGGCGTCGCCCTGGGTGGTGGCGGCGCGGCGGGTCTCGGCTTCTTCGCGCGAGATCGCCTTGGCCTCGACCAGGGTCTGCGCGCGCTTGTCCTGGGTCTTGGCCAGGCGCGCTTCGGCGCGCGCCTGTTCCAGCTGGGCCTGGGCGCGGTTGAGTTCGGCGCGGTAACGGCGCGGGTCGATCACGAACAGCAGGTCGCCCTTCTTGACCTCCTGGCCTTCCTTGAACGCGACGCGATCGACGTAGCCGCTGACGCGGGCGCGCAATTCGACCGATTCCACCGCGCTGACGCGGCCGGTGAAGTCGTCCCACTGACGCACCTGCTTGCTCAGCACCTGGGCGACGCTGACTTCCGGCGGCGGCGGCGCGCCGCCTTCGGGGGTGGCGGCCTGGCTGCCGCAACCGACGGCGGCCAGGGCGATGACGACGCTCGCGGTCAACGCGAGCAGCGAGAGCCCGAGGCCGGGTCGGCCGGAGCGGGCGGGAGAGTTGCGAGTGCTCATCGGGGGGTGGGTTCCTGTTTGGGATTATTCGAGGTCAACGACTTGAGCAATGCGCGCGCGTCCTGCAGACAGCGTTGCGTTTTTTCGTCGGCGGGGCTGCCCGGATCTTGCGGACACGCATCGCTGGAAGCCGTTGTGGCCGTGATCGTCTTGGGGGTGCTGGCGCGGCTGGTAGTGGTGGAATACGAATCGGTGGCGAGGCGGGGCGGGCTGGCGGTGGCGCTGGCGGGCGAAGGGGGGAGCCGCGCGCTGCTGCGCGGCGGCAGTTGCGGTGGCGGCTGGCGCAGCGCGTACGGCACGATCGCGCGCGGCGGCTCGCCGCTGACTTCGTGATCGATCAGCGCCATCACGCGCTGGCCGACCGACAGCGCGCTGGGCCATTCGGGGCAGGAATGGCGTTGGTTGAACTCGGTGCACACCGGCGAGTCGACCGCGAGCAGCTGCACGCGCACGGCCAGCTGACGCGCTTCGTCGTGCAGCACGCGCGCGAGCATGCGCAACGCGGCCGCGCCGATCGAGCGGTGTCCGTAACCGGCCCACGGGTGCTCGCTGCCGGGTCCGCCGATCAGCACGTAGGTGCCGCCACGGTCGTATTGCGCCAGCAGGGGCAACAGGTGGCGAGCCGCGGCGAGGTGGGGGAGGAGATCCTCGTCGAGCTTGCGGCGCAGGAAGTCGGCCGGGTTGTCGAGCAGGCGACCGCGCTCGGCGCCGCCGCAGACCGCGGCGACCACGCCGGCCAGCGGCCGGTCGAGCTTGCGCAGGGCGCGCGCGAGCTTGGCGCCGGCGGCGTCGCTGCTGACGGAGCCTGCGATCGTGGTCAGGTCGGCGTGGGGGTAGCCGGCCTTGAGCGCCTTGAGTTCGCTGCTCTGACGAGCGACCGCGATGACCGGGCGGCCGCTGTCGATCGCGGCCTGCACGACCCCGCGGCCGACGCCGCCGGTGGCACCGAGTACAACCAGTGGAGCTTTCATTGTCCCGCTCCCGGGACTTTTTCTCCCACTCGCGGGATGATCGCGTGACGCTTGTCATCCCGGGTGTAGTGCGCGAGCACGGCGCTGATCGCCGGCATCAGCAGCATCGCCGCCGGCAGGGCGATGGTGAAGGCCAGCACCCAGGCCAGCATCCAGGCTTCTTCCGGGCCCTGGGAAAGGCCCTGTCGGAAAACGACCACGGCCAGCCCGATCAGGGCGGACATGGCCACCAGCATCAAAGGTAGAAAAGCGAAACGGGCTTGGCGGGGGGTCAACATGGCGGGGGACTCCATCGATCTGCGGCACAGAGTAGAGATGGGAATGGCACTTGATTAGCCATGGATTAAGGGAATAATTGTCCCGGCAACGGTCCAATATCCCGATCGCCCCCTTGAAAGCCCCGGCACGGCCCCCTAGACCACAGGGGTCCGCAAGGAAACCGGGGCGATCAAGAGCCATCGATACCATCGACCGCCTTACTGTCGGCCCGCGCCGGCCGCGGCGGCAGTGGCCGGGATCAGCGGACACCGATGACACGCGTCACCCAACACCCGACCGGTCGGAACCGGCAGGCGCCACGCCACGGACAGCGATTCATCGCCATGCATTGAACCGGCGGCCGCGCCGGCGCGATATCCGGATTCCTCTATCTGTTCCCTTGCTATCGCTTATCGACTCACTGGCTTGCCGCTTCCGCTCCGCCGTCCCCGCACCCGACTCTCACTTTCGTTCCGCCTTCGAAGCGAACCACCGCAGCCGTCCCGACTCGCGCCGCTCCGTTTCGATCTCTACCTAGGAGGCCATTGCCCATGGCTCACGATCTCAACGACACCCTGATCTTCGTGAAGGTGGTCGAAGCCGGCAGCTTCATTTCCGCCGCGCGCGCGCTGCGCCTGCCCAAGACCACGGTCAGCCGCAAGGTGCAGGAACTGGAAACCCGCCTGGGCGCGCAACTGCTGCATCGCACGACCCGCAAGCTCGGCCTGACCGAGGCCGGCAACCTGTATTTCGAACACTGCCAGCGCATCGCCCGCGAACTGGCCGAAGCCGAAAGCGCGGTCGGCCAGTTGCAGGGCGGCCCGCGCGGCTGGCTGCGCATCACCGCGCCGTACTCGGTCGGCATCACCTGGATCGCGCCGCTGCTCGGCGAATTCCACGCGCGCCATCCGGAGGTGCGGGTGGAGATGAACCTGAGCAACGAAACCGTCGACATGATCGACAAGGGCATCGACGTCGCCCTGCGCGTGGGCGACCTGCCCGACTCCAACCTGGTCGCGCGCCGGCTGGCGATCTTCCGCACTCAGATCTACGCCAGCCCGAATTACCTCGCCCGCCACGGCGAACCGCTGCACCCCGACGACCTGCGCCATCACCGCACCCTGGCGATGCCCAAGTCGCGACGCAACAACGAGTACGTGTGGACCCTCAGCGACGGCGAACGCAGCGTCGACTACGTGATCGACCCGGTCATGGTCGCCAACGACCCCGGTCCGCTGCGCGGCGCGCTGCTGTGCGGCGAAGCGCTGATGCTGGCGGCCGACGTCACCGTCAAGGCCTTCGCCGAACAAGGCTATGTGCAGCGCGTGCTGGCGGGTTGGACCGGGCCGGAGTACGAGTTCAATGCCGTGTTCCCGCGCGGGCAGGTGCAATCGCCCAAGGTACGGGCATTCGTCGACTTCCTGGTCGAACGCCTGAACTTCGACGCCGATTACATGCAGGTGCTGTGCCCGGACGCCAAGCGCTTCCGCAAGGCCTCCGAAGAAGCCGAAGCGGCGATGGCCCACGGCCTGGCCAAGGAAGCGGCCAGCGAACCGCGCACCATCGCGGTACCGGTGGTCGAAGCGATCGAGGCGATCACCGAGGCGGTCGACAAGCGCGCGGCGAAGACGACCGCGCGCGTGGGCAAGCGTGGCGACGAGGTGGAACGCAAGGACGATACGCCGAGCGATGAGGATGCGGCGTTGGTGTAAATCCGCGCGGTCTCAGCTTGCGATTCACCATCCCGGCCGTCTCACGACGGCCGGTTTTTTTGGTACCTCCCCTGTAGGAGCGGCGTAAGCCGCGACCGCGACATTTCGGCTTCGACGCAGCTTTCGACGCAAGCGCAGTGCCGCGGTCGCGGCTCGCGCCGCTCCTACAGGGAGATACCAGCAACACGACGGATGACCTCAGCGCTCCCCCAACCGCCACGACAACCCCGACACCCGCGCCGCATGCCGCGACAACGCCAGCCGCAGCACCGCTTCGCTGCCGGCGATATGCAGCTCGCGGCGGGCGCGGGTCATGCCGGTGTAGAGCAGTTCGCGCGACAGGTGGCGCGCGTCCTGGCGCGGCAGTTGCAGCCAGACCGCGTCGAACTCCGAGCCCTGCGCCTTGTGCACGGTCATCGCGAACGCGCCGCTGTGCGCGGGCAAGGCCGAGGGATGGAAGGGGCGCACGCCTTCGCTGCCGCCGGCGAACCAGGCGACGGTCGCGGCGTTGGCCAGTTCGCGGCCGTCGGCGTCGCGCGGCCGCAGGCAGATGCCGATGTCGCCGTTGAACAGGCCGTGGCGATAGCTGTTCTCGGTGATCAGCAACAGGCGGCCGTGGAAATACGCCGGACGATGCGCGCCGGCCAGCGCTTCCTCGATGCGCGCATTCAACGGCGCCGCGCCCTGGCCGCCGTCGCGCAACGCGGTCAGCAGGCGCAGGCGCGCGGCGGCCTGCAGCGCTTCGAGCGGATCGTCGATCGCGGCCAGCGCGCGCCACGCCGGCAGCAGCCAGTCGCGGCCGGCGCCGGCCAAGGGGTCGTGCACGTCTTCGTGGAATTGCACGCCGGCCAATTCGCCGCCGCGCAACAAGGCCAGCACGGTGTCGGCGTCGCCGGCGCGGGTCGCTTCGGCGAGCGGCGCGAGTTCCAGGCTTTCGGCTTGACGATAGCCGCGACGCAGATGCACGCGATACGCGCTCAACGGCGCCGGATCGGTCTGGATTGCGATCTCGCCGAGCAGCGGCTGCAAGGATTCGGCCAAGGCCGCGGGCAGACCATCGTCGTCGCCGGCCGCATCGACGATCGCGGCGAGCACGTCGCCGGCTTCGACCGACGGCAGCTGATCGCGATCGCCGAGCAGGATCAGCCGCGCGCCGGCCGGCACCGCTTCGACCAACTTGCACATCAGCGGAAGGTCGACCATCGAGGCTTCGTCGACCACGATCACGTCGAACGCCAGCGGATTGCGCGCGTCGTGACGGAAGCGCGGGCTGTCGGGCACGCTGCCGAGCAGACGATGCAAGGTGCTGGCCTGATTCGGCAAGGCCTCGCACAGGCTCGGGTCGATGCCGTCGAGCGCGCTCAATCGCAACGCCGCCGCGCGCAGGCTCTCGGCCATGCGTTCGGCGGCGCGGCCGGTCGGCGCGGCCAGGGCGATGCGTGGCGCGCTGACGCCATCCAGACGCGCCTGCGCGATCAACAGCAGCAGCACCCGCGCGATCGTGGTGGTCTTGCCGGTGCCGGGGCCGCCGGTGGCGAGCAGCAGCGACTGCAGCAAGGCCAAGGCGGCCGCGCGCGCCTGGCGGTCGTCGTCGCGCGCGTTCGGAAACAGGATCGCGAACAACGGCGCCAATGCGGCCAGATCGGTCGGCGGCGGCGCGAACGCGGCGATCCGGCGCAGACCGTCGGCGAGACGGCGTTCGTACTCGCGATAGCGACGCAGATACAGCAGGCCGCGCTCGAGCACCAACGGCGCATGCGCGCTCGCGGCGATGCCGGGCGCGGGCGTGGCGACCCAGCGCGAATCGGCCAGCAGCGCGAGCCACTCATCCGGATCGGGCCAGTCGGTGGTCGCTTCGCTGAGCCACTGCGGGCTGCGCGGATCGAACGCGGCATGGCCGCGCGCGATCGCCTGCGAGGCCAGCGCGGCGGCCGCGAGCACCGCGTCGGGCGTGTCGCGATCGAGCCTGCGCAGCGCCTGCGCGAACGCATGATCGACCGTGCGCAGGCTGCCTTCGCGATGCAAGGCCTCGAGCAGGCTCATGCCACGGCTCCGGCGAACAAGGCATCGACCGCGTCGACCAGTTCGCGCGCGGGTTGGTGCGCGTACAAGCCGGCGCCGGGATCGGCCGGGTCGAGGCCGCGACAGAACAGATAGCGCACGCCGCCGAAATCGCGCGCGTAGTCGTAGTCGTCGCCAAGGCGGAACCGCAGCCAGCGGTGCAAGGCGACGGTGTAGATCAACGATTGCAGGGTGTACTCGCTTTCGCTCATCGCGCGTTCGACCTGGATCGCGTCGTAGGACGGCAGGCGGTTGGTCTTGTAGTCGAGCACGTAGTAGCGGCCTTCGAAGGCGTAGACCAAGTCGATCTTGCCGGTCATCAGACCTTCCAGGCGGCGACGCAGGCCGAACGCCTGGCGTTCACGCAACCAGCCATGCGCATGCAGGGTCGCGAGCAGGCGATCGACCGGCACCGATTCCAAAGCGAAATGGAATTCCATCTCGCTGCGCCGCTCGCGCTCGGGCAGTTCGCACAGGCGCGTGCCTTCGGGCAACGCGGCAGTGAGCGTGAGGCCGACCAGCGAAGTCAGCAGCGGCATGCCGTCGTCGATATCGGCATCGGTGTAACCCTCGCCACGCAGCGCCGAGGCCAGCCACGCGGCTTCGCCGTCGGGCGCGGGCGCGTCGGCGGTCCAGTCGCGCCACGCGCCGAAATCCACGCGTTCCAGCGCGGTGTGGACGACGTTGCCGAAGCGGCTGCCGGAATAGCGCGCATCGCCGGGCGTGAGCAAGACCGCGGCGATGTCGGGCTCGTCTTCGGCGCCGCGCTCGTCGGCGACCAGTGCGCCCTGGCCGGCGCCGTCGTCCTCGTTGGTCAGCTGGGTAAAGCTGTAAACCCACCAATCGCGCGGCACGCTGTGACGCGCGCGACGCGCCGGCGGCACCGCGCCGGCCGCGGGCGGCGGCAGCGGCGTGGGCGGGTGTTCAAGCGGTGCATCGTCGATGACGACTTCGCCGGGAAGTTCGCGCGCGAGCGCGTCGGCATCGGCCAGCATCGCCTGCAACGGCGAGGCTTGCGCGAGATACAACGGCCCGCTCGCCAACCACAAGGCATGACGCGCGCGGGTCAGGCCGACGTAGAGCAGGCGCGCGTCTTCCGAACGCGCCTCTATCCCTGCGCGTTCGCGCGCGCTGTCCCAATCCGGCGCGTTCGGATCGAACACCTCGCTCTGCACCTGCAGCACCCGACCGTGAAGCGGATCAGGGTATTCGCACCATCGGCCGCCGCGCGGCTCGCGCCCGATCGCCACGAACGGCAGGAACACCAACGCGAACTCCAGGCCCTTGCTCTTGTGCAGGGTCAGGATCTGCACCCGGCGCGCGTCGGATTCCAGCCGCAGCTGCTGTTTTTCGTCGCTGTCGTCGGCTTCGGCGATGCGCAGATGCAACCAGTCACGCAGACCGTGCAGGCCGAGCGAACGGGTGTCGGCTTCCTGCAGGGTTTCGCCGAGTTGCAGCAGATTGGTCAGGCGGCGTTCGCCATCGGCCAGCGCGAGCAGGCGCGGCGCGTGTTCGGCGCACAGGTCGCTGACTAACGCGAGTGGCCCATGCCGCTGCCACCGCTCGCGCCAACTCAGCGCCTGCGCTTGCCACACCGCCTGCTCCGTCTCGTCCAACCCCAACGCTGCGATGCGCTCCCCATCCAACCCGATCAACACCGTAGCCAGCGCCGCGCGCAAACGCCCGCCGTCGCCGGGATGCAGCACCGCATCGAACACCGTCAGCAACTCAATCGCCTGCTCGGTCGCGAACAGGCTGCGTCGGCCGGCCGCGACCGCGGCGATACCGGCCGCGATCAGCGCCTGCTGGATGCGCGCGGCTTCGTCGTGACTGCGCACCAGCACCGCGATATCGCCCGGTTGCAGCGCGCGGCCGTCAATGCTCGCGCGGCCCTCGCGCGCATCGCGCAGCCACGAGTGGATCGCGGCGACGCAGGCGCGCACGGCCAGCTCGCGCGATTCGGGTGAACTCCATTCGGGTTTCTTGCGATCGTCGTCGGGCGCGGGCAAGCGCCGGATCGTCAACGCCGGTGCGATCGCGCCGTCGCGTTGCAGATCGGCGTCGGCGACCGCGCCGCCGGGCGCGACTTCGCGAAAGCGGATGCGCGCATCGACGAAGGCGGTATCGCCGGCCTGCGCGTACAGCGCCGAGATGGCGCGCAGCACGCTGGGCCGCGAACGGAAGTTGTGATCCAGCGGCGGCGCGGCCTCGGCCAATGCGGCCGCCGTCAGATAGGTGTGGACGTCGCCGCCGCGGAAGCCGTAGATCGCCTGCTTCGGATCGCCGATCAGGAACAGGCCGGCGGCGCGCGCGGGTTCGCCCAAGCCCGTTTCCAGCACCGTCGCTTCGCCGAACACGCGTTCGAAGATCCGCCACTGGCGCACGTCGGTGTCCTGGAACTCATCGACCAGCGCCACCGCGTACTGCTCGCGCAGCCGCTGCGCCAGGGCCTCGCCGTGCGGCCCGTCGAGCGCCGAGGCGACATCGGCGATCAAGTCGTCGAAGCTCTGCACGCGCCGAACCCGCTTGAGTTCGGCCAGGCGCACGCGTCCGGCATCGCGGATGTCGTGGACCAGACGCAACGCCTGCCGCGCCAGCCATTGCGCGCGTTGCGCGTCAACATCGAGATAGCGTTCGACTGCCAGGAACAACGGCGACGACGGCGTTTGCGCCTGCTTGCCCTTGTTGGTTTTCTCGGCGAGCACCGCCGGGGTCAGCCGATCGATGCGCGGCTCGATCGGTTCGATCGGATCGCCGTTCGCGCACCAGCGATCCAGCGCTTGGCGCAATTGTCCGGGCAGAGTCGCGCGCCAGGTCTGGCCGTTGAGCACCTTGGCCGCCATCGCCGCTTCGATCGCGTCGAACGCCTGCGCGCCGTGTTGTTCGTAGGCCAACCGCAGCGATTCGGCCGCGTCCTGCAAGGCCGACAAGGGATCGGGCGATAGCTCCGGCACCGACGGCAGCAACACCGGCGCGCGCATCAACGCGCCCAGGTCCGAGGCCAATGCGCGCGGCCCGGCGGGCCATTGCAGCGACAGAAGTTCGGCCTGACTGGCGTCGTTGCCGAACGCGCGCCACAGGTCGACCGCGATCTCGTCGATCAGCTCGCGTTCGCTGCCGATCATCTCCGGCGCGGCGAACGGCTGGCCGGTTTCCAAGGCGTGTTCGGCGAGCACGCGCGCGCAGAAGCCGTGGATGGTGACCACCGCGGCCAGATCGATCTCGCGCGCGGCGCGTTGCAGACGCGTGCGCAAGGCCGCGTCGCCTTCATGCTCGGCCTGCGCGCGCACCAGTTCGCGGGTGATCGCGCGTTCGCCGTCGTCTTCGGCGGCGATCAGGGCCGGATCGTCGGCGGCGATGCGCGCGGCCAGCAGCAGACGACGACGCAAGCGTTCGCGCAGCTCCTGAGTGGCGGCGTCGGTGAAGGTCACCGCGAGGATGTCGCCGATGCGCAGGCCGCGTTCGATCACCAGGCGGGTGACCAAGGTCGCCAACGTGTAAGTCTTGCCGGTGCCGGCGCTGGCTTCGATCAGGCGCAGGCCGTCGAGCGGCAGGTCGAGGAAGGGATCGCGCACGGCGCTCATGCCTGCCCGCCTTCGTCGCGGCCATGCACGACCGCGTCGAACACCAACTTGGCGATGTCGCGGAATTGTTCGCCCGAATCGGGATCGAGAAACGGATCGCGTCCGCGCAGCGCCAACCGCACCGCGGCCGAACTCGCTTCGCCCCAACTGCGCGCGCTGCCGTGCCATTGCGCTTCGGCCTTGTTCCAGCCGGCCTTGTTCCAGGCGTTCGGATCCTGCGCCGCGGCTTCGTACCACAGCCAACCCGCGCGCGGCAGGAACGGCAACGGCATGCGCAGGCCGTAGTCGCGCAGCCGCAGCAGCGCGCGCAACGCGGCCTTGGCCTCGCGCGGCGACAACGCGTTGCGCAGATGCGGGCCAGGGCCTTCGTTGGTGTGCGCGAACTGCGCCAGCGGACGCGGATCGCCGAGCGCCGACAGCACCAGCCAGTCCAGGCCGTGCGCTATCTGCGAGGGGCCGTGCAGGCTGTCGAAACGCAGCCGCGCCAAGCCACCCGCATAGACATCGTCGAGCCGGCCGCGCAACTGGGTGCCGCCCAGATCGAGTTCGAACGGCAGCACTTGGCCTTCGCCGTCGCGCCAACGCGCGAACGCGTCCGCGTACGGACGCACCTGACCGAGCAAGGCATCGAGCTGGCGCCGCCCCAACGGACCGGTCGGCAGCAGCGCGCGTGCGCGCAGACTCGCCTGCAGGCGGTCGCGATCGATCCGGCCGTCGCCGGCGATCAGGTCGTCGAACACCGCGCGCTGCAGTTGCTGGCGCATCAATCCCGGCCCCGGCAACACCAGCGGTTCGACGTCTTCGCCGCTCTCGACTTCGTCGGGCAGGCGCAGGCCCAGGCGCTGGCGCAGGAACGCGCTCGGCGGATCGCGCAGGAACGCGCGCAGGTCCTGGTACGCCAGCGTGATCTCGTTCGCGTCGGCCGGCATCGGCGGCAACGCATCTTCCAGCCACGGGCCGAGTTGCAGGCGCGGGCCGTGGCCGCCGGCATCCGCGGCCGGTCGCCATTCGCTGCGATAGCTGAAGCGCCGCGGATCGATCTCGCCGCCGCGTCCGTCCGGATCGGCGCCGAACGCGGCCGGCGCGAACGGCTGCAGCGGTTCGCGCACCACGAACTCGCCGCGCGCGCGCGTCGGGTCGGCGTGATAGCGCGCGGCGACATCCAGCAACTCCGACACCAAGGTCGACGGTTCGCGCGCGCTGCCGTCGCGCGGATCGGCGCCGAGGTAACTCAGATAGAACGCGTCGGACGCGGCGGCGAACAGCTGCAGAAACAAGAAGCGGTCGTCGTCGCGCAGCGAACGGTCGCCGTGACGGCGCGCGGCGGTGCCCAGTTCGGCGGCGAGCCGGTTCATGCCGCCGGCCGGATCGCGGCGCGGGTAATCGCCGTCGTTCATGCCGAGCAGGCAGATCACCCGGAACGGAATCAGCCGCATCGGCACCATCCGGCCGAAGCTGACCCCGCCGGTCAGCAGCGGCGCGCGGGTGTCGGCTTCGGCCAGGGTCGCGCGGAAATGCGCGCGCACCACTTCCGGCGGCACCGTGGCGTTGAAGTCGGCGTTGTCGGCATCGCTGGCGAAACGTTCGATCAGGCTGCGCAGGCGTTCGAGGGTGCGCTGGTCGGCGTTGTCGCGCGGGCGTTCCGGCAACAGCGCGCGCAGCAGGCCGAGCAGGCGGTCGGCCCATTGCCCTGGGGTCAGGTCGCCGGCCAGGCCGCGTTCGAAGCGCGCGAGCACGCGCAGCAGACGGATCAAGGCGTCCAGCGCATCCAGCGACGCGCCTTCGAGTTCGGCGTACGGCGCGATCCCGGCGACCAGGCTGTCGGCGGCCTCGCCATCGCCGGCGGCGTGGCCGATCAACAACCGATCGAGCGCGAACGCCCAGGTGTAGGCATCGTCGCCCGGCGCGTCGTGGCGGCTGCGATGGGCCGCGTCGATGCCCCAGCGCGCGCCGGCCTGACCCAGCCACAGGCGCAGCCGTTCCAGGCCGGCGGCGTCGAGCCCGGCCTGATCGGCGATCGCCGGCGTCGCCAGCAGGTCCAGCACTTCGCCCAGGCCGAAGCGCGACACCGGCAGCGCGAGCAGGCGCAGGAACACTTCGGCCAGCGGCTCGGCCGCGAGCGGGCTGACGTCGGCCAGCGCATACGGAATGAATCCCGCGCGCCCGGCCAGGCCGCCGAACACCGCGGCGATATGCGGCGCGTACGGATCGATGTCGGGCGCGAGCACCGCGATCTCGCGCGGCTGCAGCGGCGGATCGAAGCGGCGGCCCTGTTCGGACTGCGGGTCGAGCAGGCCCTGCAACTGATCGTGCAGCACCTGCACTTCGCGCAAGCGGGTGTGGCAGGCGTGGACCTGCACGCTCGCGTCGAGGCGATCGACCTGCGCGCGCCACGGCGTCGCCGGCAGCGCGCGCCGGTGCAGCAGGTCGCGTTGCAGGCGTTGCAGCAAGGTATCGCGCGTCGGGTCGTCGTGGCGGCTGTCTTCCGGGTCGGCGTAGGCGGCGATCTCGCCGGAGGGATGCACCACCTCGTAGCCGCCGAGCACCGCCATGAAGTCGCGCCCGGCCGTGCCCCAGGCCTGCAGCAGCGGGTTGTCGTCCTCGCCGAACGCGGCGTCCTCGCCCTGGCGCAGGCGTTCGGCCAGGGTGCCCAGGTCGCCCCAGTACTTGCGCGTCGGGGTCGGCAGATAGAAGTGCAGGGTGCCGGCGATCGCCTGGGTCGCGATCACCCGCAGCACGTCGGGCGAGACGTTGAGGGTGGCGAAGGCGAACAGCCGCGACGGCAGGCCGCGCGGGATCCGCGCCGGGCCGTGCTCGCCGCCATCGTCGTTGAAGCGGCTCAGGTAATCGTCGATGCGCCGCGCGCGGTAGCGACGGCCGGAGGCGATGCGGCGCCACAGCGCGGCCTGGGCGTCGTTGCGGTCGCGGCCGGCGTCCCAGGCCAACAGCCAGTCGCGGCGCCAGGCCTGGTACTTCTCGAACAACGAGGCCAGCTCGCCCGACAGCGACCACGATTTGATCGGGTCGTCGCCGTCCAGGTAGGCGCGCAGCGGCGCCAACGCCGGCTCGCGCAGCTGCGCCGGCTGCGACAGCACGCCGTACAGGCGCCAGCGCATCGCCGAGGCGTCGAGATCGTCGCCGCGCTCGGCCGGGTCGATGCCCGGTTCGTTGGCGTCGAGCGCGCGCTGGACGAATTCGCCCGGGGTGAGGAATTCCAGATTGGCCGCGATCCCGTACGCCTGCGCCAGCGTCGCCTGCAGCCAGCGGCGCATCGCGACCTGCGGGATCAGGATGGTGTCGGGCGCCAGCAGTGCCTGACCGGGCGCGGGCGTGCGCAGTTCCTGCGCCAGCAGACCGGCGAGGACGTCCAGCGCATTGGAATGGTAGAGACGGAAATCGGGACGCGCAGGCATTGCGCCATCTTGCCGGAATGGGTGCCAGGGCGCCTGGAGAGGGTGTGGCGATTGGGGCGTTGGCTTTAGAGCGAAAGGCGAATCCCCCACCGCGCGCCCACCCCACTTAAAACCGTTTTAATCGCCCCCCATCAGCATCGCCCCACCCACCGACCCCACCGGTCAAACACCCCGTTGCGGTACAGGCACGGGCCCGGCCGGCTAAGCTGCGACAATGTCCGACGCTCCACCCCCGTTCAGCCGCAGTGGGCCAAGCTGCGCCGCTTCGCCGGCCCTGATCGTCCGCGGCGCTCAACGTCCGCGGCCCTGACCGGCCCCTGGTTCCGCCGTTCGCCCCTTCCCGCACGGATTGCCGCCCCGCATGACGACGCCAACGCCCATCGTCCGCCTGACCGACCTCCGCCTCGACCGCGGCGGCCGCAGCGTGCTGCGCGGGATCAACCTGTCGGTGCCGCGCGGCAGCATCGTCGCGGTGCTCGGGCCCTCGGGCAGCGGCAAGTCGACCTTGTTGTCGGCGCTGACCGGCGAACTCGCGCCGGCCTCGGGCAAGGTCGAAGTGTTCGGCCAGGAAGTGCCGCAGAACCAGCGCGACCTGCTCGAGCTGCGCAAGGGCATCGGCGTGCTGCTTCAGGGCAATGGCCTGCTGACCGACCTGACCGCGGCCGAGAATGTGGCCCTGCCGCTACGCGCCCATACCAAGCTGCCGCCCGCGCTGATCCGCCGCCTGGTGCTGATGAAACTGCACGCGGTCGGCCTGCGCGCCGCCGCCGATGCCTACCCGCGCGAGCTGTCCGGCGGCATGGCCCGCCGGGTCGCGCTGGCCCGCGCGCTGGCGCTGGACCCGCCGCTGATGATCTACGACGAACCGCTGACCGGGCTCGACCCGATCGCGTCGGGCGTGGTCATGAGCCTGGTCCGCCGCCTCAACGACACCCTGGGCCTGACCAGCATCATCGTCACCCACCACGTCCACGAGACCCTGCCGGTGGCCGACCACGCGATCGTGATCGCCAACGGCGGCATCGTGTTCTCCGGCACTCCGGCCGAACTCGAACACAGCACCGACCCGCTGGTCCGCCAGTTCCTGCGCGGCGAGCCCGACGGCCCGATCGGCTTCGACGCCGCCCCCCGCACCTCGGAGGCCGCGTGATGCCTTTCATCGAAGCCACCCGCTCGCTCGGCCGCGCCGGCCTGTTCTCGCTGTCGGTGCTGCGCGCGTCCAAGCCGACCGCCGACTTCTTCCGCGAGCTGGTGCGCGAAATCTACAAGATCGGCGCGCGTTCGCTGCCGATCATCGCCGTTGGCGGCGCGTTCGTCGGCCTTTCGGTCACCCTGCTGGGCTACCGCGCACTCGATACCTATGGCGCCGCCAATCAGGTCAGCGCCATGCTGGGCCTGGGCCTGTACCGCGAACTGGGCCCGGTGCTGACCGCGCTGCTGTTCATCGGCCGCGCCGGCAGCTCGATCGCGGCCGAACTGGGCCTGATGCGCGCGACCGACCAGATCACCGCGCTCGGCCTGATGGCGATCGACCCGATCGGCAAGGCGGTGGCACCGCGGTTCTGGGCGGCGGTGCTGTGCGTGCCGCTGCTGACCGGGTTCTTCTGCAGCCTGGCGATCAGCGCGAGCTATTTCGAGTCGGTCCACGTGATCGGCCTGCAGGCCGGCACGTTCTGGCAGGTGCTCAAGGACAGCGTCGATTTCTATAACGACTTCCTGATGGCGTTCGTGAAGTCGGCGGTGTTCGGCGGGACCGCGGCGCTGGTCGCGGCCTATGTCGGTTTCCATGCCGAGCCGACCATCGAAGGCACCTCGGTGGCGACCACCCGCGCGGTGGTGAACGCCTCGCTGCTGGTGCTGATGTTCAATTTCGTGATGTCGGCGTTTTTGTTCAGGTAATTCGATTTCCCTTCTCCCGCAAGCGGGAGGAGTTGTTTGACCTTCCTTCTCCCGCAAGCGGGAGAAGGTGCCCGAAGGGCGGATGAGGGCCGAAGTGAGGTTGCAGCGCCAAGCGCGCCCTCACCCCAACCCCTCTCCCGCCCGCGGGAGAGGGGCTTTCAAGCCGGGGCGGGGGCGAATCCCTTCGCGGCATCCACACCGTTCCATGCATACCGTTCCCACAGCCGCGTTGATCCACGCGGGCTTTATCCCCAAGGTGGTGCCATGTCCATCCGCAGTCCCCGCATCGAATTCGCCGTTGGCGCGTTCCTGCTCCTCGCCCTGGCGTCGCTGCTGGTGCTGGCGATCGCCTCGACCAACGGCAAGTTCGGTTTCGGCGGCGATAGCTACAACATCACCGCCAACTTCACCACGATCGGCCCGCTGCGCCCAAACGCGCCGGTCAAGATCGGCGGCGTGACGGTCGGCCAGGTGACCGATATCACGCTTGACCCGGTCAAGTACCAGTCGGTGGTGACCCTGGCGATCAACAAGCGCTACACGCTGTCGGCCGACACCTCCGCGGGCATCCTCACCAGCGGCCTGCTGGGCGAGAGCTATGTCGGGCTCAGCCCCGGCGGCGACCCGGAAAACCTCAAGCCCGGCGACAAGATCTTCCTGACCCAGCCGGCGGTCGACCTGATCCAGCTGGTCGGCAAGTACATGTTCAGCGGCGGTGGTGCACAAGGCGGCAATGGCGGCGGCGCGGCCGCGGCCCAGCCCGCCGACGCCGGCGTTCCCGATTACCTCCAGGGCGAACAAGCCGCCCCCTCCGACGAGACCAAGAAATGAAGCGTTCCCTGATCGTTACCGTCCTCGCCTCGGCCCTGATCGCCGGCGCTCCCTCGTTCGCGTTCGCCCAGGCCACCGCGGCCCCGGGCCAGGCCGCGCCCGCCGCCGGTTCGCCCAGCGCGATGGTGCTGGCCAACAGCACCCGCATCCTGTCGACCCTGGAATCGCGCCGCGCCGAGTTCAGCAAGAACCGCGCCGCGCTGAGCCAGTTCATCACCACCGAGTTCAACACGGTGTTCGACCGCGACTACGCCGCGCGCCTGGTCCTGGGCACCCACGGCCGCGGCGCGTCCGACGCCGAGGTCGGCCTGTTCGCCGACGCGCTGACCGGCAGCCTGATGCAGCGCTACGGGTCGGCCCTGCTCGACTTCAATACCCGCCTGCAGGTCCGCATCAAGTCCGAGACCCCGCTGCGCGGCGGCGCCATCGTCAAGGTGTCGAGCGAGTTCCTGCGCCAGGGCGGCGAGCCGATTCCGGTCGACTACCTGCTGCGCAAGAACGGCGCGCAGTGGAAGGTGTTCGACGTGATGGTCGAAGGCGTCAGCTTCGTGCAGACCTTCCGCAACCAGTTCGACACCCCGCTCAACCAGAAGTCGATCGCCCAGGTCGCCGCCGACATCAAGGCCGGCAAGCTGCAGGCCCAGGCGAGCGGCAACTGAGATGAGCGCGGCCGTGGCCAGCCTGCGCAAGGACGGCGACACCCTGGTGTTCGCCGGCGCGCTCGATCGCGCCGCGGCCGCCGCGTTGTGGCCGCAGGCGCGCGCGCTGGTCGCCGGCGCGCGCCGGTTCGACCTGTCGGCGGTCGATTCGGTCGACAGCGCCGGGCTGGCGCTGCTGGCCGAGTTGGCCGAACAGGCGCCTGGCGTGGACGTGCGCGGCGAACCGGCCGGACTGGCCGAGTTGCGCGCGGCGTACCGGCTCGACGCGTCGCTCGGTTTCGCCAGTTGATCGCGCCGCATCCGACCACGTTCACAGTTGCGGTCGCCGACGCCCACGGACGTGGCCTGGCCGCCCCCACCGATGTAACGGAAGACTAGACTGCAACCATGCGCCCCCACGCACTCCCCTTAGCGCTCGGCCTGATCCTGGCCGCGCTGCACTCCGCACCGGCCCTCGCGCAGGACGCGAGCCCGGCTTCCTCCAGCGCCGCCGGCCCGACCGCGTCGAGCACGGCCCTGGTCGCCGCCGATCGGCAGGCCGATGTGGCCGCCGAGGCTCCGCCGCCGGCCGTTGCCGGGTCCGACCTGGTTCAGCCCGCGCCGGTCGAGTCCGCGCATATCGCGGCTTCGTCGCAACTGCCGGTGCAGACCGATTCGGCGACCGCGCTGTCCGCGGCCGGTGTCGCCGCGAGCGCGCCGGTCGATGCGACTACTGGCTCGACCGCGACCGCCGAAACGTCGTCGCCGCAGCAGGCTCCGGCCGCGCACGGCGACGACTTCGCCGTGGTGCCGCTCGAACTGGACCTGGACTACAGCCTGGCTCAGGTCGATCCGCCCGCGCCGCCGTCGCTCGACCCGGCCGCGGCCCAGCCGATCGAACCGGTCGCCGACCCGCGCACCGCCGCCGAACGCGACTTCGACGACATCTACGGCAACTCGCAGGCCTACGATCCGGTCGCCGATCCCACCTTGCCGACCCCTGCCAACGTGCCCGGCGCTTACGATCCGTGGGAGAAGTACAACCGCCGCATGCACCGCTTCAACATGGCGGTGGACAAGGGCATCGCGCGGCCGCTGGCGCGCGCCTACACCAAGGTCGTGCCGCGCCCGATCCGGCTGGGTGTGAGCAACTTCTTCAACAACCTCGGCCAGCCGGTGTCGGCGCTCAACGCGCTGCTGCAGGGCAAGCCCAAGCAGGCCGCGCAGTCGCTGGGCCGGTTCGCGCTCAACACCACCCTGGGCATCGCCGGCATCTTCGATCCGGCCAGCGACGCCAAGCTGCCCAACCGCAGCGAAGACTTCGGCCAGACCCTCGGCATCTGGGGCTGGAAGCGTTCGCGTTATCTCGAGCTGCCGCTGTTCGGGCCGCGCACCGTGCGCGACGCGTTCGGCGCGCTCGGCGACGCGCCGCTGAGCCCGCTGCGTCAGGTTGATCGCGACCGCATCCGCATCCCGCTGCAGGGCCTGCAGCTGGTGGACGTGCGCGCCCAGCTGCTGCCGCTGGACAGCCTGCGCGAGGGCGCCGAAGACGAATACGCGCTGGTGCGCGATTCGTGGACCCAGCGCCGCGACTACCAGATCTTCGGCGACCGCATGGACAAGAACAGCGACGAGCAGCTGCCCGACTATCTGCAGGACGACAGCAACCCGAGCGTCCCGGCCGATGCGATGCCGGTGATGCCGACCGACGGCGGTCGCTGAGCGCCGCGCGAGTTCGCTGCAAAGCTGGATGCACGAACGGCCCGGATGCGAATCCGGGCCGTTTTGTTTTTCCTCGCCGACGTGCTTTCCCCCCCTTTGAAAAGGGGCTGGGGGATTTGTTCTCAGGTTCGTATCGCCGCGCCACACAAGCAAAAGCAAATCCCCCGCGCCGCAAGCAATGCCCGTCCCATCGTGCCGTCGGGCGCTCGCCCCCTTTTGCAAAGGGGGCAATGGACTGCCGCTTCGTTACGCAGATTGCTTGCCGTTTTCGTCCGCGTCCGCTCGCGCGCCCGCATCATCCGGGTTGTCCGGGCTGTCGGATTCGGCGGCCAACAACCCCGCCGCGCCCTCGATCGGCCGCGGGCCGTCGGGTTCGATGCCGTCGTCGGCCAATGCATCGTCGGCCGACAACTCGACCAGTTTCGCCGGCAATGCGCGACTGGGCTTGACCCCCATGTCGCGCAGCATCTCGGCCTGGCGGATCACGCTGCCCTTGTTGCGGCTGAGCTTGTCGCGCGCGCTGTCGAAGCTGTCCTTGGCCTGGTTGATGCGGTCGCCGACTTTCTCCAGGTCGGCCACGAACGAACACAGCCGGTCGTACAGCTGCGCGCCGCGCTTGGCGATTTCCTGGGCGTTGCGGTTCTGCGCCTCCTGCCGCCACAGATGGGCGACGGTGCGCAGCACGAACAACAAGGTCGACGGGCTGACCACCAGCACGTTGCGCTGCCAGCCGTCCATGAACAGATTGCGGTCGTGGGTGACCGCCAGCATGAAGGCCGGTTCGATCGGCACGAACATCAGCACGAAATCCAGCGAGCGCAGGCCGTACAGCTCCTGATAGCGCTTGTCCGACAAGACGCGCATATGCGCGCGCACCGAGTCGAGATGGCGCTTGACCGCGCGCGCGCGCTGCTCCTCGTCCTCGGCGCTGGCGTACTCCTCGTACGCGACCAGCGAGACCTTGGAATCGATCACCAAATGCCGGTCTTCGGGCAGATGGATGGTCACGTCGGGCCGGCGCTCGCCGTCCTCGGTGCCGTGGCTTTCCTGGACGTCGTATTCCTCGCCCTTGCGCAGTCCGGCCGATTCGAGCACGCGTTCGAGGATCAACTCGCCCCACGCGCCCTGGGTCTTGCTGGAACCCTTGAGCGCGGTGGTCAGGTTCTTCGCGTCTTCGCTGAGCGACTGGTTCAGCGCCATCAACTGGCGCACCTGCTCGCCCAGCGCGGTGCGGTCGCGGGTTTCGTTGTCGTAGACGGTCTCGACCCGGGTCTGGAACTCGGCGAGTTTCTGCTGCAGCGGATCGAGCAACAGGCCCAGGTGGCTGCGGTTCTGTTCGGTGAAGCGCTTGCTCTTTTCTTCCAGGATGTCGTTGGCGAGGTTCTTGAACTGGGTGGTCAGTTCGTCGCGCACGTCCTTGAGCTGGGCGATCTTTTCCTGCGACTGGCTGCGCTCGGCATCGAGCTGGGTGCTCATGCGGCTGAGTTCGACGCTGCGCCGCTGCAGCTCGGCATTGGCCGCGTCGCGCAGGCGTTCGGCGTCGAGCAGCTCGGCCCGCAGGCGTTGCAGGGCCTGCTGTTCCTTTTCCAGCTCGGTGCTGGCGCGACCGATGGCCTCGCGCAGCTGGCCGCTGTCGTGGATCAGGCGGTCGCGCAGGTCCTCGAGTTCGTCCAGCCGGCCCTGCAGTTCGGGAATGCGCGCGCTGCGCTCGAGCAATTGCGCGCGCTCGGTGTTGGCCGCGTTCAACTGCGCGCCCAGCTCGCCGCGCGCGGCCTCCAGCGCGCGCGCGGCGCCGGCGCGGGCGAGCAGCCAGGCGAGCGCGGCGCCGATCAGCAACGCGAACACGATGGCGAGCAGGGCGGCGGTCAGGGGCATGGGGACTCTTGCAAGGCGGCAGGGGCGACGGCGTGGCCGCGCGGCGCGGCGGTGGTCCGCCGGGCGGGGGCGGGCACGGATCGGGCGCCTGGGACAGCCAGGGCACCTGAGTTTAGGGCCCCAGTCTAAACGGGTGAGTCTCAGCTCCTGCGATGCGGGGGGCGGCGAGGGGTGGAGCGCGTCGGTGCGGCCGGGGTGGTGGGTCTGTGGTTGCCGCACTGCGATGGCGTCGATTCTCGATGCCCGAACGGTGTTCCAGCAGGACTTGCTTCGGTCGCCGGCTGCGATCGCGGCATCCCTGCCTGCGACGCAGGCGCGGTTTCGCGGTCGCGACTTGCGTCGCTCCTACAGGGGCGGTCGTGGCTGGCCGTCGCAACCGGTGCGTAGCGCGTAGGCGAGGCTGGGCGACCGATCCGACGCCCGGAGTAAACGTGATGTCAATCACATTTGACCGCTTGGCCACGCCTCCGGTGTTCCATACGGCACCCGATTGGGCGTATCCGATGTGCCAATCTTGGCCGCCCACCGGTTCGGCAGCCGCCGTCCCGTCCGTGCAAGGACCGTTCGCATGAACCCGCAAGATCCCAGGCTGTACGCCGATCCGCGCGGCGTCTGGCGCGACGACGGCGCCGGACGCATCCACGGCATCCGCTGGACCGACATCGACGGCATCGACGGCTATGCGATCGACGCGAACGAGCGCCGGCTGATCTTCGTGGAAGTCGGCACCGCGACCGGCGAACGCCTGGAACTGCGCACCGATTGGCCGGGGTATCGCGAGGTCGCCACGGCGATGAGCGTGCATCTGCCCGGATTGGACCTGGGCGCGCTGCAGCGATTGGAGCAGACCCGTCCCGAGGATCCGCCGACGATCCTGTGGTGGAAGGACTGAGCGCGAAACCGGCGCCGGCTTTCGATCGGCTCGACGTCTTGCCCACCGGTCGCGCGCGCGCCTACGCTGTTGCGATCGCGCAAGCGCGCAGGGATGCCCGGCCATGACTGCATCGTCTTCCGGATCGGCCAACGACAGGCCTCACGGCCGCGACGCGCGTGCTCCGTCGCTGTTCAAGTCGGCACTGTATGCCGCGTGCATCGTGGTGGCGGTGGCGCTGGTCCTCGTGGCCAATTCTTCGAAACTGAAGGCATTCGACGCACCTGTCGAACCACCGCGCGTGGCGACGGCCGCGGAACAGCGCGCGATTCTGATCGCCGTGGTCGAACACCAGCAGTCCACCGAACAGTCGCCGACGTTCGACGCGAATGGAACGCGACGTCGCCTCGCATTGGAAAACGCCACGGTATCCATCTGCGGCAAGCGTCGGCAAAGTCAGGAGCGTTGCAGCGAGCTGACACCGGAATGGTACGAAGATCCGCGCAATTCCCGGGACCGGCCCAACCAACTGATCGATCGGAATCTGTCCGAGACGCTGGTTGATGCGTTGCGGCGCGTCAATGTCGGACAACAGCCGCTGGACGCATGGTCGGTGCCCGGTATCGTTCCGGTCGAGCGCGAGCGCGTAGCGACCATTTTTTCGATGAAGGAGGACCCGCCGGTGTTCTACTGCGGCATTCCGCCGGCCTTCTACCGAGCATATCCGCAGGCTAGCGGTATCCTCCGGATCAGCCGGCCGGTCGTGTCGGCGCGCGGGGATCAGGCCCTGCTGTATGTCCAGACGACTTACCGCAACTCGGGCCAGCACGGTCGAATGGAACTGTTCGCGCTCCAGCGAGGACAGTGGAAGTTCGTCGGCGTGATCGGTTCTGTCCAAATCATATACGGCTGAACGCGGGGGCGGAAACCAGAATGCAACTCATCGACCAACGCGATCGGGCCTGGACGCTGTACGCCGATGGCGAGCGACGCTATCTGTCAGTGCTGTGCGGCACGATCGCCAGTTACGAGCTCACGCTCGAACTCGATGCCGGCGAACGCGCGCGGATCGGGGAGCCGGGGTTTGTGGATGCGCTGGCACGCGAGGTGGCGTATCGGCCCGATAGCTACAAGGCGCGGCATGTGACGGGGTTTCGGGCGACGGACTGATCGTCCGGCTCCCTCTCCCTGCGTAGTGCTCCCTCTCCCGCAAGCGGGAGAGGGAACATTACGTCGCAAGCGAATTACTGCGCGAAACCCCACGCGCAACCCACCTCACCTCAATCCAGCACCCGGCAAAACACCGCCTTGAGATACCGCGACTCCGGCACCTGCGCCAGCCACGGATGGTCGGCGCCCGCGCCCGACACCTTCAGCACCTGCACGGTGCGGCCGGCATAGAACGCGGCGCGACGCAGCATGTCGAGGAACTGGTCTTCGCTGACCAGGCCGGTGCAGGAGAACGTCGCGAACAAACCGCCCGGCTTGACCACGCCCAGCGCCAACTTGTTCATGTCGAGGTATTTCTTCAGCGCCGCGATCACCTGCTCGCGATCGCGGGTCATCTTGGCCGGATCCAGGATCACCACGTCGAACTGCTCGCCCGCGTTACCCATGTCGCGCAGGTACGGGAAGATGTCGGCCTGGACGAACTTGACGTTGGCGCCGTTGAGCTTGGCGTTGCCCTTGGCGATGTTGAGCACGTCGGCGTCGATGTCCACGCCGATCACTTCCTCGGCGCCGCGCGCCTTGGCGTACACGCCGAAGCCGCCGGTGTTGCAGCACAGGTCGAGCACGCGCTTGCCGGCGACCTGCCGCGACAGCCATTCGCGGTTTTCGCGCTGGTCGGCGAAGAAACCGGTCTTGTGCGCGCCGGCCGGATCGGCGCGGAACTTGATGCCGTATTCGGTGATGGTCGACGGCGGGACCGGCTCGGTGCCGCGGAAGTCGAAGCTTTCCTGCTTCTGCACGTGCTCGTCGGCGAAGGCATAGAAACGGCAGCCCGGGAACTGCGCGCGCAGCGCGTCGTAGATCCATTCGCGATGGCGGAACGCACCGGCGCTGAAGTATTCGACCACCAACAGATCGCCGTAACGGTCCACGACCAGCCCGCTGATCCCGTCGCCCTCGCTATGCACCACGCGCCACGCGTCGCTGACCTCGTCGAGCTTGAGCACGTCGCGGCGCAGCGACACCGAGGCGGCGATCTTGCGCGCGAACCACTCGGCGTCGACTTCGACGTCCGGGTCGTTTTCGAGCATGCGCAGGGCGATGCGCGAATGGCCGTTGTAGAAGCCGCGGCCGATCCAGACGCCGTCGACCCCGACCACGTTGACGATGGCGCCGGGTTTGGGCCGCTGGGCGGGCTTGTCGACCAGGCGCTGGAAGATCCAGGGGTGGGTGGATTTCCAGGCGTTCTTGAGGCGTACGGTGGGGATTTCGTTATTCATCGGCCCATTCTACCGGGGCCGGGCGATTCCTCCCGGGCCTGGGTTCGCCGACGACCCGCCCGGACGGGCCCCGCCTGGTTGTTGACCGGGGCCACATTCCCGTGGGCGGGACAAAGAAGCCCGCCCGGGCCGGCTTGCAAAGGCCGCTGGCGGTGCCAATCTGGTTGACATGCAACTGCCCACCGAAGCCCCCGTCCCCGACACCCCGGCCCAGCGCAAGGCCGACCGCCGCCGCCTGCTGCGCGCGCTCAACGCCAGCCTGGCGTTCGTGCTGCTGCTGGTGGCGGTGTTCGCCGCCCAGGGCAGCTTCGACGTGCGCGCCTTCACCGTGCAGCCGTGGTCGCTGCACGGCCTGATCGGGCTGCTGACCGCGCCGCTGCTGCACGGCTCGGTCGAGCATCTGGCCGCCAATGCGACCTCCTTGCTGCTGCTCGGCACCCTGGCCGGCGCGGTCTATCCCAAGGCGACGCTGCGGGCGCTGCCGATGCTGTGGCTCGGCTCGGGTATCGGCGCGTGGCTGCTCGGCAATCCAGGCAGCTATCACCTCGGCGCCAGCGGCGTGACCCACGGCCTGATGTTCCTGGTCATGACCCTGGGCCTGCTGCGCCGCGACCGGCCCTCGATCGCCGCGGCGATGATCGCGTTCCTGCTCTACGGCGGCATGTTGCTGACCGTGCTGCCGCGCGAGATCGGCGTGTCCTGGCAGGCCCATCTGGGCGGCGCGGTGGCCGGCGTGATCGCCGCCTTCGTGCTGCGCCGGCGCGACCCGCTGCCGCCGCGCAAGCGCTACAGCTGGGAAGACGAGGACGAGAGCATGGTCCCGGCGCACGACGAACTCGAGCCGCCGACCCCGCGCAACGTGCCGGTGCTGTGGAACCGCCCCGAGCACCAGACCGGCGTGGTGCTGCGGTTTCCGCCGCGCAGTGGGCAGGAAGAGTAGCCGCGCAGCCACAGGTCCGATTCTGCGATGCGCCGCGCCGGTATCCGCGCGCTGACGCTTCCAGGCTGTGCAAGGCACGCAGCGGTTGAGCCGAGCGTGTGCCACCGGTCACCCAAGCGCGCTAGAGTGATGCGGTGTCCATGGGGATGGACCGCGACGGCGCATCGATGCGCCGCGCGCTTCGTCTCCTGGCTGCCGCGACCTGCGAGGTCGCGGTTTCCCGCCGCCTCCGGAGCCCTCGCCATGCGCCGTCTTACCGCACCGCTCGTTGTCGCCGCCCTGCTGCTCGCCTGTCCGCTCGCCTACGCCAAGAGCGCCTGCATGATGCAGGGCCAGATCATGGGTCAGGTCATCAACGAGTGCACCGAGGCCGACATGAACCTGTCCGAGGGTCAGCAGAAGGTGCAGTGCAGCGGCCAGGCGCCCGGGCTGGAAGGCATGGGCGGCCAGGTCGATATGCGGCTGGTCGCGTCCTGCCCCAGCGGCGCCGGCGGCAAGTGCGATTCGCCGCGCGGCGCGCCGGCGCAGATCTACTACTACCAGCGCACCCCCGATCAGCTCGCCGCCTTGAAGGCCGCCTGCGAAAGCCAGCAGGGCGTCTGGTCGAAGCTGTAAGCACGCGGCAGTAAGGCGTCGCTGCCCGGCGCCCGGAACGAAGGACTAAACGCAATGCGGGAAAGGACACTGCGCCTGGACGTATCGAGCAATCGTCATCGACCGCAGACGCGAGCATGCGCATGACGCCCGGTTCGATCCCGCTGTGCATGGCCGCATTGATCGGCCTGGGCGCGACCGCGCCGGCCCGCGCCGACGAGGCGCCGTCGTTCGACCGGCCCGGCATCGCCTTCTCCACCGGCACCCTGCCCAAGGGAAGTTTCGCCTGGGAACAGGGCCTGCCCGATTTCCAGCGCGACGACGACGGCGGCGGCCGCAGCACCCAGTACAACGCCAACACCAGCTTGCGCCTGGGCCTGAGCGACACGGTCGAGCTGCAACTGGCGACCTCGCCGTACAACTATCTGCACGAACGCGACGACGACGGCGGCCGCCGCTCGCGCCACGGCGCCGGCGACACCGGGCTCGCGTTGAAGGTCGCGCTGCCGTCCTCGCACGATAAATTTTCCTGGGCCGTGCTCGGCGCCGTCACCGCCGCCAGCGGCGCGCGCGATTTCAGCAACGGCGCGACTCAGTACACGCTCGGCACCACCCTGGGTTACGACTTCAGCGAGCGCGTGTCCGGCGCGCTGTACTTCAACCTCGACCGCAGCGACGGTGAGGACACCTGGACCTGGTCGCCGAGCGTCAGCGTCGCACTGAGCGACACGGTCGGGGCCTATATCGAAGCCGGCGTGTCGTACACCGATCACCAGTCCACGACCTCGGTCGCCGGCACCGGCGTGACCTGGATGGCGACCTCGCATGTGCAGCTCGACGCCTCGCTGGACTGGGGCCTGGACCGCGACAGCCCGGACCTGCAAGGCGGGATAGGCGTGGCCGTGTTGTTCGACTGATCGATCCCGTTCGTCCGCAGGAGCACGTCTACCCCATGGAACCCAACCTCTACGCCCCGCCGACCGCGGCGGTGACGCAGCCGGCCGGACCGGCCGACCGCGGCAACGAATTCTTCATCGTGTCCGCGCGCAAGTTCTGCATCCTGTTCTTCGCCACCTTCGGCCTGTACCAGCTGTATTGGTCGTACATGCACTGGGCGCGTTATCGCGCCGCCAGCGGCGAGTACCTGTGGCCGGTGGCGCGCACGCTGCTCTCGATCTTCTATACCCATGCGCTGACCGCGCGCATCGACGGGGTGCTGCGCAAGGCCGGGCGCGCCTATGCGTGGGCGCCGGGCGCGATGGCGACCTTGTACGTGATCGCGAGCATCGGCAACGCCGTGCTGGACCGGCTGAGCGCGCGCGGGGTCGGCTCGCCCTATACCGACGTGCTCGGCGTGCTGGCCCTGCTGCCGGTGGGCTGGAGCCTGCTGCAGATCCAGCGCGCCGCCAACGCCGCCTGCGGCGATCCGCACGGCGAATCCAACGCGCGCCTGACCCCGGCGAATTACCTCTGGATCGCACTCGGCGCGGTGCTGTGGGCGCTGATCCTGCTGGGGGTGGCGGTGGCCTTCGGCTTCGGCGAGATCAACAGCGTCGAGATGGCGATTCCCGAATCGGCGTAGACCGCGTAAGCGGCGGGCGACCGGCGTTGTATTGACGCCGTGGCGGCGATGGCGCGATTGCATATGCCATCGCGATTCACCACCGGTACGGAGCAAAAACAATCCCCATGCGCAAATCGCGCGCGGGCGCGCGCTCGCCCGCGTTCGCGCCGGCCTCGCTGTCCGCTTCGGGCGCGCGCGACGCGTTGCCGGAGTTGTCGTTCGCGGCCGGGGTCGATGGCGCAGCTTCGCCTGGGTCGGTGCGCTTGCCGTCGGCCGACTCGGCCGGCGTTGAGGGATCGGACGTGTTCATGCGGACGTTCGTTTCGATTCTCCAAGACTCGGCGCTGGATCAGGCGCGCGCCGAAGTGAACCTGGCGACCCGGCCGGAAGACATCAACTTCCTGCCCGGGATCGCATCGTTGGCCGCGCAGATCGCGATGGGCCGCGGCGATCTCAGGCAGGCGGCGGTATTCGCCGATGAAGCGCTGCAGCGCGCCGCGCAGAGCCCGGCCTACAAGAACCCGGTGATGCTGTCGAAGATCCAACTGGTCGCCGCCGACATCGCGTTGCGCCAGGGCCGGCGCCCGGATGCGCGCAAGCTGCTGCAACAGGCGATCGCGCTGATGCGGCTGAACCTGGAAACCGATGCGCCGCCGTTGGTCGAGGCCGAGAAGAAGCTACGCGAAGCTTCGTCGTGAACGTCAGCCTCGGCTGAAGCCGCCGCGACTCACTCGCTCTCGTGATCGCTCGCAGCGTGCGCATCACCATCATGCGCATGCCCGAGCCCCGACAACTCGCCCAGTTGCAGATGCCCGTCGACGATGCGCATCTCGCGGAACAGGTTGTCGCCGAACAGATCCGAACCCTGCAGATAGTCCACTGCGGCGCGCGCGTTGGGATTGTGGATCGAAAACCCCATCCGCCATGCCAGCGCGCGCGCCAGATCGTGATGGCTCAGCCAGTCGCCGTTGCCGGCCAGCGGCATCTGCGCCGCGCCGCGGGTGCGCACCAACATCGGCACCTGGGCGATCTGCGGGGTCAGCACGTTATGCCCCCACACTCCGTCCTCGCCAAGCATCTGACCGTGATCGGAAGTGACCACAAACAGGCCGTCGCCATCGCCGCGCTCGAACCTCCGGTACAACTTCTCGACCAACGCGTCCTGATAGACGATCGCGTTGTCGTAGGCGTTGACCAGGCGCGCGCCCTCGGTCAGACCCTTGCCGTCGGGCCAGCGCCGGTAGCTGCCGCCGTGGCGGCGATAAGCGTCGTCGTAGGGAATGTGCGCGGTGCGCAGCATCATCACCACCAGCCGCGGCTGATTTGGCGTGACCGCGTCGAGCATGTCCAGTACCGCATCGTCGCCGACCGCGGCGATCCGCGCTTCGTCGCTGCCGCGGGTGCGGATCACGTCGATGCTGGGCGCATCGATCTCATCGAGCAGGTCGCCGTGCTGGGTCGACAGCCAGTAGGTGCGATAACCCGCGCGCTTGGCCAGACGCAGCAGATTGGCCTCGTGCGAACGCAGTTGTGCGATGTTGCCCGGCTCGCGCACGCCGTTGAACAACAGGCCCAGCGAGGCGCGCGTCGAGACCGCCCCGGCGAGGCCGCGATGCCAGCGCGCCTGGCCCTGCGCGACCCAGCGCGACATATTGGGCGTGGTCGCTCGCGCATAACCGGCCAGGCCCCAGTGATCGGTGCGGGTCGAATCGAAGATCACCAGCCACAGATCGCGCGGCCGCTCGCGGGCCGCGTCGGCATCGTCGCGGGCGACGACGCTGTAGGCCTGATAGCTCAGCACATTGCGCCGCACCGACTTGCCGACCAGATTGACCGCGCAATAGCTGAAGGCCAACAGCGAGTTGTGCAGCGAGCTGCGCTCGGGCCGCGGCATGAACCGCTTCATGGTGTAGCGGCTGGCGTTGTAGAACTGGGTGGCGAACACCAGCACGACGATCAGCAAGGCCCAGCGCAAACGCGGCAACCGCAGCCGCGGCAGGCCGAGGTTGAACATCGCGAACGCCAGCGCATACGGCACGCCGCCGGCGAACAAGGTCGGCCAATGACTGGCCGCGCCGGCCCGCACCGCCTGCGCGATGTCGCTCAATTCATGCGGAATCATCGCCACGTCCAGCGGCGTCAGCGCGCGGCCGATCGCGGCGATATGGCACAGCTGGAACAACTGCATGACCGCGAACGCGGCGATCACCGCATTCGCGACCCAGCGGCTGGCGCCCAGCCACAGGCACGTCACGATCGTCATCAGGCCCGCGACCCAGCCGGGCTGCAGCACCGCCCGATTATTGGAACTGACCGCCTGTTGCAGGCGGTCGTCGAGCAGCAACAGCGCCGTCGTCGCCGCGCTGACCAGCACCAGCATCGCCACGCGCCATCCGGGGCCGCTGCGCGACGGGGTGGCAAGCGGGGTGTCGGAAGGTCGAGTGTGCATGCGGTCGCGGGCCGGGTGTCGATTGATCGCGGACACTAGGCAGGCGCGAAACATTGCAAGTTAAGGAACAGATAAGCCACGCCAATCCAGGCCGATCGTGGTGGCTTACTTGCATATTTATTCCGTGTTTTTCCGGCCGATCGTGAATCGGCATTCATTCGCCACGTAGCGAAATGTCGAAAAAAAACACATCACATGCGCAGGTTTCGCGATCACCCCCGCTGGCCCGCGACAAAGTTTTGTAACGCGGTGTAAGCGAATGTAACGCCGGGCCAGAACCGCGCGTTCGCACGTGCACGGCGCGCCGGTTTGCGCGGAACTGCGCCGGCTCGGTGGTCCACGGCGCCCGGGCCGGCGCCGTCCGTCGAAGAATCGGCCACACCCAGGCACACCGCCCGCGCCGCGTGCTAGCGTCGCTGCGCGCCCGCGCCAGGGCGTCCAGCCATCGCCGGGAGCCGCCGCATGCCGCGCACGCCGTTCCAGTACCGTTGTCTGCACCGCCGTTCGTATCGCATCGCTGTCGTCGCGCTCGCGCTGTTGCTCGCAGCCTGCGAGCGCCCGGCGCCGCTGCCCGTGGCCGACGGTTTCGACGCAAGCGCCAGCGCGCACGCACGCCGGATCGAGGCCGACGTGCGCTTTCTCGCCGACGACCTGCTCGAAGGCCGCGAAGCCGGCACGCGCGGCTTCGACCTGGCCTCGCTGTACGTCGCCCAGCGCCTGCGCGCGATCGGCCTGCGCCCGGCCGGCGACGACGGCGGTTATTTCCAGCGCGTGCCGCTGCTGCGCGCCAGCCGCGAAGACGGCGGCGGCCGCCTGATCGTGCAGCGCGACACCGGCACGGTCGAATTGAAATTTCGCGAGCAATTCCTGCCGCAGCTCGATTTCGATCGCGCGCAATCGCAAGTGACCGCGCCGGCGGTGTTCGTCGGCCAGGCGGTGCACGCGCCCGAGCTCGATCACGACGACTTCATCGGCCTGGACCTGCGCGGCAAGATCGCGGTGCTGCTGCACGGCGCGCCCAGGCGCTTCGATACCGACCGGCGCGCGTTCTACAGTTCGTTCCGCGAGAAACTCCGCGCCCTGGTCGAACGCGGCGCGGTCGGCGCGGTGATCGTGGCCACGCAAGACGAAGAAAAACGCCAGCCCTGGGCGCGCGGCGCGCAGAACTGGGCGCGGCCGGGCATGCGCCTGCGCGGCAGCGACGGCCGCGCGATCGACACGTTTCCGCAATTGGCGGTGATCGCCAACGTCAGCGCGGCCAGCGCCGATGCCGTGCTCAGCGCCGGCGGCCACAGCGCGGCCGAGTTGTTCCGCGACGCGCGCGAAGGCACCCTGCGCGGCTTCGATCTGCCCGGCACCATCGCCTTGTCGGCGCGCAACCGGATCGAGCAGACCCAGTCGCGCAATGTGGTCGCGTTGCTGCCCGGCAGCGACGCCGCGCTCAAGCGCGAGCACGTGGTGTTCAGCGCGCATCTCGATCACCTGGGGATCGGCGCGCCGGTCAAGGGCGATGCGATCTACAACGGCGCGCTCGACAACGCGCTGGGCGTGGCGATCATGCTCGAAACCGCGCAGCAGCTCGCGCTGGCGAAAACGCCGCCCAAGCGCTCGCTGCTGTTCGTCGCGGTCACCGCCGAAGAAAAGGGCCTGCTCGGCGCGGAATGGTTCGCGCGCAACCCGAGCGTGCCGCGCGATTCGCTGGTCGCCAACATCAACATGGACATGCCGGTGATGCGCGTGCCGACCCGCGACGTGGTGCCGATCGGGGTCGAGCATTCCAGCCTGCAGGCGGTGCTCGATCAAGCCGCAGCCGAGGTCGGGGTCGACATCACGCCCGACCCATCGCCGGAGGAAAGCATCTTCATCCGCAGCGACCAATACGCCTTCATCCGCGCCGGCGTGCCGGCGGTGTACCTGACCGGCGGCATGGTCGCGCGCGATGCCGGCGTCGACGCGCGCCAGCAGTTCCGCGCCTTCCTCGCCGATCACTATCACCAGCCCGACGACGACGCCGAGCAACCGATCCAGTACGCCGACGCCGCGCGCTTGGCGCGGCTCAACGCGCGCATCGGCCAGTTGATCGCCGACGCGCCGCGGCGGCCGCGCTGGAACGATGGCGATTTCTTCGGCCAGCGGTTCGGTGGCCTGGATGCGGGCAAGCCGGATGCGGATGCGATGCCGGCTGCTTCGCCGTCGCGATGAGGCCGCATCGGCGAAATCGAACCGCGCATTCGCGTTCGCAACGCATGGCTATACTCGAACCATGACTGCGACCATCACCAAAACCCTCGGCCTGCTCGGCGGCATGAGCTGGGAATCGACCCTGCCGTATTACCGCGTGATCAATGAAACCGTGCGCGAACGCCTCGGCGGCCTGCACTCGGCCCGGTTGCTGCTGTACAGCGTGGATTTCGCCGAAGTCGAACGCCTGCAACACGCCGGCGACTGGGACGCGGCCGGCGCCCTGCTCGGCCGCGCCGCGCGCAGCCTGCGCGACGGCGGCGCGGAGCTGCTTGTGATCTGCACCAACACCATGCACAAGGTCGCCGACGCGGTCGAAACCGCGAGCGGCCTGCCGCTGCTGCACATCGCCGACCCGACCGGCGAAGCGATCCGCGCCGCGGGCCTGAGCAAGATCGGCCTGCTCGGCACGCGCTTCACCATGGAGCAGGAGTTCTACCGGCAGCGGCTGATCGAACGGCACGGGCTGGATGTGATCGTGCCCGACGACGATGGTCGCGAGTTGGTGCACAAAGTGATCTACGAAGAGCTGTGCCTGGGCCGGATTCGCGACGAATCGCGCGAGGCGTACCGGCGGATCATCGCCGGGCTGGCTGCGCGTGGTGCGCAGGGTGTGATTCTCGGATGCACGGAGATCGGCTTGCTGATTGGTCCGGCCGATGTGGACGTTCCGTTGTTCGATACCACGGCGCTGCATGCGCGGGCGGCGGCGTTGGCGTCGATTGGGTGAGTTGGGCGGCGGGAATCGGGAATCGGGAATCGGGAATCGGGAATCGGGAATCGGGAATCGGGAATCGGGAATCGGGAATCGGGAATCGGTTAGAGCATAGCGCTTCGTTACTGCCGGTTACGCAACCTATCCGAAGTAATGTGCTCCTAAGTCCCGGCGTTCTTACCTACCGTCATTCCCGCGAAGGCGGGCTCCGCTTTACTTCGGCGCAGCCGAACATCCAGCGCCTTTCGTGCGAGAACGTTTAAAGTCTCTGGATTCCCGCGTTCGCGGGAATGACGTTCTGGAAAGATGACGCTGAAGTCTCTGGATATTCGGCTGCGCCGAAGTAAAGCAGAGCCCGTCTTCGCGGGAATGGCGCTCTGGAGAGATCACGCTGAAGTCTCCGGATGTTCGGCTGCGCCGAAGTAAAGCGGAGCCCGCCTTCGCGGGAATGACGCTCTGGAGAGATGACGCTGAAGCTTCTGGATATTTGGCTGCGCCGAAGTAAAGCAGAGCCCGCGCTCGCGGGAATGACGTTCTGGAGAGATGGCGCTGAAGTCTCTCGATGTTCGGCCCGCTTTTCCATCAATAACGCAGTGTCTTGAGCTGTCATGAACGGTCACGCGGCCACGACGACTGCGCGACCGAATAACGAAGCCATGATCGTTTGCCCCCTTTGACAAAGGGGGCCAGCGCCCGGCGCAAGTTGAAGGACCGATGGTGTTGGTAGCGCGGGGGATTTGCTGTTGCTGTTGCTGTTGCCTCGATGGTTGGCCGCGATCTGCAAGCAAAAGCACCCCCCCTGCCCCCCCTTTTCAAAGGGGGGGATCCTTCGGGAGGATGCTTTGGCATGTGCGGTGATGTCGCGCCTGGAGGTGTCGACGCGCCGACCACCGTCACGCGTGGCTGCATCGACGTAGTTCACCGCGCCACACAAGCCAACCCACCCGCATTCAAATCCGCGCGCCGTTCACTCGGCTGGCATCCAACCCCACATGCAGCGACACTGCCCGCCTATCGAACGCAAGGAGTCCGCGATGAACGACCGTCCCAACCCCGGCTGGTGGAGTCGTAACTGGAAATGGTTCGTGCCCACCGGCTGCCTGACCATGATCCTGCTCGCCGGGCTGCTGCTGTTCGGCCTGATCGGTCTGGGCATCAAGGGCGTGTCGAGCCTGATGGGCTCCAGCGAGCCGGTCCGCCACGCGATCACGCTGGCGCAGGCCAATCAGGCCGCGGTCGCCGTGCTCGGCACGCCGCTGGAACCGGGCGCGATGATCAACGGCACCCTGCGGACCGACAATTCCAGCGGCCACGCCGACTTGTCGATACCGCTCAAGGGCCCGAAAGGCAGCGCCCGCGTCTACATCAAGGGCGAACGCGAGGCCGATCGCTGGACCTATTCGCTGATCGAGTTGGCGATCGACGCCAGCGGCGATCGCATCGATCTGCTCGACGGTGCCGGCGCTTCGGACGAGAACGCGCAAAACCGCCTGGACGTCCCGCCCGACATCGACCAGCCGCCGGTCGAGCACTCCGAACCCGCCGACGCGCCTGAGCCCGAACAGCCCAGCGAAACCGCGCCCGAGCGCAGCGCCCACGCGGGTTGAGCCGGCGCCGCCGCTGCCGTCAGCGCGACGGCAGCGGCAAGCCCTTGAAGGCCTTGACCGTGCGCAGCACCAAGCTGGAATTGATGTCGGCGCCGCCGGCCTGGTTGAGCAGGCGGTCGAGCAGGAAGCGCGACAGATGCTCCAGGTCGCGCACCACGATCTGCAGCAGATAGTCCATGTCGCCGGTCAGCGCGTAGCACGCGACCACCTCGTCCCAGGTCTCGACGAATTCGGCGAAGGCGCCGACCGCCTCGCTGTCGTGGCGGCCCAGGCGGACCCGCACGAACGCCTGCAGGCCCAGGTCCAGCCGCACCGGGTCGACCTCGGCGCGGTAGCCGGAGATGACCCCCTCGCGTTCCAGCCGCTGCACCCGGCGCAGGCAGGCCGAGGCCGACAGGTGCACGCGCTCGGCCAGCTCGGCGTTGGTCAGGCGGCCGTTGCGCTGCAATTCGGCCAGCACGACGATGTCGGTACGGTCCAGTTCGACGGTGGCCATTCGCAGCGCCCTTTCGGCATTTGACGCAACAATCTTGCGCCAGACCGGCCAGGACACGCAACAACGCAAGCTAATTGCGCCTGAGCGCGGTTAAAGTCGATGGACCCCGGCCTTTCACTGCCCGGGCCCAGGAGCGACACCGCCATGAACCCCACCACCCCGCAGCGCGTCGAACACCAACTCACCGACAAGGGCTATGTGCCGGTCTATACGACCGCCGTGGTCGAACAGCCGTGGGCGTCGTATTCGAGCGCGGACCATGCGGTGTGGGCGCAGCTGTTCGAGCGCCAGCAGCAGGTGCTGGTCGGCCGCGCCAGCGACGAGTTCCTGACCGCGCAGCGCGCGATGCGGATGACGCCCGACCGCATTCCGAAGTTCGCCGACCTCAACCGGGTGCTGCGCGCGCACACCGGTTGGGAGCTGATCGGCGTGGAAGGCCTGCTGCCCGAACTGACCTTCTTCGATCACCTGGCCAATCGCCGTTTCCCGGTGACCTGGTGGATCCGCAAGCCCGAGCAGATCGATTACCTCAGCGAACCGGATCTGTTCCACGACCTGTTCGGCCACGTGCCGCTGCTGATGAACCCGGTCTTCGCCGACTACATGGAAGCCTACGGCCGCGGCGGGGTGAAGGCGCACGCCATCGACCCCGAAGCGCTGGTGCATCTGACCCGGCTGTACTGGTACACGGTCGAATTCGGCCTGATCAAGCAGGCCGACGGGTTGCGCATCTACGGCAGCGGCATCGTCTCGTCCAAGAGCGAATCGATCCACAGCCTGGAATCGCCGGCGCCGAACCGGATCGGCTTCGATCTCGAACGGGTCATGCGCACCCGCTACCGCATCGACACCTTCCAGAAGACCTACTTCGTCATCGACAGCTTCGAACAGCTGATGCGCGCGACCGAGCCGGATTTCACTCCGATCTACCAGCGTCTGGCGACCCAGGACTCGATCCCGGCCGGCGACGTGCTCGCGACCGACAGCGTGTTCCAGCGCGGCACCGGCGAAGGCTGGCTGCGGGACGGCGACGTCTAAGCCGCGTTTCAATAGATCGGTTTCAAACTGTAGGAGCGGCGTGAGCCGCGACCGCGACATCGCAGCTACGACGCCAGTAACGGCGTAAGCGCGGTACCGCGGTCGCGGCTCGCGCCGCTCCTACAGTCGGCTTACGCGCGCTAGACTCCCGCGCAATGAACGACGACAACCCGAGCAAGACCCCGCACATGGGTGCGGCCTCCACCCGCGGCGACACCGCGGCTCCCGATCAGCAGATCCCTTACCAACAGATCCGCGCCGTCCACGACGACACCACGATCCGCGTCTACCAGGCGTATGGCGACCAGATCGCCGATGCCGCGCTCGCCCACGGCCGCTTCGTCGCGCCGTTCTCGCGCTCGCGCATGACCTGGATCAAGCCCTCGTTCCTGTGGATGATGTACCGCGCCGGCTGGGGCTACAAAGACGACAACCAGCGCCGCATCCTCGCCATCGACCTCGACCGCGCCGGCTTCGAATGGGCGCTGGCCCACAGCTGTCCCTCGCATCCGGATGCGTCGATGAGCGCGCAGGAGTGGAAACGCCACAAGGACGCCACGCCGGTGCGCATCCAATGGGACCCCGAACGCAGCTTGCGGCTGGGCGCGCTGCAACACCGCGCGATCCAGATCGGCCTCAGCGGCGAAGCGGTGCCGTTGTATGTCGACCAGTGGACTCGCCGGATCGAAGAGGTGACGCCGCTCGCGCATCGGATTCATGCGCTGGTCCAGGCCGATCGCCTGGACGAGGCCAAGGCGCTGCTGCCGGTGGAGCGGCCGTATACGGCGACGGTCGAGGTTTGATGGCGCGCTTGCAGGCAGAGGACGTAGCGAGTGACGCAGCGCTCTGAGACAAGAGCGTCGGGGCGCAAGCCCCTCCCACAAAAGACCTCGTCACAGCGCTGCTTTTTTGCAAGACAGACTAAGCACCCAGCCACCTCGCTGCAGCGCAATCTTTTGTGGGAGGGGCTTGCGCCCCGACGCTTGTCGTTCCGATCGCAGTGAACCTCACATCGCCGCCCACCGATGTCGTAACCCGCGCGACCCAACCCTCAAGCCGCCCCAACCAGCAGATCCGTCTGCGGCGCCCGCCGCAAGCCGATCACAAACCGCAGCGCCCAACCGATGAAGAACCCGGCGCTGAATCCCGACACGTACAGATCCCAGCCCATCGCACTGTCGCGCATGTGCGGATGGGTCGCGGCGAACACCTGCAAGACGTAGTGGCCGAAGAAGATCGCCAGATTTCGCAGCAACGGCAACGCGCTGCCGGGCTGACGCACCAGGCGGTTGCGATGATCGAACTGCAGACGCTCGGGCGACAACGACCACGCCCCCAACACCGCGCCGACGAGGGCGCCGAGCAGCCAATGCGCGGCGATCTGCATCGGCGCGCCGCCGTGCGCGGCCAATCCCGACAAGCCCCAGACGATGAAGATCGCCGGCACCGTCCACACCCGCGCCAGCGGCGTGGTGTGTGGCCGCAATCGCTTGGCGCCGAGCCAGACCAGGACGAAGAACAGGGCGAACACCCAGACCGGGGTTCCTTGCAGGATGGCGTTCATGACGGGGTCTCGGCGGCGGAGCGTGGCGACAGTAGCGGCGGGTCCGCGTCCGGCGCTGACGCGGCGGACGAGGACTGCCGCGGTATGTCGACCATGCTCGTTCGCGCGGCGCGCGCGCCCCAGTCCCGGCGGTCACCGATTCGACCTGCCGGAAGTCACTCGCGCGCGTCGCCAGACGCGGCCCGACCCCGGGCAGCGGTTGCGGCGGCAGCGCGCCGACCACGAGCACCACCCGGTCGCTGACGAAATCGCTGCCATCGGCCAGATGCACGCGGAACCCGGCCGACGCGCGTTCCACCGCGATCGCTTCGTGGCGGATCTGACCGAAACCCGCGGCGCTGCCGGCGACCGCGGTCTGCAACTGCGCGTGCAGGTAGTCGTCGTACAACAAACGCGGCAGGTAACTACCGCACGCGCGATCGGTCAGGTTGAGCCAATCGGCGAAACCGCCGGGCTGGTCGGGCGTCGTGCCAGATCGCTGGCGCGCACGTTGAGCAGATGCTCGGGTCGCGCTTCGCCATAGGCCACACCCGGCCGTAACTGTCGGGCACGCCGACCAGGCACAACTCCACGTCCGGCCCCGCTTGCCACGCCAATTCGCTGGCGAGCGCGCTGCCGCTGAAACCCGCTCCGACGATGGTGATCCGCATGACTGGGCTTCGCGACGCGATTGAGGAGTCACCGTTCTGGTGAATCGCGTGAGTGCATGCGTAAAAGCGGGGTTACCGGTTCGTAAAGCGACGCCAAGGAAGCGGAACTTCGTCATTACCAATCAGCATGATGGGTGACGTGAAACTGTAATGGGGGTTGGGGTTTGGATGGTGCGTGTTATTCACCACCGCATGCGAATGGCCGATCGCGCAAGCGCGTCGCCTTATCCAATCGTAGCGAACAGTTCCCTCTCCCGCTTGCGGCGACCGAAGGAAGTGCAGAGCTGAGAGGGTTAGGGTGAGGGAGGTCATGGGGTCGTCGTTGCGATCGCGCTTGCCCTCACCCCGGCCCTCTCCCGCGAGCGGGAGAGGGAGACCAGCGATGTGCGCTGACTTACTTCGGCCCAGCCAACTGCCTGGCCTGCCCATACGGCCAGCCCTTCAACGTCCCGTGCTTGATCCAATCCAGCTGCATGCGGATATACCCCTCCGCGATGCGGGTGTGCTGACGCTCGCCCTTCGCGTCCTTCACGAATTCCAGGATGCCGTGATCGGCCTGCGGAAACACCACCGAGGTGATCGGACGGCCGGCTTCGCCCAACGCGGTCAAACGCTTCTGCGTATCCGCCGACGGCGCCTCGACGTCGTCGCCGCCGACGATCCACAACTGCGGCGTCTTCAAACTGCGCAGCACCGGCATCGGGTCGTAATCCCAGCTCACTTCGAAATCGAACTTGGCCAGCTCAGCCAGCGCTTCCTCGCGCGTATGCGATGCGATCAAGCCGCTGTACTCGCCCTTGAGCGCCTTCCACCACGGCTCGCCCTGGTACTTCGCGCGCAACGCATCGAGTTGATCGTAGCCGCGCTTGCCGCTGGTCGAAGCGATCAGGCCGGTGACGTCGCTGACCTCGCGCGCCTTGCGCAAGGTCTCGGCGTCGCCGAAACCGGCCGCGCGCAGATCCAGCACGACCTGGTCGCGGTCCTCGGCCAGCACGCCGTCGGTCAGGCCGAAGCCGACGAACACGAAGCTCGCCCGCGGCGTCTTGCTCGCCGCCAGCGGCGCGACCCACCCGCCCTGGCTGCCGCCGTGGAAACCGATCCGGCCGATCCGCTTGCGGCCCAGGCGCTGCGCTTCGCGCAGAGCCGCGGACGCGTCATCGGCCAGGTCGTGGAAATTCTGCGAGTACTTGCCGGTGGAACCGCCGGTGCCGCGCTTGTCGTAGACGAACACGCCCACGCCTTCGGCCGGAAACATGTACTGCTGGAAATACGAATCCACGCCGGAATAGCTTTCCGAGCCATGCACCAGCACCACCACCGGCACCTTGCTCTTGCCCTGCGGCAGCACCAGGCGGCCGCGCAGGCTCACGCCCTTGCCTTCGAATTGGGTGTCGACGATGTCGTACTTGAGCTTGGTGCCGGTATGACCGTCGTAGCGGATCCCTTGATCGGCGCAATCGCCGAACGAGACCGCGACCGGATCGGGCTGATCGGTCCAGCCGCGGGTGCCGACCCAGCGGCCGTTCTCCCAGCTCAGCTTGCCGACGCGTCCGTCGAACGCACGCCAGCGCAGTTGCGTGGGTTTTTCCATCTGGGTGACCGCGACCACGCTGCCGTCGTCGAGCCGGTAGGCGCCGACGTGGCAACGCTGATCGGTCGTCGCATTAGCGGCGGCGGGCGCGGCGGGTTCGGCCGCATGTGCACTGAACAGCGCACCGGCCAGCAGCGGCGCGGTCAGCCATGGGGCGGAGCGAACGATGATTGGGTTCATGTCGTGGGCCGTGACGGGAGGACTGCTGTTTGTGATGCGAGCTTCGCCGCAACGGTTGCAGCGTCGACCCGACCATCGACACAACCGTCGCCACTGTCGCTTTCGCGCAGGATGTGCTGCGCCGGACGTGCGGGGTCTACGCCGCCTCGGTGTTTGCGCGCGTCGCCGCCGGGCGCGGCGCGGTGTTGTCGAGCGCCGGCTTGGCCGCCGCCGCGCGGCCCCAGCGGCGATCGGCCCACAGCTTGGCGCCGATCGCGGTGAGCAGCGGGCCGAACCACGCCAGGTAATGCAGCATCGCGCCGTCGACCATCGGCAGCAGACGCGGCAGGCCGATGCCGAGAAACGCGATATGCACGGCGATGCCGTTGCCGATCATCGCGGTGTAATGCTCGACCAACCACCAGCGCGGCCGCGCCGCCAGCTGCTCGCGCCGGCGCCGCTTGCGCAGCATGTCCGAGCCGGTATACAGGCCGACGACGGAGAAACCGATCAACAGCGGCGCGCCGATCTTCATCCCCAGCGCCAGCATCGCCGCGCCCGATGCGATCGACAGCGCGGCCAGCGCGGTGAACACTGCGCCGGTGTAGCGGCGCACGTCGCGCTTGTCGACGATCGCGCGCCAACTGGCCCAAGTGCCGGTCGCGGTGATCACGATCAGATAGCCCAAGAACGCGGCGGTGTTCGCGTTGCCGCGATGCAGCGCGTACAAGGTCATCGGCACCGCGGTGATCACGATGCCGGTCATCGCCAGCAGGAACACCTGCCCGGCGCGGCGATGCAACACACTGCCCTTGCGCGCCAGGCCGGCCGTCCAGAAGCCGATCAGCGCCACCGCGCCGATCGCGATGTGCAGGTATTTGACGATTGCGTAAGCCGATTCCATCTCGTCCCCTCCGTTCCCGGCGGACCGGGCCGGGGCAGGCTGATGCTCGGCCGGACGCGAGGCCGCGGCAGGTCCCGGCGGTCACCACCTGCACCTGCCGGAAGTCACTTTCGGCGCGCGAGCCATTGCCAGCGCGGTGGCCGCGCCGCAGCATGCCCGGCATGACCTCGCTGCTGCGCCAGACCCTGCTGCAACCCATGAACCTGCCGGCGGTGTTGACCTGGCTGGCGGTGGCGCTGTCGCTGCGCTTCAACGAGGACAAGGATTCGCCGCTGCTGTGGACGGCGATGATCGTGTTCGCGATCTGCTTTCTCGCCCACGATGCGTTCAAGGCTCGCCAGGCTCATTGGCGGGCTTTGCTGTTCGCGCTGGAAACGGCCAGCGCCTTGACCGTGTGTCTGTACGCCTCGCGCGGCGGCGCCGCGCCGGCGCTGCTGGTGATCCTGATCGCGCAGTTGGCCATGGTCTATCCGCCGCGCGTACTGATCGCGCTGGCGGTCGCGATCAATCTGGCGCTGTACCTGATTCTGCTGCAAGCGGGCAGCCCCGCGCCGGTGGTGATCACCCTGATCTTCGCCGGCTTCCAATCCTTTTCCGCGCTGATCGCGCATTACGCGCTCAGCGCCGAACAGGCGCGCGACCGCCTCGCCCTGGTCAACGCCGACCTGCTCGCGACCCGCGCCCTGCTGGCCGACAGCGCGCGCGACGCCGAGCGCCTGCGCATGGCGCGCGAGCTGCACGACGTGGCCGGGCACAAGCTCACCGCGATGATGTTGAACCTGCGCGTGCTCGCCGCAGACGACGACTTCGCGCAACGGCGCGAAGTGTTGCTCGCGCAGCAACTGGCCGGCGAACTGCTCGGCGACATCCGCGGCGTGGTCCAGGCCCTGCGCGACACCCGCGGGCTGGACCTGGCGACGGCGCTGCGCGCGCTGGCCGCGCCGATTCCCAAGCCGACATTGCAACTGGAGATCGCCGACGACGTGCAGGTGACCGATCCGGCCCTGGCCGAAACCCTGCTGCGCGTGGTGCAGGAAGCGCTGACCAACAGCGCGCGCCATGCCGAGGCCGAGCGGGTCACGGTGCGGATCGATCGCGATGCGTCCGCGCTGCATCTGCGCATCGAAGACGACGGCCGGGTGCGTGGCGCGCTATGCGAAGGCAACGGCCTGTCGGGCCTGCGCGAACGCATCGCCGAAGCCGGCGGCCGCGCCGATATCGAGGTCGGCCCGCGCGGCGGCTTGCGCATCGATGCGAGTTTTCCCCTGACCGCCCGCACCGCCACGAGCCCCGCATGATGCTTTCCACTCCGATCCGCCTGGCCCTGGCTGACGACCAGATGCTGGTGCGCGCGGGCCTGCGCGCGCTGCTCGAACGCCTGGGCCTGGTCATCGCGTTCGAAGCCGACGACGGCCAGGCGCTGCTCGATCAATTGGTCGGCACCCCGGTGGACGTGGTACTCAGCGACATCCGCATGCCCGGCCTCGACGGCATCGAGGCGCTGGTGAAACTGCGCGAACGCGGCGATCGCACCCCGGTGCTGCTGCTGACCACCTTCGACGACAGCGACCTGCTGCTGCGCGCGACCGAGGCTGGCGCACAAGGCTTCCTGCTCAAGGACGCCGCGCCCGAAGACCTGCGCGACGCGATCGCGCGGGTCGCCGCCGGCGAAACCCTGCTGCAGCCGGTCAGCACCGAGCCGGTGCGCGCGCGTTACCGCTACCACGCCGACGACGCACCGCGCGCACTGTTCACCGAACGCGAAGTGTCGGTGCTGCGGCTGATGGCCGGCGGCTACTCGAACAAGGAAATCGCCCGGGCGATGTTCCTGGCCGAGGGCACGGTCAAGAACTACGTCTCGGTGATCCTGGAAAAACTCGATACCCGCGATCGCACGCGCGCGGTGTTGAAGGCGATCACCTTGCGGGTGATCTGAGGACTGGGACGCCCGGTCGGGGGCCTGGCCCGAGGCGCATGAGGGCCCGGATCGGGCCGCCGCGAAGTTTTTTCGTCGTCCATGTCACGGGCCGGCGGGCTGGATCGTCACTCAGGGTGTAGGCAATCCCAACCCCGAGAGGACATCAGCATGAGCAGCACCGAAGCGGTCAAGTACGAACGCGAAATCCCCGAGATCCTGACCCAGCTGGGCAAGGTCCACACCGCGATCCAGGGCGCGATCGAGGCCAACAACCTGCCGCGCGCGATCTATCACCTGATCCAGCTGCGCGCCTCGAAGATCAACGGCTGCGCGTACTGCATCAAGATGCACTTGCGCGAGGCGCGCGCCGACGGCGAGAGCAACGACCGCCTGGACCGCCTGATCGTGTGGCGCCACGTCGAGGACTTCAGCGCCGCCGAACGCGCCGCCCTGGCCTGGGCCGAGGCGCTGACCACGATCGACGCGAGCGCCGATTACGCCGACCTGCGCGGCGAGCTGCGCGCGCATTACGACGAAAAACAGATCGGCACGATCACCTCGGTGGTGATGATGATCAACCTGTGGAATCGCCTGCAGGTCTCCAAGCACTGACCGTTGTGCTCCCTCTCCCGCTCGCGGGAGAGGGCCGGGGTGAGGGCCCGACCTCATCGCGCGACTTCATCCCCCGATCCAGCACACAGCGATCCGGTCAACCCGCCGAACGTCCACAACACCGACCACGCGCGCAAAAGCCGCACCACCGCAAGCCCTATCATTCCCCCGCCTTCTTCAGCGCAGCGACCATGACCGCCTCCGACGACGCCCGCCTGTTCGCCCAATCCGCGCCGATGCTGACCGGCCTGGCCTATCGCATCCTCGGCTCGCGCGCCGACGCCGAGGACGCGGTGCAAGACACCTTCCTGAAGTGGCAGGCGACCGACCGCGACAGCATCGACAACCCCGGCGCTTGGCTGACCACCGCCTGCACCCGCCGCTGCATCGACCTGCTGCGCTCGGCGCACCGCACCCGCGTCGATTACGTCGGCTCATGGCTGCCCGAACCGATCCACACCGAGGCCGCCGGCCAACCCGAGCAGCAACTGTCGCTGGCGTCCTCGCTGTCGACCGCGTTCCTGCTGCTGCTCGAACGATTGACGCCGAAGGAACGCGCGGCCTATCTGCTGCACGAAATCTTCGATCAGCCTTATCCGGACGTCGCGCGCATTCTCGACATCGAGGAAGCGGCCTGCCGCAAGCTGGTGCAACGCGCGCGCGGCCATGTCGAACAGGCCAAGGTCCGCCACGTCACTCCGGCCGAGCAGCAGGATCAATTGCTGGCCGCGTTCGAAACCGCGCTCAGCGAAGGCCGCACCGCGCCGTTGGCGGCGCTGCTGTCGGAACAGATCACCCTGCGCGCCGATGGCGGCGGCAAGGTCACCGCGGTGGCGCAGGCGCTGCACGGCCGCGACGCGGTGCTGGGCTTCATCGAGCAGGTGCTGCATCCGGCCTGCCGCGACGACCGTTGGACCTTCGTCGACCTCAACGGCTCGCGCGGCGTGATCCTGGAACGCGCCGGCCGCATCGAGGCGGCGGTGAGCTTCGGTTACGACGAGGACGATCGCTTGCGCGACATCTTCATCATGCGCAATCCCGACAAGTTGGCGCGGCTGGAGGCGGTGGCGATTCGGTGAGGATGGGCGGTTGGCGATGGCGATAAAGGCAACCGCATCGATTGCTGGCTGGTAACGACATCGTGGATCGCACCCTGCCGCACACCTCGACTTACCCCGCGTCCAACCCCTGTGCCCCCACCGAACGCAAATACCCGTGCAAACCGCGCTCGCGGGTTTCGACGAAGGCCTCGCCGGTCGCGGCGTACTCGACGATGCGATCGGGGCGGAAGCTGCGGAAGTCCTCGCGCAGTCGGCACCATGCGCCCAGGGTCCAGCTGCCGCCCCAGAACGACAGGCACAGCGGTTCGATGTCGCGTTCGCTCGCTCGCGCTTCGCCGTCGCGGTACAGCAATCGCAGTACGCGTTGCTCCAGCACCGCGCCGTGCAACGCATCGATCAGACCGCTGGATTCGATCCGGTTGTCCAGCTGCGGCGCGAAGATCCGCGTGCGTTCGCTGCGCGCGCGCAGCTCCGGCGGCAGCACCGCTTCGATCTTGAGCAGGGCCGCGGTCGCGCCGCGGCCCAGGCGCTCGCCGCCGAAGGCGCGCACGAAACGGCTGCCGACCACCAAGGCTTCGAGCTCGTCGGGACTGAACATCAGCGGCGGAATATCCGCGCCCTTGCGCAACAGATAGCCAACCCCGGCCTCGCCTTCGATCGGCACGCCCGAGCGTTGCAGGTCGGCGACGTCGCGATAGATCGTGCGCAGCGACACTTCCAGGGTCTGCGCCAACTGCTGGGCGGTGATCGCATGGCGGCGGCCGCGCAAGGCATGGATCAGCAGGAACAGTCGGTCGGCGCGGCGCATGCGGCATGATCCCGCGCCGCGCGCGGCGGCTCAAGCGCTGGCACACGTTCGATCTCGGGCGACACGACCCGGTCGCGGCATACCGAGCATCGCAACCCCCGCCGCGCGCTCATCCGCGCAACTCCGAACGCGCGGTCGGCGACAGACGCAACCATTGCGGCGCCTGCTTGAGATCGCCGAGCAAGGCGTCGGCGAGCAGCGCGCGCCAACGCGGATCGGCCTGCACCCGCGCGATGCCATCGGCATCTGCATGACCGGCGAACCACACCAGCACCGACTCGCCCTCGCGCACCGGCAGGCGCGCGAATCCGTTCGGCGAGGTATCGGTCACGTATACACCGTGCAAGCGTGCGCCGTGTTCGCTCAGCAGCGGGGCGAAACGCTGGCGGAACAGTTCGGCGAACCCGTCCTGGGCCGGCGCATTCAAGGCGCAGATGCCGATCGCGACCACCGCATCGGGCAGCGCGCGACTGCCGCGCGGTTCGCGAGGCTGCTCCGCGACCGGAAACTCCGCGCCCGGCCATGCCGGCTTGAGCATCAGCACGTCGTCGTTATCGAGCAAGGTCGCATTGGCCGCGTCGCGATGACGCTTCCAGGTCGGCCCGAAGTAGAACGCGCTCAGCGAGGCCGTGCGCAGCGCCTGATTCGGAAACCCGCGCACCCAGGTGTAGCGGTCGTCGTGGTCGAGATCGCGGAACTGGCCGATCACGTGCATGCCGACCGCTTCCTGCGATTCGATGAATTCGTTTTCGAACAACTCGATCAAGTCGTCGCGACGGCCCGGTTGCATGCGGTACTGGCGCAGTTCGATCACCGCGTCCTCGTGCAGCAGGCGGCCGTGTTCGTCGCTGCGGCGCATCCACATATGCCAGTTGGTTTCCCAGCTGTTGCCGCCGTCGGCGGAAAATTCTTGATGCCAGTGCGCGGTGTTGGCGCTGATGTCGCTCCAGACGAAGCGCGCCATCACCGGGCGGCCGTCGTGCTCCAGTTCGCCGTCGAACACGCCACGCAAAGCGCCGCCGTCGCGCTCGAAACCGCCGCGGACCGGCGGTTCCAGCACGCCGTCGTGATTGCCGGCCCACCAGATGCTCCACTGCCGCTGTTCGATATTGAACAGACGCAAGGTCATGCCCTGGAAGGTGTCGTGCGCGCCGGGCCGGTTCCAGTCGCTGAGGAACGCGTCGACATTGCCCAGTCCGCCGAGCACCGGCTCGCAGGTCTGCTGCGCGGGGAAAATCTCCCAGTCGTCCGAGCCCGCCAGACGTTGGGTCAGGCGTTCGTTATGCACCTGCCAGCGGCCGTGCAGGAAGTCGAAATCGTGGCGGCCGTCATGGCGCGCGCTGGTGTCGTTCATGGCGTCGGTCTCGTGGCGATGCGGTGGTTCGGTGCGTTTCATGCGATCCGGGTCATCTGCATGACCCAGTTGGTTTCCCAGCTGCGGCCGCCGTCGGGCGACAGCGCCTGTTCCCAGTACACGCTGTCGGCCTGGATCCGCGACCACGTCGCGCGCGAGGGCAGCATTGCGCCGTCGTGCGCTTCCAGCCCTTCGAACACGCCCACGCCGTCGCGGAAGCCGCCGGTCAACGGCGCTTCGAGCACGCCGTCGCGGTCGCTGGCCCAGTACACCGACCATTGCCGGGTCCGCGGCTGGTACAGGCGCAGGGCGAAGCCTTCGATGCCGCCGTTCCAGTCGGTGAGGTAGCGATCGACGCTGCCCAGGCCGCCGAGCACCGGCCGGCATTCGTCGGTGGCGTCGAATTCGATCCAGTCGTTGCTGCCGGCCAGGCGCTTGGCCAGGCGGCGGTTGTGAACCTTCCAGCGACCGAAATAGAAATCGAAGTCGTGGCGGCCGTCGCTGGCCGCGGGTTTGGCATCAGCGGCGGCTTGGCCGGCGGCGGCCGGGATGGGCGCCGAGGCGTGCAGGCCCGACGCCAGGGCGGCGATGGGCGCGCTGGCGCTTAATTGCAGGATTGTTCGTCGTTGCCGGTCCATCGCGCGCTCCCCGCCGTGCCGATTGCACGCAGGCATGGTGGGCGGGGGCTGCTGCCAGCTTGTTGTCAGTAGGGATGGATGGGTAGGCGAAATCGCAACGTTGGGACAACGTCGCGCTTGCGGCTAAAAGCGAATCCCCCCTAACCCCCCTTTTCCAAAGGGGGGAATGCATGCCGGTGATTTGCCACGACATTGCGCAACCCACCTATCGGTTCCCCCCTTTGGAAAAGGGGGGTTAGGGGGATTCGCTTTTGGCGCCAGATCGCTACGCCACCACCGGCGCAGCCGGAAACCGCACACACACCTCAAACCCGCGCCCCGGACCGCGCGGGTCCTCGGCGCCGCGCTCCAGTCCCAGGCCGCATTCGATCTTCGCGCCATGGGTCTGGGCGATCCGCGCCACCAGCGACAGACCGATGCCGCTGCCGCCCTCGGGGCTGCCGGGCGCGCGGTAGAAGCGGTCGAAGATGCGCTCGCAATCCTCCGGCGCCACGCCGATGCCGTTGTCGGCCACGCGCAGCACCACGGTGCCGTCGGCTTCGGCCGTGCACGCCACCGCCACCTGGCCGTCAGCGCCGGCATGACGCACCGCGTTGTCGATCAGGTTGCGCAGCAGGATGCCGAGCTGATCGACATCGCCGAGCAATCGCGCCGGACCGGCGCGCAGGCTGATGCGCTGACGGCGCTCGCGCGCGAGGGTTTCGAAATCGCGGATCACCAACACGATCAGATCGGACAGATCCAGCGGCGCCAGCCGCACCGTCTCCGCGCCGGCATCCAGCCGGGCCAGGTCCAGCAACTGCTCCGACAAGCGCGCGCTGCGCTGCACGCCGGCGTTGAGCCGCAGCAATGCGGCGTTCTTCTCTTCCAAGGTGGTCGCGCGCAGCGCCAGCTCGGCGTGGGTGCTGAGCACCGCCAGCGGCGTGCGCAACTCGTGCGCGGCGTCGGAGATGAAGCGGCGCTCGTGCTGGACCGCGGCGTCGACGCGTTCGAGCTGATCGTTGAACGCGTCGACCAGCGGCCGGAACTCGGCCGGCAAGGCCTGAGTCGGCAACGGCGTGAGGTCGAGGGGCGGGCGGCCCTTCAAGGTGTCGCGCAAGGCGGTGATCGGACGCAGCGACATGCCGATCACCTTCCACGTTGCCAGCCCGAACAACACCAGGATCAAGGCCGCGGCGAGCAAACTGCCGACGATCCAGCCCTGCAGTTCCTTGATCGCCATGCGCTTGGTGCGGCCGACCTGCACGATCAGGCCGCGGCGCGCATCGCTGAGCGTATACACCTGCCAACGCTCGCCATCGATCATGCGCCGGGCGAAGCCGTCCTTGAACGCGGGGTTCAACGGCTGCAACGGCGCCGCCGCCGAATACACCACGTTGCGGCCCTGCGCCCAGACCTGGAAGCTCATCTTCTGATCGGCCGAGACCGGCACGGTGGCGCGCTTGGGATCGCGCGAGGGCAGCCGCTCCAATCCTTCGGGCATCGACGCGAGCACTTGTTCGGCGATCTCGCGCAGCGAATTGTCGAGCATCCCGGAATGCTCGCGGCTGAGCTGCCACACCTGGCAGGCCAGCCATACGAACCACGCCAGCAGCACGGTCTTGAGCAGCACCCAGGTCAGGGTCCAGCGCAGCGAACGGCCGCCGTCGAAGCTGTGGTGACGGGCGTGGTGGCGCTCGTGCCAGGCGCGGTGGCGCGCTTCGAGTTCGCACCAGCGCGCGCGCCGGCTTTCCTCGTGCTCGCTCGCCGAAGGCGCGCGCGCGTCGGCGTCGTTGCTCGCCGGCGTGTCGCCGCCGATCGCGCTCATGCCGACACTCCGCCGATGCGATAGCCGTAACCGTGCACGGTCACGATCAATTGTTCGCCGAGCTTGCGCCGCAGCTGATGCACGTACACCGCGATGGTGTTGCTCTCGATCGTGCCGGAGCTGCCGTATACCGATTCTTCCAGTTGCTCGCGCGTGACCACCCGGCCCTGGCGTTCGAGCAGCAGCATCAGGGTGCGGAATTCATGGCCGCTGAGCGCGACCGGCTCGCCGTCGCGGGTCACCAGCCGCCGCGCCGGATCCAGTACCACGGTGCCGCAGCTGAGCACCGGCGACACCCGACCCTGGCTGCGCCGCATCACCGCGCGCAGGCGCGCGCACAGTTCGTCGAGCTGGAATGGTTTGACGATGTAGTCGTCGGCGCCGGCATCGAGCCCGGCGATGCGTTCGCTGAGCTTGTCGCGCGCGGTCACGATCAACACCGGGGTGGCGTCGTAGCGGTTGCGCAGGGTCGCCAGCACGCCCAGGCCGGAGCCGCCGGGCAGGCCGACGTCGAGCACCACCGCGTCGAAGTTGTGATCGACCAGCGCGGTCTTGGCCAACGGCGCGTCGGCGACCCACTCCACGCACCAACCGTCGTGGGTGAGTCCCGCGCGCACCGCTTCGGCCAGCATCGCGTCGTCTTCCACCAACAAAATGTTCATACCTGGTACTGCGTCACCTGGTCGCATCGTCGTTTGCACCATGCCCACGCACGATTAAAAACTTCTTAAAGGCCGGCGCGCACGATGGCCCGCATGCTCGCTCCCATCACGCCGCCATGACCGTTGCCCACCGCACCACCGCCTCGCAGGCGCGAATCGGCCGGTCCTGGCCGCGCCATCGGTCCGCGGCGTCGATGCTACGCCTGTGGCCGGCGCGCGACCGTGGCGGCGATCGGCCCGGTCGCGGCGCATGCGCGCCGCAGCGCATCCCCTTCCTCCCCCGTCCCGGACGTCCGCGATGAATGCCCCGCTCGCCGTATCCGAAACCGCCGCCCTCCGCCCCGTGCCCGCTCCCGGGCTGGTGGTGCGTCCCGTCGTCCGCGCCGATGCGCCGACCCTGATCGCCCTGTGCGACGAGCACGCCGGCAACCGCGCGCTCGAGCGCCGACCCTACGGCCCACCGCGCGCGCAGCCGCTGGAACTGCTGGAGGTGTTGTTCGAGCCGCCGTTCGGCGCCTGGGCCTGGATCGCCGAAATCGACGGCGCGGTGGTCGGCTACGCCAGCGCGACCGCCGGCTTCTCGATGCTCGAACGCGCCTACTGCCTGCATCTGGACGAGCCTTACCTGCGCCCGCCCGGCCGCGACCGCGGCGTGGAGACCGAACTGCTGCGCCATGCGCTCGACGCCGCCCAGCGCTTCGGTTGCCTCAACCTGCAATGCCAGTCGCCGGCCTGGAGCGAGGCCGCTCGCGAACTCGACGCGCCGCTGCGCGCGGTGCGGGTGGAGGCAGTGAAGTATGTGGTGCGAACAGAAGGGGAGACCGCACAGGCTTGAAGGCGCGGTCTTGGGCTACCGCACTCCGCGCGCTATTTTGAAGTACCCCATTTTGCGCAGTGACTTCAGGTGGTACTTGCGGAAATAGAGCACGCCGGGAATCAGAGAGAGCACGTACCCAGCGATAAAGCTCAATAGGTAGAGGGGCTGCGCTAGCGCGCCTTCGCGCTCTGCATCGATGGAGCTCATTATTCCCAGCAACTGCAACGCGATCACACAAGCCATCAGCAAGTAGACGGTCATTCCGGCGCTAACGCGCAATAGCGCCGGAGCCCTCGCCGCCAACGACAACAGCCACGCATAGCCGGCGAACACCGGAATCCACAGCCCGGCCCAGACGGCGAAATACACCAGGATTGCCAACCAGATCATGCGGGGCCTGCGTTGGGTTAAGGGGGTGCGACCGTTGCATCATCCCCCACCGGCGCGTCTTCCAACAACCGTGATTTCGCGCGCGCCCCTGTAGGAGCGGCGTGAGCCGCGACCGCGACCTCTCGGCGGCGACGCACGCGCGGTTTCGCGGTCGCGGCTCACGCCGCTCCTACAGTCGCTTTCGGCCGCATTTTCGGCATCTGACACGCCTTGGCAGTCACCGGCCCGAAGCCAAGCCGCACGCGGCTCACCAGCTGCGCGCGTAGGTCACGCAATCCCCCTGTAGGAGCGGCGTAAGCCGCGACCGCGACCTCTCGATAACGACGCAAGCGAGGTTTCGCGGTCGCGACTTGCGTCGCTCCTACAGTCGCTTTCGGCCGCATTTTCGGCATCTGACACTTCTTGGCAGTCACCGGCCCGAAGCCAAGCCGCACGCGGCTTACCAGCTGCGCGCGTGGGTCACGCAATCCCCTTGTAGGAGCGGCGTGAGCCGCGACCTCTCGGCTACGGCGCAAGCGTGGTTTCGCGGTCGCGACTTGCGGCGCTCCTACAGTCGCTTTCGGCCGAATCTTCGGCGTCTGGCGTCACTTGAAAGTCGACAGACTGGAGCGAGATCACATGGCTCCCAAGGTACGCGCGTGATCACGCAAACCCCCTGTAGCAGCGGCGCAAGCCGCGACCGCGACCGCGACCTCTCGGCGGCGACGCACGCGCGGTTTCGCGGTCGCGGCTCACGCCGCTCCTACAGTCGACTTCCGCCACATCGCGCTGTCTTGCGTTAGCGCTCGTCCATGTCGTCGTCGCCATCGAACAGATCGGTCTGCAACATCGCCGCGTCTTCGTCTTCATCGACGAAACCCGACAGCCCCACGCCCACCAGCCGGTACAAGGTCTGCGCCGGCAGATCGACGCGCGCGCGCAGGCCGCTGGCGAGATCGGCCAGTTCGGCTTCGCCGCTGGGCGGGTGCGGCGCGGTCAGGCTGCGGGTCAGGATGCGGAAGTCCGAAGTCTTGAGCTTGAGCACCACCGTGCGCGCGATCCGTCCCGGGTTGCGCTGCAGTTCGCGCTGATAGCCGGCCCAGGTCTTGCCGGCGAGGCGGCGGATGTCGGTCTCGACCTGCTCCAGCGGCAGATCCCGCTCGAAGGTGTCTTCCGAGGAAATCTGCAGGGTCGGCCGCTCCGGTTCGACCGGATGCTCGTCGATGCCGTGCGCCAGTTCGTGCAGGCGCCGGCCCCAGCGGCCGAAACGCTGCTCCAGCGCTAGCGCGCCGAGCGCGCGCAGGTCGGTGACCACGCTCACGCCCAGTTCGGCCAGCTTGGCCTCCATGACCTTGCCCACGCCGGGCAAGCGCCCGACCGGCAGCGGCGCCAGGAAGGCTTCGACCTGATGCGGCTTGACCACGAACAGACCATCGGGCTTGTTCCAGTCCGAAGCGATCTTGGCCACGAACTTGTTCGGCGCGACGCCGGCCGACGCGGTCAGCCGGGTTTCCTCGCGGATCGCGTCGCGGATCGCTTCGGCGGTCGCGGTCGCCGACGGCAGCCCGGTCTTGGTCGTGGTGACGTCCAGGTAGGCTTCGTCCAGCGACAACGGCTCGATCAGGTCGGTGTGGCGGGCGAAGATTTCGCGCACCTGGCGCGACACCGCCTTGTAGCGCACGAAGTCCGGCGGCACGAACACCGCGTGCGGACACAAACGCTCCGCGCGTACCGCCGGCATCGCCGAACGCACGCCGAACTTGCGAGCCTCGTAACTGGCCGCGCACACCACCGAGCGCGCGCCGCGCCAGGCCACCACCACCGGCTGGCCGCGCAGTTCGGGCGCATCGCGCTGCTCCACCGACGCATAGAACGCGTCCATGTCGACATGCAGGATCTTGCGGCGGGGCGCGGACTCGGGCACACGATCGGCGAAAGCTCGGGTGCGTGCATGGTAGCGCCTGGCCGCGCGGCGGCCGTTGCCGGCGCGGGTGGATTGGCGCCGGGTACGGTCATGTCGCGTCGATCGCGTCGGGCGCCGGACGAACCCGCGCGCGATGCAACGCCGCGCGCGGGTCGATGCTCGAAATCCGGCCGCGCGGGCACCGGACTCAACGCGGAACCGGATACGCGGTATAGAGCACCCAGCGCCGGTTGATGAAGCGCATCACCACGCGCACCGTATTGGTCTGGATTTCGCGACCGGCGGTGCACACGCCGGCGGCGTTGGCGGCGGTGCACTGGTACGAGAAGAACTGGATCGGCAGATCGCGCGCGGCCTCGGCGTCGGGCAGCGGGTTCTGCGCGCAATACAGCGGCGGGTTCTGCGCGGCCAGGGTGTTGTAGGCCTCGGTCCAATCCTGCGCGTCGCGAAACAAGGTGCGGTTGTTCTGGGTGAAGCCCTGCGGCGGCACCTGGCCGCGGATGTGGGCGTTGAGGTGCCCGCCGTATTCGTTGTTCATCAGCGGCGAGGACGAAATCTGCACGGTGTTGATGTTGGTGCAGGCGACCTGGGCGAACGCCGGCGCGGCGCACAGGGCCAGCGGAACGGCGAGCGCGGCGAGGGCGCGGCGGGCGGTGGGGACGCGACGCGAGGCGGCGTGGATCATGGCGAACTCCGGTTGGGAAAAGAAACACGAGGCGGGACCGGCGCGCGCTGCGGGCCGGCCGGCCCGACGGGACCGATGCGGGTTGCCTGGAGAAACGCCTCGCGAGCGGGTTCGTGAATCCGCGACCGGCGCGAATACGGACGGCGTGACGAGCGCTTGGGCGACGAGCGCGCGCGCCGCGCCTATCGGCTGATTTGCGATCGTCGAGAACCCGGCCGATAGCGACTGTAGGAGCGGCGTGAGCCGCGACCGCCAAACCTCGCTTGCGTCGCCGCCGAGAGGTCGCGGTCGCGGCTCGCGCCGCTCCTACAGGAGGATTGCGTGACTCACGCGCGCAGCTGGCAAGCCGCGTGGGCTCGCTTCAGGCCGGCGACTATCAATGACGTCAGAAGGGTTTCTGCGCCCGAAGCCCAGAGTCGCGATGACCGATGCTCGCCATCGCAATCGGATTGAACGAACCATTCCCGAGTCGGGCGACGCCGCGCCCCATTCACGGCCACGCCGACCCCGCGTTCTGACTGGCATGACGCATCCCCCCAGCCCGCGGACCGACGCCGGCGATACCACCGCCATCGCCCACCCTTACTTCGCCGGACTGCCGGCGCCGGATTCGAGCGATTTCGAATCGCTGTGCCGGTTCTGCGAAGACCACCGCGTCACCGTGCTCGCCTCGCTGCCGTGGGTCGCCGCCGAGGTCGCCGCGCTCGGCGGGTTCGCCGCGATGCTGCGGCTGGTGCGCCGCCACGGCGGCCGCAGGCTGTATCTGCCGCGCGGCCGCACCGCGTGTTCGGTGCGTCTGGGCGTGGCCCTGGACGCGCCGACTCACCGGCGCCTGCTCGACCGCGCCAGCGCCGCCGGCACCATCGAGATCCCGTCGGCCTGGGGCGTGTTCGTCGGCCTGCGCCGGGTCGCGATCCGCGCCGCGGTGCGCGCCGGACGCAGCCAGCGCGAGGTCGCCCAGAGCTTCGGGGTGACCGAGCGCCATCTGCGCCGCGAAGCCGATTCGATCCAGCTGGCCGACCGCCCCGCCGCCGACCCGGACGACGCTACCTCAGGGCCGAAGAACTGAGCGCGGCCCGCCGCGCGCGTTCACGGCCGCGCGGCGATCGCGTTCCACCCGGCGCGCGTCCCCTCCGCATCCCCTTCAAGAACAGGCCCGCCGCCTGATGTCATGCACTGCTATCTTCGGGCCGGCGCAGATCCAATCGGCAGTGGAGACAGACGTCGGTCTGATAGTTGGTGCATGCCCTGTCGTCGGACGGGTCGGGGGCCACCCACTGGTGCGGCGTGTTGCCACAGGTCGGGCAGCGAAATTGATCGGCGCTGTTGAGTCGCCGAACGGAGCGCACGCTCAGACCCACCAGAATGAAGATCGCGATGGCTACCGAAGCGACGACGACGATGGTCGACTGCGCGAGGCTGCCCAGCAGGGCGATGACAATCGCGATCCAGGCAAGCAGCGGACCGGAATCGGTGGGCGCCCTCAGCCGGTTGTACTCCGCCAGTTTCATGCGTCCAAGGCCCCGCGGAGCCTGTGCGGTTCGATGGCTGCAAGATAGCAGTGCAGAAGGCGAACGCCGCTATCGACACGTTTCGGTTCGCATCGCGAGCAGGCCAGGTCGTGATCGCAATCAGGATGCTCCGATCACAGCAGCATCCCGACAGCAAGACCGGCGTTTTCGATGCGCCGTGCGCTCAGTCTGGGGCCGGCCCTAGTGGACCCACCGCGGGCAGCATGCCGTCCAGGCCAAGCCAGAACGCGGCGGCGGCCCCGGCGCGCAACCGGCCCACCCGGCCTCGCCCGCACTCCCGCAAAAACTGAACGCGTCGCGCAGCGGCCACCCGGCCGGTCATCCGCATCGGCGACAATGGCGGCCCTCGCCGCCACCGCCCCGAGCCATGTCCGCCGCCCTCAATCCCAGCACCAGCCCGATTTCCCTGACCCGTTACCTGATCGAAGAACAGCGCGCCGGGCGCATCAACCCCGACCTGCGCCTGCTGATCGAGGTCGTCGCCCGCGCCTGCAAGACCATCTCGATCGCGGTCGGCAAGGGCGCGCTGGGCGGCGTGCTCGGCGAGGCCGGCACGCCCGGCGAGGCCAGCATGAACATCCAGGGCGAGGCGCAGAAGAAGCTCGACGTGCTCAGCAACGAGATCCTGCTCGAGGCCAACGCCTGGGGCGGCCACCTCGCCGGCCTGGCCTCGGAGGAAATGGACACCTCGCACCCGATCCCGGACGTCTACCCGCGCGGCAACTACCTGCTGCTGTTCGATCCGCTCGACGGCTCCAGCAACATCGACGTCAACATCTCGGTCGGCACGATCTTCTCGGTGCTGCGCTGCCCCGACGGCGTCACCCAGGCCGCCGACAAGGACTTCCTGCAGCCCGGCAGCGAACAGGTCTGCGCCGGCTACACCACCTACGGCCCGAGCACGATGCTGGTGCTGACCATCGGCAACGGCACTCATTCCTTCACCCTGGACCGCGAAGTCGGCAGCTTCGTGATGACCACGCGCGGCATGCGCATTCCCGAGGACACCAAGGAATTCGCGGTCAACATGTCCAACCAGCGCCACTGGCAGCCGCCGATGCAGGCCTACGTGGGCGATCTGCTGGCCGGCAAGGAAGGCCCGCGCGGCAAGGACTTCAACATGCGCTGGGTGGCCTCGATGGTCGCCGACGTGCATCGCATCCTGACCCGCGGCGGCATCTTCAGCTATCCGCTCGATGCCAAGTGCGCGGCCCAGGGCGGCAAGTTGCGGCTGATGTACGAGGCCAACCCGATGGCGTTCCTGGTCGAACAGGCCGGCGGCGCGGCCAGCACCGGCCGCCAGCGCATGCTTGAGGTCGAACCGACCGGCCTGCACATGCGCGTGCCGGTGTTCCTGGGCAGCAAGAGCGAAGTCGAAACCGCGGTGCGTTACCACCACGAGTACGACGCCGAGCAGGGCTGAGCCCGCTCGGGTTTTGCTATCGCGTGTCGTCGGCCGTCCCGGCGGGACCCGATGGCGCGCCGCCGCCGCGCCGGTCGGCCTTGCTCCGATCGGCTCCAGGCCAGCCGCGCCGTTCGCGCGCGGACGCTTCCTCCCGGCTCGGGCGACAGCGCTTAAACGCGCCGCGCCCGCGGCACCGGCCGTCGATGACCGGCTTTTGCCGCGCCCCGCGTTTGCCTAAGGACTTGCAGGGGCTGGCGCATTTGCGCCGGCGGGGAAGCTTCCGATGTCCAACACCACTCGCGGCGACTTGGGGAGTCGTCGCACCAACAGCCGTCACGCCGCCGCGCGCTCGATCGCCTCGCGCGGCGACGGCGCGCGCGAGCTGATCTACCTCAGCCCCGGCGGGGCCGGCCGCATGCATGCGCTGGCGCCGCTGCAGACCCTGGGCTGGACCCTGCGCCGCGCCGCCGACGCGCGCGCCGCCCTGCGCATGCTGCAGTCGCAGCCGCAGCTGCCGCACGCGGTGCTGATCGACCTGCGCGAGGGCTTCGACGCGCGCGATCTGGACGAACTCGGCCCGGCCCTGGCGACCCAGAACGCCGGCTGGATCGCCGGCATCGCCGCGGCCCAGCTCGACGACGAACACGCGCGCCGGCTGATCCGCGACTACTGCTACGACTACGTCACCCTGCCCTGCCCGGAAGCGGTGCTGCACACGGTGATCGGCCACGCCTACGGCATGGCCGCGCTGGCCTGCGGCCACGACGCCGACAGCATCGGCGCCGGCGGGGTCGACGGCATGATCGGCGAGAGCCAGCCCATCCGCAGCCTGTGCCGCGGCCTGCACAAGGCCGCCGCCACCGACGCGCCGGTGTTCATCGCCGGCGAAACCGGCACCGGCAAGGAACTGGCCGCGATGGCGGTCCACCGCCACTCGCATCGCCAGCGCCATCCCTTCGTCGCGATCAACTGCGGCTCGATCCCGCACCCCCTGGTCCAGTCCGAACTGTTCGGTTACGAGCGCGGCGCCTTCGCCGGCGCGCACCAGCGCAAGCTCGGCCGGATCGAGATGGCCAACGGCGGCACCTTGTTCCTCGACGAAATCGGCGACCTGCCGATGGACAGCCAGGCCGCGCTGCTGCGGTTCCTGCAGCAAGGCTCGATCGAGCGCCTGGGCGGCCACGAACAGATCCCGGTCGACGTGCGCATCGTCTCGGCCAGCCACCACGACCTCGACGACGCCATCGCCGCCGGGCGCTTTCGCGCCGATCTGTTCCATCGCCTGTGCGTGCTGCGGCTGGAGCAACCGCCGCTGCGCGAACGCGGCGGCGACATCGACCTGATCGCCGACCACGCGTTGCAGCGCTACGCCCAGGAAACCTCGCGCGGGATCAAGGGCTTTTCGCCGTGCGCGCGCCAGGCCCTGCACCGCCACCCGTGGCCGGGCAACGTGCGCGAACTGATCAACCGCGTGCGCCAGGCGGTGATCATGGCCGAAGGCCGCTACATCACCGCCGCCGACCTGCACATCGACGACGCTGGCGACGGCCTGCCGATCACCCTGGAGGAAGCCCGCGATGCCGCCACCCGCGAAGCGATCGAACGCGCCCTGCACCGCAACCGCCGCCGGCTGGGCGAATCGGCGCGCGAACTGGGCGTGTCGCGGGTGACCTTGTACCGGCTGATGCAGCGCCTGGGCATGCGCGGCAGCGAGGACGAAGCCGACGAGGAATCTCAGGCCGTGTGACGCCGATCACGCACAATTTCCGGACCAACCAAGACGGGGAAGTCGGGGATGAAGCCAAGGATTTCGGTCAACCAGCTCGGCGAATACATGACGGCCACGCCGTCGCGGCGGCGGCAGATCGTCAGGGACCAGAAGAACCCGCCGCTGTTCAAATCCACCCGCTACCGCGACGCGCGCGAAGTCATCGCCGATCACATCGCCTCGAACATGGTCGACGACGCGGCCGCGCTGGCCGCGGCCGAAGCGCTGCGCGAGAACGCCGAGGGCAGCGACTTCGCGATCCAGGACCGGATCCATTCGGCGCATGCGATCACCGCGTTCCTGGATATCTGTGAAGACATGAAGATCGGCGCGCTGACCGCGGTGCGGGTCGACACGTTTTCCAGCGACGGGCTGGAACTGGCCGGGGTCAAGGTGGTGATGCGTCCGGAGGCCTTGCTGCTGGACCCGGCGACGCAGGAAGTCGTCGGCTGCGTCAAGCTGCACTTCTCGCGCACCCAGCCATTGGATGGCCGCAGCGCCGCCTACGTCGCGACCGCGCTGCGCGCGCATCTGGAGCAGAACCTGTCCGCGCCCGGCACGGTCAATCCGGATCGCTGCTACGTCGTCGATATCGCCACCCGCAGCATTCTGAGCGCGCCGAAGGCCAACAAACGCCGGCTCGGCGATCTGGGCGCGGCGTGCGAGGAGATCAAGGACCGCTGGGTCGGGGTGTGAGCGCGGCGCGGCGATCGCTCGCCGAGCGTCCGCCGTAATGCCGGATCGACGCGCGAGCGGGCCGTGACCGCATGGCTCACTCGCGCCGGTGTACGCCGGCCTTCAAGTGGCTGAAATGGTTCGCGATTCAGCCGACGCTTCGCGACGCGGGCCGGGCCTCGCGCGCCGGCTTTTTGCAAGCCAGCGCGCGCATGCGAGGATGCCCACCTTGCCCGCGCTCGCGGCGGGGCGCCTTCCTGCAGCCATCCACGCCATGTCATCGACCCCCGACTCCAGCGAAACCAGCGATTCCGGCGCCGCCGATTTCATCGAGGTCTATCCACAGGCGTTGACGCGCGAGCAATGCGCGGCGCTGGTGCAGCGCTTCGACGCCAGCGGCGACAGCGAACCGGGCCGGGTCGGCGGCGGGGTGATGCCCGACCTCAAGGACAGCCGCGATCTCACCATCACCGGCCGCGAAGGCTGGAAGGACATGGAGCTCGCCTTGAACCTGGCGGTGTTCCGCGGCCTGTTGCAGTACCTGCGCCGCTATCCGCACACGATGATCGCGCCGCTGATGCTCGAAGCGCCGAGCACCGACGGCAAGCGCCACCGGCTCACCGCCGAGCGGGTGGCCGAGATGGACGACAACGCGCTGTCGCCGATCGCCCAGACCGTGTTCCGTCCCGGCGCGATCAACCTGCAGCGCTACACCGCCAACCGCGGCGGCTATCCGTATTGGCATTGCGAGCTGTACCCGCGCGACCAGAGCGCGGAGACGCTGCACCGGCACGTGCTGTGGACGATCTACTTGAACGACGGCTTCGAGGAAGGCGAAACCGAATTCCTCTATCAGCGCCGCAAGATCGCGCCGCGCGCGGGCGACCTGCTGATCGCGCCGGCCGCGTTCACCCACACCCATCGCGGCAATCGGCCCAAGGGTGGGGATAAGTACATCGCGACCAGCTGGATTCTGTTTCAGCGTGCCGAGCGGTTGTACGCGGGCGGGTAAGGGGTACCGCTGCCAGGAAGTGCTCGTGCGAAGAGCGAATCCCCCGGCGCTGACGGTGTTGTCGCTGCGACGCTTTTCGCCGGGCGCCGGCCCCCTTTTTCAAAGTGGGCTCGTTGGCGCGCTTGATGGTGTATTCGGGAATCGGGAATCGGGAATCGGGAATCGGGAATCGGGAATCGGGAATCGGGAATCGGGAATCGGGAATCGGGAATCGGGAA
>NZ_JBDGLR010000007.1:40804-437046 GCF_057655755.1 Lysobacter sp. Soil_N_51 | reverse complement strand
CTTATCCGACAACGACTTAGAGTCATTTCTCATCCTAGATCGAATCCTTATCTAGGACAGCCCCAAAGCGAATCCCCCCTGCCCCCTTTTGCAAAGGGGGGAACTGCAACGGCAAAAGCGGTTGCGATTTGACTCGCTCGGCCGTTCAACTCGCCGGCGCGCTCAATTCGCTCGTCCGCTCGACTCGCTCAACTGCTCAACCCGCGGAACCGTTCGCGGTCGCAGCGCTCGGCGCAGCCGCGGCCTTCGCCGTATCTTCCTGCTCCAGCGCCGACAACCGCTCGAGATTCTGCATCGACACCAGGTGCGTATAGATCAAGCCGAGCGCACCGGAGCGCAGCAGGTCCGGGATCACCGCGTCGTCCAACTTGAGCAGGCGCTCTTCGGACACCACATACACGCCGCCGAGCTCGCGCTGCTCGCCTTCGCCGCCGAAACGGATCACCCGCTGTTCCAGCAGATCCAGCTCCTTCAAGCGCGCGGTGAACGCCGCGGTGCGCTTGAACTCGTTGTGGAAGTCGGACAGAAAGCCCATCGCCCGCGCCAGATTCTCGCTGTCTTCGCCGTCTTCCTTGAACAGCAGGTCGCCGTCCTCCTCCGACAGGCCGTCGTAGGCCATGTCGACGCAGACCGTCAGGGTGCCGCTGTCGCGGTCCTCGGCCAGCATGAACGGGTATTGGCGCAGGAACGCCGGCACGTAGCCGCGCTTCCAGCGCGAATTTTCGTCGACGTAAAGATTGTGCTGGTTGCGCAGGCCGACCACCACCGCCGGCAGGAAGTCGCCGTTCTCCAGGCGCGCGAACACGATCGTGTATTCGGACGCGGCGTGCGGGAATTCGACCGTGGTCAGCGGCACCGAATTGAGCTGGGCGGCGAAACGGGCATTGTGCGTGGCCGTGCGCAGGCGCAGGCGGCGATGGGTGTTGCGGTTCAACGGTACGACGCGGTCGTAGATCAGCATGGTGTTCCAGTTCCTGGTGGCTAAGCCGGGGCGAGGTCCCGCCATCGGGGCGGGTGCGGCGAAGATGCGCGATCAAGGTGACAGTTACAACGCCGGGAAGGCATGCGGCCCCGATCCGGCGGCACCGGAGCGGCGGCCGCATCCCCCTGCCAGCGTGCCGTCCGCCCTTACAAAACGCCATTTTGGCGTGCATTCATGCCTGTCAAAGGTGTCATCACATCGGCTCCCATATCGTGATTATCGGCACACAAAAGACCTGTGCGCCTTTATGCGAGAGGGGAAGCGGCTTTGTTCAAGGTGTCATTGCGGGAACACGCTCTGTTGAGCGTGCTGGTGGGGTTGCAGCGCGGGGTGCAGCCGGAGACCAGTCATATGAAACATGCGTTGATCGAGGACGGGCTGGCCCTGAGCCACGACGGCCGGCTGGCGTTGTCGGACGCCGGCACCACCTTGTTGCAGGCCCTGCAGCATATGGTCTGGGCCGAGGTCGAATCGCTGCAGCAGGTGCTGGCCAACAAGTCGCAGGCGCCCAGCGACGACGTGCTGCGGATGACCCGGCTGCCGGTCAATCCGCCGTTCGAGTAGCCGATCTCGAATCACGGCTTGAACCACAACGACTGCCCGAGCCGCCAGCCGATCACGATCGCCAGCAGGCCCAGGCCGACATGCGCCGCGATCGTCAGCGCCAGCCAGTCGTAACGCGCCGCGCGCAGCAACGCGAGCAGGTCGACGCCGAACGCCGAGAACGTGGTCAGGCCGCCGAGCACGCCGGTCAGCAGCAGCGCGCGCCAGAAATCCGCATCGTCGCGCTGGCCCAGCCAGACCAGCAGCAGGCCCGCGCACAGGCAACCGAGCACGTTGACGCACAGGGTCGACAACGCCGGCCACGGCGGCGACGCGCGCGGCAGCAGCAGATTGGCGCCGTGGCGCAGCATCGCGCCGAATGCGCCGCCCAGGCCGACGGCTAGCAATTGCAGTAAAGCGGTGCGGGTCATCCCGGTGGCTCCCTGAGTGGCTCAAATGGCGCTGGTGCAGGCGGTGGTGCAAGCAACAACATCGACGATGCAACGTCAATACAAGCAGCGCCGCAAGTCCGAAGTCTTTTGCGGGAGGGGCTTGAGCCCCGACGCTTTTCGCTCAAGTTGCCCGGATTCACCCATTCTGAGCGAAAAGCATCGGGGCTGAAGCCCCACCCACAAAAACCTCACAGCCACGCAGCAACGAGTTCATTGCTCCGGCTCACTCCGCATCGCCCTCGCCCCGCGCCTGCTCGCGCTGCGCGCGCAAGCGGGTCAGCTTCTCGCGCAGCTTGATCTCCAGCCCGCGCTCGACCGGCTGGTAATACACCCGCTCGCCCATCGCATCGGGAAAACCGGTCTGGTCCAGGGCGATGCCGCCGTCGGCATCGTGGTCGTACTGATACCCTTTCGAATACCCCAACTGCTTCATCAGCTTGGTCGGCGCATTGCGCAGGTGCAGCGGGACGTCCTGGGTGCCGTGCTCGACCACGTCGCGCTTGGCCGCGTTGAACGCGGCATAGGCGGCGTTGGACTTGGCCGTGCTCGCCAAATAGATCACTACCTGGGCCAGGGCCAGATCGCCCTCCGGGCTACCGAGCCGGTCGTAGGTGTCCCAGGCGTCCACCGACATCTGCAAGGCGCGCGGATCGGCCAGGCCGATGTCCTCGACCGCCATCCGGGTCAGGCGCCGCGCCAGGTAATGCGGGTCGCAGCCGCCGTCGAGCATGCGCGCGAACCAGTACAGCGCGGCGTCGGGATTGGAACTGCGCACCGATTTGTGCAGCGCCGAGATCTGGTCGTAGAACTGCTCGCCGCCCTTGTCGAAGCGGCGGGTGCGGTCGGCCAGCACCTGCGCCAGGGTGCCGGCGGTGATCGCGCCGTCCTCATCGGCGGCCAGTTCGGCGGCGATTTCCAGCAAAGTCAGCGCGCGCCGCACATCGCCGTCGGCGGCGGTGGCGATCTGCATCAGCAGGTCGTCCTCGACCCGGATCGTCTGCTCGCCCAGGCCGCGCGTTTCGTCTTGCAGCGCGCGCCGCAAGGTCTGGGCGATGTCGTCGGGCGACACCGCTTCCATCACGTGCACGCGGCAGCGCGACAGCAACGCCGAGTTGAGTTCGAACGACGGGTTCTCGGTGGTCGCGCCGACGAAGATGATCGTGCCGCGTTCGATATGCGGCAGGAACGCGTCCTGCTGGGTCTTGTTGAAGCGGTGGACCTCGTCGACGAACAGCACCGTGCGGCGGCCGTCGGCGAACCGGTGCGCGGCCTCGGCCAGCACCTGACGCACCTCCGGCAGGCCCGACAGCACCGCCGAAATCGCCTTGAACTCGGCGTCGGCGTAATGCGCCAGCAGCAGCGCCAGGGTGGTCTTGCCGCAGCCCGGCGGGCCCCACAGGATCATCGAATGCACGCGTCCGGACTCGACCGCGCGGCGCAAGGCCGAGCCCGGCGCGAGCAGCCGGCGCTGGCCGACCATTTCGTCCAGGCTGCGCGGGCGCATGCGCTCGGCCAGCGGACGCAGGCCGTCGCGATCGACGCTGAGCAGGTCGGGGGCGTCGGCGGCGCTCGGGGTGGTACGGCGGGCCACTGCGGGAAGGGATCCTGTGCAAGTTCGCGGGGGCGGACACGATAACAAGATCGGCCGTGGCCGGATGCGAACGGGGTTTGCCGGATGCGGCCGGCGCGCTCGCGCGGCGGCGGTCCGGGTTGGCGCGGGACGCGATCCGCCGCGGCTGGCGATCGCAGCCCGGAGCCATGGCGACGCCCTGCCCCGGGCCGTATCGCCTGCCGGCATCGACATGACCGGCCTCTTGGCCGACCTGCGCCGCTCGGTCGGGATCGACATTCGAACTCACATGGCCGCGGCAACCACGTTGATAGCCGTATGCGCGCCGCGCATCGGCGGCGGCGAATCCCCGGCCCGCCGCGGCCGTCACATCCCTTGCCGAACGGAGCCCGACGGATGGCGAATTTCGACCTGTATCTCCCGCAGTTGCTCAAGTTCGAGGGCGGCTGGGTCGACGACCCGGCCGATCCCGGCGGCGCGACCAATCTCGGCATCACCCTGAGCACCTTCCAACACTACGCGCATCCCCTGCTCGGCCTGGCGCCGACCCTGGCCAACCTGCGCGCGCTCGACGCCGCGCAGGCCGGGGCGATCTACCGAAAGATTTACTGGGACCCGATCGACGGCGACGCGATTCAACTGCAGTTCCTGGCCGAGATCGTGTTCGACTTCTACGTCAACGCAGGTTTCCACGCGATCGCGCTGCTGCAGCAGTTGCTGGGCCCGCCGCTGACCGCCGACGGCCGCTTCGGTCCGCAGACCCTCGGCGCGCTGCAACGCGCCGATCAGGCCGCGCTGTACGCGCGCTATCGCCAGGGGCGGATCGACTATTACCGCAACCTTGCCGGCGCACATCCGGTGCTGAGCCGCTTCCTCAACGGATGGCTGGCTCGGGCGCAGTGGTTTCCGCCGCAGGCGCCGGGCAATGTCGCGGCAACACCGGGCCAGGCGAACGGCGGCGCTGGACTACGGGCCGCGACCTCGATTTTCGACGCGGTGAGCGGAAGCCGGACGACGACGTGATCGCGGTCCGGTTCGCCGTCGTCGATTACGGTGTAACGCAGCCACTCGTCGAGTTTCGCGATCAAGCCCGGCGGCATTACCAGCTTGCTCCATACGAGCGTTCTTCATCGCCGCCGCATGCATCGCACCTGACGACGCGGCAGACCGCAGATGCCGCGCTCAAGCCGCGCCCAGGAACTCGAGCACCGCGGCCACGAATTCCCGCGGAAATTCGACATTGCTCAGATGCACCGCCGGCAGCACCAACAGTTTCGCGCCCGGCACCGTCGCCGCGATGGTATCGCTGTGACTGGCCGCGGTCACGGTGTCGTACTGACCGGCAATCACCAGGGTCGGCCGCTCGATCAGCGCGATCGTGCGGCGCAGGTCGGCGTCGCGCACCGCGGCGTAGGAACCGGCCAGCCCCTGGCGATCGGTCGCGAGCAGCATGGCGCGGAAGGTTTCGACAATGGGCGAGGCGGCGTCGAGCATGGCCTTGGGAAACCAATTGCCGAGGAACATCTGCGCGGTCTCGCGCATATCCGCCGCGCTCAGCACCGAAGCGATGCGTTCGTCCCATTGCCCGGCCGGGCCGAGATAGGACGAGGTGTTGCTGAGGATCAGCCGGTCGACCCGCTCCGGCGCATGCACCCCGAGCCACTGGCCGATAAAGCCGCCCAGCGACAGACCCAGGAAATGCACGCGTTCGATATTCAGCGCGTCGAGCAGTTCGATCGCGTCGCGGCCCAGACGGTCCAGCGAATAGGCACCGAGCGGGACACCGGATGCGCCGTGGCCGCGGGTGTCGTAGCGCAGCACGCGGAAATGCCGCGACAGCGCCTCGATCTCGCCATCCCACATGCGCAAGTCGGTGCCGATCGAATTCGACAGCATCAGCACCGGCCGGTCGCTGGCGCCGTCGATGCGATAGGCGATACGGGTGCCGTCGCCGGCGGTAACAAAGGACAACTCGTTCATGATCGGCGCTTCTCGATACGGTGCTTGGAAGCGCCGCGCCGGATGTCGCCGGCCCGATCGCCTCTGCAACGGCGGTTGCCGTGGCCCATAGCGTGATTGCGGCCGAACCGAACTGATATTACAAAGATCGCACACACCTTGTAAGAAAATCGGACATGAGCGCTTTCACCCTGCACGACCTGCAATGCTTCGATGCGGTGATCCGCGCCGGCGGCTTCCAGGCCGCCGCCGCCGTGCTGCACCGCTCGCACCCGGCGGTGTTCGCCGCGGTCGCCAGGCTGGAAACCCAGCTGGGCCTGAGCCTGCTCGATCGCAGCGGCTATCGCGTGCAGCCGACCGACGCCGGCCGCTCGCTGCATCGCCGTGCTCAAGCCCTGTTGCGCGAAGCCGAACAACTGCGCTCCCACGCCGCGCAACTGGCCATGGGCGAGGAAAGCGAACTGCGGGTGGTGATCGGCGACCTGTGCCCGCGCCCGCAGATGCTCGCTCTGCTCAGCGGCTTCTTCAGCCACTGCCCCGGCACCCGCCTGCACCTGCATTTCGAAGCGGTGACCGGCCCGTGGGAGCGCTTGTTCGACGGCGACGCCGACCTGATCGTGCATCGCATCGACAAGACCGACCCGCGCCTGGAATGGATCGACCTGTGCAAGGTCCCGCTGCTGCCGGTGGTCGCCCCGGGCCTGCTGCCGTTTCCGATCACCCGCGCGATCACCCCGGCGCAGATGCGCGATTTCACCCAATGCGTCATGCGCGACACCGCGCGCCATTCGCCCGACATCAACTACTTCATGATCGAAGGCGCGCACCAGTGCGTGGTCGCCGATCAACTCATGAAGAAGGAAGTGATCCTGCACGGCATGGGCTGGGGCCACCTGCCCCGGTTCCTGATCGAACAAGAACTCCGCGACGGCCGGTTGCTGTCCATCACCGGCCGTCACCTGCCCGGCGGCAGCGAGGAACTGGTCGCAGCGCGCCGCGGCGACCGGCCGCAGGGGCCGGTGGCGAATCGGTTGTGGGATTACATCCGCGAGCGGGCGCCACGGTTGCGGGCCGAACTCGAGCCGGCCGCATCACTGGTACGCAAGCGTGCCGGCACCGCTAAGCGACGCGGCACGCGGGCCTGAACCTGCTTCAGTCCTCCCGTTCGATCGCCTCCACCGAATCGCAGACGACCCAGCGCTTGTCCAGGGTCAAGACCACCTTCTGCTCGTTTCCCGTCAACGGACCCGCCGGCACCACATTGACCCGCAACAAGCCGCCCAACGCACGCGCCAGCGCCTGGATCACCACGTCCGGCCCTTGCGCCAACATGCCGTTGCCGCTGGCCAGCAAGCGCTCGAAACGCTCCACCGGATAGCACACCACGTCGGCCGGGTCATACCAGCCTTGCGATACCGAGGCGATCGCCGCATGCGCGGCCAGATAGACCTCGCCCGCCGAAGCGGCCACGCCGGAAAAGAACAACTGCGACCGCGCCCCCTGGTGACTGAGCAGCAAGGGATGATTGGAATCGCACGCGATCTCGCGGACCCCGCCGAGCTGGCAATGCACCTGGGTCGGCGACTGGCAATGCAATTCGACCCGGCGCCGAAGAAACCCTTGGTCCCAGTCGTCGAAGTCCACCGTGAGCACCAGCAATTCGTCGCGCGTCCAATGCATCGCCGTCAGCCATGCGTCGGAGCGTTCGCGGATCTTCCATGAAAACACGGCGAGGTTCATCGCGCTGAGTCCCTGTCGATTGCTGGGTCCGAAATCTCATCATAAGCAGCGCCGCAATGCCTGGGCCGCGGCGACGATGCAGTGGTTCGAACGCCTCGCATCGGAAACAGGGAGCACAGTGTAAGTTTCTTAGCCCCTGATCCTACGTGCAGCACCGGTGGATGGGGAGAACTCAAGGCCGTTACAGGCTGGAATTATCTCAATGCACGCTCGGCAAGCTCGATCTTCGATCAAGCACCAGCACTCTCATCCAACTTACCCCAATCCGCTAACCGGTAGTACTTAGGCGCCCGATCCAATCCATCCCAAAAGACGAGAAGACCATGGCAGCGTGGACAACGGTAGGTAACACTGCCTCCCGCCATCATCGTTACCTGCATTTTTACATAGCCGTCGTCCACTTCGTTCAAAGCCAACACCATGGCATCCGAGATTTCATCCAGATCGACATCAGCAATCAAATTGAACTGATGCGGACATGGGATTTCCCCATCGATGAACGTTTCCCCACACCCACAAAGCACCACACCCATGGATCAATCCCCTTTACACGAAAACAGGAGACAGAGTGTATTTTCTAAGTAAAGCCCGCTCGCCCCCCCTGTTTTCACATCTCCGCCAATGATCGAAGCCCAATCACCGCGGCGGGCAGGTACTGCAAAGATTGAGCGTCCGTCTAAGGTTCGACCGGTCTCGGAAAGTGGATAGAAAAGTCCACTCTGACCCCTTCTTCGCACAGAGCTTCCCTAAAGCTGCCCGACGCTTCTGTACTCAGGTCGACACAAACACTTCCAACACCAGATCCAAGTACCGGGTCTTGCCATGTTCGTCCAAGGACTTGCCCTCATCCAACGCGACGATCATCTTGACTCTCGCACCGGGTCTGTACAGCGCCAAGTCCGCCCGATCGTTCACGAAACACTGGTGATATTCATACTGACCGCCGTCGACATCCATCTTGAAGCTGGGCTCGTCCTCGGCCGAATCGGCATTAATCAACTTGACCACGACGCCCTCCTTCACAAACGAACGGATGACGCCGCTCCTGACATTACTCCACCACTCCTCGGTGCCTAGAAGTCCGTGCGTGCCTTTCAAACCGAACACCTTTTCCTCCGGATCCAAGGTCGCCTCTTGAATGGCTGCCAGGAATGCCGGATCGGCCTTCAGCTCCTCCTGAAAGGTAAAGACTCTCTTTAAACCTGTCATCGATCGCTTCCTTTACTTATCTAGCCCTTGCCTGACAACTGTATATCCGACGATGTTGGATCTGAAGATCTCGATTCCCGCGCCCTTGCCCAGCAATATATTTGGCACACCCCCTCATTTTTGAACTGCACATATTTCTGCTGCCAGTCCACATGATGGACGGACCTCAATTCCGGATAGTGCGCTTCGCTGCCGTCGGCAGCCAGACCAATCTTATATAGCGCTTCGGCGGTTCCGGGCCTCGCCGCGAATCTGACTACAGCCCCCTCGAATTCCTTCGAATATGCATCGAGCGAGGAAATTCCTGTTTCGCCAGTGGGAACGATCTCGTACTTCGATCGGCTGAGCATTAGCCTGCGCAAATGACGGGGACTCATGGCCCGGTAAAATATTTCATTTCCGTAGACATCGTACTCTTGCACCCAACTCGTCGGATCGGCCGACCTTGCGTAGGGAACGCCCAACTCGGTACGAATGCTGTTATCAAGCTCCTTTTCGACGCGCGCCTTGACGACATCGGCCGCCCGATCGACCGCCGCGTCCCTCAGCTGCCCGATCGCAAGCGAACCGCCCACCCTCATTCTGCCCCCGAGTCTGCTGGAAAGAAAATCGATGCCGGCATTCGCGATCTCTTTATACACATTGCCGATCAGCTCACTGTTACCGTCCTTGGCCGGCATAAAGCCCGCGCCAATCATATTGTCTCTTTCCTGCCTGATCACATCATCGAGGTTCTGAAGCGCGATCTCCTTTTCGGTGGGAGCCGAGAACAATGTCATCGAGGTGGCGTCCACGTTCTCGGCGCTTGCATATCTCACCGCAATGGCTGCTTCCACCACGTTCTCATTGGCGAGCAGCCGCTCGTCGAATCGGGATATCAACTCCCGCCTCAGCGGCATCAAATTGAAGGATGCGCTGGTTTCGGATCTTCCAGTGACCACATCGAATTCCATGCTGCCTATCAAATTGGAGATGTCGCCATCCACCAGCAGATTGCCGGCATGCTCTCTCAATTCGCTGACCAATTGCTTTTTGGTCGCCTCGACTGGAACTAGCATGACCATCGCGTCGGGCGCCACGTCGGTATAAGCGCCTTCAACTCCAGCGGCCCGGATGTATGCCGCCATCGCCTTGACTTCCTCCACGGATAAAGAGGTCTTTCGTCCTGCATCACTATTGAGTTGCAGTCCCACGTAACCGCCACCGTCTTGGGCCAGACGCAGCAAGGTGGAGATGGTCTCTGAGTAGAGCACCGTTGGTTTGCCCAGCCCCAGCTTCTTCAAACCACTGTCGAACGGCACCGCATAGTCGCGCCTAGCCCGGGTCAAAGGGGATGGCGCGCCACCGCCGGGGCCCGCCACGGCTCCATCGAGCATCGCTTTAAAGCTATCGCGTTGCGCGGCCGTCATGTCGTAGGGATTGGCAAATGGGTTGCCATCCGCCCAAACGGCGTCGTACAGCTGCTGATCCATGAGCGCATGCGCGTTGCGACTGGCCCGCCGGTCGGACAGACCGCCTTTCACCGCGCTAGCTAGCGCATTCCCAAACGCATCAACCGCAATCTGCCCCCAGTTCTGTTCACCCAACCCCATCGAACGACGTACAGTCGCGTTGATCGCGCCGTCAAGAGCGCTGCCTGCGAAGTCGTTCGCGAAGCGTTCAAAGCCGCTGGAACCATCGGTGATCGGCAGGGAACCCGAAGGATTAAGATTGGCGCCCAGATAGGCGCCCGCCGCCGTCGCGGCTAAACCCTTCCAGCTGAAATAGGTATCCCTGCCGACCGTCGCGTTGGCGACGACGGAGCCGCCGTAGCTGGCCACCCCTTGGGCCACGCGGCCTGCGGTGCTTAGCGCGCGCGATCCGTCGGCCGCGACCTTGCCGAACGTGGCGGTCCCGGCCAAGTAGGCACCCGCGCCCGCGGTCACGCCCGCGGCGATGCCGTCGACCGCCACATCTCGCCAGCTGAAGCTCGCTACGCCGATGGCGCTGGCGGCGCCTCGAACCACGGTACTGGCTGACACGGTGGCCACACCTGCGGTCACGCCCGTGGCCAAGATCGGACGGCCGCGAAAGGCTCGACCGGTCTCAGATAGTGGATCGGAAAGTGCACTCTGGCCCCTGTTTACCGAGAACAATGCCACCGCGGCAGCATCTATGTGTGTCGCAGGAGTAGGAATAGGTTTAAATTAAATTGATTCCAACTCTGCCATCCCGGCCATGCAACGAGACTTAAATTTATCCTTCTCGGAAATTTTCCTAAGAATCTCTTTCTCAATAGCTATTATTTCATTATCCGCAGTGGAAAAAATATTAATAAATTCTGCATAAGCAGAATCTAAGTTAATAATTCTTGTATGCAGAATAGAGCACCATCGCGGCGCCTTCGCATAAATAGCCGGAAGATTTTTAACGAGAGCGGCGAAGTACTCGCTCCAAGGAAATCTCTCCAAGGCATGAACCACGCCAAACATAACCTCATCAAACTCGCATGAATCATCCAAGACAAACAATAACAGAACAATCAAGGACGAATCCATGGCATCTGAAGCTTCGGTCACTAGATCTTCAAACTGTTCAACCTTACCCTCGACAACTTCACCGAAGCTTCGAAGGTCCGCAGCTATTTCAGCTGAAAAGCGGGTCATGCAATTACTCCTTGCCAAAAATCCCTGGGTACGCGGCCTTATAGTCCTGAATATAGCCCCGAAGAGAGGAATGAACTTCGGAGCCGTATAGACCATCTTGCATATAAATTCGTCGAGCATCCATTACATCACGAGCCAGCGCATCTCGCGACGACTCATCATCGAAGACTCTTCGACCGTACGACTCCGTTCTACGGTGTCTTCCGCCTTTTTGTGGCTGCTCCATATTCAAGGCATTGCACTCTCAAGGTACAAGTGCATCACGTAAGCGGATCAAGGGCTTAGACCCTCTTCTTGGTAAACCCGCTCTGGGCCTGAGTAAGTCCTTGACCAGGCAGCAATTGCTGATTCGCCAACGTCCAGGGAAAAAGCGAGTCATCAGGTGAAGAGTGATGCACTTGGTCCTGGTCAGTGCACATGTGAATCACGCTCGGGAATACCAAACTTCCTTTGCATGAAGGCTGCGCCAGGCATGTGATGCGGCGTAATATTGTCGCCGATTGTCCCTTCATCAATTAGGCTCCCATACGTGCCTCTGTTGAGCTCGTTCGGCAGCAGCGCATGGCTCGTTGTAGGCTTAATAGATTTAGGACTGCGCTTTCCTAAATACGCAACTGAACTAGGCGTTGAACCATTGTGTGCAACACTGTCGCCCTTAAGCCTAGAAAGATCAATAGACCCCCGCTGCGACTGTCGCGCAATCGCCGGCCCAGAGCGGCTCCCCACGAACAGTTCTTTCTCTCTAACTGCGCTCAGCCGATCACGAACCACAACCTCCAACTTGTTCTTCGCAACCTCCAAATATGCCTTAGCGTTGCGAGCGCTGTTGATGATCATATCCTTGCCCATCGACGCGCCAATCCCGACCAACGAAGCGGCTAAACCGATAGTGAAAGCGGCAGTCGCATCGGCGGCGGGACGCACGACTTCGATCTCAGCCGCATCCGTTGCAGCGAACGAAAACAGGAGACAGAGTGCACTTTCTAAGTAAAGCCCGCTCTACTCTGACCCCTGTTTTCAAATCTGAATTGGATACCCCAAGGATTCGCCATCGACGACTCGCCATGTCGCCCTCACGAACCTTTTCACAACGCCAGGATCATTTGCACAAAATGGCCGCAGAAAAGATTCCAGTTCGTCCGACATAACCACCGATCGAATGCCGGCGACATCTGAGACGCCACCACTCAACGCAATCTCTTCGCCATCGACAATAGCGCTATAGACAACGTTGCGACTGTTAGCGTCGTAGGAAATTGAGCTGAGCACGAGATTATGGCTTTGGCTTGAAGACACTGTAACCACTCCATGCGTTATCGAAGTCGAGCGGATTCATTGAATAGCGGGTTGCGTTGAATGGGTCACGCAGCAGCACTCTCCCGCTATCGTTCAGACCGTCAACGACAACCCAATGGCCGTAACCATTACCTCGTTCCCACATCATGGCCGACCAAGAGCCTGTTTCATTTAATGCTCCGAAACTGGACGAGTCGACACCCGCGCCTACCCATCCGCTATCAAGCTTGTTCATTTTTGCGGCAAGGCTCTGGGCCGATGTCAGTTCGCCACCGAGCTTGACTTGATCAACGATTACTCCGCGATCAGTTAGCAGCATCTGCGCACATGCCTGTCCACACGATGTAGGCGTGGCCTGCTGTACCACTGATCCATCTGCCACTTCATCTATTACTCGCCACTTTCCACCTGCACCGCCAAGAACTTCGCTGTTTGCAACTACGTTATCCAAAGCACGGAACTTACCGAAGTACCCCACTTTAGCCAAGGGCAACGGAATGCCGACAACGCCGCCCACAGTCTCGCCTGCCGACAAGTAGTCGCCACGACTCCATGCTCCATATGTTCCGTCCCAAAGATTGTAGGCGGCTCCCGCTACTGCACCAACATACCCCATGTATGCCGCATGTTCCTGCTGCGCCAGTGCTCCGCCGGAGAGCGTGTACACGTAATTGCCCGCACTGTTCCATGCGAAGTCGCCCGCGCCTTTGAGGAGATTTGATGTCGCCGCGAAATCCTCGCCACCAATGGCCCCCAGAGTGTGCAAATACGCTGAGGTTCCCAATAGGGTCTTGCCCGCCTTGAGCGAAAACGCAGCAACGTCATAGACCGACTTGGCCGCACCGCCAAGGAGTCCGATCGGTGCCGCGACAACCCCCAGGTACTCGTTGCTTTGCCGCGCCATTTCGGCATGCCATGCCGCGCGCGAGCCGGTTCCCATCCAGGCTTGGCTTTGCGTCGGACGATAGAATGGCATTTGCCCGGTTCGTTGCAGATAGGCGTTGTGGATTTTCGGTTGAAGCACACCAGCGCCACCGCCCGCCTGCATCGTGCGGTACAGACTTGGCCAGTTCGCATCCGTCGCTGGGTCATAAGCCCCTTTGGCCGTCACTGTGACTCGATCAGCAAGAGTGTGGGGCACCGCACCGCCGGTCAGCTCGTCGTAACGATTTTTTGCTTCCACATAGGTGGTTCCAACGGGCAATGGAGTCATGTTCCGGCTACGAAGGTAGTCGTTCATCGCGGCGACGTACTGCAGCTGCTCCGCGGTACTGACACCGGCCACCTCCGAGGTCGTCATCTGCTCGGATGCTCGAACGCCACTAGGTTGGGCTGCATCGGAAGCACCTGCATTCAAGCGCAATGACAATGGGCCAATTTCAGTTGCAATGTCATTGACTGCAATGTTTGTGTTTGGCATGTCGATGCGTGTCCGCTCCACCGGCCCAACGCGCCGATCAGCTCTCCAATCATCGATTTGGCCACGCATCACGTTGGCTAATGTATTACCAAACGCATCAACCGCAATCTGCCCCCAGTTCTGCTTACCCAATCCCATCAAACGACGTGCGGTCGCGTTGATCGCGCCGTCAAGAGCGCTGCCTGCAAAGTCGTTCGCGAAGCGTTCAAAGCCGCTGGAACCATCGGTGATCGGCAGGGAACCCGAAGGATTAAGCTTGGCGCCCAGATAGGCGCCCGCCGCCGTCGCGGCTAAACCCTTCCAGCTGAAATAGGTATCCCTGCCGACCGTCGCGTTGGCGACGACGGAGCCGCCGTAGCTGGCCACCCCTTGGGCCACGCGGCCTGCGGTGCTTAGCGCGCGCGATCCGTCGGCCGCGACCTTGCCGAACGTGGCGGTCCTGGCCAAGTAGGCACCCGCGCCCGCGGTCACGCCCGCGGTGATGCCGTCGACCGCCACATCTCGCCAGCTGAAGCTCGCTACGCCGATGGCGCTGGCGGCGCCTCGAACCACGGTACTGGCTGCAACGGTGGCCGCACCTGCGGTCACGCCCGTGGCCAGGGCACCGGTGCCCAGCACACTTTGGACAACCTGGCCGATATAGGGCGCGAACACGTAAGCCACCGCGACGATCACGACGGCAAGAACGGCTGCCACCGCATTGCAATGATTCTTCGGCGGCGGCTCGATGTACGGCAGATTCGGCGTAGTGCTGCCGATCGCCTCGTTAGGATTGAACGGCTTGAAGGTATTCGCGTCGTTCGCCGTCACCTTCACGTCGGGCACGCTGATCGTGATGCCGGCGGTCAACGCCCTATCGGCGCCTTCCAGCGCATTCGCCGCGGCCAGCACGTACCACAGGCTGGCATTGCCATAGACCCGCTGGGCGATGCTGCGCAGGGTGTCGCCGGCCTGAGCCTGTACTCGAATGTCGCCGGCGCCGTTGCTCTGGTAAGCGGTCAAGCGACCAAGCAGGTCGACCTGGCCGCTGAACGTGCCGGAAGCAATGTGCTGGCCGTTGATGTAAGCGTACGTCTGAGTGCGTCCGGACTCGGGCGCGCTCTGCGCGAACACGCTGCCGTCAAGGTGGCCCTCGCTGCGCCTGAGGATATTGCCGTCGTGGTCGTAAGCGAAATAACGCAGCTTGTCGTCGACCTGCGGGGCTACTATACCACTGAGCAATTGATAAAAAAATTTAATTCAGGGCAACGCAATATCACTCCCAAAATACCAGCGAGAACTTTTCTTTCCATCGACAATTAGCGAGTAGATTATTTCCTTTTTTTCCATGTGCCATCCAATACTCCCAATTAAGGCTAACTGCCCGGCGCGCGAACCATTTAATACGCACACCACGTCCCCCTTATAAAAAGGCGTATATGGAACCAACTCAAATCCATCCGGATTGACTCGATATCCCCGCTCCCTACTGGACATTATTTCCAAAAAATAATCCCCGGAATTTACACAATGATAAATAACGCCAACATTGTGCTGAGCAACAAACGACTCATAGTCCTCAGAAAATATCCAGTCATTCAGCCCACAATGTTCCGCCCAGATGTATCGACCACATTTGCCAACAAAATTCTTATTCATAAACTTCCATCCACCGGAATGGGTCTTCGGTATTGTGAACTAAACGAACTGCCTGGCAGAGACTTTCTAAAAATTCTTTCAGCATCTCCTAAGGCATGGGCTCGTGGCTTGTAGTGGCCTGACGCATTATCCATGAACAAAATTCGGCCCTTACTGAACATAATCATCCCAGCCGATATAACCTCCGGATTTCTACCTCCAATTAAAGTCGGATGGGGCATTCGAACATTTCCAGAAGGATCTCTTTTCCCAATAAATATTTGCCCATCCTTGTCTATCACAAACATCCTCTCTCCATGAACCCCCTTTTTGCTACCAATCTCTAAAATTTGCCCATTAGAGCCGACACGGTCTTTTACGTTGAAAGTGAGCGGATTACGCATGTATGAGCCGTTGATTACGATACCCGCCTCAACGTCCCTAGCAAACATCGACGGCTCAACCTTTATAGATCTTATCGGGTCCACTGCAGCATGAACGGAGTTCCTCGTCATCCCGTTAGGCCCGGTGCCGGAGTTCCTCGTCATCCCGTTAGGCCCGGTGCCAACGCCACGCCCTATCCGTGGATCACTGCTGCCCATTGCACCAAAGCCCGCAGACAACAACTCGCTCGTCAATTCAGGCTTGTAATACACCTCTTCCGGATGACCCGGTCGACCCGTTACACCTCGCCTGTACAAGTCCAAGGCTGCATCGCGGAGCTGGATTTGCTCCATATGATCCAACTGAGCGCGCATGTGGTAGCGGTACATGCGCACGTCAAAGATTCCCTGGTCGAGATCAGCCTTGCTGACTGAGCCTTTGGCGTAACTTAGGGCATAAGCTCGATCCTGCATTTCCCGCGGCGTCAGTTGCAGTAACTCCTTGTCGAATATTGGATACGCGCCTGGCGCTTTACCTACGCCTCCTGGCGTCAGGGATCGCATGGCTTCTTCAATCGACGCAGGAGCTTCCGGAGCTTGTTCGCTGTTGAGCGCGCCCATGAAATCAAGCTTCAAGAAGCCAGGTATCGACCATCCATTAAGTAGCCTCTGGCCAGCCACCCAATCCGGCCCCATCGCGATACCAGTGACGGGCTCATCGGCCATGTTCGATGGCGATTCTCTCGTCACGGTCGCAGGCCCCATGACGCTCGAAGCCCCTATCGCGCCGTTGTACCAATCTCGCTCCTGCCGATGGAACGTGGCCTGCCGCGCCGCGCTTGCGGTGCGCGGGAAGGACGGCCGCGCGTTGGCGGCGGCGTAGTAGCGCCAGTTGTCGTAATACTCGGCGTTCGCGAAGTCGCGCCATGTGGCTCTTTCGTCGTCGGCGTAGACGTGCAGCGTGTCGAAATCGTGCGTGGGCACGCCGGCACCGCCGCGATAGTCTTCGTCCATCAGCGGGCCGCGCATGCGTCCCAGGCCTTGATAGGTCATCGCCGCCGAAATGTGATCGGGACCGCCTTGCGCGGCGGGCTCTCGTTGGTGCGCCGCCATGCGGTGCGCGGTCACTAACGAAACGCCGGCTACGATGGCGCTATCTGAAAACGCGTTGGCGCTCACATCGCGCCAGTTCCAGCTCGCCTCGCCGGTGATCGCCTTATGCGCGCCGTAGCTGATGCCTTGCGCGATAACGGACTTTCCGAATGCCATGCTGGCTTGCTTGGCTGCCTCAATCCAATTGAATGATTCTCCGCCTTGCGTCATGGCGTGCTGAGCTGACAAACCGACCGCCTGTCCGGTACGGCTATCGCCAAGGACACCCGCGGTTACCCCCGCTGCGACCGCGCTGGCCGCAATTCCTCGCCAGCTGAAGTGATCTTCTACGCCAAAAGCCTTGTTGACGGCATAACTGGCCAGATAATTGGTGCCCGCCCGAATGACCGCGTCGGTGATTCGCCCGCCGGTCGAGTAGTACCCGCCGCCATACGCCGTCAGGCCCGCCACGGCGATCGCGCCTGCGCTGTAACCCTCGCGCTGACCACCATGAATTTCCGCCGTCTGCGCGCCGGCCTCTCCAACCATCCCGACCGCCGCGGCATAGACGCCCGGCCCGAGGTACATTGACACCACGACCGCAACGATGCGGATCACCATCGCCAGTGCATTGCAATGCGCTTTCGGCGGAGGCTCGATATACGGCAGATTCGGCGTGGTGCTGCCGATCGCTTCGTTAGGATTGAACGGCTTGAAGGTATTGGCATCGTTCGCCGTGACCTTCACGTCGGGCACGCTGATCGTGATGCCGGCGGTCAACGCCGTATCGGCGCCTTCCAGCGCATTGGCCGCGGCCAGCACGTACCACAGGCTGGCATTGCCATAGACCCGCTGAGCGATGCTGCGCAGGGTGTCGCCGGCCTGCGCCTGTACTCGAATGTCGCCGGCGTCGTTGCTCTGGTAAGCGGTCAAGCGACCGAGCAGGTCGACCTGACCACTGAACGTGCCGGAAGCAATGTGCTGACCGTTGATGTAAGCGTAAGTCTGAGTACGTCCGGACTCGAGCGCGCTCTGCGCGAACACACTGCCATCGAGGTGGCCTTCGCTGCGCCTGAGGATATTGCCGTCGTGGTCGTAAGCGAAATAACGCAGCTTGTCGTCGACCTGCGGCGTGTTCGATTGCCTGGGCGTGTGTTCGCGAACCGCTATCCGCCGCCCCCAACTGTCGTATTGGCTATACGTCGTGGTCGGGCGGAAGTTCGCGTTGCTGCTGGTCCCGTGGACCGCCGCCTCCAGATAGCTTTCCCGCGCTTCGTACTCGTAGGTGTAGTACTGCGTATAACCGACCGGGTCATTGGGCAGGGCGCCTGTGAGGTCTTCCAGCGCGTGACTGACGAAAGCGTAGCCGCGCGAACGGCCGGCGGCGTCGTAGCCGTAACGGGTGTAGTCGACTTGCGAGATCAGGCTGAGCGCGGAGCGATCGATCCGCGATTCGGCCGGGCTGTTGAGATCCGGTGTCCACTGCAGCGGCCGGCCATAACTGTTCTGACGCAACAAGCGGCCATCGGCGTCGTATTCGTAGGTCTCGGCGTGTTTGATCCAACCGGGTATCGGAATATCGCGACGCTGATCGTCCGCGTCGAAGTATTCGCGCCGCTCGCTGACGCGCCCCAGATCGTCGTAGACATACTGTTCTTTCAGCGCCACCGGCGTGTTGCCGCCGAGCGGCTGGGCCATGAACACGTATTGACGCTGGCCGCGCTGGTCGTACTGGGTCAGCTCCTGCATCACCTGCTGGCCTTGCAGGAAACGGCGATACACGGCGCGACCGGCGCCGTCGTAGGCCAGACCGTAACTCACATCGGGATTGCCAAGTACGATCTGGCCGTTGATCAACTTGCCATGAGCGACAGTGACCCGGTTCTCGGCATCGTAGTCGTACCAGTAGGTTTTGCTCGCATCAGGATCGTTGTAAGGCACGCCGCCCTGGCCCGGCGCGCCGGGCATCTCGTCGTCACGTGGATATTGCCAGGTGAATTGATCCATCACGATCGCCGAACTGCCGTTGGTATAGGCCACGCCGCCGATCACCATCGTCACCGCGCCGGGCGGCACGCGCACCGGGCCGAGCCGCGATTCCTTCCAACCCGAGCCGCTTTCGATCATCGTTCCGCGCGCAACGCTGACGACGTTGTCGTTGGCATCGAGGAAGTGGATGAACACGCCGCCGCCGGAGTTGCTGCTGTTGCGCTGGACCATCGCGCTGGCGCTGATCCATTGGCCGGGCCGCAGCACCGGGCGCTCATCACTGTAGATGCGGCCGGCGGTCGGACCGAAGAAGGCCGCGCTGAAGTCGGGATTCGGAGGGCCGTTGGGCACGATACGCCAGCCGTCCTCTCTCACGCTCCAGCCGGTGTCACCATCGACGAAATCGCCGTTGGGCACCGAAAACGACCAAGCGAAATCGTCCATCCACAACGGATCGTTGCCGCCGCTGCGATACGCCACGCCGCCAATCTTCATATAGGCCGCATTCGGCGGCGCCACCGCGCTTAACGAAGACAGATGCCAGGCGCCACCGGAACCATCGGTAACCATGTTGCCGCGCACGACGCTGTCTGGGATCGGGTTGCCGTTGGCGTCGAGCCAGTACAAAAACACGCCGGCCCCGGCTTCGCCCGAGCTCGATGCACCCTGCTGCACCGCTGCGCTGAGGGTGACGCGCTCGCCGGGACGCACCGGGACAGGAGCCTTATAGGTGATGCGCCCGCCTTCGCCGGTCAGATTGAACTGGGCGCTGAACTTGCTGCCTTTGTAACCGGTGCCTGGGGCGTTGGCGACGATGCTCCAACCATTTTCCTGCTCCCAGCCAACGTCGTCGTGCTCAAAGCCGCCGTTATACAACCCGGAACGATCCGACTGCTCGATGCCCGGATCGGTGTAATCCGTGCGCGCTTCGACCTTGCGACGATTGCCGACGGCATCGTAGCTGTAACTCACATCAAGCAGCCGGCGACCTGGCGGCTCGGCATTCGGGTTCGTCACGTCGACGTAATTCCATGTGAATTCGTCGACCGTCACCGGATCGGAGGCGGACATCGCATAAACACCCACACCGATCGCCATGAATGCGGCTCCTTGCGGAGCCCTCGCTTGGACCGTCGAGGCCTGCCAGCCATTACCAGAATTGCTTCCGACCACGTTTCCGCCGACCCAACCGTGCCCCGCGCCGCCAGGCAAAGGCAATCCATCGGCGTCGTACCACAAGACCATTATCTGCCCACCGGATATGCCTGCTCCCGATCGGATCTTGACGCTGGCGCTGATGGACTGGTTCTGTTGGACCGGCACGCGTTGCGCGCTGACCAGCCCGGCGCTGCCGCCTCCTGTGTATTGCGCAGCCCAATTGCCACTATAGACCTCGATGCCGCTCGACGATTGTTCGATCGCCCAGCCGTCGTCCTTGAGCCAAGCATTGTCTCCGCCCTCGAATCCCGCGTTCTGTGGCGCCCCGCCGCTCGACAACTCACCTAGCTCGTCCTGGGTGACGCCGACGATGCGATCGTGTGAGTCGTAACTCACCTGCGTGATCATATGCACGCGCCGACCAGCGCCGTCGCGGGTATATGACTCTTCGCTCGTGCGATTGCCGCGCTGGTTGTAGGTATAGCGGAACCAGTCGTCGCCTTCACGCACCACCGAAAGGCGCCCTTCCCCGTCGTACTCGAAGTACCTCGACCCATTGCCTGCATTCGTCGACGGCATCTCGCCGCCACTCAGCTCGCCGTTGTCGCGCCACTCGCGCCACGGCACGCCGTCGGACCCGCTGTCGACGATCGGCGTGCTCACCTGCCGGTTCTGCGGCGTCCAATGGCTGTGCAACGCGATCAGCTGGCCGGTCTGCTCGTGATATTCGTAGTCGTAGTCCGCGCCGCTGAGATCGTTGTGATCGATCAACCGTCCGAGGTAGTCGTATTTCCAGGTCTGCTCGTCGAGGAATACGATCTCGCCGTCCTCATCAACGCGGCTGCGTCGCGCAGCGTCGCCGCCAATCAGGGCCGAATCCGACAGCGCGTTGGTTTCGCGGATTTTCTTGCCCTGGGTATCGTAGCCGTAGCTGACGGTCACGCCGGCCGCGGTGCGGCTGCGTAAGAGCAAGCCGCGACTGTCGTAGTCGTAACTGGCCGACTGTCCCGTTACGTCGGTAACCGTCAGGCGATCGCCGCGCTGGTTGAGGCGATAGCTTTCGCGCAGCTGCCGGCTTCTGGCCGTGCCGCTCGAATCGATCAGATAATCGCCCTGCCCGACGATGCGGCCTGCCGCATCGAACTCACGGAACGTCAGATAGCCCAGCGCATCCTGGCTGAGCAGTTGCCGGCCCAGCGCGTCGTAGGCATGACGTGTGGTATTTCCCACGCCATCGGTACTGGCGATCAACTGGCCGGCTGCGTCGTAGGCCTGTTGACGAAGGTTACCGTTGGCATCGCGACTGGCGATCAAGCGGCCTTGCGCATCGTAGTACCAGCTCTCTTCCGGTCGCTCAATCGTTTCGGTGCCATCGGCATGCACGACGGAGACCTCGGGTGCGCTGCGCCAGATAAGCTGATTGGCTTCGTTGTAGCGACTGCGAGTTATTGAGTCGTTTCCGATTGTTTCAATAACGTTGTTCCAACGATCATGGACAATACCCCCTCGAAAAGTATCATCGTCCATGAACTCCACACGGCCAAGCTGGTCGTAATATGTCCAACGGTCGACAGACCAGACCGCCGGCGCGTCGCGCCAGTCCCTGGTAAAATTGTCGTAGCTATCCTTTATTCGCCTGCCGCCCCGATCATATTGGTACGTATGCACGACGCCGCCATCGGCGTTGCTGGAGATCAGATTGCCTTTCATGTCGTAGGTGAACTGCGCGGCAAACTCGGAAGTAGCCAGCGCCGTATCAAGCCGATTGTCCTTGGCGATGATTTCTCCGAAGGCGTTGTAACGAACCTGTTCGCTGGTATCGACCATGGTCTGCTGCAGCGATACGCCATTGTGGAACAGCTCTCGTGAGACCTTGCTGGTAACCTGGCGTCCGTTGCGGTCGTAGGCCGCCTCGGTCACGATCCGGGCCGCCCGACCGTCGCTGCCATCCAGCCACGAACAGGTGAGAACCACGTTGTCCGCGGCGTCGTACTGCTTGGTGTACACCGTGCCCGCCGCGTCCTTCTCCCACACGCCCCGACCTTGACGGTCGTAGCGCGTGGTATGCAGAACGTCGCGCGAAGAGGCTTGCGCCTCCGCTTCGCCATTGCGAAGGCCATTGGCATAGCGCCGCAACTGCACGACATTGCCGAAGGCGTCGTAGGCCATCGTGCTGTAGGGCGAGGCCTGCTCGTACAAGCTCGCGTCGGCCAGATTGGCCGAGGCCGAGGCCAGTTGCGCGAGAGCGTCTGCCTTCAGCACCGCCCGCACGGGCTCCTTGACGGAGATCACGCGTCCAAGCGCGTCGTAAGCGGTCTCGGTCACCTGGCCGTCGGCGTTAACCGACACCACGTGACCTTCGTTGTCGTAGCCGTTTGCGACCACGAGCGCGCGCACGCCAACAGTGCCATCAATATTTTGGTAGTGAACCTGTTTGGTCTCCATGATCCGCCGGCCCAGCGCGTCGTAACCGTACTCGGTACGCCGATCGTAGCCACTGTCGGCATCCGCGCTGCTCAGCTCCGGCGGCCCATCTTGCGTAGGCCACTCTACCCTTCTCGCATATTCGGTCTGCGCGACCACCTCGCCCCTGGCGTTGTACTCCCACTGGGTCGCGTAGCTTTCCGGATCGACGGTCAGTATCCGACGCCCGGCGCCGTCGTAGAAGTGATCGATTACCCCGTGGTTTGTGTAGATGCCATTGCGATAAGCCTCTCCCGAACTCGCCAGATAATCCGCGGGCGAACGCAGATGCCTGCTCTCCCGGATCAGATCACCAAAGTAGTTGTATCGTTTTGAGTTCGCTCCATACCGTACGGCCAACCGATCTTCATCGTTTCCGATCACCACGTACTCGTAGGTATCGGTGATGCGGCCTGAGGAGTCGTAAACTGTCTCCAGCATCCGATCCATGCCAAACACCGAAATGTCCCCGATCATCGCGCCGATCTGCTCGGACGACACAGGCTGACCAGCGGCCAGACCCAAGCGCCCCGCATACCGCCTCAAATGAGTTTGCTCGCCCAGGCCGTTGTAGGCATATTCGGTAACATACCCCTCCTGATCGATCTCCCATGACACCAGTCCATTGCGCCCATAGGCTTTGTAACTGTAATGGCCACGCACATCTTTCTGCATCACCGCGCGACCCAGCGCGTCATAAGTGACTTCGATCGTCGATATGACGCCGGCAGCGTTAATCTCTCCGGTCGCCGGGTCGATTTGACCGGCATCGGGAAAGATCGTGCGGACCTGATGGCCGCGACTGTCGTACTCGTATTGGGTAATCCGCGCCTCGGCGCTATCGGCATCCTGGATCCGTGAGACGACGTTACCTAGCGCGTCGTAAGCGGTACGGGTAATGATCGATCGGGTCGAAACCGATACGTTGCCTTGCGCATCCGTTGTAGCGATCTGAACTTGCGGACCGGTCTCGGCGACACGACGGCCCGCGCGATCATAGGTGTAGCTCCAGGCCGAATCGTTCCTGTTGACGTAGCTTCTTAGCTGCCCTAATGCGTCGTAAGTGAATCGCTCCGCATGTCCCAGCGCATCGGTGATAGTGACTGCATGACCGGCACCGTCGTAAGCGGTGGAGGTAATGCGGACATCCAACTGGTTTGCGATCGCAGCCGCCACCCCCGATTCGGACATCGCAATGTCCATGGCAATCGCAGCGCCGTAGCTGCGCGCTTGCACCACCCGTCCTACGCCGTCGTAACGCTGTTCCGTCACCGAGCCCAGTGGATTGACGGTGAAACGCAGGTGGCCGGTCCCGTCATACACATACCGGGTATGCCGTTGATTTTCCGGCTCCTCGCCGCCGGCAGAACGTATCGCCTCGGCGTAGTCCGCCTCGGTCCTGTCGGCCGGATTGAAATAAGCGGCGCTATACGCGATTTCTTCAACAACGCGGCCATTTCCGTCGTAGCGACGCTCGACTACTTGCTCACCCCAGGTTTGGTAACGCAACCGGCCGGCGGCATCATAGACGTTGCTCTGCCTTCGCCCCCACCACGCGTTCACCCATGAATTTGTGGGTATGCTGGTCTGCGTCTGCTCATCCCAAATGGAATCGGCCGGCCCGGCGGTGTCGAATTCGGCCAGGGTCACGGTGCCGGCCAGGATGCGGGCCTTGAGCCCAGGCTCAAACCCGGTAAGCCCGCTACTCCTGGCGAACCAAGAGTAGTTATAGGTTCCCCCCGGCGGGACTAACGCGATGCCGGACTCGACTAGGTTCACGCGTCCGGCGGCATCATAGCTATATCTGGTGACATACCCCGCCGCGTCGACTGCATAACGTTTCCGCCCAGCCGAATCGAAGATCGCGTACTCCTGTATATCGCGCGCTTCGTCGGCCAACTGCACCGTCGCGATCTGAGCGATCAGATCAGACTGCGCGCCCGTGTCGCCGCCGCGGATTTTTTCCAATAGCGGCGCTGGAATATTCACGGCATGGGCGTAAGCGCGGGTGCCGACGGTGCGACCAGCCCCATCGAGGAAAAGTTCTTGCACCGCCCCGATCGCATCGATGGTGAAACGGACGCGGCCGGCGCCGTCGTAGATCCGATAAGTCACCGGATCCTGGCCCGCGGGAATATAGGAGAGGATCGTGGCGAGGTTGGCCGTGTTGGCCAGGATCGCGGCTTTGGCGGTGGCCAGGTTCGCGCCGGCGACCGGGTTGGCGTAGCGCTTTTCCTCGACCACGCGACCATCGGCGTCGTAGCCGTAGGCGATCACCGCGCCCAGGCCGTTCATGACCAGGCGGATCCGGCCTGCGTCGTCGTGGATGCGGTATTCGGTTTGATCCAGTGCATCGTTGCGGGCGGGCATCGCGGCCAGCGCAAGCAACGCCTCGGACGTCATGCGTCCTGCGTAGAGTTCTTGCCGAATATCGTTGGTTGTGCTGATCCGTGTAGCGTAGCGGCGCGTACCGACCAAACGATTGGTTTGGTCGTAGATCATCTCGGTCACGCTGTAGGCGGTGCTATCGACATTTTCGAGCACGAAACGTACTTGATTATTTTTTTCGTAGATGCTGAACGTGTGGGTATCGTTGTTACGCCAGACCAATTTTGTGTCCATCTGCCCGACCGTCATGCCGTCGGTCAGCGTTGCGGCGTTGGTTACCGCGACGAAGGTTCGTACCGATACCAGGCGACCATTGGCATCGAACCATTGGCGCGTGATCGCACCCACCGGGTCGGTGGTGTAGATCAACTGGTTGCCTTCGTCGTAGACATAACGGGTGACGCCGCCGACCGCATCGGTACGACGGATGAGGTTGTCGTTCTTGTCGTAGACGTAGCTCGTGGTCAGGTTCAGGCCGGCTGGATCGACGTGTTCGGCGACGCGGCGGCCCAGAGCGTCGTAGTCGTACCGCACGACCTGCCCGCTAGGATCGGTGACGCTGACCTGGCGGCCTTGCGCATCGTAGCCGTAGGTCGTGCGCAGGTTCAGACCCCACGGATCGCTGGCCACTTCAATCAGACGCCCGTTGCGATCGTAGCGCTGCTGGCTGACCCGGCCGCTGGCGTCGACGACGCTGAGTTGCCGACCTTGCGCGTCATAAGTGTAGGTCGTGGTAAGGGCCAGGCCGGCGGGGTCTTCGATGCGCTTGAGCACGCGTCCCACAGCGTCGTAGCGCAACTCGACCCGTCGGCCGCTGGCATCGATCGTCGCGCTGAGCAGACCGCGGGTGTCGTATTCGTTGCGAACGATGTTGTTCAAGCCGTCGCGCGATTCGACCAGTTGCCCGTCGCGGTCGTAAATCCAGGTGCGGGTGATGGTCTTGGTGGCGGTGACGCTCTCGGTAACCGACACCGACTGGCCATGACGATTGTGCACGGTGACGATCCGGCTGCCACCGGGTGTGACAATGGTGAGACTGCGATTGGCGTCGTCGTAGCTGTACGTCGTCAGCGCGCCGCTGGGGTCCGCGGTGGTCAGGCTGCGTCCATAGGCGTCGTAGCTTGTGGACCAGGTCACCAAATGGTTGTAGGTCGAGCGACCGCTGCGTGTGATCTGCCGACCAAGTCGGTCATAGGTGTACGTGGTGGCGATGCCACGACCATCGGTGGCGCTGGTGATTCGACCAAATGCGTCATAGGCCGAACCGACGCTGCGTTGTTCGGTTTTGCCGACGGCATCGATGCGGGTGGTCAACAGGCCGCGCTTGTCGTACTGGAACTCGGTGGTCGATGCGGCCGCGGTATCGACCGCCAGCTCTTCCTTGATGCGATCTCCGAACGCGTTGTAGGTGTACCGATTCGTCACTCCGGCGGTATCGATAACCCGCGCGACCTGTCCGCGATTGGTGTAACGGATGGTCTGCAGGCTGTAGAGCGCGGTCGCCATATCCAGCCCGTTGATCGCGGTTTCCGCGGCGGTCCGACTGCCCGCCGTGGCCAGGGTCAGGCGTTGTTGAAAATCGTAAACCCCCATGGTGCCGCCGAACGCGTCGTACACGTTCTTGCGCAGTTCGCCCTCGGCGTTCAGAACGCCGGCCGCGTTCGCGACGCCGCGCATGGTGTGGGTCAGACGTGAGCGGCGATCGTAGAAATACCAGGTCTTGTTGCCGGCCGCGTCGATGCTCTCGATGCGCTGGCCGAGGTTGTTGTAACTGTGGCGTACGCCGTACTGCGCATACACCGCATCGAGCTGCGCCTCGCTCATCCCGGCGGTGACCCGGGTCGAACCTTCGCCGTCGAGCTCGCCGATCAGTTCGCCGAACACGTTGTAGCGGAAGCGGCCTTCGCGCACTTCGCTGGTGTCGGCGGCGGTCTCGGTGCGCAGCAGGCGGCCCTGCGCGTCGTAGGTGTAGCGGGTCACCGTGCCTTCGGCGTTGCGCTCGGTGCTCAAGCGTCCGGCCACGTCGTAACTGCGGCGGGTTTCGCGCAGCGCGCCGGTGATCGCCGATGCGTGCAGGGTCGCCAGGGTTTCGCTTCCGCTCAGGCCGCTCAGCTGCTTGGCGTAGGCCAGCACCGCGCGCTCGTTGCGCGCTTCGTCGAATACGTATTCGGTCAGATAGCCTTCGGCGTTCAATTCGCCGACGACGTTGCCGCGGCCGTCGTAAAACCAACGGGTGAGCTGGTCGGCGGAGGCGTTGGCCGGGCGCAGTTGCGCCAGGGTCCCGGCGGCGCGCTGCGCGCTCGCGGTTACCGTCGCGTAGGCCTTGCTGGCGATGCGGCGGCCGGCGAGGTCGTAACTGTGCTCGGTCAAATAGCCTTCGGCGTCGAGCAGGCCGGTCTGGCGGCCGTTGGCGTCGTAGAAATAGCGGATCGTGCGGCTGTTGCCGGAGCCGTCCTGCGCGGTCGTCTGCACCAAGCGGCCTGCGCCGTCGTGGCTGTAAGTGGTGATCGCGCCGTCGCTGCCGGCCTGCTGGGTGAGCAGTCGACCCAGCGCGTCGTAGGTGCTAGTGCTCACTCGGTCGTCGGCGGTCGTGGCCGGTCGGATCGCGGCGATCGTCGCGGGCACGACCTTGCCGCCGACCAACCATGCGCTCGCATCGACGCGCGTCGCGTAGGACTTGGTCTGGATCACCCGGCCCAGGTCATCGCGCACGAATTCGACCACCGCGCCGGTTTCGTCGACCTGCGCGGCCAGCTGACCTTCTTCGTCGTAGAAGAAATAGTTGCGCGCGCCGCCCGCGTCTTCGCTGGCGCGCAAGCGCCCGGCGCCGTCGTAGTAATTCTTCGACACCGTCCGCGTTGCGCCGCCGCTGAATGCCGAATCGGTGACGCTGATCAGCTGCCCGGCCCTGTCGCGCACCTCGACCCGCAGCAGGTCGTTGCTGGTCACGCCGTCGTTGACCGTGCCGCCTTCGATCAGCATGCGCACGCTTGCGCCGGAGTCCTGGTAGGTCCATTGGCTGACGATGCGCCGCAGTTGATCGCTGCCGGCGCCGACCTTCTCGGTCACCACTTCCGACAGCACACGGCCCAGGCCGTCGTAGAGGTAGGTCGTGGTGTGGCTGACGTCGCGGCCGTCGTTGACGGCCGTGGTCGAACTGCGCATCAGCCGGCGCTGTGTCAGCAGGCCGTGCGCGTCGTACAGGTACTGCACGATCTCGGTGGCATCGTTCTCCACGCCGTTGCCGGAGGCATCGACCGCGTCGTAGGTTTTCGTTCCCGACAGGCGGCCCTTGTGGTTGTAGGTCGATTCGACCAGCGTGCTCTGCGCGCGTTGCGCGGTGGTCGCCCAGGCGGTCAAGCCGGCCAGGGTCATCGCGCCGCTGTACGCCGCGCCCAGGTACTGGCGCGATTTCGAAACCTGGCCCGCGCCGGCGCCGACGGTTTCGTACTCGAACTCACGCACCGCGCCGCTAGGATCGATCACGAAGCGCACGCGGTCATGGGCGTCGTAGACGTATGAAGTGGTCAGGCCGCCGCTCGGCGCCTGCACCGTCAGTTCGCGGTCCGCATCCAAAACGGTGTAGACGGTTTCGCTGGCCAGTTGATTGGTCGCGGTGTACGTGCGCTGCACCGCGGTCGCCGCGGCGCCGGAGGCCGGATTGACCGTGTCCCACTGCCACAGCACATTGCCGTTGGCGTCGTACTGATACACGGTTTCGCTCAAGGTGACGCTGCCGCGCACGGCCTTGACCCGGGTGACGTTGCCGCCGGCGTCGTAGCTGTACTGGGTCAGGTCGCGCACGCCCGACACCGCCGGCGAGCGCACTTCGATCAACTGCCCCGCGGCGTCGTAGACATAGCCCCACGAGCGCCCGGTCGAGTCGGCGACTTCGGTGCTGCGATTGGCCGTGTCGTAGGTGAAGGTCAGGGTCTGACCGGCGCCGTCGCTGTCGTCGGTGTTGGTGTCGCCGCGGGTCAGCGTGCGCACCCGGCCTTGCGCGTCGTAGGTGTAGCTGACCAGGGTGCCGTCGCTCTGCCGCATCTGGCTCAGCTGCAGGCTGGTGGCGTCGACATAGGTATAGACCGTGTGGAGACGGTAGCCGTCGTTGTTGGCGAAGTTGCTGGTGTCCCAGACATCGCGATCGCCCGCGGCATCGGCCGGGGTCAGGTCGACCAGCACCGAGCTCAACCGGCCCGAACCGTCGTAGCCGTAGGTCACCTGCTCGTTGACCACGCCATTGATACGGGTCGACAACGTAATCAGCCGACCATTGGCGTCGTAACCGAAGATCAGCGCCTCCTGCGGCCCGCCTTCGACCGCCTGCACTTCGCTGACGCGGTTGCTGGCGTCGTACACGACGTTCCACGTGGCCTTGGACACGCCATCGGATTTGAGGTCACGAATCCGCGTCAGCCGGCCCTTGAGCGTGGCGTCGGCGTGGTTGGCGTACTGCTCCTCGCGTCGGGTACTGCCTTCGACCCAGGTCCAGGTGCTGGTGGCGGCGTCGCGGCTGAGCGTGTCGTGCGCGCCGTCGCCGGTGGTCGAGCGATACAGGTCGGCGCTGACGAACGCGAAGTCCTGGTGCGAGCCATCGCCGGTGTAGCGGCGCATCACGCTGCCGGCGGCGTTGAGCGTGCCCGACAGCAGTTCGACCCGACGCTCGAAGCCAGTGATCCAGGCATCGGCGCCGACGTCCGCAAGCAGGCCGCGGCTGTTGTAGGTGCGCTGCGCGGCGATGCTCATGCCGCGGAACAGCAACTGCTCGTCCTGGCTTTGCAGCAGCAGATTGCCGGTGGCGATATTGACGTACTGGTTGTCGCGACCCTGGCCCAACCGCGCGCCACCGCCCAGCCCCGTGCCGATCTGACTCGCCGAGCCGTTGAACAGGCCCAGGCCGTTACCCGAAATCACTGCCGACATCTGCCGCTCCCCGTATGCGCTGCTTGGGCCATCCGCTTGATGGTCCGCATAGGGTTAATCCCGACTTTCGCCTATCGATTAATGGGCAAATGTTGTGATTTTTTTACCGCCCCACCCTTTCGGTGTCCGGGAGCGGAAACTTGAAGCGTAAACTTCACTGCAATTGCGCATTACGGTGAGGCCGACGCTACTCGCGACCAAGCCACGCGCGCAAAGCCACTGCCACGACCCATCGCTCTCTGATCGAACAGCGCTTCTTCATCAATCAACCTGCTTCCATGGCCATCCCTTTCGTCCGCCCGGCGACACCGCTGGATCAGCCCCAGCTTCTCGCCATCCTCGAGCACACCTTCGAAGACACCTGGCGACCGCAGCTGACCGATGCGGCCATTGCCGCCTACCGCAACGACCGCGTGGCCGAGCGCTTCGTCGCCGAACACGGGCCTGCGTTCTTCGTCGCCCAGATCGACGGCTGGGTGGCGGGTTTCGCTCATCGCGACGGCGGCTTCATCGATGCACTGCACGTGTTGCCGCGGGCGCGCCGGCGCGGGGTCGGTCGGCTGCTGATGGACGCGGTCGAAGCGGCGATGCGCGCCGACGGTATCGCGCTGGCGGCGTTGGAGACCGACACCTTCAACGAGGGCAGCCAAGGGCTGTATCTCGCGCTGGGTTACCGCGAGGTGGCGCGCTATCCCGATGAGGAATGGAACAGCGGCCTGACCACGATCCGCTACGAGAAATCGCTGGCGCCCTGAGGCAGGTGTGCACGCTCGTTTCGTCCACGCGGCATCCATCGCGGACGCCAGGCAATAAAAAACGCGGGCCGAAGCCCGCGTTTTTCGTTCGCTACGCGATGCGCCGCGCCTCAGCCCTCGCCGATCACATCCACGCCCTTGGCCGGCGCGTACTTGAAGGTGGTCGCCGGAAAGCTGGGATTGCGCTTCCAGCCGCTGAAGCTGATCTCGGTCTTCTGGCCCAGCGCGTCAACGATTTCCATCTTGGCCAGGCCGCTGTCGTTGAAGCCGAGCTTGGCGTTGCGGAAGCTGGCATCGCCGGGGGTCTTGGGCTCCAGCGCCAGCCAGTTCAAGCCGCCGCGGCTGCCGTTGTCCTTGACCACGAACATCGCGTCGAGCTTGCTCGGGTCGATCAATGCGGCGAGCGGGCTGTTCTGTTCCTCGACGCCCTGCGGGCGCACGCTGACCTGCTGCAGGTCGGGCTCGTAGACCCAGACCTTCTTGCCGTCGGCGACGATCAGCTGCGGGTACGGCTTGGTGTATTCCCAACGGAACAAGCGCGGCGCCGACAACGCGACCTGGCCGCTCGAGGATTCCTTGAGCTTGCCGTTGGTGTCGAACACCTGCTGGGCGAACTGGCCGTCGAGCCCCTTGAGGCCGCGGGTGAAGCTGCCCAGGTCCTCGCGCGCGCCGGCCGTGGCGGCACCGGCGAACAAGGCCGTGGACAGCGAGAGCGCGATGGCGGCGTGGCGGACGAGACGGTTCACGGGAAGCTCCTCTAAAACGATGGCGGCAGTGTGCGCAGGCAATCCTGAACGCGGTATCGACGTGGGATGGGGCCGGTCAGCGGGCGGTCTGGCGGGCTGAGGGGCGATTGCCGGCCGACGATCCATAACCGACGTATCTCAAGCTCCAACCTTCAACGCTTGCAGGGCGCCTCCTGCGGAAGGCGCACTTGCGTACACCGCTGCTGTTACTTCGGCGGCGGCGGCGCCAGCACGCTGCGGTCGCCGTTGTGCTCGGGCGGGGTCACGATGCCGGCCGCTTCCATCGCCTCGATCAGGCGCGCGGCGCGGTTGTAGCCGATCTTCAGGCGCCGCTGCACGCCGGAGATCGAGGCGCGGCGGGTCTCGGTAACGATGCGTACCGCTTCGTCGTACAGCGGGTCGGATTCGTCGCCGCCACTGCTCGCGGTTTCCGGCAGGCCGGTCGCGCCGACCACGGTGCCGTCGCCCATCGTCTGCACTTCGTCGAGCACGCCTTCGATGTAATCCGGGCGGCCGCCGATCGCCTTGAGGTGTTCGACCACGCGATGCACTTCTTCATCCGACACGAAGGCGCCGTGCACGCGCTCGGGCATCGCCGTGCCCGGCGGCAGGTACAGCATGTCGCCGTGGCCCAGCAGGGTCTCGGCGCCGGACTGATCGAGGATCGTGCGCGAGTCGATCTTGCTCGACACCTGGAACGCGATGCGGGTCGGGATGTTGGCCTTGATCAGGCCGGTGATGACGTCGACCGACGGACGCTGGGTCGCCAGGATCAAGTGAATGCCGGCCGCGCGCGCCTTCTGCGCCAAACGGGCAATGAGTTCTTCGACCTTCTTGCCGACGATCATCATCATGTCGGCGAATTCGTCGATGAAGATGACGATGAACGGCAAGGTCTCGAGCTGACGCGGCGCTTCGTCCAGGTCCGGATTGGGCTTGAACAGCGGGTCCATCATCGGCTGGCCCGCTTCCTCGGCGTCGCGGACCTTCTTGTTGAAACCGGCCAGATTGCGCACGCCGACCATCGACATCAGCTTGTAGCGCCGCTCCATCTCGGCCACGCACCAGCGCAGGCCGTTGGCGGCTTCCTTCATGTCGGTGACGACCGGCGCGAGCAGATGCGGAATGCCCTCGTAGACCGACAGCTCCAGCATCTTCGGATCGATCATCAGCATCCGCAATTCTTTCGCCGACGCCTTGTACAGCAGGCTCAGCACCATCGCGTTGACCGCGACCGACTTGCCCGAGCCGGTGGTGCCGGCGACGAGCAGATGCGGCATGCGCGCCAGATCGGCGACGGTCGGACGGCCGGCGATGTCCTTGCCCAGCGCCAGCGTCAACGGGCTGCCGGATTTGTCGTATTCCTTCGAGCGCAGCAGCTCGGACAGGAAGATCATCTCGCGGGTGGTGTTCGGCGTTTCCAGGCCGATCACCGACTTGCCCGGGATCACGTCGACCACGCGCACCGACTTGACCGACAGGCCGCGCGCGATGTCCTTGTCGAGCGAACTGATCTGGCTGACCTTGACGCCCGGCGCCGGCTGCACTTCGAAACGGGTGATGACCGGGCCGGGATAGGCGCCCATCACCTGCGCGTCGATGCGGAAGTCCTTGAGCTTGAATTCGATCTGCCGCGACAGCGTTTCCAGGGTTTCTTCGCTGTAGCCCTTGGGCTGCGGCTTGGGATCGTCGAGCAGCGCCAGCGGCGGCAGGCCGCTGCCGTCGCCGGTGTTGAACAGCGGGATCTGGGTCTCGCGCTTGGCGCGTTCGCTCTTTTCCACCACCGGCGCCGGCGGCGGTTCGATCTTGACCTTCTCGCGCTTGGAGCGCAGTTCGGTGTCGACCTTGCGCGCTTCCTCGCGCTCCTCGCGCATGACCTGGGTCTGGCGCCATTCGGTCGCCTGCTGGCTGCCGCGGCGGAACAGCTTGCTCAGCACCGGGCCGAGCGCCAGGGTCCACTGCCCCAGCTTGTCCATCACCGCGAACCACGAGATGCCGGTGGCCAGGGTCACCGAGATCAGCAACAACGCGAGCAGGAACAGATTGCCGCCGACCGGGCCGAAACCCGAGTACAGCGAACGCCCGACCAGTTGGCCGAGGATGCCGCCGCTGCCGGCGGAAAAATCCTCGGCCGGGCCGAAGCGCAGTTGCAGCAGGCCGGTCGCGGAGACCAGGAATCCGACGATGCCGATCAAGCGCAGCGCCGGTCCGAGATCGGCCTCGCCGTCGCCGTCGGTGTCCATGCCGAACAGGGCGATCCAGGCGATCGCGCCGAGCATGACCGGCAGCAGGAACGCGACATAGCCGCACAGGTACAGCAGCACGTCGGCGATCCAGGCGCCGACCCGGCCGCCGAGGTTGTGCAGCGGCGCGGTGATCGAACCCGAATGCGACCAGCCCGGATCGGTCGGCGAGAAGGTGACCAGGCTGGCCAGCAGGTACAGCAGCAGCGGCGCGATCACGATCAGCGCGATGTCGCGCATGAGGCGCTGGCGCTTCGGGGACGGCGCGTTTTTCACCGCTTCGGGTGGCTTGGCCTTCTTGCGACTGGCTGTGGGAGCGGACGCCACCGTGATGTGCTGCCTTAGGATGGTTTCGTTAGTCGTTGAATATACAGGAAAGGGCTGCAATCGGCGTGTCGGCGCCATGGGCCGGCCGGGTCTGCCGCCTGCCCGTCCCGCGGCGCCGTCCGCCTCGCCCTCGGCACAAAAACGAAGGGCGGCCAGCGAACGGTAGCATCAAGCCCCGTCCACCGCCGCCCTGCGTCAGATCGGGACCGGCTTTGACCGAATCCCGAATCCCGAATCACCAATCCCGAATCCCGGCCGTTACAGCTTCATGCCCTGCAACGCCGGATGGATCAGCTTGCCGCCTTCGACATTGATGCCGCGCACCAGCGCCGGGTTGTTGCGCCATTCGTTGCCGGCCGCCAACTTGTTGACCCACGGCAGGATCGCCGCGCAGATTGCCTGCGAGGAGGTCTGCGGCACCGCGCCGGGCATGTTGGTCACGCAGAAGTGGGTCACGCCCTCTTCCACATAGGTCGGCTCTTTCCAGGTGGTCGGGCGCGAGGTCTCGAAGCAGCCGCCCTGGTCGATCGAGATGTCGACCACCACGCTGCCGTCTTCCATGCCCTTGAGCATTTCGCGGGTCAGCACGTGCGGCGCGCGCGCGCCGGTCACCAGCACCGCGCCGATCACCAGGTCGGCCGAGGCCACTTCGCGCGCGACCACGTCGACGTACGGGAACAGCGTGGTGACGTTGTTGCCCAGGCGCATCATCTGCTCCATGCGGTCCTGGCGCATTTCGAACACGGTCACATTGGAGCCGCCGGCCGCGGCCAGCGCCGCCGACGCGCCGCCGGCCTGGCCCGCGCCGAACACCACCACCTTGCCGCGCTCGGTCGACGGCAGGCCGCCCAGCAGCTTGCCCTTGCCGCTCATGGGCTGGTGCAGCAGGTGGGTGCCGACCTGCACGCCGATCTTGCCGGCGATGATCGACATCGGCGCCAGCAGCGGCAGGTCGCCGTTGGGCAGCTCGACGGTCTCGAAGGCGACGCCGGTCAGGCCGATGTCGAGCAACTGCTTGGTCAGGGTCGGCTCGGCCGCCAGGTGCAGGTAGCAGAACAGCAGGTGATCCTTGCGCAGGTGCTGCAGGTCGCCGGCGATCGGCTCCTTGACCTTGACGATCAACTCGCCCTTTTCGTACAGCGCCGCCGCGTCGGGCGCGATCTTCACGCCCAGGCGGGTGTATTCGGCGTCCTTGAAGCCGCTCTTGATGCCCGCGTCCTGCTCCAGCCAGACCTCGTGGCCACGATTGACCAGATCGCCGGCCGCGGCCGGAACGAGCGCGACGCGCCCTTCGAGAGTCTTGGTTTCCTTCGGTACGCCGATACGCATTGCAATCTCCGGTGCGGCCTGCAAAAACGCCGCATGCGCGGCGCCCCTGGCCATGTTGTCTTGAGTGTCGTGTGGGGGAAGTGTCGCGTCTGACTTTGGGTCTGGATTCGAATCTGACTTGGAATCGCTGAGCTTGGCCGCTGTGTCTGATGGAAGTCGCGTCGGAAGCGTGTGACCGGCGAGTCGTCGCAGCGAACGCCGTTTGTCGAATCGGTGCCTCGAAGTGCGGGCCGACTCGGCGGCCTTTGTACGACCATCGCCCGGCAATACGCCAGCGTGCGCTTTGGCGGTTCGCCGATAACGCCGGCCTCGTGCCGTGGCACGCACCGTTGCATCCGCGCGATACGCCTTGTGTTGCCGGGACCGCGCCTCCAAGCTATGCCCTGTTCCGGAATCTTCTACACGCCGGCGTATGGCCGAAGCTGAGGATTCTTTCTGCGCTCAGCGCATTCCCAACTGCCCGCGATTATATACATGACCCCTTCGAAGCACTCCCGTGTCGTCATCCTCGGTTCCGGCCCGGCCGGCTGGACTGCCGCCGTCTACGCCGCTCGCGCCAACCTCAAGCCGCTGGTGATCACGGGCCTGCAGCAAGGCGGCCAGCTGATGACCACCACCGAAGTCGACAACTGGCCCGGCGACGCGCACGGCCTGATGGGTCCGGATCTGATGACCCGCATGCAGGCGCATGCTGAACGCTTCGATACCGAAGTCGTGTTCGACCACATCCACACCGCCGATCTGTCCAAGCGCCCGTTCCGGCTCAAGGGCGACAGCGGCGACTACACCGCCGATGCGCTGATCATCGCCACCGGCGCCACCGCCAAGTACCTCGGGCTGCCGTCGGAAGAAGAGTTCAAGGGCCGCGGCGTGTCCGCCTGCGCCACCTGCGACGGCTTCTTCTACAAGGACCAGGACGTGGCGGTGATCGGCGGCGGCAACACCGCGGTCGAGGAAGCGCTGTACCTGTCGAACATCGCCCGCAAGGTCTACCTGATCCATCGCCGCGACACCCTGCGCGCGGAGAAGATCATGCAGGACAAGCTGCAGGCCAAGATCCAGGCCGGCAAGATCGAGCCGGTGTGGCATCACACCGTCGACGAAGTGCTCGGCAACGACGCCGGCGTGACCGGCGTGCGGGTCAAGTCGGTGCAGGACGGTTCCAGCCGCGACCTCGCCGTGCACGGCCTGTTCGTCGCCATCGGCCACACCCCGAACACAAGCCTGTTCGAAGGCCAACTGGCGATGAAGAACGGCTACCTGACCATCGAGACCGGCCTGGACGGCAACGCCACCCGAACCTCGGTCGAAGGCGTGTTCGCCGCCGGCGACGTCGCCGATCAGGTCTACCGCCAGGCCATCACCTCGGCCGGGTTCGGCTGCATGGCCGCGCTGGACGCCGAGAAGTTTCTCGACAAGGACGCCTGATGGCCGACGGTCGTGAATCGCTGCGCATCAGCGGCGAGCCCGGCGATCTCGATTTCGCCGTGATCCACGACTTCCTCGCCCGCGAGTCCTACTGGGCCGCGGGCATCCCGGCGCCGACCCTGCGACGCGCGCTGGATAACTCGATTTGCTACAGCGGCCATCTGCACGGGCAGATGGTCGCGTTCGCGCGCGCGGCCACCGATCAGGCGACGTTCGCCTATCTGGCCGACGTGTTCGTGCTGCCGGCGCATCGCGGCCATGGCCATGCGCGCGCGCTCGTCGCCGCGCTCATGGCCGATCCGCGTCTGCAGGGTTTGCGGCGCTGGCACTTGGTCACCCGCGATATGCAGGGTTTGTATGCCGGGCTCGGTTTCAGCTCATTGAGCCAACCCGACCAGCATATGCAGCGGCACGATCCTGAGGTCTACCGCCGCGGACTCGTGCAGCTCGACTCATCGCCGTGAGCAAGCGCGACGACGCTTTATCGATCCGCCTGATCGGTTCGCTCGACGAAATCGACGCGACGCAATGGGACGCCCTGCACGACGGCAGCAACCCCTTCGTCGCCCACGCCTTCCTGCACGGCATGGAAATTCACGGCTGCCTGCGCGAAGACTGGGGCTGGGCGCCGCATCATCTGACCGTATGGGACGGCGATTCGCTGATCGCGGCGATGCCGGCGTATCTGAAGCAGAATTCGCACGGCGAATTCGTGTTCGATCACGCCTGGGCCCACGCCTATGCGCAGCATGGCCTGGACTATTTCCCCAAATGGCTCGCGGCGGTGCCCTACTCGCCCGTCACCGGCCCGCGCCTGCTGGCGCGCAGCGCCGAACACCGGCGGGTGCTGATCGCGGCGATGGCGCAGTTGTGCGCGCGGCAGAAGCTGTCGTCGGCGCATGTGAACTTTCATACGAGCGATGAGGATTTGTTGTTCGACGACGGCCGCGCCGACGGCGACTGGCTGCCACGCATCGACGTGCAATACCACTGGCAGAACCCGCGCGACGCGCAGGGTCTGCGCTGGAACGACTTCGAGCAGTTCCTGGCCGCGTTCGATCACAAGCACCGCAAGAACATCCGCCAGGAACGGGCCAAGGTCGCGCGCGCCGGGGTGACGTTCCGCGTCGTCGAGGGCCGCGATGCGAGCGCCGACGATCTGGCGACGATGCACCGCTTCTACCTGACCACCTTCGCCGAGTACGGCAACCACGCCGCGCTGACCCTGGATTTCCTCCAGCACCTCGCGCGCGAGATGCCGCGGTCGCTGGTGATCTTCCTGGCCGAGCGCGACGGCGAAGCGATCGCCGGCGCCCTGTGCCTGCGCGGCGGCGACACTTTGTATGGCCGCTACTGGGGCAGCGAGGTCACCCTGCCCGGACTGCACTTCGAGACCTGCTACTACCAGGGCATCGACTATTGCCTGCGCGAAGGCCTCGCCCGCTTCGAACCCGGCGCCCAGGGCGAGCACAAACTCGCGCGCGGCTTCCTGCCGAACTTCGTGCACAGCCGCCACTGGATCGCCCACCCCGGCTTCCGCGACGCCCTGCGGCCGTGGTGCCGCGACGAGGCGGCCTCGGTCCGGCGCTATGCGCAGACGTTGGGGGCGCATTCGCCGTTCAAGCGAGGGGATTAGGGATTCGAGATTGGGGATTCGGCGAGAAACGCACTACCTTCTGCTACGCCTGCCTCTTCCTCGCCGATCGCGCTTTTACCAATCCCGAATCCCAAATCCCCAATCCCCGCCCCCATGCGCCGCCTCCCCTTCCTGCTGCCCCCCGACCCCGCCGCGCCGTTCCCGCCGGGCGAACAGGCGCTGCGCGAGCCCGACGGGTTGCTCGCGGTCGGCGGCGATTTCCGCCCCGAGCGCCTGCTCAACGCTTATCGCCACGGCATCTTCCCGTGGCCGTCGGACGGCTATCCGCTGCTGTGGTGGTGCCCCGACCCGCGCACCGTGTTCCGCACCGACGCGCTGCGGCTGGCGTCGAAGTTCCGCCGCGCGCTGCGCCGCAGCGACTGGGTGGTGCGCGCCGATACCGCGTTCGAACAGGTCATCGCCGCGTGCGCGCAGGCGCCGCGGCCGGGCCAGGACGGCACCTGGATCAACGACGAGCTGCGCGAGGCCTATGTCGCCATGCACCGGCTCGGGCATGCGCATTCGGTCGAGGTCTACGACGGCGCGCAGCTGGCCGGCGGCCTGTACGGCATCGCGATCGGCCGGATGTTCTTCGGCGAGAGCATGTTCAGCGCCCGCCCGGGCGGCTCCAAGGTGGCGATCGCGGCGCTGGCGCGGCATCTGCATGCCTTGGGCTGGCCGTTGCTCGACGGCCAGGTCGAGAATCCGCACCTGCTGAGCCTGGGCGCGGTGTCGATGCCGCGGACGCAGTTCCTGGCCGAAGTCCAACGCTTGACCGCCCTGCCGGGGTTCGCGCCGGGGCCGTGGACCGCGCAGTTCGGCGACTACCCCGCCCGCGCGCTGGCCGATCCGGCGGTCGACGACGAGCCGCGCGCAGACGCCTGAGCACCGCGCAGCCTGCCGTTGCGCCCCACCACGCAGTCGGCGACCGGCGGGCTTCGGGGCCGGTTAACGGTTTTTTTGCGCCTGGGCCACTGCCGTGGCAGAATGTGCGGCTTCGCGGGCGCGCGACGCCCATCCTCGCGACATCGCGACTCCTCCTTGAGAACCACATGGCAAAAGACGACGTGATCGAATTCGAGGGCACGGTGGCGGAAACTCTTCCGAACACCATGTTCCGTGTGCGTCTCGAAAACGGGCACGAAATCATCGCCCACATCTCGGGTCGCATGCGCAAGAACTACATCCGCATCCTGACCGGCGACAAGGTCAAGGTGGAGATGACGCCCTACGACCTCACCAAGGGCCGCATCACCTACCGCATGAAGTAATCGCGGTAACTATCGAAAAAGGCGGCCATTGGCCGCCTTTTTCATGCCTGCGCCATGGCCTGGGCCGGGCGCGGCGGCCGCCTTTGCAGGGGCTGTGGCCGCGACGCTGGCAGGCGAGCGGTCTGGTCTCGCAATCGCTCGCGGTCGTCAGGTCGCGCCGATCGCCGGCCTGCCCGCAGGCCGTACAGGCATCGACTGGCGCGGCGCCCATGCCGGCGGTCAGCGAACGGGCGAACACGAACCCGGCCAATGCGCTCAGCGACAGATGCTCAAGATCAGGCTGAACCTCCCTGCCGCTTGATTGCCACGGCGAGCGTGCGGCGGCCGCCGGTGCGTAACGATCGTCCGCGGACCGGCGAGCCCAGGCCGGATCATCCGGCGGACCCGTGATCCGGCGCCCGCTTGGTCAACCCCCAGCGGACCGCACACGGTCCCGGTTCGGCCTCACCGGCCGATCAAGGCGCTACTCCAGCGGACAGCCGGCCGAGATCAGGCAGGTGCTGAAGTCGCCTTCGCACACCATATCGTCCTCCGGGCCGCCGCTTTCGCTCATGCACACGTTGTAGGCGATACGGCATTCGCGACAGGGATTGAGCGGCGGATGGGCGGCGACGGCCGAGCCAGCGAAGACGAAGGCGGCGACGGCGGTCAGGGTGAGCTTGCGCAAGTTCATGTGGTGCTCCTTTTCCATGGATCGGCGCGGGACCGCGGCCCCGGCCAGGGTGACTGCGCCGCGAACGCGGTCGCAGTGGCGAATCCCGATGCGTGCGAGCGAACGGGACGGTTACTGCAGGGGGCAGTTCTTACGGCGCAGGCAGTCGTCGCGCTGGTAGTCGCAATCGAGCTGACCCAGCTGCATGCATCGGTTGTACAGGTCGTAACAGATCTGACACGGACTGACCGCCGAACTCGCGGCGGTGAACGCGCTGCAACCGAACACGAAGGCGGCGAGCGCCGCCAGCGCGGACTTGGACAGTTCATGATGATCGTCTCCGGATCGTTCCGGCCATCGCTCAGGACGGCCGCCCGCGCCTTGCGGGCCGGTCGCACGCTAACACCGCCGCGGCAGGCGAATCGAGTTGCACTGCGGCATGCCGATGCGCTCGATCGTCGCGACGATGTCCGGCGCGAGAAAAAAACGCGAGCGCGCGCATCGAACCGACGACTCGATCACGAGGCGTTGTCGTCCGCCGTCGCACCACGCAACCGCGACGACGACGCAATCCACGCGAACGCGGCGCGACTCGACCGTTTCGGCAAACTCCGCGCATTCATCGATGCGAAAATCCGGCCACTCGCATCTTGCTCGCAACAATGCACGATGCATGCAACGGGCCGATGGTTTACAGCCGATCGCATACAGTGACGAAGGTCATAGCGACTTCTTTCAGATTCCATCCGCGCGCGATGCGTCTAGATTTCGCGGCAAGCTCAATCCGAGCCAGCCCCATCAAGGACGCCCCCAATGTCGCTGCTACGTACCGTCACCCTTACCTGTCTGCTGAGCTTGTCCGCGACCGCAGCGTCCGCGGCCACGCTCGATTCCTGCGTCGATCTGGGCGACAGCTCGCAGATCTCGCGCGCCGGCGCGCAGTTCATCGTGGTCAAGCACGACAGCGAGTTCTATCGCGTCGGCTTCCGTCAGACCTGTTCGGATCTGACCACCACCAACAAGATGGAAATCTCCAGCGAGCAGCAGGCCAACCGCCTGTGCCCGAACGGCAGCGTGGTCAAGACCGCGCGCGCCACCTGCGATGTCGGCAAGGTCGACAAGATCGACGAGGCCGCCTACGACCGTTACCGTCGTCAGCGCTGAGCCTGCGCCACGCGCGTTCCGCATGCGCCGCGCGCGGCCGGTGTTCGCGGAAAAGGCGGCCGAAAGGTCGCCTTTTTCGTATCCGCCGTCGAGATAAGCGGCTGCCGCCGCCGGCCAATGGCGAGGCGGCGCGAAACGCGCGGGCCCGTGCCGGACCCGCGCGACCCTTACTCCAGCGGGCAACCCGCCGAGATCAGGCACTGGCTGAAAGGTGTTTCGCAATCGAGGCTGCCGTCGAGGCCGCCGTTGTTCATGCAAAGCTGATACTGCGTGCGGCATTGCTTGCAGGGGTTCAACGGCGGCGGAACCGCCGCGACCACCGAAGCGGAGAACGCGAATGCGGCCAATGCCGCGAACAGGGTCTTGCGCGACTTCATGCAACCTCCTTATCCATGCATCCTGAGCGATACGTACGCGCGTTATCCAAAGCCGCGGTTCACCACGGCGGATTCGGGCAGCCGTAGCGGCTCAGGCACTGCGAGAGTTGGTACTCGCAGTTCTCCACGCCGGAGTTGACGCACTTGTTGTAACGCACCCAGCAGGTATCGCAGGCGTCGGCGGCCATCGCGGTGGTGACCACCGTGCAGCCGAACACGAACGCGGCCAAGGCCGCGAGAGAGCGCTTGTTCATCGAATCGGACTCCTGTTTCCAGTGAAAGCGGCCAACCGAGCCGCCGCCCGCACTCCGCGGGCGACTGGACGCTAGCACCGGCATCGCCTCGCGCTGACTAGCCCTGGCAGAACCGACAGGTCGCATGCGCGGATGGACGCCGCAGTTGCGACGCGTAACGCGTTTCGCGCGTTCGATCGCGTTGCGATGTGGCGCGGTGCAGCACGCGGCGATAACGGTTCGATGCGATCCGGCGCGCAGTGAATGCCGAGTGTCGCGCGGTAACGAACCTCGTCGAAACCGTCGCGCCAACTGCGGTGCGAAACCCGCGCTAACCGCGCACCGCACCAAGCAAGACCACGCGAGCACCCCCGCAAACGAAAAAAGCGGCCCGAAGGCCGCCTCTCTCTCATGCCGCCGCAAGCAGCGGCCATCCGATCACACCGTGGCCGGCAACAGCTTCTCCGGCTCGGCATGCGCCTCGACCACCAGTTCGTCGTTGGCGACGTCGATGGTGACCCGGCCGCCGTCGATCAGCTTGCCGAACAGCAGTTCGTCGGCCAGCGGACGCTTGATCTTGTCCTGGATCACGCGAGCCATCGGACGCGCGCCCATGAGCGGATCAAAGCCGTGCTGAGCCAGCCAGTCGCGCGCGGTCGGCGTGGCGGTCAGGGTCACGTTCTTGTCGTGCAACTGGCTTTCCAGCTCGATCAGGAACTTGTCGACCACCCGCAGGATGTGCTCGAAGCCCAGCGCTTGGAACTGCACCACCGCGTCGAGGCGGTTGCGGAATTCCGGGGTGAAGGCCTTGCGGATCGTTTCCATCGCGTCGGTGGAATGGTCCTGCTTGGTGAAGCCGATCGAACGCCGCGAGGCCTGGGCCGCGCCGGCATTGGTCGTCATCACCACGATCACGTTCTTGAAGTTGGCTTCGCGACCGTTGGTGTCGGTCAAGGTGCCGCGGTCCATGACCTGCAACAGGATGTTGAAGATGTCCGGATGCGCCTTCTCGACCTCGTCGAGCAGCAGCACGCAGTGCGGGGTCTTGACGATCTTCTCGGTCAGCAGGCCGCCCTGGTCGAAACCGACATAGCCCGGAGGCGCGCCGATCAGACGGCTGACCGAATGCGGCTCCATGTACTCGGACATGTCGAAGCGGACCAGTTCGATGCCCAGTTGCAGCGCGAGCTGCTTGGTCACCTCGGTCTTGCCCACGCCGGTCGGGCCGGAGAACAGGAAGTTGCCGATCGGCTTGTCCGGATTGCCCAGGCCCGAGCGCGCGAGCTTGATCGCCGAAGCGAGCGTCTCGATCGCCGGATCCTGGCCGAAGATCACCATCTTGAGGTTGCGCTCGAGATTGCGCAGCACGTCCTTGTCGTTGGCCGAGACCTGCTTGGTCGGGATGCGCGCCATCTTGGCCACGATCATCTCGACTTCCTCGATGTCGATCACCGCCTTGCGCGCCGACTCGGGCAGCAGACGCTGACGCGCGCCGGCCTCGTCGATCACGTCGATCGCCTTGTCCGGCAGCAACCGGTCGCCGATGTGCTTGACCGACAGGTCGACCGCGGCCTGCAACGCCTCGTCGGCGTAGGTCACGCCGTGGTGCGATTCGTACTTGGGCTTGAGGCCCTGCAGGATTTCGTAGGTTTCGCCCACGGTCGGCTCGACGATGTCGATCTTCTGGAAGCGCCGCGCCAGCGCGCGGTCTTTTTCGAAGATGCCGCGGTATTCCTGGAACGTGGTCGAACCGATGCAGCGCAGCTCGCCCGAGGACAGCGCCGGCTTGATCAGGTTGCTCGCGTCCATGGTGCCGCCGCTGGCGGAGCCGGCGCCGATGATGGTGTGGATCTCATCGACGAACAAGATCGCCTCGGGCTGCTTCTTGAGCTGCGCGAGCACGGCCTTGAGGCGCTTTTCGAAATCGCCGCGGTACTTGGTGCCGGCGACCAGCGCGCCCAGGTCGAGGGCGAAGATGGTCGCGTTGCGCAGCACCTCGGGCACTTCGCCGTCGACGATGCGCTTGGCCAGGCCCTCGGCGATCGCGGTCTTGCCCACGCCGGCTTCGCCGACGTAGAGCGGGTTGTTCTTCCGCCGGCGGCACAGCACCTGGATGGTGCGCTCGACTTCATCGCCGCGTCCGACCAGCGGGTCGATCTTGCCCTCGCGGGCGAGCTGGTTGAGGTTGCTGGCGAACTCGGCCAGGGCGTCGGACTTGCCTTCGCTGTCCGGCCCTTCCGGCGGCTTGGCCTCTTCCTCGTGGTGGCCCTGCCCGTCTTCGGCGCTGTGCTTGACGATGCCGTGCGACAGGTAATTGACCACGTCGAGCCGGGCCACGTCCTGCTGGTTGAGGAAGTAGACCGCGTGCGAATCCTTCTCGCCGAAGATCGCTACCAGCACGTTGGCGCCGGTGACCTCCTTCTTGCCCGAGGACTGGACGTGGTAGACCGCGCGCTGCAGCACCCGCTGGAACCCGAGCGTGGGCTGGGTGTCGCGGTCGACATCGTCGGGCAGGACCTGGACCGAGGTCGCGATGGCCTGCTCGAGATCGCTGCGCAGGCGCAGGAAGTCGGCTCCGGTCGCCTTGAGCACGGCTTCGGCCGAGGGGTTGTCGAGTAGTGCGAGCAGCAGGTGTTCGACCGTCATGTACTCATGGCGCGCTTCGCGGGCGCGCTTGTAGCACTGGCCGATGCTGTATTCGAGATCCTTGCTGAACATGGGGCGTAGCCTCCAGAACGTATGCACGCTACGTGGGGGCGCTCGCCGGCTTTTCCATGCCCCGCCCCAACGGGTGCGACAGCTCCCTTTTAGGCCCTTTCCATCGTGCACAGCAAGGGGTGCTGATGCAGTCTTGAAAATTCGTTCACCTGGGCGACCTTGGACTCGGCCACTTCGCGGGTGAAAACCCCGCATACGCCGCGGCCGCGGGTATGCACATGGAGCATGATCTGGGTCGCTTTTTCGACATTCATCGGGAAAAAGCGGGTCAGGACCTCGACAACGAAGTCCATCGGGGTGTAATCGTCGTTAAGCAGCAGTACGGAATACAGCGGCGGACGGGCGACTTCGGGCTTGCCGGTTTCCACCAGCACGCCGTGACTGTGTTCGTGTTCGGTCTGTTTTGCCATCGGAAGATTATAGACCGCTGCCCCGATCCGGGCGTGGGGTGGAGATGGCGCGGACGCGTGGCGGCCGCGTGACGACATGGACGCACCGCACGGCCGCATTGCAAAATGCCGCAGCGCCGCCATCTGTGTCGGAGCCGTCGGACTTATTTGCGCCGCCGCCGTTGAATTCAAGGACCCTCATGCGCCTGCCCCGTTGTCTGCTGCCCGTCGCCCTGCTCGCGCTGTCGCCGGTGGCCGCATTCGCCGCCGCCGAGCCGGCCGCCAAGACGGCGCCCAAGCAAACGCAGGCCAAGCAGGTAGAGGGCAAACAGGTAGAAGCCAGGACCGATCGCGGCGACGCGGCCCGGGCCGAGCCCGACGCCAATGCCTCCAAGGCCGGCGATGCGCGCATCCGCCAGCAGCTCGACGCCCTGGGCTACAAGTACCAGGTCGACGAGGACGGCGATTTCGTCCTGACCTTCGGCCTGGACGGCGACCGCAGCCAGATGGCCTATGTGCTGTCGAGCACCCAGAGCTACGGCAAGTTGCAGGTGCGCGAGGTGTGGTCGCCGGGGTATCGCGCCGCCGACCAGGACTTCCCGGCCGATGTCGCCAACCGCCTGCTCGAGGACAGCCATCTGAGCAAGATGGGCGGCTGGGTCAAGCAGGACGGGGTCGCGGTGTTCGTGGTCAAGCTCGATGCCGGCGCGGCCCAGGACGATCTGGACGACGCCATCGACTACGTGGTCCGCGCCGCCGACCAGATGGAAGCCCTGCTCACGCCGGGCAAGGACGAATTCTGACGTGAGCTACCGCGAAGGCCGTTTCTGGCAACCCGACGTCACCGTCGCCACGATCGTGGTCGAGGGCGGCCGCCTGTTGATGGTCGAAGAGACCGTCGGCGGGCAATTGGTGATCAACCAGCCTGCCGGGCACCTGGAACCCGACGAGAGCCTGCTCGACGCGGCGCGGCGCGAGACCCTGGAGGAAACCGGCTGGGACGTGCGCCTGACCGCCTTCATCGGCGCCTATCAGTGGAAAGCACCGTTGCAGCCCGACGGCTCCGGTGGCCGTCATTACCTGCGCTTCGCCTTCGCCGCCGAACCGGTCCGGCACCACGCCGAGCGCGCGCTCGACGAAGGCATCGTGCAGGCGCTGTGGATGACCCCGGCCGAACTGCAGGCGCGCGCGCCGCAGCACCGCGGCCCGCTGGTGTGGCAGGTCGTGGCCGATTACCTGGGCGGACGCCGCCATTCGCTGGACCTGGTGCAGCACATGGTCTCGCCCGAACCGCTGTGACCGTCATGGCAGGGTCGGCGGACACCATCGTGGGCATGTCGGGCGGGGTCGATTCCTCGGTCGCCGCGCTGTTGCTGCGCGACAGCGGCGAGGCGCTGTCGGGATTGTTCATGCAGAACTGGGCCGACGACGGGTCGGGCGATTGCCGCGCCGAGGACGACCGCCGCGACGCGGTCGCGGTATCCGGCCGACTCGGCCTGCCGATCCACTTCCGCGATTTCTCCGGCGAATACTGGGCCGGGGTGTTCGAGCATTTCGTCGCCGAATACGCCGCCGGCCGCACGCCGAACCCGGACGTGCTGTGCAACCGCGAAATCAAGTTCAAGTATTTCCTCGACGCCGCGCAGCAACTGGGCGCGCGCTACATCGCGACCGGTCATTACGCGCGGGTCGATCAGGGGCCCGACGGCCGCTTCCGCCTGCTGCGCGCGCTCGACCGTAGCAAGGACCAGAGTTATTTCCTGCACCAGCTGGGCCAGACGCAGCTGTCGGCGACCAAGTTCCCGCTCGGCGAACTGCTCAAGCGCGACGTGCGCGAGATGGCGCGCATGGCCGCATTGCCGACCGCGGCGAAGAAGGATTCCACCGGCATCTGCTTCATCGGCGAACGCGATTTCCGCGAGTTCCTGTCGCGCTATCTGCCGGCGAAGCAAGGCGAGATCCGCACCCCGGACGGGCGCGTGGTCGGTACGCATGCTGGCGTGTTCTACTTCACTCTTGGCCAGCGCGAAGGCCTCAACATCGGCGGCGTGCGCGGGTTCGAACCGGCGCCGTGGTACGTGATCGGCAAGAACGTGGCCAGCAACGTGCTCTACGTCGACCAGGGCAGCGACAGCCCGTGGCTGCATTCGCAGCGGCTGCGCTCGGAAACCGCGCACTGGATCGCCGGCGCCCCGCCCGCGGCGCGTTTCGCCTGCACCGCGCAGACCCGCTATCGCCAGGCCGATCAGGACTGCGAGGTCACGGTACTCGACGACGGCAGCGTGGACGTCGTGTTCCGCGAACCGCAGCGCGCGGTTACTCCGGGCCAGTCGCTGGTGCTGTACGCCGGCGAGGTCTGCCTCGGCGGCGCGGTGATCGCCACGACCGACGCGCCGGCCTGCGACCGTCCGCTTTCATCCCCCTCTATTCTTACCGCGAGCTCGTAATGGCCGATCTTTCCGAACGCGTTCTCGCCCTCGCCGGCCTCGCCCAGGCCCTGGCCCAGGTGCGGCGCATCGCCGATACCGGCCAGGCCAACGCGGCCGTGCTCGGCACCTGCCTGGACTCGGTGTTCCGTATCGATGCGTCCTCGACCGCCGCGGTCTACGGCGGCGCCGCCAACCTGCGCCCGGGGCTGACCTTGCTGCAGGACTATCTGGTCAACCGGGTCAGCGACGAACACCTGCCGCGCCTGGCGATGGCGGTGCTGCAACTGGAGCGCCGCTTCGTGCGCGATCAGGCGATGACCGACAAGGTCCTGCGCAGCATCCACGACCAGGCCACCGCCGCGCATCGCCTCGGCAGCAGCCATCCCGACGTTATCGCCGCCCTCGGCACGCTCTACGCCGACACCCTGAGCCACCTGCGCCCGCGCGTGCTGGTGCAGGGCAACCCGCATTACCTCGGCCAGCCCGGCGTGGTCGCCGAAGTGCGCGCCGTGCTGCTGGCGTCGGTGCGCTCGGCGGTGCTGTGGCGGCAGTTGGGCGGCAGCTATTGGGACATTTTGCTGCGGCGGCGGGCGATGGTGGATTCGATCGAGGAGCGGTTGGGTTGAGGGCTTGGGGTGGCGGCGATGCTGGCGTCCGGGTTGACGCTTGGCAGCGTGACCTTGAGTCGCAGCGTGCGAGCAGAACAACCTCCGTGTAGCTGACGCCGTATGGCGTGATTCGCGGTCGCAGCTTACGCAGCTCCTACAGGGCGCTGTCCGACCGCATCGCGATTTGGACGGAGCGACTGTAGGAGCGGCGCGAGCCGCGACCGCGACACTTCGCTGATTGCGCTGGCTTGTCGTGGCGACGTGGTCGCGCATCGCTACCGGAACAAACTCCATGCAGCTGTCGCCGGGTGGCGTGATTCGCGGTCGCAGCTTACGCAGCTCCTACAGGGAGCTGTCCAGCCACGCCGCGATTGGGTGGAGCGACTGTAGGAGCGGCATAAGCCGCGACCGCGACACTTCGCTGATTGCGCTGGCTTGTCGTGGCGACATGGTCGCCGCTTGAGGCCGGAACAAACTCCATGGAACTGACGCCGGATGGCGTGGTTCGCTGTCGCGGCTTGCGCCGCTCCTACAGGGGCTGTCGGGGTGCGTCACGACCGGGACGAGCGACGCGTTGGCCGGGTCAGTAATTCATCCGGTATTCGCAGCCCACCATGGTCTTGCCGGGGTGGGTGGTGATCGTGCTCACGGTTTGCACGATCGTCGCCTCGATGCCGTCGCCGATCGGCTGCACCTTCACGGTGCGCGTGCGGATGTGTTGGGCCAGCGGTTCAGTACTCGGGCTGAGTTTCAACTCGGTCGACAGGGCATCGACGTGATCGCCGTCCAGCACCGCCAGCAGCCCCTGCCCCGCCATCATCACTTGCTTGGTCGCGTGGCCGTGGACGGTCACCGGCTTGGGCAGGTTCATCACCGCGACGAAGGAATTTTCGTCCTTGACCAGGCTCCAACCCGCCAGCGCCGGTTGCGCCGGCTTTTCGTAATAAATCGGCGTCAGCGCGCTGCCCAGTCGTTCGTATTCGGCGCGATCGGCCTGGCAGGTCAGCACTTTGACCAGTGCGGCCTGCACTTCGGCGGCGTCGCGGTAGTTTTCGTCTTCGGCGGTCGCCGCCAGAGGCAGGGCGAAGACCGTCGCCAACGCGGCGGCGGATACGAAACGGAGCGAGCATCGGTTCATTGCGAAATCCTTATCGGGGGTAGGTTGATGACGAGCGGATGGGGCGAAATCCCCCACTCGCCCGCCTTGATCGGCGCGATTCAGGCCGACATGTCCGGACACTTCAACCTCATGACGGGATGAAGCCCTGGATATTCGGCTACGCCGAAGTAAAGCCGAGCCCGCTTTCGCGGGAGTGACGAGCGAAGCCGCTGTCGCCTGCATTCAAACAACGGCGAAGCCGTCGGCGCATCGTATCGGCAAACAAAAACCCCGGCCTTGGCCGGGGTTTGTTCGCGCACGCCGCGTCGCCAGCCTATAGCCAACTCAGGCCGCGGCGACGGTGTCGGCAACCGACTTGTAGTCTTCGATCTGATCGAAGTTCATGTAGCGGTAGATCTTGTCGCCGTCGGCCTTGAGCACGCCGACGTCCGCCATGTACTCCTCGCGGGTCGGGATGCGGCCCAGACGCGAGCAGATCGCGGCCAGTTCGGCCGAACCCAGATACACGTTGGTGTTGCGGCCCAGACGGTTCGGGAAGTTGCGGGTGCTGGTGGAAAACACGGTCGCGCCCTCGCGCGCCTGCGCCTGGTTGCCCATGCACAGCGAGCAGCCCGGCATTTCCATGCGCGCGCCAGCCGTGCCGAAGGTCCCGTAGTGGCCTTCCTTCGTGAGTTCGGACGCGTCCATCTTGGTCGGCGGCGCGACCCACAGGCGGGTCGGGATATCGCGCTTGCCTTCCAGCAACTTCGCCGCGGCGCGGAAGTGGCCGATGTTGGTCATGCACGAACCGATGAACACTTCGTCGATGACCGCGCCGGACACCGCCGACAGGGTCTTCACGTCGTCGGGATCGTTCGGGCAGGCGACGATCGGCTCGACGATCTGGTTGAGGTCGATGTCGATGACCGCGGCGTACTCGGCATCGGCGTCGCCTTCCAGCAACTGCGGGTTGGCCAGCCAGCCTTCCATCGCCTTGATCCGGCGCGCCAGCGAACGCGGGTCGGCGTAGCCCTCGGCGATCATCCACTTGAGCAGGGTGATGTTGCTGGTCAGGTACTCGATGATCGGTTCCTTATCCAGCTTCACGGTGCAGCCTGCGGCGGAACGTTCGGCCGAGGCGTCGGACAGTTCGAACGCCTGCTCGACCTTGAGCTGCGGCAGACCTTCGATCTCCAGGATGCGGCCGGAGAAGATGTTCTTCTTGCCCTGCTTGGCGACGGTCAGCAGACCGCTGTTGATCGCGGCCAGCGGGATCGCGTTGACCAGGTCGCGCAGGGTCACGCCGGGCTGCATTTCGCCGGAGAAACGCACCAGCACCGACTCGGGCATGTCCAGCGGCATCACGCCGGTGGCCGCGGCGAACGCAACCAGGCCGGAGCCGGCCGGGAACGAGATGCCGACCGGGAAACGCGTGTGCGAATCGCCGCCGGTGCCGACGGTGTCGGGCATCAGCATGCGGTTGAGCCACGAGTGGATCACGCCGTCGCCCGGACGCAGCGAGATGCCGCCGCGGTTGCTGATGAAGGCCGGCAGATCGTGATGGGTCTTGACGTCGACCGGCTTCGGGTAGGCCGCGGTGTGGCAGAACGACTGCATGACGAGGTCGGCCGAGAAGCCCAGGCAAGCCAAGTCCTTCAACTCGTCGCGGGTCATCGGACCGGTGGTGTCCTGCGAACCCACCGAGGTCATCTTCGGCTCGCAGTAGGTGCCCGGACGGATGCCCGGCTGCTTGCCGTCGACTTCCGGCACGCCGCAGGCGCGGCCGACCATCTTCTGCGCCAGCGAGTAACCCTTGCCGGTGTCGGCCGGGTTGGTCGGCAGGCGAAACAGGGTCGAGGTCGGCAGGCCGAGCGCTTCGCGCGCCTTCGCGGTCAGGCCGCGGCCGACGATCAGCGGGATGCGGCCGCCGGCGCGGACTTCGTCCAGCAGCACGTCGGACTTCAGCGCGAACTGCGCGATCACTTCGCCGTTCTTGAACGCCTTGCCGTCGTAGGGACGCAGTTCGATCACGTCGCCCATGTTCATCTGCGACACGTCGAGTTCGATCGGCAGCGCGCCGGCGTCTTCCATGGTGTTGTAGAAGATCGGCGCGATCTTCGAACCCAGGCATACGCCGCCGAAGCGCTTGTTCGGGATGAAGGGGATGTCTTCGCCGGTGAACCACAGCACCGAGTTGGTCGCCGACTTGCGGCTGGAACCGGTGCCGACCACGTCGCCGACGTAAGCCACGAGGTGGCCCTTGTCCTTGAGCGATTCGATGAAGGCGATCGGGCCGCGCTTGCCGTCTTCTTCCGGCTCGATGCCGTCGCGCTTGTTCTTGAGCATCGCCAGCGCGTGCAGCGGGATGTCCGGACGGGTGGTCGCGTCAGGCGCCGGCGACAGGTCGTCGGTATTGGTCTCGCCGGTCACCTTGAACACGGTGACGGTCAGGCTTTCGGGCACTTGCGGGCGGCTGGTGAACCATTCCGCGTCGGCCCAGCTTTGCAGCACGCTCTTGGCGTGGGCGTTGCCGTTCTCGGCCTTTTCCTGCACGTCGTGGAAGGCGTCGAACACCAGCAGGGTCTTCTTCAAGGCTTCGGCGGCGATCGGCGCGACCTGCGCATCGTCGAGCAGATCGACCAGCGGCAGGATGTTGTAACCGCCGAGCATGGTGCCGAGCAGCTCGGTCGCGCGTTCGCGGCTGATCAGCGCGTTCTTTTCGCTGCCCAGCGCGAGCGCGGCCAGGTACGAGGCCTTGACCTTGGCCGCGTCGTCGACGCCGGCCGGAACGCGGTAGGTGATCAGGTCGAGCAGGAACTGTTCCTCGCCGGCCGGCGGCGCCTTCAGCAGCTCGATGACATCGGCAGTCTGCTGGGCGGTCAGGGGCAGCGGCGGAATGCCCAGCGCGGCGCGCTCGGCGATGTGGTGGCGATAGGCTTCCAACATGAACAAATCTCCGCGTGAATCTGGGTGGAAAAAATCTGAGTAAACGAGCTGGATGAAACGGGTTCGGTAAACGGGTTCGGTAGACGGGTGGAGCGCAACGGGTTGGGTCACAGGCTTGGTCGGAGCAGAAGCGATTGAATCGACCGGTGTCACATGGCTCAGGCTTGCGGCACGATCAGCTTCAGGCCCTTGAAGTAGTCGCGGTAAAACGTGTCGTTCCAAGTGATCAGGCCGTCGCACTGCAGCAAGGCGTGGGCGCCGGTCAGGAAATCGCCGAGGCCGCGCGGTCCGCCGCCGCGTTGGCGGTGACGGCGATGCATCTCGCCCGCGCGCAACGCCGACTTGGCCTCCAGCGCGCTGAAATGGATGCCCATTTCTTCCAGCGCCTCCTGCACTTCGGCGCCGCCGCGCAGCGCCGCGCAGATCTGCGCCAGGCTGATGTCGCACACCACCACGCGGCCGCCGACCAGGCTCTGGCGCAGGCAGGACTCGACCGCGTCCGCCTGCGGGCCGTCGCTCAGCAATTCGATCAGGACCGGCGAGTCGACCGCGATCACCGGCTCACTCCTCCTCGCGCACCGCGCGCGCGGCGCCTTCGCTGGAGTCGAAGCCGTCCAGGGCGAACTTGCCGCGCGCCTTGGAGATCGCGTCGTCCACGCTCTTGCGCAGGATGATGCGACTGCCGTCCAGCTCGACCTTCAGCAGCGTGCCCTTGGTCAGGCCGAGGGCATCGCGCACCGATTTGGGAAGGGTGATCTGGCCTCGTTCGGCGACGGTCGCTTCCATGGGCAGGCTCCAGCAGGTATGTACGCATTATACATACCTGAGCCGGCATACCGGCGGCTGCCCCAGCCGTTCCGCGGGCTTGCGAGCGGCGGCCCCGGCCGTCAAAAAACCAATTGCAGACGGGTATTTAGCGTGTATCCCTCATCGGCGACGAGATACTTGCCGCTGCGGTTGTCGGTCTGCCAGCGCACCAGATCCAGCATCAGCCGGCTGTAGTCGTTCAGGTACCAGTTGGCGCCGATGGTCCAGGCACGGCCGGCGCCGCCGCCGGGCAGGTCGCGGAAATCCGCGTTTTCGTAACGCGCCTTCAGCTCCCAGGCGCCGTGTCCGCCGGCCGTGACCGGGCGTTCGACCTTGACCCGGCCCCAGGTGCCGCTCTCGGCCACGTAGGCCGGCGCGCCACCGCTCACAAACCAGCCGGCCGAGACGGCGTAAGCGTCGTAGCCGGCCGTGTAGGCACCACGGCGGTCCAGTCCTTCGATCCGGCGCCGGCCCCATTCGCCCGAACTCCAGAACGGGCCGGCCACCGTCGCCAGTTCCAGGCCGTGGCCGCGTCCGCGCTCGGCGCCCGCCACGCTGCCCGGCGCGATCTTGACCTCGTCGTTGAAGTGGCCGCCGATCGCCGCGGCGCGCACCACGCCGGCCGATCCCGCGGCGATGTCCTCGTGAAACGCCCAGGCCCCCAGGTGCACGACCGCGCGCTCGCGCTTGAGCGGATTCCAGTGCGCGCGCGCCGCCCAGGTCAGGCTGTCGTTGCCGTCGCCGGCGTTGTCCAGATCGTTGCCCGCCACCGACACGCTGGCGTGCCAGCCGCGGCCGAAGACGCGTTCGGTCAGCCCGACGCCGAACAGGCCGCGCTGCGGCAGCACCAGCGCCCCGACCACGTTGCGCTCCTGGAACGGCGTGTTGGACGTGCTGCTGGAACCGTCGATGCCGCGATCGTTGAGCCGATTGCCGACGCTCAATTCCGCCTTATGGCCGAACACGCGGTGGGCGAAGGTCGCGTAGGCGGACTTCCAGCTCACGCCGTTGTCGGCGAAGTCGCCTTCCAGGACCCAGCCGATGCCGCCGTACGCGCCCTCGGCGCCCAGGCGCAGCGAACGCACTTCGGTGCCGCTGAGGTTGCGGTCGGCAAAACCGGAGCCGCCGGTGCTGGAGGCATCCAGGAACATGCGGCCGCGCGGCCGGAACACGGTGCGGCCGTCGGCGCTGGCGAATTGCGGAGCGCCTTTGGCCCAACTCACGGTCGGCTGCTTGCCTTGGGCCTGTTCGAGCTTGTCCAGGCGCGCGGCCTGGGCGGCGGCTTCGGGTGCCGACGCGGGTGCCGGCGCATCGGTCGCGGCGGCCACGCCTTCGACCGCGGCCAGACGCCGCTCCAGCCGTTCGATCCGGGCCGCCTGCGCCTGCACCAGTTGCAGCAGTTCGGCGGCGTCGGGCGTCTCCCCGCGGGTCTGCGCGGCGACTTCGCCGCTGCCGCTCGCGGCAGCGACGCACAGCGCCAACGCGATCGGATGCAAGCCAAAACGATTCGTCACGAGCTTTCTCCAGGCAACAAGGCGCCGCTGGCGCTGCGCGCCAGGATTCGTGTCGCAACACAGATCCGCGGCTAAGGGATGTAAATGTCCGCCGCGGCGCGACGCCGCGACGGGGCCGGCGCGCGGGCCGGGCTCAGGCGCTTTCGCGCGCCGCGTTCGGACGCCATGCGATCAGGCGGTTCTCGGCGATATCGAGGAAGGCGTCGATGATCAGCACGAACACGGCCAGGATCGCGATGCCGGCGAAGACGCCGACGGCGTTGAAGTTGCCCTCGGCCTGGGCGATCAGATAGCCCAGTCCCGCCGATGCGCCGAGGTATTCGCCGATGATCGCGCCGACCACGGCGAAGCCGACCGAGGTGCGCAGCGAGGACAGGATCCAGCTCGCCGCGGCCGGGAAATACACGTGGCGCAGCAGATCGCTGCGGCCGGCGCCGAGAATGCGCGCGTTGGCCAGCACCGTCGGATTGACCTCGCGTACGCCCTGCATCGCATTGAAGAAGGTGGTGAAGAACACCAGCGTCACCGCCAGCGCCACCTTCGACCACAGGCCCAGGCCCAGCCACAGCACGAAGATCGGCGCCAGCACGACGCGCGGAATCGCGTTGAAGCCCTTGATGAAGGGATCGAGAATCCGCGCCGAACGCCGGCTCAGGCCCAGCCATACGCCGCCGGCGACGCCCAGGGTCGTGCCGATCACATAGCCCAGCCCGGTCTCGGCCAGGGTGATCCCGACATGCTGGTAGAACCCCGGGTCCGACAGCCACTCCCAGGCCTGCTGCGCGATCGCTATCGGCGCCGGGAAGAAGAACGGGTCGATCATCTGCGCCGATACGCCGGCCTGCCAGCCGCCGAACAGCACCACGACCAGCAGCAGTTGCACGATGCGGTCAGTCACGTTGTTGCGCATAGGTCTTCTCCACTTCGCCACGCAGGCAGGCCCAGATGTCGCGGTACAGGTCGATGAAACGCGGGTCGAGCTTGATTTCCGCGACGTCGCGCGGACGGTCGAGCGGAACGTGGAAACTCTCGACCACGCGGCTGGACGGGCCGGCCGACAGCACCACCACCCGGTCGCCCAGGGCGATCGCCTCTTCCAGGTCGTGGGTGATCAACATCACCGAGCGGCGCTGTTCCTGCCACAAGCGCAGCAGTTCGTTCTGCATCAAGTGCCGGGTGTGGATGTCCAGGGCCGAGAACGGCTCGTCCATCAAGATCACCTTGGGCTCCACGATCAGGGCTTGCGCCATCTGCACGCGTTTGCGCTGGCCGCCCGACAGTTGGTGCGGATAGCGCGCCTCGAACCCGGTGAGCCCCACCTTCGCCAGCCATGCGCGCGCCCTCGCCTCGCGCTCGGCCGCCGCCACGCCGCGAAAGCGCAGGCCGAGTTCGACGTTCTGCAACGCGGTCTTCCACGGCAGCAACGCGTCCTGCTGGAACAGGTAGCCCACGCTTTCCTGCACGCCCTTCACCGGCTTGCCGTCGATCGCGATGCGGCCCTGGGCCGGCGTCAGCAGCCCAGCCACGGCGTTGAGGATGGTGCTCTTGCCGCAGCCGGTCGGGCCGACGATCGCGAGGAATTCGCCGTCGGCGACGCCGATGTCGACGTCGCGCACCGCGGTGAAGTCGCCGAACGACATGGTGATGCCTTCGATCGCGACCAGGGTGGCGGCGTTCGCGCCGGCCGGGTCTTGGTGCAGTTGTCGCACCGTGGCGGTGGTGGCCATGACGTGCCCTCCCATCGGTCAACGCGACGACGCGGCGAGCGCGTCGTCGACGAAACGGTTGGTGTAGGTCTTGCCCAGGTCGATCTGGGCAGCGGCGACGCTGCGATCGAATTCGCGCAAGACCGCCAGCGGCGTTTGCAGATCCGCCGGCACGAACCGGCCGTCGCGCGAGAAGATCGCCTTGGCGCGCGCCACGGCCTGGGCGTAGGCGGCGCGATCGCCGGAAACGTAGCGGTCCGGCAGCGCGGCCACGATCTGCTCGGGCGGCGTGTCCTCGATGAAACGCAGCGCCTTGAGCTGGGCGCGCGCGATGCGCTCGGCGACCTGCGGATGTTTTTGCAGGAACGCGCTCTGCGCGTACAGCACCGAAGTCGGATAAAGGCCACCGTACACCTCGCGCGCGCCCTCGTCGCTGCGCGCATCGATCAGGATGCGGCCGATGCCGCGCGCCTCGATCAAGGTCGCCGCCGGATCGTAATTCACCAGCAGGTCGACCTTGCCCTGCTGCAGCGCCGCCACCGCGGCCGCGCCGGAACCGACGCCGATGATCGACACCGCGTTTTCGTCGATGCCGTGGCGCGAGAGGAAATGGCGCACGAAGAAATCCGACGACGAGCCCGGCGCGGTGATGCCGATCTTCAGGCCGCGGATGGTCTGCGGCTGCTTCGGATCGAAGCGCGTGTCCTTGCGCCCGGCCAGCACCAGCCCGGAATTGCGCGACAACAGCACGAACGCGGAGACGTCCTTGCGCTTGGCCTGCATCTGGATGGTGTGGTCGTAAAACCCCACCGCCACGTCGGTGGAACCGGCCACCAGCGCCTGCAACACCTTCGAACCGCCCTGGGCGAAGTTTTCGGTGCGCACGTGCACGCCGGCCTCGGCGAAATAACCCTTGGCGTCGGCGATGAAGAACGGCAGGTTGTTGAGGTTGTAGGACCCCACGCTGATGCGCACCGGCCTGCGTTCGCCGCCGACGATGTCGCCCTGGCCGCAGCCGGAGAGCGCCGCGGCGGCCGCTACCAAGACGGCAGCGGCGGCGGCGATGAATTTCTTGTTGAACATCGATCCCTCCCAGGATGTCGTGTGCCTCATGAAAACCGATCTGAAGGCCCCCTCACTGTCGTGGTTCGGGCCGTCGATATCTACATCCTCGCGGCCCCGGACTCGGGTATCAGCGAGGTGAACACGCGGCCCTCCAACAAGCGCCGCGCCGTGCGCACCACGCTGGCGATGGCATCGCCCGCGGCCGTGCGTTCGAGTCGCACTTCCAAAGTGCCGCTGGGATGTTCGAGCGTGATCGGCTTAGCCAGATCGCGCTCGCGCAACATCGTCTGCGCCACGGTTCCTTCGGTGGCGCAGGCCGTGGCGATGCCGACCGCGCCGGTGATCGCCAATGCGCCATGGCACCGTTGCGGCATGAAATAACGCACTTGCAACGTGCCGCCATGCATCGGCGGCGACAGCAGTACCGGTTTGGGAATGACCCGCTCGGCGGCGTCGGCGATGCCCATGCGGTGACCGGCTTCGATGCGAATCTTCTCCAGGCGCCGCAGCAGCGCCGCATCGGCGTCCAGACGCGCCGGCGCTTCGTCGCCGCGCAAGCCCAGCGCCTGGGCCGGCACCAGCACCATCGGCATCGCGCAGTCGACGCAACTCGCGTCGACGCCGTCGATGCGTTCGCTGGCGTGGCCGGTGGGCAGCAGGCGGCCGGTGCGGGCTCCGGCCGCATCGAGGAAGGCGAGCGAGATCGGGCTTCCCGCGCCCGGCGCCCCGGCGATGACGGTGTCGCCCCGGTACTTCACCCTGCCGTTCGGCGTCTGCACGGTCGCAACCACGACCTTGCCGGTATTGACGTTGTGGATGCGCACCTGCGTCTGCGGATGCCGCGCCTGGACCAATCCGGCCTCGATCGCGAACGGCGCCACCGCGGCGAGCATGTTGCCGCAGTTGGGCGTGGTGTCGACGACGCGCTGGTCGACCCGCACCTGCGCGAACAGGTAGTCCACGTCGGCGTCGGCGCGCGACGCGCGACCGACGATCGCGACCTTGCTCGACAGCGGATTGCCACCGCCGATGCCGTCGATCTGCAGCGGATGGCCGGATCCCATCACATCGAGCAGGAAAGCATCTCGCAAGGCCGGGTCGGCCGGCAGGTCGTCGGCCAGGAAAAACGGCCCCTTGGAGGTTCCGCCCCGCATCAGGACGCAAGGCACGCTTAGCAGGTCGCTGGACATAGGCCCCACGGATTGATACCTGTATCGGATCAATGCGATCCAGTGATGCGATGCTGGCACGCCGTGATTTATCTTAGAAATGCTATTTTTCGAAGGATTGATCCACTATGAGCATCAATTGCGAAATCCTCGACCTGCGCGCTTTCCTCACCGTCAGCGAGACCCGCAGCTTCCATCGCGCCGCCGAAGCGCTGCACATCTCGCAGCCGGCCCTGAGCCGGCGCATCCAGAAACTGGAGGAAGCGGTCGGCGCGCCGCTGCTGGAGCGCACCACCCGCAGCGTGTCGCTGACGGCGGTCGGGCAGAACCTGCTGCCGTTGGTGCGGCGCATGCTCGAAGAGTTCGACGGCTCGCTGTTCGCCGCGCGCGGCATCGACGACGGACGCGGCAGTCAGGTCACCATCGCCTGCCTGCCGACCGCGGCGTTCTACTTCCTGCCCAGCGTGATCGCGCGCTTCCACGAGGAGCATCCCAAGGTGCGTTTCCGCATCCTCGACCTGCCCGCCACCGACGGCCTGCAGGCGGTGGAACGCGGCGAAGTCGAGTTCGGCATCAACTTCATGGGCGCCTCCGACCCGGAACTGAACTTCGACGTGCTGGTCGAAGACCCGTTCGTGCTAGCGTGCCGGCGCGACCACCCGCTGGCGCGCAAACGCAAGGTGAGCTGGAACGACCTGGCCAGCCATCGCCTCATCACGGTGCACCGGACCAGCGGCAACCGCATCCTGCTCGACGGCGCCCTCGCCCGCGAGAACCTCAAGCTCAGCTGGTTCTACGAGGTGACCCATCTGTCGACCTCGCTGGGCATGGTCGAGGCCGGCGTCGGCATATCGGTGCTGCCGCGGATGGCGACGCCGCAGCAGGAGCACCCCATCCTGGTCACCCGCCCGCTCGAGCACCCGGTGGTCTCGCGCACCATCGGCATCGTCCGCCGGCGCAACGCTGTGTTGTCCGCGGCGGCGGAACAGTTTCTGCAAATGCTCAAAACCACCTGGCAGGGCGTGACGAAATGACCTCGGCGCGGCGAGGCCGAGCGCCCGCGCGCGCGTTCGTCGACACGCCGTGCACAAAGTTGCAGCGACAAGTGGTGGATAATCGGGCTCACCACCCCGCCACGCATTGCGCCGTCCGCTCCACCGCAAGCAGATCCTCGCCCGGCGCGAGGCGCGAGCCAGCATCTCCACAGGAGTTCACCGCATGAGCGACTCGTTTTCCACCCGCCGCCGACTGTCCGTCAACGGCCGCGACTACACCTACTTCAGCCTGCCGGCCCTGGGCGAGCGCTACGACATCGCCCGCCTGCCCTACTCGATGAAGATCCTGCTGGAAAACCTGCTGCGTCACGAAGACGGCGGCATGACGGTCGGCAAGGAGCACATCGAAGCGGTCGCGCAATGGGACGCCAACAAGGAACCCGATCAGGAAATCGCCTTCATGCCCGCGCGCGTGGTGCTGCAGGACTTCACCGGCGTGCCCTGCGTGGTCGATCTGGCGGCGATGCGCGACGCGGTCAGCAAGCTCGGCGGCAAGCCTTCGCAGATCAATCCGCTGATCCCGTCGGAACTGGTGATCGACCACTCGGTCCAGGTCGACGTGTTCGGCAGCCCGCAGGCGCTGGACCTCAACGGCAAGATCGAATTCGAACGCAACATGGAGCGCTATAGCTTCCTGCGCTGGGGTCAGAAATCGTTCGAGAATTTCAAGGTGGTGCCGCCCAACACCGGCATCGTCCATCAGGTGAATCTGGAGAACCTGGCGCGCGTGGTCATGGGCCGTGAGGTCGACGGCGTGCTGCAGGCGTTCCCGGACACCGTGTTCGGCACCGACAGCCACACCACCATGATCAACGGCATCGGCGTGCTCGGCTGGGGCGTGGGCGGCATCGAGGCCGAAGCGGCGATGCTCGGCCAGCCCTCGTCGATGCTGATCCCGCAGGTGGTCGGCTTCAAACTGACTGGCCAGTTGCCCGAGGGCGCGACCGCGACCGACCTGGTCCTGACCGTGACCCAGATGCTGCGCAAGCATGGCGTGGTCGGCAAGTTCGTCGAGTTCTTCGGCGAAGGCCTGCAGCACCTGCCGCTGGCCGATCGCGCGACCATCGCCAACATGGCGCCCGAGTACGGCGCGACCTGCGGCATCTTCCCGATCGATAGCGAATCGGTGACCTATCTGCGCTTGTCGGGCCGCTCGGAAGAACAGATCGCCCTGGTCGAGGCCTACGCCAAGGCCCAGGGCCTGTGGCACGAACCCGGCCAGCCGCACGCGATCTATTCGGCCACGCTGGAACTCGACCTGGGCGACGTGCGCCCGTCGATGGCCGGCCCGAAGCGCCCGCAGGACCGCGTGCTGCTCGAAAACGTGCATACCAACTTCGCCGACAACCTCGGCCCGCTGATCGCCAACCGCAAGTCCAGGGTCGGCTGCGCGATAGAGGAATTGAAGGCCGAAGGCGGCGACCAGCCGCAGGCCGATCACCTGGCCGCCAAGCCGGTGTCGAAGATCCGGATCAAGGATCAGGACGCCGAACTGTGCGACGGCTCGGTGGTCATCGCCGCGATCACCTCGTGCACCAACACCTCCAACCCGGCGGTGATGCTCGGCGCCGGCCTGCTCGCGCGCAACGCGGCGCGGCTGGGGCTCAAGTCCAAGCCATGGGTCAAGACTTCGCTCGGCCCGGGCTCGCTGGTGGTGACCGATTACCTGCGCAAGGCCGGCGTGCTGGCCGACCTGGAAACGCTGGGTTTCTATGTGGTCGGCTACGGCTGCACCACTTGCATCGGCAACTCCGGCCCGCTGCCGGACGAAGTGTCCAAGGGCATCGCCGAGAACGAACTGGTGGTGGCCTCGGTGCTGTCGGGCAACCGCAATTTCGAAGGCCGCGTGCATCCGGAAGTCAAAGCCAACTATCTGGCTTCGCCGCCGCTGGTGGTCGCTTACGCGATCGCCGGCACGGTCAATATCGACTTGACCCAGGAGCCGATCGGCAAGAGCAGCGACGGCAAGGACGTGTACCTGCGCGACATCTGGCCGACCAATAAAGAGATCGGCGACATGATCGCCGCGACCGTCGGCCCGGAACTGTTCGCGCAGAACTACGCCGACGTGTTCAAGGGCGACACCCGCTGGAACCAGATCGCCTCGCCCGACGGCGAATCGTTCCAGTGGGATGCGTCCTCGACCTACATCAAGAACCCGCCCTACTTCGACGGCATGACCATGGACGTGGGCAGCATCGACGACGTGCACGGCGCGCGGGTCATGGGCGTGTTCGGCGATTCGATCACCACCGACCACATCTCGCCGGCCGGCAACATCAAGAAGGATTCGCCGGCGGGCCGCTTCCTGCAGGAACGCGGCGTGCAGCCGGCCGACTTCAACAGCTACGGTTCGCGCCGCGGCAACGACGACGTGATGGTGCGCGGCACCTTCGCCAACATTCGCATCAAGAACCTGATGTTCGGTGGCGAAGAAGGCGGCAATACGCTGTATTTCTCCAAGAACGGCGGCCAGGGCGAGAAGTTGGCGATCTTTGATGCGGCGATGAAGTACAAGGCCGACGGCGTGCCGCTGGTGGTGTTCGCCGGCAAGGAATACGGCACCGGCTCCTCGCGCGACTGGGCGGCCAAGGGCACCAATCTGCTGGGCGTCAAGGCGGTGATCGCCGAAAGCTTTGAGCGCATCCACCGCTCCAACCTGGTCGGCATGGGCGTACTGCCCTTGCAGTTCAAGGACGGCGAGAACGCGCAGACGCATGGCCTGGACGGTTCGGAGACGATCGACGTGATCGGTCTTGACGACGGCAAATCCAAGACCGCGACCCTGGTGGCCAGGAAGGCCGATGGCGGCGAACAGAAGTTCGAAGTGAAGGTGTTGCTGTTGACGCCGAAGGAAGTCGAGTACTTCCGCCACGGCGGTATCCTGCATTACGTGCTGCGCCAGTTGGCTGCGAAAAAGGCGGCTTGATCGGCTCCGTGCCGAGCGCAAGCCCACCGAGGTTAAGCCCCTCTCCCGCTGGCGGGAGAGGGGTTGGGGTGAGGGCCGCGAATCCGCACCGCAGGACCTCGGATCACCACGCACGATACGTATTGCACTGTAGGAGCGGCGCAAGCCGCGACCGCGATGCAGCCACTTGCGTCGCTGCTGACCGAATAATGGCGTCACGATCGCCCGACAGCGATGCGTTGTTGTTGCGGTTTCGCGGTCGCGGCTTGCGCCGCTCCTACAGGTAGCGATCGTCGCAACGACGGATCGGGCAGATCGTTTTCGATCGGATCGCGATGGATTCAAGCCGTTGCGGCGCGAGCTCCAAGATGACGGTCGCGGCTTGCGCCGTTCGTACCCAGGAGGCTGGCGATACCGACGTCCCTCATCCGCCCTGCGGGCACCTTCTCCCGCTTGCGGGAGAAGCAAAAGCAGCAAACTCCCGTGCCGCAGCGGCGGCAACCGCTGCGCAACCGTCCGCTACAACACCGGCGTCCATCGCGCCGAAGTCAGCCGCCATTGCCCGTCTTCCTCGCGCCAGCCGGTCTGCACGTCGTAGATCTGCGCCGCGTCGGGAATCGCGGCGGCCGCGCCGCCGGTCAAGGCGGCGGTGAACGTCACCGTGGCGTGGCCGGGTTGCATCTGCACCTTCAACGGCCCCAGCTTGATCCCGACCTTGCGATAACGCAGGAACAGCGCCATCGCCATGCGCCGCGCACCGAGCCGGTCCAGGCCGTTGGTGCCGACGAAATCCTTGGCCAGCAAATCCTCGAGCGCGCTCGGGTCGCGTTGCTGGATGGTCTCGTGCAGTTGCTGCACGGTCGCCCGCAGGCGCTGTTCGGGCGGCGCCTGTTCGCCGCAGGCGCTCAGCAGCAGCGCGAGCAACCCCAGCAGCCACAGCGCGCGCGGCCCGGGCCGGCGAGCGACCGACCGCCCTGTCGCGCTCATCCACGCCCCTCGCGGGCGGGCCAGCGCGGAAAATCGGGCGATTGTCTGTGCATACCCCATCGATAACCCTCTGCGTCCCGGCCCCGGCGGGCCGACGTCCTGTCTTCGCACGACCGTTCGGGCCGCCGCATCGGCGCTCATCGTGACAGGTTCGCGGTGCCGCGGACAGCATCCCCGGCCGCGCCCGCGACACCGCCTTGCCAGCCAGTAGAGCCTATGCTCCAATCGAGCGAACACCGTACGGCGGCGCACACAGCAAGCCGGCGGCCAGTATCGGCGAAGCGATTTAAAGAGGGGATCGCGATGAGTTTGGAACGTCCGTGGCTTGCCCAATATCCGCAAGGCGTGCCCGCGCAGATCGACGTGGAGGAATTCCCGTCGGTGGTGTCGGTGCTGGAAAACGCGATCGAAAAGTACCGCGACCGCCCCGCTTTCTCCAATTTCGGCAAGGTCCTGACCTACGGCGACATCGACCGGCTCAGCGCGCAATTCGCCGCTTACCTGCTCGGTGAGCTCAAGCTCAAGAAGGGCGATCGCGTCGCGATCATGATGCCCAACTGCCTGCAGTACCCGATCGCGACCTTCGGCGTGCTGCGCGCCGGGCTGACCGTGGTCAACACCAATCCGATGTACACCCCGCGCGAGCTCAAGCACCAGCTGGTGGATTCGGGCGCGTCGGTGATCTTCGTGCTCGACAACTTCGGCGACACCGTGCAGAGCGTGGTCGCCGACACGCCGGTCAAGCAGGTCATCACCACCGGATTGGGCGACATGATCGGCGGGCTCAAGGGCCCGATCATGAACTTCGTGCTCAAGTACGTGAAAAAGATGGTGCCCGAGTACGACATTCCGGGCGCGGTGCGGTTTCGCGACACGCTCACGCTCGGGCAGATGCACAAGCTGCCGCAGGTGGAGATTTCGCCGGACGACATTGCGTTTTTGCAATACACCGGCGGTACCACGGGTGTCGCGAAGGGGGCGATGCTGACGCACCGTAACCTGGTCGCGAACATGCAGCAGGCCGCGGCGTGGGTCGGCGCCAACGCCAAGCCCGGCCAGGAAATCATCATCACCGCGCTGCCGCTGTACCACATCTTCGCGTTGACGGCGAACGGACTGGTGTTCATGAAGTTCGGCGGCCTCAACCACATGATCACCAACCCGCGCGACATGCCGGCGTTCGTGAAGGAACTCAAGAACACGCCGTTCACCGCGATCACCGGCGTCAACACCCTGTTCAACGGCCTGCTCAACACGCCCGGTTTCGACGAGGTCGATTTCTCCAAGCTGCACCTGACCCTCGGCGGCGGCATGGCCGTGCAGCGCTCGGTCGCCGATCGCTGGAAGCAAGTCACCGGCGTGACCCTGATCGAGGCCTACGGCCTGACCGAGACCTCGCCCGCGGCCTGCATCAACCCGATGGACCTGCCCGCCTACAACGGCGCGATCGGCCTGCCGATCTCCTCGACGGACGCCTGCGTGCAGGACGAGAACTTCAACGTCCTCGGCGTCGGCGAAGTCGGCGAGTTGTGCATCAAGGGCCCGCAGGTGATGAAGGGCTATTGGCAGCGGCCGAAGGAAACCGACGACGTCATCGACAAGGACGGCTGGCTGCACACCGGCGACATGGCGCGGATGGACGAGAAGGGCTACTTCTATATCGTCGACCGCAAGAAGGACATGATCCTGGTCTCGGGCTTCAACGTGTACCCCAACGAGATCGAGGACGTGATCGCGATGATGCCCGGCGTGCTCGAAGTCGCCGCGGTCGGCGTACCCGACGACAAGTCCGGTGAAGCGGTCAAGGTGGTGATCGTGAAGAAGGACGAGGCGCTGACCGCCGAGGACGTCAAGGCGCATGCGCGTCTCAACCTGACCGGCTACAAGCATCCCAAGTACGTGGAGTTCCGCAAGGAACTGCCCAAGACCAACGTCGGCAAGATCCTGCGCCGCGAGTTGCGCGACGCGCCCAAGTGATGGCGAATCGATCGCGAGGTTAGCGCTGCGCGATCGCGAGCGAGCCATGCTCGGTTCGCGATGAACAGGCGAAACCCGCGGGCGCGATATAGCAGCCGATGTGCGGTCGTAGTAAGCGGCGTGAGTCGGCGTTAGCGAAAAAGGCCCCGAAAGGGGCCTTTTTCGTGTCCGGCGACGGCGTCGATTCAAGACCGAACGTAGTCTGAACGTTCTTCAGGTGAGGTGTAGCATCGCGACGTGGGTCCACCGCCCGCCCCTAACCTCCCAGGAGTCCGCCATGTCCATTCCTACTCGCGTGCCGATCGAGTCCGCTTCCTCATTGCTGCGCCATGTGGCCGATCCGAGCGGCAACGCCGACTGGTGCTACATGCACGCCCAAACCGCCGAGCGCTCCGGCGACGGTTTCGGCTATCACCCGTGTTTCTCCGAGCCGCTGCTGCACCAGATGAAACGGATGCAGGAACGCATCCGCCGCAGCCTCGCCGCCGACACCGATCCGCGCGCCGGCATCCACCACTTCGTGCTCGCCTCCGACTCGGACGTGTTCAACCTCGGCGGCGACCTGGCCTTGTTCTCGCGCCTGATCCGCGACGGCGATCGCCAGCACCTGCTCGACTACGCACGGCTGTGCATCGAGGTCGCCTTCAACCTGCACCGCCTGCGCGAGGACCGCGTCCACAGCGTCGCGGTGATCCAGGGCGACGCGCTCGGCGGCGGTTTCGAGGCCGCGCTGTGCTGCCACACGATCATCGCCGAGGCCGGCACCGGCATGGGCTTCCCGGAAGTGTTGTTCGACCTGTTCCCCGGCATGGGCGCCTACACCTTCCTGACCCGCCGCATCGCCCCGGCCCAGGCCGAACGCATGATGCTCAACGCGCGCGTGTACCCGGTCGAGGAGCTGCTGCGCATGGGCGTGATCGATCAAGTCGTGCCGCGCGGCGACGGACTGCAGGCCGCGGCCGACCTGATCAAGCGCCACCAGCGCATGAGCAACGCCCTGCGCGCGATGAACGCGGTGCGCGAGGCCTGCCGTCCGGTGAGCCTGGAGGAACTGCTGTCGGTGACCACGCAATGGGTCGATGCGGCGATGCGCCTCAACGATCGCGGGCTCAAGACCATGGAACGCCTGGTGCGCGCGCAACAGCGTCGGGCCGGATCGAGCGAGCGGGCATTGGCGCTCGCGTAATGTCTTACGGGGGGGAGCCTGCCACGCAGGATGCGTGGCAGGATGCAATCAGGAAACGTCGGGGACGTCCTTGCCGCGTCGATCGCGGCTCAAGCGTGCGACTTCCTGCCGGCTGATGTCGGCGACCGCCGCCAATTGCGCGGACAGGTCGGCGATCAGCTTGGCTTGCTCGCGCGCCAGCACCTCGTCGTTCGCGCGCATGATCTGCGAACAGCGCTCGGCGATCGAGTGCGCGCCGAGGTTCTCGGCCACGCCCTTGTAGGCATGGGCGATCTCGCGGAACTCGTCCCAGTCGCCCTTCGGCCCGACGTTGCCCAGTTCGAACTGGCACACGTAGGCGTCCTTGAGGCATTGCTCGACGAAGTCGCGCAGGAACTGCTCGCCCAGGCCCATCTCGGCCAGTTCGGTGAGCACCGCCGGATTGGTCATCGGCCGAGTCACGTCGCTGATCGCGCGCACCGTCGGCATGCGCTGGGTGTCGACCACTTCGGCGATGGTTTCCAGCAGCCGCCCGACCACGATCGGCTTGGTCAGGAACGCCATCGCCCCGGCCTCGCTGGCCGCTTCCGACGCCTGCAGGGTCGCGTCGGCGCTGAGCACGATGGTCGGGGTGCCGCGGGCGCTGCCGGCCTGCATGAAGCGCAGTTGCCGGATCACGTCCAGGCCGCTGAGCCCGGGCATGTGCATGTCCAGCACCGCCAGGTCGAACTGGCCCAGTTCGAGCTGATCCAGCGCCTGTTCGCCGTCGTTGACCGCGACCACGCGGTGCCCGGCGCGCTCGAGGATGCGGGTCAGCACGACCCGGTTGGCCGACTGGTCGTCGGCGATCAGCACCTTGAGATTGCGCACCCGGGTCTTGTGGCGCACGAACGGGTCTTCGAACGAGATCACCTTGCCGTCGCCCTGGACCACGGCGGTGGCCTGGTCCGGCGTGGCCTGCTCCAAGCGCAGCGGCAGTTCGATCCAGAAATGGCTGCCGCCGCCGGGGTTGGCCTCCAGCGCGATCTGGCCGCCGAGCAGCAGGGTCAGGGTCTTGGCGATCGTGGTGCCCAGGCCGGTACCGCCGAAGCGCCGGGTCGGGCCGTTATCGAGTTGCTCGAAGGCCTGGAAGATCCGGTCGACGTCCTCGCTGGGCACGCCGATGCCGGTGTCGCGCACCGAGAAACGCAGGCGCACCTCGCGGCCGCCGTCGGCGGTCGCGGTCGGCCCGCCCGCGGCCAGGCGGGTGATCAGCGACACCCCGCCCTTCTCGGTGAATTTGATCGCGTTGTGCAGCAGGTTCAACAGCACCTGAGTCAGCAGCGCGCCGTCTCCGTTGAGGCGCACCGGCACGTCGTGCTCGACGTCGACCTTGAGCGTGAGCCCCTTCGCCGCGGCCAGCGGTTGCAGCATGGTCTGCAGCCGCTTCATCACGTCCTGCAGGTTGAAATCGACGTCGCGGCGCTGCAGCTTGCCGGCCTCGATCGCGGAGATGTCGAGCACGTCGTTGACCAGCAACAGCAGCGACTGCGCCGAGGCGTGGATGACGTCGGCGTACTCGCGCTGCTCCGGTCCCAGGCGGGTGCCGTGCATCAGCTCGGCCATGCCGATGATGCCGTTGAGCGGGGTGCGCAGCTCGTGGCTCATATTGGCCAGGAACCGGCTCTTGGCTTCGTTGGCGCGGCGCGCGTCGGCGGTGGCCTTGTGCAGGTTGCGCATCAGCGAGGACAGATACGCCGGGATCGCCACCAGACCCAGCCACAACCCCACCGACAGATACGGCTGCTCGCGCCAGTATTCGTTGCCCAGCACCACCGCCATGAACGAGACCCCGGCCAGGGTCGCGGCGGTGAACAGGTAGCGGGTGCCGAAGCGCAGGCCGTTGCCGATCGTGACCCACAGGATGATCACGTACAGCGGCGCCAGCGACGGCGCGTCCAGCGACATCAGCATCGCCAGGGTCGAATAGTCGGCGAGCATGCCGATCCAGCGCCGCAGGTGCGAGACCCCGGGCCGGCGCAGGATCGCCGCCAGCAGGCCCAGGCCGACCAGCGATTCGGCCGACATCACCCACAGCATGGTCTGGGTCGAGCGGCTGTCGCGGTCGAAGGCCTGCAGGCCGAACAGATAGGCGACGATCAGGCAGGCGATGATGAGCCGGACCAATGCCTGCCCGTGCTCGCTGTCCGGGCGATTCGAAAGGCGCTCCTTGAACAAGCGCAAGATGGCATCCATCGGCTACTCCAAGCCGGGGCGGGTAGAACTCGTCGAATAGCGTTGGCAGATTTCGTCGAGTCGGGCGCGGCTGCGAATCAGCGCGTCCACGCATCGCGGGTCGAACAAGCGCCCGCGTTGGGCGTACATATACCCCAAGGCGGCGTCCACGTCCCAGGCTTTCTTGTACGGACGCGGCGAAATGAGAGCGTCGAACACATCCGCGACCGCCACGATCCGGGCTTCCAGCGGAATTTCCTCGCCGACCAGCCCGTCCGGGTAGCCGCTGCCGTCGTAGCGCTCGTGGTGGCGCAGGGCGATCAGGGCGCCGGCCTGAATGAAACGGTTCTGGCTGCCGCTGAGCAGTTCGTAGCCGATCTTGGGGTGGCGGCGCATGATCGCCGTCTCCTCCTCGGTCAGCGGACCGGGCTTCATCAGCACCGCGTCGGGGATGGCGATCTTGCCGATGTCGTGCAGCGGCGCGGCCATCTCGATGACCCGGATCTCGTCCTCGAACATGCCCAGCTGCTCGGCGATCAGCCCGGCGATATGGGCCATGCGCTCCAGGTAGGCGCTGGTGCCGGCGTCGCGGAACTCGATCGCGCGGGCCAGCCTTGAGAGGGTTTCGCGTTCGCGCTCCTCGACCTCGTGCATGCTCGACAGTAGCCGCTGCTCCAGCGACAACGCGCGTTGCTTGACGTTTTCGGACTGCTGGCGCAGTTGCAGCAGGTTGCGGCAACGCGCGCGCAGTTCGCGCGGGCGCACCGGCTTGACCAGGAAATCGATCACCCCGGCTTCCAGCGCGGCCTGGCGGACCGGTTCGTCGCCGACCACGGTGACCAGGATGATCGGAATGTCGCGGTGCATCGGCAGGCGGCGGAAACGCCGCGCGAACTCGAGCCCATCGATGCCGGGCATGCGGTAATCGAGCAGCAGCAGGTCGGGCTGATGGCTTTCGCACCAGGCCAGCGCGGCTTCGGGCTCGCCGAAATCGTGCACCGACAGCTCGGACGCGATGTCCTCGATGATGTGGCGCAGCATCGTCCGCGCGGATGTCTGGTCATCGACGATAACGACGTTCACACCGATACCCGTAGTGAGGCCACCCCCTGTGGCGACCGGCCTGCGAGCATACTCCGCCGCAATGCCTGTGACAGCCGCCGAAAGTCCCGACCGGTCATGCCTGAGTCGGGATGCGTATGAGCGAGGCGTGCAATTGCGCGCAGCTCGTCACGGTTTACACGTAAACGTATAACGAAAACGGCCAGCGCGAGCTGGCCGGTGTACAGCTTAACCCGCGTTGATGCGCGCCGCTCTGGCGTTCGCGCGGCCCAGACGAAAGCGCCGCGCTGCGTGGCTCAGGCGTGCGATCTCAGGCTTCCGGACGCATGTACGGGAACAGCAGCACGTCGCGGATCGACGACGAGCCGGTCAGCATCATCACCAGCCGGTCGATGCCGATGCCCAGGCCACCGGTGGGCGGCAGACCGACCTCGAGCGCCCGGATGTAATCGGCGTCGAAATGCATCGCCTCGTCGTCGCCGCCGTCCTTCTGTTCGACCTGGGCCAGGAAGCGCGCGGCCTGGTCTTCGGGGTCGTTGAGCTCGGAGAAACCGTTGGCCAGCTCCTTGCCGCCGACGAACAGTTCGAAGCGGTCGGTCAACTCCGGATCGGCGTCGTTGGCGCGCGCCAGCGGGCTCACCTCGACCGGATGGTCGGTGATGAAGGTCGGCTGGATCAGGGTGTGTTCGACGGTCTTTTCGAAGATTTCCAGCAGCAGCTTGCCCCAGCCGTAGGACGGCTTGACCGCGACCTTCAGGCGCGCGCCGTGGGCGCGCATGGCGTCCAGGTTGCGCAGATCCTCACGCTTGATCTCCGGGTTGTGCTCGAGCACCGCGTCGGTCATCGACCAGCGGCGGAAGCCCGGCCCCAGGTCGATCGCGTGGCCGTCCCACTCTACCTGGGTCTTGCCGAGCACTTCCTGCGCGGCGTGGCGGATCACCGACTCGGTCAGGTCCATGATCTCGGTGTAAGTGGCGTAGGCCTCGTACAGCTCGAGCATGGTGAATTCGGGGTTGTGCCGGGTCGACACGCCCTCGTTGCGGAAGTTGCGGTTGATCTCGTAGACGCGCTCCAGGCCGCCGACCACCAGGCGCTTGAGGTACAGCTCCGGCGCGACGCGCAGGTACAGCTCCAGGTCGAGCGCGTTGTGGTGGGTGACGAAGGGCTTGGCCGCGGCGCCGCCGGGGATGTAATGCATCATCGGCGTTTCCACTTCCAGGAAGCGCCGGGTGTCGAGCCACGCGCGCATCGCGCGGATGATCTTGGAGCGCTTGACGAACACGTCGCGCGCGTCGGGCGAGACGATCAGGTCGACATAGCGCTGGCGGTAGCGCTGCTCGACATCGGTCAGGCCGTGGTGCTTGTCCGGCAGCGGGCGCAGCGACTTGGTCAGCAGGCGTAGCGAATCGGCCTTGACCGACAGCTCGCCGGTCTTGGTGCGGGTGACCGTGCCTTCGGCGGCGACGATGTCGCCCACGTCCCAGCCCTTGAACTTGTCGTACACCTCGCCCAGCGCGTTGGACTGCAGGAACAGCTGGATGCGCCCGGATTCGTCCTGGATCTGCACGAAGCTGGCCTTGCCCATCACTCGCTTGAGCAGGATGCGGCCGGCGACCGCGACCCGGCGCGCCTCGGTATCCAGCGATTCCTGGTTCCAGTGCTCGGCGTCGGCGTACTGCGCCTGCAGGTCGCCGGTGTAGTCGCCGCGGCGGAAGTCGTTCGGGAAGGCGATGCCCTCCCCGCGCAAGGCCTTGAGTTTGGCGCGACGCTCCGCGATCAGATGGTTCTCGTCGATGGGCGGAAGGTTGTCGTCGGTCATGGTCTTGGGGTCTGGCCGGGGCTTGAGAAAGCGTGAGGAAGGAAGATTACTGAAGTCGCAGGTTGCGCGCTTGCGCGGCTGGGCGACGGTGGTGCGGAAACTGGGACGGATGCGGTGGTTGATCGGTCGGGCGATGGCGCTGATGGGTCGGGTCGAAGCTGGTCGGTTCGGTTCGGTTCGGCTCGGGTGGCGTGGACTGTTCGCCGGACTTACGATCCAGGCGGGTTCAGCCCGATGCGGTCGCGATGGATCGTGCTGGCCGAGGTGCAGGCCGATGCGCTCGCGCTTGCGGCGCGCTTTCCCGCGGGCGGCGCTATCAGGACACTGTCAGGCCATCGCGCCCCTGCCTACCCGTCATCCCCGCGAAGGCGGGGATGACGACCAGAGAGGACGCGGCGAACCGATGCGTGCGCGAACCAGTGCCCGAGCCCGGGTGGTCCGAACCGGTTCGTGCCGCGAGCAATGCGGCTAACCGCTGCATGCCCAAACCGGTTCTCGCTGCGGACCCGATAATGCCGCGAACTCGATCCGCCGCGAGCCCAGTCTGCCGCGAGCCCAACGAGAACCGTAGGGAATCGCGCCGAGAGCGGACACGGCGCCGAACACGCCGCGTCCATCCCATCGCCCGAAACGACGCGGCTTACACCGCGTCGTTGCGTTTCGATCCCACTTGCAGGCCCGATTTCAGGCTGGCTTCGACGAATTCGTCCAGGTCGCCGTCGAGCACCTTCTGGGTATCGCTGCGTTCGATGCCGGTGCGCAGATCCTTGATCCGGCTCTGGTCGAGCACGTAGTTGCGGATCTGGCTGCCCCAGCCGATGTCGGACTTGGTCGCCTCGACCGCGTCGCGCTCGGCGTTGCGCTTCTGGATTTCCAGTTCGTACAACTTCGCCGCGAGCATCTTCATCGCGCGGTCGCGGTTGGCGTGCTGGCTGCGCTCGGTCTGGCAGGCCACCACGATGCCGCTGGGCACGTGGGTGATACGCACCGCCGATTCGGTCTTGTTGACGTGCTGGCCGCCGGCGCCCGAGGAGCGGTAGACGTCGGTCTTCAAGTCGGCCGGGTTGATGTCGATGACGATCTTGTCGTCGACTTCCGGCGACACGAACACCGAGGTGAAACTGGTGTGGCGGCGGTTGTCGGAGTCGAACGGCGACTTGCGCACCAGGCGATGCACGCCGGTCTCGGTCTTGAGCCAGCCGTAGGCGAAATCGCCCTCGACCCGGAACGTCGCCGACTTGATGCCCGCGACATCACCACCGCTGACCTCCATCAGCTCGGCCTTCCAGCCGCGCGATTCGGCCCAGCGCAGGTACATGCGCAGCAGGATTTCGGCCCAGTCCTGGGCCTCGGTGCCGCCGGCGCCGGCCTGGATATCGACGAAGGCCGAAGCCGAGTCCATCTGCCCGGAGAACATCCGGCGGAATTCGAGTTTCTCGACTTCCTTGGCGTAGCGTTCGACGTCCTCGACCACGGCCAGCGCGGTGGACTCGTCGTCCTCCATCTCGGCCAATTCGAGCAGCTCCAGGCCGCCCATCAGGCCCTCGGTGAGGCTGCGGATGCCGTTGACGACCTTTTCCAGCGCGGCGCGCTCGCGGCCCAGGCCCTGGGCGCGCTCGGAGTCGTTCCACACGTCCGGGCTTTCCAGCTCGCGGTTTACTTCTTCGAGACGTTCGACCTTGGCGTCGTAGTCAAAGATACCCCCTGAGCGAATCCAGCCGGCCCTTGAGGTCGGCGATGCGCTGGCGGACGGGATTGAGTTCGATCATGTCCGGTGCTTGCTATGCGGAAGAACCGGTGATTCTAGCAGCCGCGGCGGTGGTTGGCCGCCCTGCCCCAAGGCCTACCTGTAGGAGCGGCGTGAGCCGCGACCGCGCCATGGCAAACCCCGGCGCTGGCCTGGGCTTGCCGTAACGGTCGGCCACCGCAGCCAGCCTGCGTGGGCTTGTCGAATTCGCGGTCGCAGCTCACGCCGCTCCTACAGGGGCGATCGTTACTTGACCTCGAACTCGCCGACCAGCACCAGTTCCTTCTGGTCCTTGAGCCGCAGGGTCACCCGCTGGTCGTTCTGGCGCTGGCCGCCGAAGCCGGTGCTCAGCCACAGGCTCAGCGTGGTCGCGCCGGTCACCAGCTGCTGACGGTCGCCGTAGAAATTGGCCTCGACCTTGTACTTGCCGGGCTTGGCCTTGCGCAGCGAGAACTCCTCGGGACCGTAGCCGCCGGTGAAATCGTTGGTGATGCGCCCGCCCTGGTAGGTCAGCTTGTGGCTGTAGAAGCACTTCTCGCCGTTCGGGTCGGTCACCCACAGGTCCATGTCGGAGTTGTCGCTGTCCCAGCTCAGCACCACGCGCAGGTCGAGCGGCAGATTGCGGCTCAGGCGCGGATCGATGCGGCGCGTGTCGACCTGCGCCGGGTGCGCGGCGGCGATGGCGTTGAGCTCGGCCAGCGCGATTTCCTCGATGCCCGGGAAGCGCTGGTCCCAGTCGCGCAACGCCACTTCGTACAGGCTGTCGACCGCCTGCTGGTACTGCCCGTTCGCGGCATAAGCCAGGCCCAGATCGCGGAAACTCTGCGGCTCTTCCTCGGCCAGGCGCAGCACCTGCTGCAGCACCGGCACCGCCAGCGCGGGCTGGCCGGCCTGCATCAGCCGATAGCCGAGCACGCGCAGGATGTGGCGGTTCTCCAGATCCATCTCGGCCAGGTTCGACAGCACCCGCAAGGCCAGATCGCGCTCGCCCTTTTCGCTGAGCACATCGGCGACGTCGAGATAGAACGCGGTGCTGCCGGCATTGGAATCGCGTTCGTCCAGGTAGATGGCATAGACCCGGTCGGCGCTGGCCTGGCGCAGGCGGCGCGCGTACGGCGAATCGGGCTGCCACGGTTTCAGGTTGATGCTGGCGCGAGGCGTGGCGTTCGAACCGGCAACGACCTTCGCTTCGGTGGCGGCGGCATCGGCGACCATGCCACCGGCGATCTCGATACTATCCAGCGTCGTGGCATCGGCCGCGATCGGCGCGGCCTCGACCTCGACCATCGGCGCGGGCGGCGGCGGTGGCGCCGCCATCGCGTACGCGCGCTGCGAACCTTCCTCGCGCGATTGCCGGGCGAGACTCAGCTTCAGATCCTCGGCCGGCTTGGGCGGCGCGTTCTTGGGCCAGTCGCGCTGCCACCAATCCAGACGCTGCTTGTACAGGTCGGCCACCCGGTCCAGGTTGGCCTTGCGCGCGCCATCGAGTTCGGCCGCCTGCCGGGTCTTGAGTCGATTGAATTCGTCGAGCCGGTCCGGCGGGGCGATGTCGTAGCGCACGTAGTCGGCGATATCGTCGAGCACGATCAGCGAAGTCTCGGCGGTGACGATGCCGAAGCGCTGGCCCAGGCGCGCGATCGCGGCGCGGTTGAGGTCGGGATCAGCCTGCAGCGCGGCGATCGTGTAACGCGCCCACAGCCCGGCCGGAAAGCCGCTCGCGTCGCTGGCGGCATCGACCGCCACGGTCTGCTCGCGCTCGCCGCGGCCGTCGCGCAGACGCAGAGTCAGCTGCGCCTTCGCGTCGTTCAAACGGCCGGCGATCCGCAGCAGTCCGCCATCGGCGAACGGCGAATCGGCGACCACCTCGCTCGCGCCCAGCGCGCTCACGCCGAGCAATTGCGGGCCCTCGTTGAGCAAGGCATCGGCGGCGCGATCGAGTTCGCCGGCGCGTTGCCAGCTTATCAATCGCCCGCCATTGGCTTGCGCCAACGCGCTCAGTCGCGCGCCGTCGGCGTTCGCGCCGGCCGAGTTCAGCGCATACAGACGCTGCCGCGGCAGCAATTGCGGAAAACTCCGCTTGCCGTAATTGAACAGGCCGTCGCTGACCACGAGGTACTCTTCGATACCGGCCCGCGGCTCCCAGCCACCCGGATCGGTCGCACCGTCATACACCGTGTTCTCCAGTTCACGACGCAACGCCGACCAATCGCCGCCGCTGACCGCGAAACTGCGCGCCGGCTCGGCGCGATCGCGCAGCCGGATCAGGCTGACCTGCACCGTTCCGGCGGCGCGGAAGTAACGATCGAGCAAGGCCAGCTCGCTCGCGTTGTCGCGCTTGCGGCCCGACGCCGAGCTGTCCCACAACAGCCCGATCGACTTCGGCAACGCACGCGCCTGACGGGCGCCTTCGACCGGGATCTCCGCGAGGAAATAGCGCTCGCCGGCGACATCCTGGGTGTAGGCGCGCGCCGTGGCCGAGGCCGGGATGCTCAGGCTCAGAGCGTTGCCGACCGGCGGCTTGTTCAAGCGGACCGTGTAGCGGCCGCCGCGCGAATCGATCTGCACACCGCTGGCCAGGCCCTCGAGCTTGGGTTTCTGCGCGGCGCGGATCGCCAGATCGAACTGCCGCGCCTGCGCCGCGAACGCCAGCGGCAATTCGTACTTCCATTCGCCGTCGTGACGGCTCAGCGATTCGCTCAGTTCCAGCCGCACCCGGCGCGTGCCCTGGGCGGGGATCGGATAGATCCGCAGCTTGAACTGATTGCCCGCGGTCTGTTCCAGCAGCGCCGGATCGACGCCGCGACGTTCGATGGCCTCGAACACCTGCCGGCCCTTGGCCTTGGGCACCGGCACCGCCGGGCGCAGCGCGCCGTCGATATCGAGCGCGAACCCGGCGACCTGCTGGCCGTCGCGCAGCGGGAATTGCAGCTCGCCTTCAAGCACGCGCGCGTTGGGGTTGCGGAACACCAGTTCGATCGAGGTGCGGGCCAGACCGCCGGCGACCTCACCCTCGACCCGGGCCGATTCGAGTTCGATCGGTTTTGCGGCATCGCGCACGATCAACAGCGGCGGCATGCGCGGCGCGGTGATCGGGCCATGGACCTGGGCCTGCGCGAGCGCGACCAGACCGAGCGGCAGACTGAGCAGCACACCGGCGAATGCGGCGAGCGAGAACGGTGATTTCACCGGGAACCTCTTCCTTTGAGTGCGGGCTGAGACTCTCAACGCGCCGTGGCGCGAAAAGGGTTGAGCGGGCTTCCTTGCGGGGGCGGATGCCGCAGTGAGCAGAGTGGTGGAGCGGCCTGGGGCTTGCAAGCGTGGGATTTGGTCGCGGGTGGGGAACAAGAGCAAATCTCCCCTGCCCCGCTTTTTTCAAAGGCGGGGACTTCCCTGTGATGGAGTTGGAACGGTGGGGACGCGGGCTCCCTACCACTGCAACGAAGCAAGTCGACTCGTTCCTTTCGAACAAGCGCGTCAACTCGCCCCCTTTAAAAAAAAAGGGGCCGGCGCCCCGGCGCAACATCGAGGTCGAAGCAGAACATCCAGCGCGGGGGATTTGCTGTCGCCCGCGACACCGCATCATCTTCAAGCGGATCGATCACACCGCCATCGATCGAGCCAAGACGCAACTACCGGGCTGCGTCTCAAGAAATACCAAGCGTCCGCCTCAAGGCCGATACAACGACCGCACATTCAACCCACTCCGCAGACTAGCCAGGTCCGCCTTGGATTGCACCGCGATCTCCACCGTCTCCCCCGGCAGCAAGGTCAGCGCGTTGTCGGCCAGACTCACATCCTGATCGCCGAAATCGACCCACACCGCGCGCGCCAGCGCATCGACATGCACGCTCAGGCGATAACCGTCGCCGTCGCGACGCAGCTCGGTGCGCAGCTTCGGGTCCTGCCACGCCAGGGTCCGCGCCTCGCCGAAATACACCGCGCGCCGAGCCACCGAATGGCCGTCGACGATCAGGTCGAACACCGCCGCGGTGCGGCGCGGATCGGCACCGCCGAGCAGTTGCGCATCGCTCCACTCGCCGATGCGGGTCGAGGCCAGCGCTGCCAGACTCGCCGGCTTGCGTTCGTCGCGATGCACGCGGCCGTCGAAATCGATCACCCGCAGGCGCCATTCGCCCTGCACGCCCGTGGTCTTGTCGTTCAACAAGCTCAGCTCGGTGCGGCCGCCGTCGCGGCCCGGCCGGCGCAACGGCGCGATCGTCACTGGCGCGAAGAAACGCTTGGTGTGGAAATGCAGCGGCTTCCAGCGACCGAAGTAATCCAGGCTGGACCACGACGCGCCCGGCCAGACATCGTTCAATTGCCAATACAGCGAGCCCATGGTGCGTGGCCGCGAAGCGCGATGATGCAACGCCGCCAGTTCAATGCCCTCGGCCTGCACTTGCTGGCTGAGGTAGACGAAATCGGCGAAGTCACGCGGCTCGCCGTATTCGCCGCGGATGTACTTGAGCAGCCGGTTGTTGCCGTCGCCGGCGAGGAATTTCTGATGCGCGCGGATCACCGGGGCATCGATGCCCTGCTCCGCGGGCTTGGCGAACGCGGCGATGGTGCGCAGCGACGGCCACCCCTGCAGGCCGTACTCGGACATGAAACGCGGGGTTTCGTCGAGATACGCGGTCGCCGGCAGCGCCGGGCCGCCCCACACGTCCCAGTAATGCTTGTCGCCGTTGTTGGAATCGTTGGCCTTGTCGGCCAGATCGTTGCTCGGCGAACTCGACCAGTACGGCACGCCCGCGCCCTGCTCGGCCACGACCGCGCGCAGGTCCTTGCCGAACAACGCGACATAGCCGTCCCACACCGTCTGCGCGAACTTGGGATCGGCCTCGATCAGTTTCTTGCTGTGCCCCCAATCCTTCCACGCGGTTTCTTCTTCGTTGTTGCCGCACCACAGCACGATGCTGGGATGGTTGCGCAGGCGGCGCACGTTATCGCGCGCCTCTTCGACCACGTTGGCGCGGAACGCGGGGTCGTACCCGGGCGGCATGCCGCCGCCGAACATGAAGTCCTGCCAGACCATCAGGCCCAGCTCGTCGGTCAGTTCGAAGAAATCGTCGGATTCGTAATAACCGCCGCCCCAGTTGCGGATCATGTTCATATTGGCGTCGCGCGCCGATTGCAGGTCGCGGCGCAGCCGCTCGCGGGTGACCCGCGCCGGGAACGCGTCGAACGGAATCGCGTTGGCGCCCTTGGCGAATACCTCGATGCCGTTGACCACGAAGGCGAAGCCCTGCCCGTTCGCGTCCTTGTCGCGGCGCAGTTCGATGCTGCGCAGGCCGGTGCGGCGCTGGGCGACGGCCTGCACGCCATCGCCGTCGCGTACCGTGGCCTTGAACGAGTACAGCGCCTGCTCGCCGTAGCCGACCGGATACCACAAACGCGGGCGTTCGATGCTCAACGGGATCGACACGAGATTGCGACCAAGCTTGAGCTGGGTCGGATGACTCAGCGTTTCGGGGCGGCCATCGGGACCGGCGTATTCGATCTCGACCGTCGCCGCTCCGGCGCTGGCGCTCTGGATCTCCAGCTCGATCGCCGCATCGGCGCGTTGCTGGCTGATCGTCTTGGGCTGCACATGCAGATCGGCCACGCGCAGGCGATCCCAACTCTCCAGCCGCACCCCGCGCCAGATGCCCGCGGTGACATAGCGCGGGCCCCAGTCCCAACCGTAGTGATAACCGGGCTTGCGCACGAAATTCGCGGTCATCGCATCGCGCGGTTCGTCGCCGTAGGGCGAAGGATAGTTGCCGGCTATCTTGTTCGGCATCGCCTGCACCTGCGGCAGCAGCCGGCGGATCGGCGAATCGAACACGACTCGCAATTCGTTGCCGCGCTCGCGCAGCTTGCCGTCGACCGGCACGCGCCAGGTGCGGAAGCTGTTGTCGGCCTTGAGCAGGTCCACGCCGTTGAGCTGCACGCTGGCGAAGGTGTCCAGGCCGTCGAACACCAGCTCGACGTGCTTGCGCGCCAGGGTCTCGCGATCCACGTCGAAGCGGCCGCGGTATTCCCACTGCGACAGGCCGATCCATTGCAGCTGCGCTTCGCGCGCACCGACGTAAGGATCCTCGATCAGCTTCGCCGCCAGCAGATCGGTGTGAACGTGGCCGGGCACCTGGGCCGGATGCCACTCGGTCGCCGGCTGGTGTGCCGCCGCCTGCGGATCGCCCGGCACCAGCCGAAATTGCCAGTTTTGATGCAAGGGCTGCGAATGCAGCGGCGCGGCTTGCGCGCCGTAAGCCGCGAGCGCGGCGATCAGCATCAGCGCGATCGCGGCCAGGCTGCGCACGCGCAAGACGGAATCGGATGAGGATCGGGCGATGGGCATGCGCATACCTTGTTTGGTTGGAATGATGCGGGTGACGCGTTAGATCAGTTCCCACATGGCCTACCTGTAGGAGCGGCGTGAGCCGCGACCGCGCCATCGCGACAACGACGAAAAACCATAAAACTAGAAACACAACGGCACTAAGCGGATGCAACTTGCGCCGTAACTGCAATTTCGCGGTCGCGGCTCACGCCGCTCCTACAGGTAAGCCATGCAACAACGGCTAGCCTCGACCCATGGAGCCCGGACCAGCCGAAAAAGCGGGAGCGCGATCCCCGCGCTCCCTCTCCGACATCCGGAAAACCCCGCGCGCATTGCAACGCGCTCGCGGGGGTAACACCGCCTTGCCCGGGAGGTCCGCGCCGCGACCGCTGCATGCGCGTGGAGGGAGCGCATGCGACGAAGGCGACCCGGGGCTTGCCGCCGATCGAACGGGCCCGGGCGGCCCGCTCGCTCGATACGAAGAAGTGGCTGTGATCGATCCCATCCGATCGACCACAGCCGTTCGATCAAATCACAGGGATCGATCGAACCACGGACTCGATCGAACCGTCGGACCCAATCGAACCATTGCTCAATCAAATTTGTAGACGAACTCCGCCGAGATTTCACGCCCCACGCGCGAGAACACCCGCTCGTTGGCATAGGCGAAGAACTTCTTGTACGGGTCCTTGTAGTCGGCCTCATCGAACAGGTTGTCGATATACAGGTTGACCCGCGCCTGCTCGGTCAGCTGATACCCCGCGCTCAGATTGAAATACACCGGCGCCTTGAGCTTGCCGACCCTGTGGCAGGTGGTGTCGGTCTGGCCCGGCAGGATCGGCGCGCACTCGTTGTAGCTGTCGCCGTTGACGTGGCCGATGCGGTTGGCGAACAAGGTCGCGTTCCACGGACCGCGGCTCCAGTTGGCGCTGGCGCGGGCGAAGGTGCGCACTTCCTTGTCGCGGTTCTCCTGCATCGGCGAACCCGGGTCGCGCTGCTCGTTGTTCTTGAGCTGGTTGGTGTAGTTGAACTGGAAGCTGAAATCGCCGAAGCGGGTCGCCGGGATCTTGTAGCGCGCGGTCAGATCGACACCGGCCACTTCGCGATAGGCGATGTTGATCGGGCCACTGAACACCGACACCACCTGCCCGAGCGGATAATTCGGATCGGCCACGCCGAACGAATTGGTGCCCGGCGCGCTGCGGGTGACGCGACCGATGATATCGGCGCAGGTCGACGAACCCGGGGTGACCTGCATGCGGTCGCTGGCGCGGCGGGTGCGGCCGTTGCGGCACTGGCTTTCCAGATCGAGGATGTCGGCGATGTCGAAGTCGCGGACCTGATTGTCGATGGTCATGCGCCAGTAGTCGGCGCTGAACGACAGGTTGTCGCTCGCATCCCACACCAAGCCCGCGCTCCACGACTTGCCGGTTTCGCTGTCGAGCTTGAGGTTGCCGGTGCGAGCGATGTTGTGGCGGTAGTACAGCGCCTGCGATCCGCAATCCGGTCCGAGCCCGCGATTGACGCAGGTGCTCACGTCGGTGTCTTCCTGGGTGCCGGTGCCGCTGGTGGCGAACAGGTAATGCATGTCCGGCGCGCGGAAGGTGGTGTTGTACGCGCCGCGGATCAGCAGGCTTTCGATCGGACGCCACTCGATGCCGGCGTTCCAGGTGAAGTTGCTTTCCTCGCGCGCGTCGTCGTCGTAGCGGTCGAAGCGGCCGGCGGTGGTCAGGTCCAGGGTCTTGAACACCGGCACCTTGACCTCGACGCCGACAGCGTAGCGCTTGCGTTCGCCGCCGCCCTGGTTGGTGCCGCCGGGCTGGTCGTAAAGCTTGTTCGGGCCATAGGTCAGCGGATCGGGATTGAGGCGATAGCCCTGCGAACCGGCTTCGATCACGCCGGCGAAACCGACCGCGCCGGCCGGCAGTTCGAACAGATCGCCGGTGACCGCGAACTGGGCCTGATTCATCCACGATTCGGCGCTGCTCTTGCCGCGCGTGGTGAGCTGGCGGAAGGTGTCCGGCGACATCGGCGACCAGAACTTGCCTTGATCCAGCGCGTACACCGGCAGGCCGTTGTTGGTGCCCAGTTGCGGCCCTAGGAAGTAGCTGTCGACCGCGCCCTGCAGCATGCCCGGGAAGCTGAAGTCGACCTTGTACTCGGTGCGTCCGACCGTGGCGTCCCAGTTGAAGCGCTCGCCGAAGCGGCCGCGCAGACCGGCGGCGAGGTCCCAGGAACGCTCGCTGGTGTTGAACAGGAACGGGTCGCGGCTGCCGGCTTCGGGCACGGTGAAGGCGCGGCGCGCCTGGTAGCTGCGGCCGGTGTTCTGGTCGTAGAACGCGCCGCCGCGGTTGAGTTCGAAGCGCAGCGCTTCGTCCTGGCGCGACTCGCCGTCGCTGTCCCACAGCGACGCGCTGACCCAGGCCTGCATGCCGTTGTCGAAGTCGTAGCTGAAGTTGCCGAAGCCGGAGCGGTTGTCCGAGCCGTTGCGCAGGCTCCACAGCGAATTGCCGCGCGACTGCGAGCAGCTGTAACCGGGGAACTCGGGCGCGTTGCCGTCGTTGCCGAGGAAGTTGTGCAGCGGCAGATCCTGGAAGCGATCGCAGGCGCCGGCCGGCGGCGTGACCCGGCGCTTGGCGGCGGTGTCGATCAGCTCCACGCCCCACACCCACGGCCAGGGATCGTTGACCAGCGGCTTGACCGTCGCGGCCGGCTCCAGATCGGACGCGAGGAAGCCTCGCTGGCCAGCGAAGATGGTTTCGCGGCCGCTCAACTGCACGCCATACGTAGCGCTCCACTTCTCGCCGGTGCGCCCGCCGGTCCACGACAGGTCGTAGGAATCGCCGCCGCCGCGAGTGGTGGTGCCGCCCTTGATCCGGACTTCGTCGCCGTTGAAGTTCTTCTTCATGATGATGTTGATGACGCCGGCCATCGCGTCGGAGCCGTAGATCGCCGAGCCGCCGCTGGCGAGCACTTCGATTCGCTCCACCGCCGACATCGGAATGTTGTTGAAGTTGGCGAAGTTGCCGCGGCCCTCGTACGGCAAGGGATAGTCGGCGACGCGGCGGCCGTCGATCAGCAGCAAGGTGCGGCCGGGGCCGAGGTTGCGCAGGTTGAGCGGGCTGGCGTTGGGCGTGGGGCCTTTGTTGACGTCGGCCTGGACCGAGCCTGTGACTTCGGTCAGCGAACTCAGCGCCTCGTACACGTTGGCGAAGCCTTCGCGCTTGATCTGCTCGGTGGTGATCACCGTGACCGGTGCGGGGCCTTCGATCTCGGCGCGCTTGATGCGCGAACCGGTGACGGTGATCTTGTCGATCGACTTGACCTCGCCGCCCGCGGCAGGCGCCGCGTCCTGCGCTTGCGCGATCAGCGGCAGATACAAGGCGGCGAGCATCGCCGCGGTCAATGCGTCGCGCCGGACCCGTTGCCGGTGGCTGGAATGCGTGTGTTGTTGGTTCACCTGTGACCCCTCCCGATCGCGGCCGAACCCTCGGCCAAGGTTGCTTTTGTGGTTATTAATTTGGATCGATCTAAACTACAACGTAAAAAAAATACCGCCCACCGCTTCGATTTCCGCTCGCGCGACCGCGTTCAATGCACCGCCCCGCGCAGATCGAGTTCCCGCAGCGCCTGTCCTGGCGCCGCCGATTGCACGCGCAGGCTCAGTCCGCCCTCGCGCTGATACCAGGCCACTCGCAGACGATGCCAACCGCGCCGCAGCGGCACCGAGGCTTGCATGGTCTGGTCGTACGTGTCGTTGCGGATCAACGCTTCGCCGTCGAGGTACAACGCCGAACGGTCGTCGCCCTGGATCGCGAAGCGATACAGGCCGTCGGCCGGCACTTCGACATAGCCCTCGTACTGCAGGCCGAAGCGACGGCTGCGGCCGAAGCGCTCGACCGCGAAGTCGGTGGCCGCGCCGCGTTGCTGCGGCGTCGCCGCCTGTTCGAATTCGTCCAGGCTCGAATACAGACCCTCGTACAGGCGATAACTCAGCCCCATGCTCGCGCGTTTCGGTTTCGCCGTCGCCGGCCGATAGCTGCGATAACGCACGCTGGCGCTGTGCACCCCACTTCGGCGGCCGTTTTCGAGCACGGTGATCGTGCGCAGGCTGCGGCTGCCGTCGAGCGGCACGTCGAGTTCGATCGGGCCTTGGTAGACCGGCGAGCGCTCGTCGGGCTCGCTGCCGTCAACGGTGTAGTGGATGCTCGCGCCGGGCGCGGAGGCGATCAGAGAGTAGCGATGGGTGTAATGCGCAGGCTCGCCGTTTTCCTGCACTTGCACGACATCGTCCAGACCGAGCGGCTTGGAAATCCGATAACCGACCTGTTCGCGATCCAGATGCGGCAACTGCCCGCGCAGGCGGCGCTGGAAATCGGCGTAGTCGCGATCGGCCTGCGGCGTCCACGCGACCTCGGCCAGCGCGAGCATGCGCGGGACCACCATGTACTCGACCATTGCCGGGGTCTTGAGGTATTCGCTCCAGACATTGCCCTGCACGCCGAGCACATGCCGCGCCTGCGCCGCGTCGAGCACCTTGGGCACCGGGTCGTAGGCGTAGACCTTATCGAGGCTCAGCTCGCCGCCGAGGTTCCACTGTTCGTGTTCGGCCGGACCCTGGCCGTAATCGAAATAGCAGCACTGGGTCGGGGTCATGATCACGTCGTGGCCCTGCCGCGCGGCCGCGATCCCGCCGGCTTCGCCGCGCCAGGACATCACCGTTGCGTCGGCCGCGAGGCCGCCTTCGAGGATTTCGTCCCAACCGATGATGCGTTTGCCGCGCGAATGCAGGAACTTCTCCATGCGCTGTATGAAGTAGCTCTGCAGCTCGTGCTCGTCCTTCAGCCCTTCGCGGCGCATCACCGCCTGCGCGACCTCGCTGCTCTTCCAGCGCGTCTTCGGCGCCTCGTCGCCGCCGATATGCAGATACGGCGCGGGGAACAGCGCGACCACTTCGTCGAGCACGTTCTCCAGGAATTTGAAGGTTTCTTCCTTCGGGCAATAGATATCGTCGTACACGCCCCAATTGGTACCGACTTCGAACGGCCCCGGCGTGCAGGCGAGTTCCGGATACGCGGACAAGGCCGCGAGCGAATGCCCCGGCATCTCGATTTCAGGAATCACCGTGATGTGGCGAGCGCGCGCATACGCGACCACCTCGCGCACTTCGTCCTGGGTGTAGAAGCCGCCGTAGGGCTTGCCGTCGCCGACATAAGGATCGATGTTGCGCCCGAGCACGGTTTCCTTGCGCTTTGAGCCGAAGCTGGTGAGCTTGGGATAGCGCTTGATCTCGATGCGCCAGCCCTGGTCTTCGGTGAGATGCCAATGGAAGGTGTTGAGCTTGTAGCGCGCCATCAGGTCGAGATAACGCTTGATGAAGTCGACCGGGTACAGATGACGGCCGACATCCAGGTGCATGCCGCGATAGACGAAGCGCGGCTGGTCTTCGATGCTCAACGCCTGCATCCGCAGCGCGCGTTCGCCGGACGTCGCGGGCAACAGTTGGCGCAAGGTCTGGTAGCCGTAGAACAGGCCCGCCGGCGATCCGGCGAGGCGAATGCCGTTGGCGGTGACGTCGAGCGTGTAGCGTTCGTTCGCCCTCGCATCGGCACCGGCCGCGAGCGGCTCGGCGACGAACTGCACGTAGCCACTGGGATCGGCCTGATGCTTGCGTGCGCGAGGCGCGCCGCTGCGCAGGCTCAGTTCCAGGCCTTGGACGCGGGCGAGTTCGTCGCGGAACAACGCGGCGACCGCGCGCGCTTCGGCGTTGTTGGCGTAGAGCGTAGTGTTGGTGTCGAGGGTGAATTCGCCGTCGCCGTGGTGGAACTGGGAGGGACGCGGGACCAGTTCGGGGGTGCGTGTCTGCTGGTTGGTCTCAATGCCGGTGCTGGCAGCACCATCGTCGGCGTGGACCATCGGCGCGAAACCGATCGCTGCGCCGACCAGGCCGGTTACGGCCAGTCGCAGCTTCGACAGTCTCAGTTTCGCCAAAGAGATTTTCATCGATTATCCGAAGCGTTTGCCGCAAGCGTTGCCCGAAGCGTTCGAGACTGGAAAACCACGCCCTTTCCTACCGTCATTCCCGCGAACGCGGGAATCCAGTGACTTTGACGCGACCTGCCCGAAAGTCGCTGGATTCCCGCGTTCGCGGGAATGACGACCTGGGAGATTCGACGCTATCGGCAAGATGGTCGCGCTGACACTCACAACCGCAGCCGCAACCGCAGTCGCAATCTTGGTCGCAGTCGCAGTCGCAGTCGCAGTCGTGGTCGTGGTCGTGGTCGTGGTCGTGGTCATAGTCATCGCCTCAAGGCGCCGACGCACACGCCGACACCGGCAGACTCGCCGCCTGCGTACCCCACCCGCCTACCGCAGGCTGCTTGTCCAAATCGAAACGCAAACGCCCGCCGTCGCGCAGCGCCGACCAATCCAGCCAAACCTTGTCCTGCGCCTTGCCGTCGAAACTCACGCCCTGCACATACTGCAGTGCGCGCCCATCCGCGCCCGGCGCTTCGATGGTCAAGGTCTTGCCCCGCCCCAGATCCAGCTCGACCTTCTCGAACCGCGGCGTATGCAGCAGCAACTCACCGCTGCCCGGCACCGCCGGATACAGACCGATCGCACTGAACAGATACCAGGCCGACATCGTGCCCAGATCGTCGTTGCCGGTGACGCCGTTGGGCGCGTTGGTGAACAAGGCCTGCGCCGAACGCAGCACGGTCGCGGTCTTCCACGGCTGGCCGATCAGCGTGTACATCCACGGGCTGTGCAAGTCGGGTTCGTTGTTGGGGTTGTAGCGGTACTGGTTGTAATAGCTGTACGGCCCGACCACCCACTGCTTGCGCGCGGCGTTGAGCGGATCGGCGAGCAACTGGTCGTAGGCGAAGAACGCATCCAGGCGCTTGCCGGTCTGTTCCGCGCCGCCCATCGCCGCGACCACGCCGGGCACGTCCTGCTGGGTCAGCCACTGGTACTGCCAGGCGGTGCCTTCGTGAAAACCGTGGTGCGAACGCGGGCTGTAGCGGCCATCGGTTTCCGAATAGAACCCGCCATTGTCCAGGCGCGGACGCGGAAAGCCCTTGAAACCCAGCTCGGCGTCGACCGCGTCGTTGTCCCAGACCTTGCGCCAGTTGCTGCCGCGTTCGCGCAGAGTCGCCGCATCGTCCTTATGGCCCAGCGCCTGCGCCATCTGCGACAGCGAACAATCGGCCAGCGCATATTCAAGCGTCGACGAACCGCCGTGATGCGGATCGACGTCCATGCTCTTGGCCGGGAACGCGCGGTCGTACTGGACGAAACCGTTCTTGAGGTAACCCGGATTGCCGGCGCGACCCTGGCTGCGGACCAAGGCCGGCGGCGTGCCATACGCGTTCTCGCGCAGCGCGGCGTAGGCCGGTTGCTCGCGGCCTTCGAGCGCGCCGAAACGCCACAGATCGACCAGGAACGGCGTGACCGGGTCGCCGGTCATGACATTGCTGTCGAAATTGGCATAGCCCCAACGCGGCAGCCAGCCGTTCTGCTCGTGAATCTTGAGCACCGAGTTGGCGATGTCGCGCGCGCGTTCGGGGCGCAGCATCGCCAGCAACTGGTTCTGCGAGCGATAGGTGTCCCACAACGAGAAATACTCGTAGTAAGTCCAGCCCTCGGCCTTGTGAATCTGCGTGTCGTAGCCGCGATAGCGGCCGTCGCTGTCGCTGCCGGTCAACGGCTGCAGCAGCGAGTGATACAGCGCGGTGTAGAACACGGTGCGATCGTCGCCACTGCCTCCGCTGACCCGCACCGAGTCGAGTTCCTTGCGCCACACGTCCTGCGCCTGCTTGCGCATCGCATCGAAGCTCAGCGCCTTGCCGTTCTTCATCGCCTCGTCGCGCAGATTGCGGCGCGCGCCTTCGGCGTCGACGTGCGAGATCGCGCTGATCGCCGTGACCGCACGGCCGTTCTTGGTATCGAAGGTGAACCACGCGCCGTGCGGCCGCGTGTCGCCCTGCATGCTGTTGTTGCCGCCGGGATGCCCGCCGGTTTCGTCCCAGGTGCCGTGGCTGGCGAACGGCCGGTCGAATTCCATGCGATACCAGGTGGTGTACTGCTGGCCGCCGCAGAAACTCTTGGTGGTGATGCTGCCCTCGACCGCGCGATCGCCGATCACCTGGACCGTGCTGCCGATCACCATGTGCCGCTCGTTGGCCTGGCCGGTATTGACCAGGATCGTGCCCTGCTTCGCCCCGGCCGGGAACGTATAACGCTCGGCCGCCGCGCGGGTCAGCGCGGTCGCTTCGGCGTCGATGTCGCCGCCGGCTTCGCCGGTCAGCCGCACTTTGTAATAACCCGCTTCGCCGACTTCGCCGTCGTGGCTGTAACTCGATGCGTAGTTTTTCTGATCGAACGACTTGAATTCTTTCGTATCGAAACGCTTGCCCGGCCCGATCTCGCCGGTGGTCGGCAACACCGACAACTGGCCGCCCTGCTCCCAGCAGCCCGCGCCGGACAGGAAGGAATGGCCGAAGCCGCGGATCTTCGGATCGTCGTAACGCCAACCGCTGTAGTGATCGCCGATCGGGCTGACCTGGATCAGGCCGAACGGCGCCGACGCGCCGGGAAAGGTGTTGCCGTCGTCCTTGCTGCCGATGAAGGTGTTGACCTCGCGCACCGGATCGCGCGCGGGCGTGGCGGCCTGCGCGCTCGCCGCGGCCAGGGCCACGATGAGCGCGCACGTCAACGTCGCACCCAGCGGCCGCGTACGCGCGCCCTTCGCCGAAACCAAGTCATGCCTGCGCCGTGCCGGATTGCGAGTCATCGTTGCCTTTGCCCTGCCAATGGTGAGAGAGAGCCCGCTGCGATGGCGACCATCGCAGCGGGCGGATCGATCAGTTGAAGTCGAGCACGTACTCGATCGCTACTTCGCGGCCGACCGGGCTGAAAATGCGGTCGGCGATGAAGGCGAAGTCCTTCTTGTACGGGTCCTTGTCTTCGTTGACTTCGTCGAACACGTTGCTGACGTAGACGTTGACCTTGGCCTTGTCGGTGATCTGGTAGCCCGCGCTCAGGTTCCAGGTGATCGCCGGGCCGACCCGGCCGTAGTACTTCTCGGTCTTCTGGCCGAAGGTCGGGCTGGCGGCGTCGTTGTCCACGCAATCGTCCGAGCTGGGCACGTAGCCGTCGGCGAATTCGCGGCAACCGCCGAAACGCACGCTCGGCACGCTGCCGACGCGGTCGGCATAGACGGTGGCGTTCCACTTGTCGCGCTGCCAGTTGACGCTGCCGCGGAACTTGCTGCGCGGTTCGTCGGTGCGCTTGTCTTCCATCTCGGCGCTGCCGTCGCTCTGGGTTTCCAGCTTGAGCAGGTTGGTGTAGTTCAGGCCGACGCTGAAATCGCCCCAGCGCGCGGTGCTGAAACGGTATTTGAGCGAAGCGTCGATGCCCTCGACGTTGCGCGCGGCGCGATTGATCGGGCCGGTGCGGATTTCGGTGACCGGGCCGAGCAAGGGGCCGGCGCCGTCGGGATCGGCGCCGCGGGTCACGCGGCTGAGCTGCAGCTTGCAGCGATCGGCGCTGGGCGGGCTGATCCGGCGTTCGCCGGTCGGCGTCTTGCCGGTGAGGCAGTAGGCTTCGTCGAGCAGCACGTCGTCGGCGCCGATGTCGTCGATCTCGTCTTCCAGCTCGATCCGCCAATAGTCGGTCGACACCGACAGGCCGTCGGCGATGTCCCAGACGAAACCGGCGGTCCACGAATGACCGGTTTCGTACTTCAGGTCAGGCGTGCCCTGGCGCGAGATCTCCGCGTCCTCGACCTTGAAGCCCGAATCCCAGGTGCAATTGCCCTGCTGACCCGCGCGCAGGCAGTTGAGGTAATCGGTCTGATCCGACACCGAGGTGCTCGGCGTGGCGTAGACGAAATGCATGTCCGGCGCGCGGAAGCTGGTCGCGTAGGTGCCGCGCACCAGCAGATTGCTGAAAGGCCGCCATTCCAGGCCGGCGTTGTAGGTGCTCGCCGCATCGCCCGAAACCGCGTCGTACTTGTCGTAGCGCCCGGCCACCGAAGCGGTCAACGACTTCAACAACGGGATCTTGAACTCGATGCCGGCGGCGTAGTGATTGCGCGAGCCCGAGCCCAGATCGATGTTGGCGGTCTGCTCGTACAGACGATTGTCGCCGAGCGTGTTCGCATCCGGGGCGAGGCGATAGCCCTGCTTGGCCGCTTCGAGCTGACCGGCGAAACCGATCGGACCGGCCCAGCCCTCGAACAGATCGCCACTGACGATGAAGTTGGCCGAGGTCAGCCAGGATTCGGCGCGGTTCTTGCCGCGGGTGGTGATCGAAGCGTAATCCTGCGGCGAGATCGGATTCCACAAGCGGCCCTGGTCGACGCGATCGCGGTTGGCGCCGAGGAAGAAACGGTCCGCTTCGGCCGTCAGCACCGCCGGGAATTTTTCGTCGACGCGGTATTCGGCGCGGCCGATGCTGAAATCCCAGTCGAAGCGATCGCCGAACTTGCCGCGCAGGCCGGCCGACGCGTCCCAGGACAATTCATCGGAACGGGTGTAGCCGTTTTCGGCGCCGCCGATTTCCTGCGGCGTGAAGTAACGCACCAGGTCCAGATTCGCGCCGACGCCGCGGTCGAAATAACTGCCGCTCGAGCTCCAGGCCGGCATGAAGGTCATGTTGGTGCCGCGCGAGCTCCACACGCCCAAGGTCGCCCAGCCCTGCATGCCGTTTTCGAAATCGTAATTGGCGTACAGATAGCCGGAACGGTCCTCGCTGCCGTTGCGCAGGGTCCAGTGCTGGAACACCGCGCTCTGCCCGCACTGCCAGCCGGTGTTGTTGATGGTGTTGCTGTTGCGGTTGTAGGTGCGGCGGTTCTGCAGGAAAAACTCGCCGCCGAACTGATCGCAGGCGCCCGGCGGCGGCGCGAGCCGCATGCCGGTATCGGTGTTGAGCATGCGGATGCCGGTCGACGGCAGGATGCCGGTGGTGCGGTCCTGCGGATTGAGCGAGCGCGGCGGCGCGTCGAAATCCGAATCCATGAACGGACGTTCGCCCGCCGGCAGCGCCTCGCGCTTGAAATACTGCAGCGCATAAGTCACCGACCAGTTGTCGCCGCTGCGGCCGCCGGCCCAGGACAGGTCCATCGCGTCGCGGCCGCCGCGGGTCGAGGTGCCGCCGCGGATCTTGACCTGATCGCCCTGGAATTCCTTCTTGAGGATCACGTTGATCACGCCGGCGACCGCGTCGGAGCCGTAGATCGCCGACGCGCCGCTGGCCAGCACTTCGATGCGCTCGACGATCGCGGTCGGAATATTGTTGAAATTGGCGAAATTGCTCTTGCCCTGATACGGCAGCGGATAATCGACCACGCGCCGGCCGTTGATCAGCAGCAGGCTGCGGCCCGGGCCCATGTTGCGCAGATTGAGCGGGCTGGCGTTGACCGTGTGCTGGCCCCAGGCGATGTCGGATTCGACCGTGCCCATCGCCTCGGTCAAGGTGGTCAGCGCGTCGTAGACGGTGTTGAAGCCTTCCTTCTCGATCTGCGCGGCGGTGATGGTGAACACCGGCGCCGGGCCTTCGATCTCGGCGCGCTTGATGCGCGAACCGGTGACGGTGACCTTGTCGATCTCGGTCGGCTTGCGCGCGTTGCTGGCCTGATCGGACGAGGGCGCCTGCCCGGCTTGGGTCTGCTCAGCCTGGGATTGCTCAGCGAGGGATCGATCGGCGGACGGATCGGGCTGCGCATCGGCGGCGCGCGCATGCGGCGCGAACAGGACCGACAGCAAGGCGCAGGTCAGCGCGCTGCGTCGCACAGTGGAATGGCTCATGTTGCGGTGCTCCCCTTTTAGAAATGGACTGCGAGCGACCTGTCCCTGGCCCCGAATAGCGTTTAACTCGATCTAAGTAGTGACGCCCAGGCCGCTATCATGAGCAGCCCTGGCACATCCAATCCCCAAATTGGATCGATCTAAATTAACCACAGAGGGGTGGCCGATGCATGACGCGGCGCAGCAATGGACCTGTGCTATACGGCCGGCCGAACCGGACCGACAGCGCCCGCGGCGCGAGAACAATCGCTAAGTGATTGTTTTGCCGAATCTGGCGTCGGGGCCGGGCCGGGATCGGCCCAGCACGCACGGCGTCCGCGATCGGGGACGCCGCGTGCCGATTCGTGATGCATCGCCGGTCCGTGCGTGCGGCGCAGCATGGCGCTGGCGATGACTGCCGGGTTCTTGGTGCGCGGACGGTATGTCTGGATCGCATGGCAATCGAAACGAATGGCGTTCACGGACGAGGACGCCCTTCCCCGCCCACCGCCCCGACCGCTCGCATCGATCGGGCGAAGGCACCGGCGCGAACGCCGATACCTTCGCGGCGACACCCCTCACGGCATCAACCGATCCAGCAATGGCGAAGCGAACACCCGCGCCGGATCGTGGCGATTGAGAATCGCCAGCGCCGCATCCCAGCCCGAGCCCGGCGCCTGCCCATGCCGCAGCGATTGCGGGATCGTCTGCCCGATCACCGTGGCATCGCTCCAGGCGCCGCTGGCGTCGTATCCCCAACCCTTGCTCCACTCCACCCGCGCCAGGGCATGGCCGCCGGAGAACTGCGCGAACACCCACTGCTCGACTTCGCGATAGAACGGCTCGGCCTCCGGCGTGCCCGGCAAGGTCAGCAGGTCCAGCCACACCGCGCAGTCCCAGTCGGGCCGGTCGCGCACCGGCCGCGCCGCCGACAACAGCGGTTCCACCGCGTTGGGCATCGCGACTTCATCGGCGCGGTCCAGGCCGGTGACGCGTATCTCCACCGGACCGTTGACCGGAAACTTTCCCTGCGCGCGGTAGGCGTCGGCGCGCGCCTGGTAGAAGCTCACGAACTCGTGCACCACCCGCTGCACGTTGGCGCGCGAGGTGATCACCGCATACCCATTCGCCGTCACCCGCAGCGTGCTCGGCTTCACGTACAGCATCACGTTGCGCGACCAGCCCCAAAGATCGAAGCTCGCGGTGAACAACAGGCCGGCGCTGACCAGGGTGTACTGCAACGCGCCCAGCGCCGGCGTGCGGCTGACATCGCCCAGGTTGATATCGCGGATGTAGTCGGCGAGTTCCGGCGGGATGCTGTCGGAGAACGGATAATTGAACGGCGCGGTGGCTTCGCGAACCATCGGCGGCAAGCTCGGCGTGAGCGTCCACACTTTCAGCCAGGGATTGCGCGTGAACGGAAAATGGATGGTCTCCACGCGTCCGGACTTGTCCAGGAAACTCGCCAAGGTGCGGCCCGGCGATCCCGGCGCGGCGAACAATTCGCTTGCGGGAATATTGACGTTGCTCTGGCAACGCAGGCGCTGGTTCGGCCCAGCCTGCAAGGTCGCCTCGACAATCAGCGCGCGGCCGAGATGGGCCACAAACGCGGCGCAGTCGGCCTCGTCGCGACGGAACGTGCGCAGCACATAAGCGCCCTGCGCCGGGTTCCATACCACCGCGGTCAGCGATAGCACCAGATTGCTCAGCGACCCGTAGCTGTGTCCGATCGTCCGGGTTTCGCCGAGCGCGGGAATCGCCGTGCCGTGCGCATCGATGGCGAGCACGCCGCCCAGGGTGAGATCGCCCGGCGCGGGCGTATGCGCCCACCCCAAGCCGACCTCTTCCATGCGCGCGAGCAAATCCTGCATCAGCACGCCGGCCTGCGCCTTGACCCGCGCCGGCTGCTCAGTGCGATCGATCTCCACCCGAGTCAGATGAGTGACCGTATCGATCAGCACGATGCGATCGTCGCAGGTCTGATCCGGCGACAGATTCAACGGCGACCAGTTGTGGTTCATGCCGCGCGGACGCACGCGATAACCGTGCTGCCGCGCCCAATTGACAACCGTGACCACCTCCTCGGCGCTGCGTGGCGAGCAGGTCCACACGTTGTCGATCTGGATTTCGCCGGACCAGTTGCGGTACGCCTGCTGAAACAACGGTATGTGCGAAGGAAACGCCGGCGGCGCGGCACAGGCGGCGGCCGCGCTGCCCGCTTCGACCTGAAATGCAGGCCACCAGCCGGCGCTGACGCCGGCCGCGCCGACCGCGAGGGCTTGCGCGATAAAGCGCCGGCGGCGCGGATCGGTTGCATCATCGCCAGCGTGGACGTGGGCGTGATCGTCGAGCGTCGGCTCGGGACGTGGATCGATAGGCATGGGAATCGCTCCGCTAGGGCGGTGTGGAGACGGGCAAGGGAACCGACGCGATGGCCGCGCGGGCTTCGCGTCGTTGCGGGTGTGAGCGGCGCAGTCGCACGCGAGCTACGTGCCTGTATTCGAGCGCCGCGATTGCACGATTAGCAGCGGCGCGCACTCACTGCAACATCGATTGTCCGGTTGCGCTAGCGCATGCCGATTGTCGGCGTGATCCACGTCCGATCATCCATCGGCGGGAAATTCCTAGGCTTTCAACCGCAGCACCGATAAGCCACGAACGCGGCTAAATTACGTGGCATTGCGTTGTTTCATGCTCCTCGCGCGCGACGCGATCGGATCTGGCCAATCCATCCGCGCTCGCACGAGACCTCCAAGACGCTCGTCACGCCGCGCGAGAGCGACGAGGCTCACGGCATCGATCGGCTTGGCATCAAGGGATGGCCTTGTGATGAGATCGACGATTGCGCGCATGGCAAAACGAAACGGTCCGAGCGAAGACGAATGCCACCGTCTCGAGTACCGCCGCGCGACCTGCATCGCGCGGATACCATGCATCGTCATACCGCGCAGAATCAGAACCCAGCCGGCTCGCCGTCGTCGTCGACATAACGCGCACCGCCCGAACCGCCGACCAATGCCAATACGAGGCGCAAATCGCTGCGAACCGAGGCGCTCAACGGGGTCATGCAGGCCAGACGCACACGGTCCTGGCCGAACACCAGCTGCACTTCCTCCCAGCCGCGCTCGGGCCGTTCCGGACCGCTGAGCCAGACTTCGTGGGCACCGACGCTGCGACTGAATGTCGCCAACGATTCGAGCTGGAGCGGCAGCGTGTCGCGACGCCGCCGATAGTCGTCGACGTCGTTCGGGATCGCGTCGTATTCGTAGCCCATGGTGCCTCTCGCCTTGCGCAACCCAGCTGCGATCAACCGCGCAAGGCCGCCACCAATTCGGCCACCCGCTCCGCGTCGCTTTGCACCCAGTCCGGCGACAAGCCGGCCAGGGCCTCGTTGCGATACGTCATCGCCGAGTGTCGAGGCGCTTTCGCCGATGCATGCAGTTCATGCACGTTCGCGCGCTGAGCAAGCGCGACGATGTTATGCGCGGTCACACCGGCGCCGGCCATCAAGGCGATGCGGCCACCGGCCTGTTCGCCCAGCGCGGCGATGCGGTCGGCGCCGGTCCAGGCATCGTTCGCGCCGCCCGAGGTCAGGATGCGTTCGCAGCCCAGGCCGATCACGGCCTCCAGCGCAGCCGACTGATCGCGCGCCGCGTCGAAGGCGCGGTGAAAGGTCACGCCGAGCGGCCCGGCCGCCGCGATCAGCTCGCGGCACAGCGCGGCATCGACGTCGCCGCGCGCATTCAGCGCGCCGATCACCACTCCGTCGCAGCCCAGGCGTACGCAGTTTTCGATGTCGGCGCGCATCACCGCGCATTCGGATTCATCAAACAGAAAATCGCCGGCGCGCGGCCGGATCAGCACGTACAGGGCGATGCGCAGACGATCGCGCGCGACCGCGATGCTGCCGTAGGACGGCGTGGTGCCGCCCTCGCCGAGGTTTTCGCACAGTTCCACCCGATCGGCGCCACCGGTCTGCGCGGCCAGCGCGGAACCGAGCGAATTGGCCGATATTTCCAGGGTTCGCGCGCTCATCGCCGCGCTCACGTCTGCTGCGTCGTATAGACCGAGCGCGAGTCGAGCAGCGCATCGCGCTTGCCGGCATCGCATACCGCGTAGACGAAGCCGCGATGCAGCGCATGCGCGCCGACTTCGCCGTGCTTGTTGATCGCGAGGAAACACACCTGCAAGGTCTTGCTCGCCTGCGGGCGCTTGCGCACGACGCGGTCGATCGCCTCGCGGCAGGCTTCATCAGGGCTGCGGCCCTGACGCATCAGTTCGACCACCAGGAAGCTCGCGGCATTGCGCAGCATCTCTTCGCCCACGCCCGACGCGGTGGCGGCGCCGACTTCGTTGTCGACGTACAGGCCGGCGCCGATGATCGGACTGTCGCCGACCCGGCCGTGCAGTTTCCAGGCCATGCCGCTGGTGGTGCAGGCGCCGGCCAGTTTGCCGCTGGCGTCGATGGCGAGCATGCCCAGGGTGTCGTGATTGGATTTATCGCCGAGCCTGGCGTTATCGAGACGCTCGGCGTTGATCTGCGGCTGATACTTGGAGGTCTTGCGCCATTCGTTCCAGGCCGCGCGCGCCTTGTCGGTCAACAGCGGCTGCTTGGGAAAGCCCTGCTCGATCGCGAACTGCTGCGCGCCCGCGCCGACCAGCAACACATGCGGAGTGCGTTCCATGACCCGGCGCGCAACGCTGATCGGATGGGCGATGTCCTCCAGCGCGGCGACCGCGCCGCAGCGGCCGTCGCCGTCCATGATGCTCGCATCCAGAGTCAGCACGCCGTCGCGATCGGGATTGCCGCAGCGCCCGACCGTGCTGTTGCACAGATCGGCCTCGGCCCAGCGCGCGCCGGCCTCGACCGCGTCGAGCGCGGAACCGCCAGCGGCAAGCACCGGCCAGGCGGCCTGATTGGCGCCGACGCCGAAGTCCCAGGTCGAGACCACGCGCGCGCCTTTGATCGCGCGCGGCGCGGGATCCGCGCCGTTGCTCGATCCGGACGCGGCCAACGACGGCAGGACCGCGGCGGACGCCGCCAACACAGAGCTTTGCAGGAAACGGCGGCGTGAGGTCATGGCGGTCTTCGGTGCTTGGCGCGCGCGGCGCGGACCGGCCACACGCTAGCCGCGGCGTGCGGCCTGCGCAAGCGCGCGCGGCGCGAAACCGATCCGGCGCGCGCGATGAAGCACGCGCGCGCGAACCGGTACGCACCGCCGCGACCGAGCGAATGCGCTACAACCCCGGCGCTCGGCCGACCCTGACCACCGCCTGCTCCGCTTCCTGCGCGCCCTGCGTCGGCGACGGCGCGATCTCGCGATTGACCCGGCTCATCATCGTCTCAGTCGCGGCGCCGCTGGTCGGCACCGGACCGTCGAACTGCGCCCAGCGCGCCGCCGGATCGTTCAACTTGCCCTCCACCAGGAAGCCGCCGTCGCCCGGGGTTTTGCCGTTGACGATGTGATCGACCCGCTCGAAGCCGTTCGACCGCGCCAGTTGCGCCAACTCGCCGGCACGACGATCCATCGTCGCCTCCGCGACCGACTTCATGCCGTGCTGGACCAGTTGGTGGCCGCCGAAATCCATGCCCTTGAGGATCAACTCGGCCTGATCGAAATCCTGCTCCAGTCCGCGCACGTGCCGGCTCAGCACCGGATGCGGTCCGGGCGCGAACGACGGCCCGTCCAGTTCGATCTTGGCGCCGTGCGGCCGCACCAGCGACGCGATGCCCAGCGACTGCAAGCCGTGCAGCGGCTCGCCCTTGACCAACAGCTCGGTGGTCGCCGGACCTTGCTCGAGTTTGTCGGCGGCGACGCCGTGCTTGAGCAAGGTGGCGCGATTCGGCCAGGCCGGATTGGCGACGACGCATTCGACATCGCACACCTGCGCGGCCAGATAGGCCTGACCGCCGCCCTTGGAATGACCGACCACCGCGTGCAGACCCTCGGGCAGCGCCTTCTGCACCTGCTGAGTCAACTGCACCGCGCCGTCGTACTGCGCGCTGCCGAAGCCGCCGCCCTGGCCGAAGTTGGTGAGCCAGTCGCTGGCCTTGTCGGTGCCGCGGAAATTCAGCACGAACTGATCGTCCTTGCGGTACAGATCGGCGCGCAGGCCGCTGGCGGTATCGTGGAAATCCTTCGGATTCAGGCCGCGCGCCTGCAGGTCGGCGTCGCCGACGCGCTTCCAGCCGCTCAGATCGGCTTCGCTGCGGTCGGCGTAGCCGTCGCGCATGATCGCGGCGGCGACGGTGGGGTCCAGGCTCGCCGCGCGCGGCGGCAAGGCGGGCGAAAGCGGCGGAATGTCGTGGCGCGGAAACACCGCGTGCAAGCCGCGCATGGAAAATCCCGGCGATGCGCTCGGCGCGGCCACTGCAGGGTCCGACTCGGTCGCGCGAGTGGTCGATGTGCTCGTCGTCGGCGCGGCCGATTCCGGCGCGGTGTACGAATCGTCGAACGGATTACCCACCCGCGGATACGCGCGCGGCGCGAAGGTCGGGCCAATAGGCGGCACGATCGGCGGGACAATAGGCGCAACAGCCGACGGCATCGCCAGCGGTGCTGCGTTATTGCGTTCGACACCGTGCGCGGGTTCGAACTGATTGCCGTCGTCGTGGTGGTGGCGGGCGAACGAATTGAGCATCGAATCGGGATCGCGCGCGCTGGCATCGAAGCGCGCCGTCCATCGATTGAAGGCGCCGCCGAGGCTGTTGAAGATCGAGGGCTTGGGTACTTTGGGATTCGGATCGGACATCGTCCCGCTCTCCTTGGGTTGAGGGCGTGCCACGCTGCGCGGCACGACGAAATCGCCCAAACCAACGCATAAAGCGCGCGACCTCGGCCACGCCGCCAATCATGGCGGCGGTTAAAACCGACCCAGTTCGCAAATCCGTGAATTCAATCGCGCGCGGGTACCACGCGCGAGCATCGATGAGGGCATGTCGAAACGCCTCATCGGAATTACTTTTGCCTACAACGCCTCGCGATGCACGACCACCAGTTGCACCGCCGTGCCGCCGCGATAATCGTCGGGCTCCAGACGATAGGCGATGCGCACCCACGGCGGCGGCGTGCTGCCGTCCCAGCCGCCGAACTCGATCGCGTTGAGGCGCAGGCCGTTGCGGCCCAGTTCCAGCTTGAGATGGCGTTCGCCGACCACGCGCCAGGACAGCACTTCGAACTCGCCGTCAAACTGCGGTTCGGCGAAGCCCTGACCCCACGGGCCGCCGTCGCGCAGCGATTCGGCATGCGCGCGATCGAACTCGGCCGCGTGCAGTTCGCCGTCGCTGAGCACATCGGCCTGCAGCAGTTCCGGGGTCAGCGCCAGCCGCGCGCAGTGTTCGAACGCATCGCGGAAGGCATCGAACGCATCCGCGCGCAGCGACAGGCCAGCGGCCATCGCGTGGCCGCCGAAGCGTTCGATCAGATCGGGATGACGCGCTGCGACGTCGGCCAGCGCATCGCGAATATGGAAGCCGGGAATCGAACGCGCCGAGCCGCGCAGTTGCTGGCTGCCGGGTTCGGCCGGCGCGAACGCGATCACCGGCCGGTGCAGGCGTTCCTTCATCTTCGACGCGACCAGGCCGACCACGCCGGGATGCCAGTCGTCGTCGAACAGACACAGCGCCATCGGCGCGGCCTGCGTGTCGATCGATACCCGCGCGAACGCGGCCTGCGCTTCGTCGGTCATCTGCTGCTGCACCGCGCGGCGTTCGGCGTTGATCTCATTGAGCGTCGAGGCGATATCGCGTGCCTGCGCTGGGTTTTCGGTCAGCAGGCATTCGATGCCGAGCGCCATGTCTTCCAATCGTCCGGCGGCGTTGAGACGCGGCGCGACCGCGTAGCCGATATCGGCCGCGGTCAATCGCCGGTAATCGCGCTGCGAAACTTCGATCAGCGCACGCAAGCCGGCGCCGCCCTGCCCCGCGCGCAGACGGCGCAGGCCCGCGGCGACCAGCGCGCGGTTGTTCGCGTCCAGCGGCACCAGATCGGCGACGGTGCCGACCGCGACCAGATCGAGCAGGACGCTCAGGTCCGGCACACTGTCCGCGCCGAACGCGCCGGCCTCGCGCAGCCGCCGGCGCAAGGCCAGCAGCACGTAGAACATGACTCCGACGCCGGCGAGCATCTTGCTCGGGAACGCATCACCGGGCTGATTCGGATCGACGATCGCATCGGCCGGAGGTAAGTGTTCGCCGGGCAGATGATGATCGGTGACCAGCACTTTCCAACCGCGCGCACGCGCCGCGGCGATGCCGGCGTGACAGGCGATGCCGTGATCGACGGTGACCAACAGATCAGGTTGGAGTGTCGCCAACTCCTCCACCAACGCCGGCGACAACCCATACCCGTGCACGATCCGGTTAGGTACCGCATGCGAAACGCGTTTGGCGCCGAGCAGGCGCAAACCGCGCACGCCGACCGCGCAGGCGGTGGCGCCGTCGCAGTCGAAATCGCCGACCACCAGGATGTGGCGATCGGCGGCGATCGCCTCGGCTAGCAAAGCGGTCGCGTCGTCGAGCCCGAGCATGCCGTCGGGCGGCAGCAACTGCGCCAGCCGCGGCTGCGCCTGTTCGACGCAGTTCGCGCCGCGCGCGGCGTAGACCCGGCGCAACAGCGGCGGGACCGACTCCGGCCACAGGCCGGCATCGGCGACTTCGCGGCGGCGCAGGCGCGCGACCGGTTTCATCGGCGTCGACCCGCGTACAAGCGAGCACTCGGCCTGCGGGAAGCCGATAACGAGATGTGCAACAACGTCATGGCTTGCTCAAGCTTGCAGCGAGCGCAGCGATTTGCGCCAGAAACGCCAGCGCTGCGAACGCGCCAGTTCGAAACGTTCGCCGTCGGCAAACGCGAGCACCGCGCGCTGCAGCGTTCCCGCGTCGAGCGCGTGCGCGATCGGCTCAAGCCAATCGCGCTGCACCACGGTCAAGTCACGCGCGGCGCGCAGGTCGAACAGTCGCTCGCCCTCACCCGCCGGCCACTGCGGCGGCAGCGCCGTCGCGGCGATGCCGGCCTGGGCGCCGAACGCGGTCAGGCCTTCGTCGTCGCTGTAGACCTGCTGGTACGTCGTACGCACGTGATCGGGCAGCACGCCGCCGCCCCAGAACCACAGCGAATTGATCGGTGCCAGCCCGGCGGCGATGCGCTGGGCGTTGTGCGGATGGTTGTGCAGGACGATCTGCGCCTCGCTGAGCAGCGAACGCCAGCGGCGGCCTTCGCTGCCTTCGTTCTCCACGCCCGGCAGATGCTGGAACATGTCTTCGCCCAGCGCCTGTTCGGGCGAGGCGAATTTCGGCAGGCGACTCTCGCGCGGCAACGCGAGGTACCAGCGGCTCGGATGCGGCGCGTCGATCGGAAAACCGGCGTCGCCGAACAAGGGCCGCAGCGCCGGCAACAACGCCGCGCTGTCGCGCTCGCTCAACGACAGCGCCTGACCGTAAGCGAGCAGGCGCGCGCCGTTGATGTCGGGCCGCACATAGGCCGGATCGGCGCGCAGCCACGCGCCGTAGGCGGCGTCGCCGACATCGCGTTGCCGCGATACCGCCGCGATCGGCCAGCCGCGCGGCAGGATGTCGAACACACGCGCGGCCTGATCGGCCGCTTCGACGCTGCGGTCGGCGCGGCCGAGCCGCAGCCCGAAGGTTTCGCCCAGACGCTGACCGCCGAAGCGCGCGCGCTCGGGCAACAGCACAGTGACGCTGTTCATGGCTGGCGGCTCATGCGCGGACGCCGGCTGATCATCCGGCGTTGTAGCTGACGCCGACGATTTCGTACTCGTGGGTGCCGCCCGGCGCGTCGATGACGACGCTGTCGCCCTCGTTCTTGCCGATCAGCGCGCGCGCGACCGGCGAGGAGATCGCGATCAGGCCGAGTTTGATGTCGGCCTCCAGGTCGCCGACGATCTGGTACTTGCGCTCTTCCTCGGTGTCCACGTCGATCAGCTCGACGGTGGCGCCGAACACGACCTTGGAGCCGGCGTTGAGCGTGCTGATGTCGATGACCTGGGCGTGCGACAACTCGGCTTCGAGCTGCTTGATCCGGCCTTCGATAAAGCCCTGCTGCTCGCGCGCGGCGTGGTACTCGGCGTTCTCCTTGAGATCGCCGTGGGCGCGCGCTTCGGCGATCGCGTTGATCACCGCCGGCCGCTTGACCGACTTGAGTTCTTCCAGCTCCGCGCGCAAACGCTGCGCGCCCTGGGCCGTGATGGGTGGTCTCATTCCTTGCTTCCTCGGTAACGCGTCCTTTTCGGCCGGACGCCGGCATGTTGAATGCTGGGTTGGCCCCATTGTGCCGGGAACCTGGACGGAAGGCATCCCGGGGGTCGGGGATGGGTCGTCGGCTTGGGTTCGGGGTCGGCGTTGGGGCGGATGTCAAGACATTGCCGCTGAAATGTCGCCATGAAACTCGACGAATCCTTCAAGACCGTCATCCCCGCGAAGCCGGGGGTCGAGAGGCTTCAGCGTCGTCTCGCCAGGAGTGCCATTGCTTTTACATGGCAGTTAGAGGCTTTAGCGCCCTCTTTCAAATCGTCATTCCCGCGAAGGCGGGAATCCAGAGACTTCAGCGCGTCCTTTCCAGACCGTCATTCCCGCGAACGCGGGAATCCAGTGCCTTTCGTGCGAGAACGTTTGAAGTCTCTGGATTCCCGCCTTCGCGGGAATGACGATTTGGGAGAACGCGGCCAGTCGGTTCTATGCGGTTGTCGAATTCAGCCGCGACTGGACTGACGGGCGGCGCAACCGCACCGCCCTCGTCTCGCTTCACGACGCAGGCAACGCCTGCATCGCTGACACCCGTCGCTTACGACGCCGCGCCAATCTGCGCATGCAACTCCTGCAACGACCACACCGGGCCCTTGCCGCGATAGTCCAGCGAACCCACCAGCGCGCGCGCGCCCGACACCGTGGTCGAGTACGTCACCCGCTGCTGCAGCGCTTCGCGACGGATCGAGAACGAATCCGAGATCGCCTGGCGGCCTTCGGTGGTGTTGATGATGTAGACGATCTCGCCGTTCTTGATCAGGTCGACGATGTGCGGACGGCCTTCGGTGACCTTGTTGACCGATTCGCAGATCACGCCGTGTTCGGCGAAGAACGCCTGGGTGCCGCTGGTCGCGACCAGGCTGTAGCCGCGGCGCAGCAATTCCTGCGCCACCGGCAGCACGCGCAGCTTGTCCGGGTCGCGGACCGAGATGAACACCTTGCCCACCGGCGGCGCCTTGATGCCGCCGGCTTCCTGCGCGCGCGCCATCGCCGCGCCGAAGTTCTTGCCCACGCCCATCACTTCGCCGGTGGAACGCATCTCCGGTCCGAGGATCGGGTCGACACCCTGGAACTTGGCGAACGGGAAGATCGCTTCCTTGACCGAGTAGTAGTCCGGCACGATTTCTTCCAGCGCACCTTGCGAGGCCAACGTCTGGCCGACCATGCAGCGCGCGGCGATCTTCGCCAGCGCCATGCCGGTGGCCTTGGACACGAACGGCACCGTGCGCGAGGCGCGCGGGTTCACTTCGATCAGGAAGATCGTGTCGTTGCCTTGCGCGTCGGTCTGGATCGCGAACTGGGTGTTCATCAGCCCGACCACCTTGAGCGCCTTGGCCAGCGCCACGACCTGCTCGCGCAGTTTTTCCTGGGTGCCGGCGCTGAGCGAATACGGCGGCAGCGAGCACGAGGAGTCGCCCGAATGCACGCCGGCCTCTTCGATGTGCTCCATCACTCCGCCGATCAGCACCCGGCCTTCGCGGTCGGCGATGATGTCGACATCGACCTCGACCGCGTTGTCGAGGAAGCGGTCGAGCAGCACCGGCGAATCGTTCGACACCTTGACCGCGTCGCGGATGTAACGGGTCAGGTCGGCGTCGGAATAGACGATTTCCATCGCCCGGCCGCCGAGCACATAGCTCGGACGCACCACCATCGGGTAACCGATCTGGTTGGCCAGCATCAGCGCTTCGTCGGGATTGCGCGCGGTGCGATTGATCGGCTGGGCCAGGCCCAGGTCCTGCACCAGCTTCTGGAAACGCTCGCGGTCTTCGGCCAGATCGATACTGTCGGGCGAGGTGCCGATGATCGGCACACCGTTGGCTTCCAGCGCGCGCGCGAGCTTGAGCGGGGTCTGGCCGCCGTACTGCACGATCACGCCCTTGGGCTTTTCGAGGTCGGCGATTTCCAGCACGTCCTCGAGCGTCAGCGGTTCGAAGTACAGGCGGTCGGAAGTGTCGTAATCGGTCGACACGGTTTCCGGATTGCAGTTGACCATGATGGTTTCATAGCCGTCCTCGCGCAGGGCGAGCGCGGCATGCACGCAGCAGTAGTCGAACTCGATGCCCTGGCCGATGCGGTTGGGACCGCCGCCGAGCACGATGATCTTGTCGCGATTGGTCGGATTGGCTTCGCACTCGTCCTCGTAGGTCGAGTACATGTAGGCGGTGGTGGTGGCGAACTCGGCGGCGCAGGAGTCCACGCGCTTGTACACCGGGCGCACGCCGAACGCGCGGCGCAGCGTGCGCACGGCGGTCTCGTCGGTGCCGGTGAGCTGTGCGATGCGCGCATCGGAGAAGCCCATGCGCTTGAGCGCGCGCATGCGCGGCTTGTCGAGCGCGCTCAGGCCGGCGTCGGCCACTTCGCCTTCGGTCGCGATCAATTCCTCGATCTGGTCCAGGAACCACGGATCGACGAACGACAGCGCATGCACGTCTTCCACGCTCATGCCGGCGCGGAACGCATCGCCGATATGGAACATGCGCTCCGGACCCGGCTCCTTGAGCTCGCGGCGCAGCTTGGTCATATCGATTTCGCTGCTCAGGTCCAGACCGGTCGGGTCGAGGCCGACCTTGCCGGTTTCCAGGCCACGCAGCGCCTTCTGCAGCGATTCCTGGAAGGTGCGGCCCATCGCCATGACTTCGCCGACCGACTTCATCTGCGTGGTCAGGCGCGCGTCGGCCTGCGGGAACTTCTCGAACGCGAAGCGCGGGATCTTGGTGACGACGTAGTCGATGCTCGGCTCGAACGAGGCGGGGGTCACGCCGCCGGTGATCTCGTTGCGCAGTTCATCGAGGGTGTAGCCGACCGCGAGCTTGGCCGCGATCTTGGCGATCGGGAATCCGGTCGCCTTCGACGCCAGCGCCGAGGAGCGCGACACGCGCGGGTTCATTTCGATCACCACCACGCGGCCGTTTTGCGCGTTGATGCCGAACTGGACGTTAGAGCCGCCGGTGTCGACGCCGATCTTGCGCAGCACCGCGATCGAGGCGTCGCGCAGGCGCTGGTATTCCTTGTCGGTGAGCGTCTGCGCCGGCGCGACGGTGATCGAGTCGCCGGTGTGCACGCCCATCGCGTCGAAGTTTTCGATCGAACACACGATGATGCAGTTGTCCGCGGTGTCGCGGACCACTTCCATCTCGAATTCCTTCCAGCCCAGAACCGACTCCTCGACCAGCACTTCGGTGGTCGGCGACAGTTCAAGGCCGCGGGTGACGATGTCGATCAGCTCTTCGCGGTTGTAGGCGATGCCGCCGCCGCTGCCGCCCAGGGTGAAGCTGGGACGGATGATGGTGGGATAGCCGACGCGGGTCTGGATGTCGATCGCTTCTTCCAGGGTGCGCGCGACTTCGGCCTTCGGGCATTCCAGGCCGATCTCCTTCATCGCCACGCGGAACAGCTCGCGGTCTTCGGCCATGCGGATCGCTTCGCGCTTGGCGCCGATCAGCTCGACGTTGTACTTCTCCAGCACGCCGTTGTCGGCCAGGTCCAGCGCGCAGTTCAGCGCGGTCTGGCCGCCCATGGTCGGCAGCAGCGCGTCGGGCTTTTCCTTGGCGATGATCTTCTCGACCGTCTGCCAGTTGATCGGCTCGATGTAGACCGCGTCGGCCATGTTCGGGTCGGTCATGATCGTGGCCGGATTCGAGTTGACCAGGACCACGCGGTAGCCCTCGTCGCGCAACGCCTTGCAGGCTTGCGCGCCGGAGTAGTCGAACTCGCAGGCCTGGCCGATCACGATCGGACCCGCGCCGATGATCAGGACGGTTTTGATGTCGGTACGCTTGGGCATCGGTAGTTACTCGTAAAAATGAATGTTGTTCAGAGCGAGCGCCCTGGGAAGCGGTTCGTCGCGGCATCGTTCATGCGCGCGCCAGACCGGTCATTCCCGGGCGGATCGGCGTAATGAGTCCGGTATCTGGCAGCGTTTCATCATGGCCTCCATGAGCCTTTCCACGAGTCCATCGCCGAACGCCTGCCCCGACTGGGCCTTGCCGCGGGTGGATTCGACGCCGACAAAACGGCGCAGCAAGGTGTGCTGTTCGCCCGAAGCGAACGCGACGAATGCATCGCGTCGTCGCGGGTCCGATTTATTCAGCACTTCCAGCACCAGCGCCTTGGGATCGGGCACATCCTGGCTTTTCTTGCCTGCTTCGATGCCCCGGCGGGCGAGTTCCGAAAACACATCGGCGGCGCCGGCCGACAATACCGCCAGATCGGCGTCGACCCGATCCGGATATTCGTTCGCGTACTCGGCCGTTTCGGCGCGCCTGTACTCGCGATAGCCGCGCGTCGAAAGCGACTCGCGCGCACAACTCAACCATTCCGGCTTGACCTCCTCGGGCGCGACCGACTGCAAGGGCCAACGCGGATCGGCCGCGGCCAGGGCATCCAGCTCCGGCCCCAGCGGAATCATCTTGACGATCTCATCGGTCAGGCGATCGATACGCGGATCGCCGGGCAGCTCCGACGGTTGCTCGGCCGCGGCCTGGCTCATCGCCAGCGCGCCGATCAGCAGACCGGCCCAGCGCAGGGTTCCGATCCGACGTTGCGGCAATCGTAGGGATGTCATGTCAGTACAACCGGTCCTGCCAGGATGAAGGCGCGCGCCAGGTGATTTGCTCGGGCGATCGCGCATCGATCGCGCCGTGGTCGACCGCCGCGCGAACCTCGCGCTGCATCGCGGTCCAGTTTTCAGCGGCGGCGCCCACGCGCGCACCGATTCGATTGTTGTGGGCGTCCATCGCCCGGCTCGCATTGCCCTGCCCGTCGCGCTCCATCACCGCGGTCACCCAGTCGACGCAACGCGGCGACAAGGTGTAAGCGACGATCGCGCTGGCCAGACTGTGGCGGTACGCATCGGCCGGGCCGTTGCGTCCGCCAGGAAGATCGGCGGCGAACCATTGCGTGTAGACCGCGATCATCACGAACGCGGGATACGCGCCGAGCACCACCAGCAACGCCAATGCACGCGAACGCCAGCGGCGTCGACGCATCGGCGTGGCCGGCGCCGCGCTCATCAGGCGGCCTTGGCCTGTTCCATCGACACCACGAACCGATCGAACAACGGCGATACATCGTGCGGGCCCGGGCTCGCTTCCGGGTGGCCCTGAAAACTGAAGGCCGGCGCGTCGGTCAGGGCGATGCCCTGGTTGCTGCCGTCGAACAGCGAGCGGTGGGTCACGCGCACGTTGCCCGGCAGGCTGGCCTCATCGACCGCGAAGCCATGGTTCTGCGAGGTGATCATCACCCGGCCGGAATCCAGATCCTGGACCGGATGGTTCGCGCCGTGATGGCCGAACTTCATCTTCAGGGTCTTCGCGCCAGAGGCCAGGCCCAGCAGCTGATGGCCGAGGCAGATGCCGAAGGTCGGGATCTTGCGGGCGATGAATTCCTTGATCGCCGCGATCGCGTAATCGCAGGGCTCCGGATCGCCGGGACCGTTGGACAGGAACACGCCGTCGGGATTGAGCGCCAGCACCTCGGCGGCCGGGGTCTGCGCCGGCACCACGGTCACCCGGCAGCCGCGCTCGGCGAGCATGCGCAGGATGTTGAGCTTGACGCCGAAGTCGTAGGCGACGACATGGAAGCGCGATTCGGCCGTCACGAACGCGTTGCGATCCAGATCCAGCTGACCTTCGGTCCACTCGTAGCGTTCGCGCGTACAGACTTCCTTGGCCAGATCCATGCCCTTGAGGCCCGGGAACTTGCGCGCGGCTTCGATCGCCTTGGCAACGTCGATTTCCCCTGCCATCAGCGCGCCGTTCTGCGCGCCGGTGTCGCGCAGCAGACGGGTCAGCTTGCGCGTGTCGATGTCGGAGATCGCAACCACGCCGCGATCGGCCAGCCACTGCGGCAACGCGATCGTGCTGCGCCAGTTGCTGGGGCGGCGCGGCACGTCGCGCACGATCAGGCCCGAGGCCCAGACTTGGCGGGCTTCGTCGTCCTGCGCGGTGATGCCGGTGTTGCCGACGTGCGGATAAGTCAGCGTGACCAGCTGACGGGCGTACGAGGGATCGGTGAGGATTTCCTGGTAGCCGGTGATCGCGGTGTTGAATACGACTTCGCCGACGCTGAGGCCGGGCGCGCCTACGGAAACGCCCTCGAACACGGTGCCGTCTTCGAGTGCGAGGATTGCGGGTTGGGTCACGGGGGGATCGCCTTGGCTGCCAAAGGATCTGATCCCGTGCGCGACATCGGCAAAACCGACTTGCAGCAAAACACGGACGCGGTGCGGGACCGGTCCGGCGTGCGGGATTCAGGCGAGCCGGAATTCTAGCGGCGATGGGCCTCGGGCGCCAGCCTCAATGTGGCCGCAGGCGGCAATTCGGGTGTTTGCACGAGGCGGCGCTTCAGGTTTGGGCGGTGGTTTGGTGGCGTGTTCAGGTCGGGCTGGCTTAGGAGCAAATCCCTCCCTGCGCCCTTTTTCAAAGGGAAGAGGCGTCTTGGGGATTCGGTAAACCGGCCGGAATGTCGCTTCGGCCACGCTTCCCGTTGTCGGAATATGCGGCTACAGCGTCGTTTCGACTGGCGACCAAGCCATGAACAGCGACCGCCCCGCCGTTCTTCCCCCTTTGAAAAAGGGCGACTGAGGGGGATTTGCTCTGCCGCTTGCCGCCGCGCGACCGGCCGCAGCCCCGTTCAGAGATTCGGAAACATCAGCTCCGCCAGCCCGTACCGCCCCGGCGCCTGGTGGGCGACGCGCAGCGCCGCCTCGAGCGCTCCGCGCGCGAAGATGTCGCGGTTGCTGGCGCGGTGGATCAATTCCAGCCGCTCGCCGGCCGCGGCGAACTGCACGGTGTGTTCGCCGACGATGTCGCCGGCGCGCAGGCTGGCGTAATGCGGCTCCTCGCCGCGGCCGATCGCGGCGGCCGCGCCCAGGTGCAGCGCGGTGCCCGACGGCGCGTCGAGCTTGCGGGTGTGGTGGGCCTCGATCACATCACAGTCCCAGCCCGGCAAGGCGGCCGCGGCGCGGCGCACCAGTTCGGTCAAGACCGCCACGCCGAGGCTGTAATTGGCCGCCCACACCACCGCGATGCGCGCGGCGGCGTCGTTGATCGCGGTGTTCTGCGCCGAACTCAGGCCGGTGGTGCCCGAGACCAGGGCCTTGCCGCGTTGCGCGCACAGCGCGAGCACCGGGTCGAAGCCGTCGGGCAAGCTGAAATCGATCGCCACGTCGAACTCGGGCGCGCCGTTCAATTCGGACACGGCGAAGTGCGGCACGCCGTCGATCACCCGCTGCGCGGGTTGCGAACGCGAGTACGCGGCGACCACGCGCAGGTCCTGGCGTTCGGCGGCGAGCCGCAGCAAGGCCTGGCCCATGCGGCCGGAGGCGCCGTGTATCAACAGTCGGGTGATTTCGCTCATGCGATCAGGCTAGCGGCGCAATCCGGCGGCGACAAGCGCGGACTTCGACCGGTTCACATATCCGTGCGCGCGTGGCGCGCGATTCGCGCACGCACGATGCCGACAAGCTCGCCGCGGCCGCGCTCAGCCGGCGCCGGGAGTGTCGTGGAAACGCGCAAGCGCGTCGCGCAGCGAGCCGCCGTTCGGACCGATCAGGTCGTCGACCCGCCAGCAGCCGCCTTCGCGCGCGAGCCGCAGGCGCGCGACCTGCTTCCGCGACGGCTGTGCGTCGTCGAGCACGAACCGATAACGTACCTGCACCACGTTCTTGCCTTCGGCGACAAACCGGGGATCGCGCGCCTCGCCGTCCTGCGCGTCGAGCCAGGGATCGGCGCCGATCGCGCAGACCTCGCCGCCGTCGCCGCCGCAGGCGCGATCCTGCTTCAACAAGCGCAGCAATCGCGCCGAGACGGTCCGCTCCAGACTCGGCAGCGGGTCGTTCCAGAAGGTGTAGTGATCCCGGTAGAACGCGCCGGCCGTCGCAACCGGCGTATCGCCCAGGCAGGCGGCGCGCGCATCGCCGGCACCGACCAGCAGGCCGGCGGCGACGAGCGCCATCAACGGCATTGCAAAACGCATCGAAACCTCCTTATTCGTACCAGCGCCAGGCCGCGAGCAAGGCGTCGGCGCGCCGTCCGTCGCCATCGAGGAAATCGGCGAGCGCATCGCGCACCTGCGCCCTCGCCTGCGGGCGCAGGTCGTCGTCTTCGTCCAATGCGGCCTCGCCGAGCGCGGTGTAGGCATTGGCCACCGTCGCGATCGCGCCGAACGCGGTGGCCAGATCGTCGGCGATCGGTCGCGGCGACCACGGGCCGCCGGCGAGGTCGAACAGCACCGCGCCGCTGCTCATATCGAGAATGAAGGGATTTCCGCCCTCCATCGCCACGGTCAGCCATTCGTCCTTCCACCCGGGCAAGCGTTCGCCGCTCAGACCATGCCAGCGGTAACCGGCCTGCCGCGACCACAGCGTGTGCAGCGGCGGAATGTCGACCGGATTGCCGCCAGCGTCGAGGCTCAGCCCGATCGGTCCGACCGACGCGTGAAGGGTTTCGCCCCACGGGCCGAGTTCGCGGTAGAACGCTTCCAGCGTCGACGGCAGGGCGATGTCGCCCTGCCATTGCGACACAGCCTGCGAGCGCAGTTCGCCCCAAGGCTCCAGTAACGGCCGCAAAGACTCGTAGCTGCGCGTCATGGCTTACTGATACACCAACTGCGCCTTGAGATTGGGCAACACTTTCTTCGCGAAGGCCTGATAGGCGCGGTTGTAGTCGGCGGTGCACACCGGCCCCAGGGTCACATCTTCGATCACCCGGCTGGCTTCGAGCACGTTGCCCTTGAGCGTGTAGGTCGCGGTGTAGCGCGAACCGCCGGATTCCAGGCTCAGGTTCGGCGGCACCGCGATCACTTTCATCGTCGCCGGGAATTCGATCCGGTAGGTCTCTTCCGAACGTCCGCCGCCGCAGGTGCCGTCGCCTTCGTCCTTGTCGATCTCGGCGGTGGCGCTGCCGACCAATGCACTGACCGGCATCGGGCTGAAGAAACTCGGACCCAGCGCGAACGCACCCGGCACCGGCAAGGCCTGCTTGACCTCAAACTGCGTGCGATAACGATGTTCGCCGCGCAGCGGCTTAGGATCGTCCTGGGTGAAGCTGCCTTCGGCCTCCAGGCCGCCGCGCTTGAACACGTTCTTGACCATGTCCTTGGCGTCGTCGGCGCTGAGCTCGCGCAGGCTCGCGCGCATCGAGATCGCCGGCATGCCGCTGAGTTCGACCTCGACCGTGCCCTTCATCGACCCGTCCTCAAGCACGGTCAGGCGGGTGTCCATGCGCTGGCGGTTGTGCAGTTTGACGAAGCCCGGCGTGGACGCCTGCAACTCGGGCCGGTCGATGCGCAGCAACGGCTTGCCGGCGATCTGCGCCGGTAGTTCGCCGAACGGAATGCCCTTGGCGGTCGCATCGACGTACAGGTCCAGACCCGGCAGGTAATTGAGCACGTGGTTGACGCTCGACGCCACCGGCACCTTGGGCAGGGTGTAGACGTTGCCGGCGTTGATCAGCGCCTGGGTCGCCTCGATGCCCTTGGCCGCGAACAGCGCCTGCAGCAAGGTCGCGTGGTCCTTGCAGTCGCCGATGCGGTTGTCGAGTACGAACTCCTGATCGCGCGGCACCACCGCGCCCAGGCCGATGCAGTTGCCGGCGTAGTTGATGTTGGTCGACACCCATTCGTACAGCGCCTGCGCGACCGCGCGCTGATCGGTCTTGCCGGCGGCGATTTCGTCGGCGAGCTTGCGCACCCGCGCGGTCGGCACCGCCTTGGGCAGCGCGCGCTCGCCGTAGGCCTTGGCGATGTCGCCGTAGCTGCGGAAGGTCGACAGGGCGTAGCCGTTGTAGCGTTCGATATCGAAGATCGTGGCCGAGTCGGATTTGCGCTTGACCGGGCTCAGGTTCTGGTAGGTCCACTCGACGATATGGCGGCCGCCGACGGTTTCGTCGCGTACCTGCTTGAGCTTGCCGAAGGTCTGCTGCTGGGTCCACAGCCCGGCCGGCAGATCGATCTTGATCCGCATATCGCCCATGTAGGCGCCGTCGGTGAAACTGGTGATGTCGGAAAAATGCCCGTCGAACATCGCCTTCTTGCCGACCAGCCGGTAGTTCAGCACCACGGTGTCGCCGACCGCGACATCGGGGAACACCAGGCGGGTGGTGGCGACGTCCGAGAACGCCGGGCCGCCGCCTTCGCGGCCGTCGTTGGTCTCGACCTGGAAGTTCGACTTGGGCACGTCGATGCGGCGGCCGTCGGCCTTGCGGGTGTAGGCCTCGACCACGTCGAGGGTCTGGATGCTGGCGCTGTAGCCGATCGATTCGTGCTTGGCGTATTCGATCGCGCGCTCGTCGAGCACCTTGAGCGCGGTTTCGTGCTGCTCGACGTAGCTGCCGTCGGCCTGCACGGTGTAACTGAGGTAGGAACGCTCCCTGCGGATCGGGTCGTCCGAAGCCGCCGCGGCGGCGGGTTTGACGACGGGCGTGGCGCTGGCCGCCGGCGCGGTGCCGGCGCGATCGGCCGGCGCGGTCTGCGCGAACGCCGCGCCGCCGACAAGTACAAGACAAACCGCGGCCGACAGCCGCTGCATCGCGATGCGCATCCTTTCTTCCCCTGTTCCTGTTGGACAGTCCTTGGTGATGGACGGTCGCGCGATCGCGGACCGGCGCCGTCGCGCCGAGCGTCGGCGCGGAAACGTTCTACCACATCCCAGGCGTGCCGGAGTTGGCGATCACGGCGCCCGCGAACAGGCGCGTCGAGGCGCGCCGATCGCCGGTGCGCGGCGGCGAACCCGGAGGTCGGCGCCCGGTGTCGTCGGACGCGAAAAAACGGATGCGCCGCCCACGAAAAAGGGGGCCGAAGCCCCCTTGTCCGGACACGCGTCGCGCGCTTGGCGCGACGCGATGCGTGCGATGCACGCCGCTGGTATCAGGACGTCATCCGATCCCAGAATCCCTTGACCCCGTCCAGAAAGGTGGAGGACCGTGGCGAGTGCTTTCGCGCCCCCTCACCCACGAACGTCGCTTCGAATTTCTCCAGAAGCTCGCGTTGTTCCGTTGTGAGATTGACCGGCGTCTCGACCACGACGCGGCAGTACAGGTCGCCGGTCTTGCGGCTGCGCACCGACTTGACGCCCTTGTCGCGCAGGCGGAACAGCTTGCCGCTCTGGGTTTCGAAGGGAATACGCAACTCGACTTCGCCGCCGAGGGTCGGCACCCGGATGGTGTCGCCGAGCGCGGCCTGCGAGATGCGGATCGGCACGTCGCAATGCAGGTCGTCGCCGTCACGCTGGAAGATCTCGTGCTCGCGCACGCGCACTTCCACGTACAGATCGCCCGGCGGCGAACCGGTCGGGCCGGCCTCGCCTTCGCCGGTCAGGCGGATACGGTCGCCGTTGTCGACACCGGCCGGAATCTTGACCTGCAAAGTCTTGGTGCGTTCGACCCGCCCCTGGCCGTGGCAGTCGGCGCAGGGATTGGCGATGGTCTTGCCGCTGCCGTTGCAGTGCGGGCAGCTTTGCTGCATCGAGAAGATGCCGCGCTGGATGCGCACCTGGCCGTGGCCTTTGCAGGTGCCGCAGGTCTCGACCTTGCCGTCGGCCGAACCGCTGCCGTTGCAGGTGTCGCAGGCGTCGAGGGTCGGGATTTCGATCTGCTTTTCGACGCCGCCGACCGCTTCCTCCAGCGACAGCTCCATCACGTAGCCGATGTCGGCGCCGCGACGCGGACCGCGCGCACCGCCGCCGCCACCTCCGAAGATATTGCCGAAGATGTCGCCGAAGATATCGCCCATGTCCGAGAAGCCCGGACCGCCGGCGCCGCCGCCGTTGCCGTGTTCGAACGCGGCATGGCCGTGCTGATCGTAGGCGCGGCGCTTGTTGGTGTCGGCCAGGATTTCGTAGGCCTCCTTGCACTCCTTGAACGCGGCCTCGGCCGCCGCGTCGCCCGGATTGCGGTCCGGGTGGTGTTTCATCGCACAGCGGCGATAGGCCTTCTTGAGGTCGTCGTCGCTGGCGTTGCGCGCAACGCCCAGCACTTCGTAGTAGTCGCGTTTGCTCATGGGCTGGGTTCGGGAATCGGGAATCGAGAGTCGGGAATCGTTAAATCAAAAGCGGGCGGCGCGTGAGAACGCCTGCCGCCCGCGACGGATGCAAGAACAGGGAATCGGTGTCCACGGGCCGCACGCACACGTCGCGCGCCCATTCCCGATTCCCCATTCCCGATTCCCGGCTTACTTCTTGTCGTCCTTCACTTCAGTGAACTCCGCATCGACCACGTCGTCGGCCTTGGCCGAGGCGCCGCCGTCGCCGGCCGGGGCGCCTTCGCCCGGCTGACCGGCGTTGGCCGCCGCGAACAGCGACTGCGCGGCTTCTTCCAGCGCCTTCGACTTGGCTTCGATCTGGCCCTTGTCGTCGCCCTTCATCGCCGTTTCCAGCTCCGAGATCGCCGCTTCGGCGCGGCCGATCTGGTCGCCCGGCAACTTCTCGCCGTGTTCCTTGATCGTGCTGCGGGTCATGTGGATCAGGCCGTCGGCGTGGTTGCGCGCCTGCACCAGTTCCTGGAACTTCTGGTCTTCTTCGCGGTTGGCTTCCGCGTCGGCGACCATCTTGGCGATCTCTTCCTCGGACAGGCCCGAGCCGCCCTTGATCTCGACCTTCTGTTCCTTGTTGGTCTTCTTGTCCTTGGCGCTGACGTGGATGATGCCGTTGGCGTCGATGTCGAACGAGACCTCGACCTGCGGCATGCCACGCGGCGACGGCTCGATGCCGGACAGGTCGAAGCGGGCCAGCGACTTGTTGAAGCGGGCCTGATCGCGCTCACCCTGCAGCACATGCACGGTCACCGCGGACTGGTTGTCCTCGGCGGTCGAGAAGGTCTGCGAAGCCTTGGTCGGAACGGTGGTGTTCTTCTCGATGATCTTGGTGAACACGCCGCCGAGGGTTTCGATGCCCAGGCTCAGCGGGGTCACGTCGAGCAGCAGCACGTCCTTGACGTCGCCGGCCAGCACGCCGCCCTGAATCGCCGCGCCGACAGCGACGGCTTCATCCGGGTTGACGTCCTTGCGCGGTTCCTTGCCGAAGAACTCGGCCACGGCCTGGCTGACCTTGGGCATGCGGGTCTGACCGCCGACCAGGATCACCTCGGCCACGTCGCTGGCGCGAAGGCCCGCGTCGTTGAGCGCGATGCGGCACGGCTCGATCGTCTTCTTGACCAGATCCTCGACCAGCGACTCCAGCTTGGCGCGGGTCAGCTTGATGTTGAGGTGCTTCGGGCCCGACGCGTCGGCGGTGACGTACGGCAGATTGACTTCGGTCTGCTGCGAGGACGACAGCTCGATCTTGGCGCGCTCGGCCGCGTCCTTCAGGCGCTGCAGCGCCAGCGGATCCTTGCGCAGGTCGATGCCCTGATCCTTCTGGAACTCTTCGACCAAGTAGTCGATGACGCGCTTGTCGAAGTCTTCGCCGCCCAGGAACGTGTCGCCGTTGGTCGACAGCACTTCGACCTGCATTTCGCCGTCGACCGAGGCGATCTCGATGATCGACACGTCGAAGGTGCCGCCGCCGAGGTCGTAGACCGCGACCTTGCGGTCGCCGCCCTTCTTGTCCATGCCGTAGGCCAGCGCGGCCGCGGTGGGTTCGTTGATGATGCGCTTGACCTCGAGGCCGGCGATCTTGCCCGCGTCCTTGGTCGCCTGACGTTGGCTGTCGTTGAAATAGGCCGGCACGGTGATGACCGCTTCGGTGACCGGCTCGCCCAGGTAGGCTTCGGCGGTCTTCTTCATCTTGCCCAGCACTTCGGCCGAGATCTGCTGCGGCGCCATCTTCTTGCCGTCCTGGGTCGCGACCCAGGCGTCGCCGTTGTCGTGCGGGACGATCGCGTACGGCACCAGGCCGAGGTCCTTCTGCACTTCGGCGTCGGTCATCTTGCGGCCGATCAGGCGCTTGACCGCGTAGAAGGTGTTCTTCGGGTTGGTGACCGCCTGGCGCTTGGCCGACGCGCCGACCAGGACTTCGCCGTCCTTGGTGAACGCGACGATCGACGGAGTGGTGCGGTCGCCTTCGGAGTTTTCGATGACCTTGGCCTTGCCGCCTTCCATGATCGAAACGCAGGAATTGGTGGTGCCCAGGTCGATGCCGATGATCTTGCCCATGGATGTTGCTCCCTCTCTCAATGCTTCAATGTTGGGGGCGGCGCGATTGCTGCAGGCCGCCGATGTGCGATATCTGGGGCTCGGTGCCGGGCAGTTCAAGCGCCCGTGCCCTGCCCTTTAACTTCGGGTGAACTTCGCGGACCGGGCCGATGCGAGCCCAGCCGCGTGCGATTCGGTGGGTTGCGCTCAGTCCTGGCTGACCACGACCAGGGCCGGACGCAGCAGGCGCTCGTTGAGCAGCCAGCCCTTCTGGTAGACCTGGACCACGTGGTTCGGCGCGACACCCGGCGCGGGCACCAGGCTCATCGCCTGATGGTGCTCGGGGTTGAACGGCTGGCCGACCGGATCGACCGCGACCAGGCCGTTGTCGCCGGCGACCTTGAGCAGCTGGCGCAGGGTCAGTTCCATGCCTTCGCGCAGCGCGTTGGGCTCGCCGCCGGCCACGCCCAGCCCGGCTTCCAGGCTGTCGATCACCGGCAGCAGGTCGCCGAGCAGGCGCTCGTTGGCGAACTTGCGGGCCATGTCGATATCGCGGGCGACGCGCTTGCGCTGGTTGTCGAGTTCGGCGCGTTCGCGCAGCGAGTCTTCGCGCAACCGGGTCAACTCGGCGCGCAGGCTCTCGACGTCGGTCGGCTCGGCGTTCGCCGCGGCGGCTTGGTCGTCGAGGTTCAGTTCGGGATTGGGGTCGTTTTGGCTCATGCTGGGTCCTGGCGGTTTTTCCGCGACAGGCCAGCTATGGGGCCGCGGCCGGACCATTCAAGTGCCGGGATCTGCGGCGATCGTGCGGGATCGGCGCTCAGTTGCGGCGAGCGGGGATGGTTTCGGGACAATCGCGGCGGCGCCGAAGGCGATGCCGGCTGCTGCTTCGATCATGGGCCGCTCCTGTAGGAGCGGCGCAAGCCGCGACCGCGCCACGACAAACCCCGGCGCCAGCCCGGCTTGCCGTAACGGTTACCCGGCCTAACCCATCCTGCGCGGGAAGGCGGGACCTGCGCGGGAAGACGGGATTCGCGGTCGCGGCTTGCGCCGCTCCTACAGCGGGCCGACCTGCAAACGCGGCGATGGTTCTTACTCGGCTTCGGGCGCCCCGAACGCATTGCCCAGCGCATCGGCCGCCGCCTGCACCACCGGGATCACCCGGTCGTAGGCCATCCGGGTCGGCCCGATCACCCCGAGCACGCCGAGTACGCGGCCGCCGGAGGTGTACGGCGCGGTCACCAGCGACACGCCTTCCAGCGGCGCCAGCCCGGTTTCCTCGCCGATGAAGATGCGCACGCCGGGCGCGCGCACGGTGCGTTCGAGCAATTGCAGGATCTCGCGCTTGCGCGCGAAGGCTTCGAACAGCTCGCGCAGCCGGTCCAGGTCGGCCAGTTCCTGCACGCCCATCAGCCGGGTCTGCCCGGCCAGGACCATGTCGTCGTTGTCCGGGATCAGCACTTGCTCGGCCAGCTCAACCGACTGCGCCAGCAGCGTCTGCATCTCGGACTGGGCATTGCGCAGTTCCAGCAGCAGCACATCGCGGATCTCCGAGACCGGCCGGCCGGCGAAATGCGCGTTGAGGTAGTTGCCGACCCGCTCCAACTCGCCGGCTTCGTACGGCCGGCGGGTCTGGATGATGCGGTTCTGCACGTCCTGATCGGCGAACACCAGGATCGCCAGCACCCGCTGCGCGTCCAGCGGCACGAAATCGATGCGCCGGAACGCGAACTGCTCGCGCTTGGGCACGCTGACCACGCCGACGAAATGGGTCATCGCCGACAGCAATTCGGAAGCGCTGCCGAGCAGGGCCTGGGTGCCGGTGCCCGACGGCAGCTCGCTGCGCAGGCGCGCGAGATCGCCTTCCGGCAGCGGCCGCACCTGCAGCAGCGAGTCGACGAACAGACGGTAGCCCTGCGAGGTCGGGATGCGTCCGGCCGAGGCATGCGGCGCGCTGAGCAGGCCGGCGTCTTCCAGGTCGCCGAGGATGTTGCGGATGGTCGCCGCGCTGACGTCCAGCCCGGCGTGCTTGGCCAGGGTCTGCGACCCGACCGGCTCGCCGCTATGGATGTAGCGGCCGATCAGCGTGCGCAGCAATTGGCGCGCGCGCGGGTCGAGGCTGGGATCGGAGCGGCGGTTCATGGGTGTGGATATAAGCGCCGGTGGGGGAAGGTGCAAGGGTTGGTTGGGGGCCGGGATTCGGGATTCGGGATTCGGGATTGGGGATTGGGGATTGGGGATTGGGAATCGTGGGTCGTGGGTCGTGGGTCGTGGGTCGTGGGTCGTAAGAAGGATGACGCGATTGGTTGCCAATCTGTCGGGCGCCACGTCTCTTCGTGCTCGTCATTCCCGCGAAGGCGGGAATCCAGAGACTTCAGAGTCATGCTTCGGTGAAACCCTGGATGTTCGGCTTCGCCGAAATGAAGCGGGGCCCGCCTTCGCGGGAATGACGAGCAAAAGCAACCCGGCCCGTCCAGCAAAAACCAACGAGGCCTCGACTGGCAAAACAACTAGGACCGACCAGCAAACCCAAGCCAGCCCACCCTCCGCCTCAATCTCACCCCATGATCCACCCCGCCCCTACGCTCGCCCCCGCCGCCGCTCCCATTCCCAGCCCCGCTCGCTCAAGGCACAATCGCCGCCGCATGCTCGCCCACCTCTCGCTCAAGCAATTCGCCGTCGTCAGCGCCGCCGAACTCAGTTTCGGACCCGGCCTCACCGTGATCTCCGGCGAAACCGGCGCCGGCAAGTCGCTGCTGGTCGACGCCCTGGGTCTGTTGTCGGGCCTGCGCGCCGACAGCGGCGTGGTCCGTCACGGCGCCGACCGCGCCGAACTGGTCGCCGACTTCACCCTCGACGACGCCCCGCAAGCCGCCGACTGGCTGCGCGATAACGAACTCGACGAAACCGGCGACGGCGATGCGCCGGTCTGCCAGATCCGCCGGGTGATCCGCGCCGATGGCGGGTCGCGCGCGTGGGTCAACGGTCGGCCCGTCACCCTGAGCCAGCTCGGCGAACTGGCCGGGCGCCTCGTCGAAATCCACGGCCAGCACGAGCACCAGGCGCTGATGGCCAAGGCCAGCCAGCTGACCCTGCTCGATGCCTACGGCCGCACCGATGCCGCGCGCGGCGCGGTCGAGACCGCCGCGCGCGCCTGGAGCGCGCTGCTGCGCGAGCGCGACACGCTGATGGCGCAAGGCGACGTCTCCGACCGGATCGGCTGGCTCGAACACCAGCACCGCGAACTCGAACGCGAAGCGCTCGACCCAGAGGCGCTGCTCAAGCTCACCGCCGACCATCGTCGTCACGCCCACGCCGCCGGCCTGATCGCCGCCTGCGAAGCCGCGTTCGCGCGCATCGGCGGCGACGAAGGCCCCTCGCTGACCCGCACCCTGCAGCAAGTGCGCGGCGAACTGCAGCGCGTGACCGAACACGAACCACGCCTGGGCGAAGTCGACGCCATGCTCGACAACGCCGCGATCCAGATCGACGAAGCCATGACCCTGCTCGACCGGGTCCGCGACGACCTCGACCTGGACCCGTCCGCGTTCGAACAGATCGAAAGCCGGATCGGCCGCCTGCACGAACTGGCGCGCAAGCACCGCATCGCCCCCGAACAACTCGCCGCGACCCGCGACGGCATCGCCGCCGAACTGGAGATGCTGCGCGGCGCGGGCGTGCGGCTGGAATCGCTCGACCTGGAAATCGAGGCCGCGCGCAAAGGCTGGCGCAAGGCCGCCGACGTGCTCGGCAAGGCCCGCCGCGACGCGGCCAAGTCGCTGTCGTCCAAGACCACCGAACTGATCGGCGAACTGGGCATGGGCGGCGGCCGTTTCGACGTCGCGATCGAATCGCTCGAAGAAGACCGGCCCGATCCCAACGGCGGCGAACGCATCGAGTTTCTGGTCGCGGCCAACCCCGGCCAGCCCGCGCGCGCGCTGCGCAAGGTCGCCTCGGGCGGCGAGTTGTCGCGCATCTCGCTGGCGATCGAAGTGGCCGCGTTCGGCATGGACGCGGTACCGACCATGGTGTTCGACGAAGTCGATTCGGGCATCGGCGGCGCGGTGGCCGAGATCGTCGGCCAGAAACTGCGCGCCCTCGGCGCCAGCCGCCAAGTGCTGTGCGTGACCCACCTGGCCCAGGTCGCGGCCCAGGGCCACGCCCACTACCGGGTCAGCAAGGCCGCCAGCGAAGGCGTCACCCAGAGCGCCGTGCAGGTGCTCGCGGCCAAGCAGCGCGAAGAGGAACTGGCGCGCATGCTGGGTGGCGTTGAATTGACCAAGGAAGTGCGCGCGGCGGCCAAGCGGTTGCTGGCGGATGTTGGTTGAGAGCCGGGATTGGGGATTCGGGATTCGGGATTGGGGAACGGCCCGGGAATCGGGAATCGGGAATCGGGAATCGGGAATCGGTTAGAGCGTAGCGGCCTGGCCTTGCTGATCTTCGTCTGATAGTTCTCTTCCCCTGCGGCTCTTCCTTTGCTACTGCTCCTCCGCTGCTGCTCTTGCCGCCGCTCTTCCTCTTCTGCTGTTCCTCTTCTGCTACGCAACTCCAGCGGCTCTAGCGCCTCAGTCGCCTAAGCATCCACATCCACGGGCACTTGCTCCGCAAGACACCCGAAGCAACGCCACACCCCAACCGCCTCGCTCCTTCCTACCGTCATTCCCGCGAAGGCGGGCTCTGCTTTACTTCGGCGCAGCCGAACATCCAGTGCCTTTCGTGCGAGAACGCCTGAAGTCACTGGATTCCCGCTTTCGCGGGAATGACGTTCTGGTGGGATGACGCTGAAGCCTCTGGATTCCCGCCTTCGCGGGAATGACGTTCTGGTTGGATGATGCTGAAGTCCCTGGATTCCCGCTTCCGCGGGAATGACGTTCTGGTGGGATGACGCTGAAGCCTCTGGATTCCCGCCTTCGCGGGAATGACGTCCTGGTGGGATGACGCTGAAGCCCCTGGATTCCCGCCTTCGCGGGAATGACGTTCTGGCGGGATGCCGCTGAAGCCTCTGGATCCCCGCCTTCACGGGGATGACAGGCCGGCTGGATCGCACTGAAGTCGAATCAACGACGGCGAATCAGATTCCGATTCGCGTCTCATGCCCCGCGCAATCGCAGCGCCCCACCCCACGCGCCCCACAAAAGCAAAGGCCCGCCATTGGCGGGCCTTCGTGCATTCCGATTTAAATCACGGCAACAGCAAACCACCAGCACCCGCGATCCGCTCCGGCTTCTGACCAATCCCGAATCTCGACCCCCGGCGTGCACCCAGCCCGAAACCCAACTCGCGAATTCCCGGTTTTACCAATCCCGAATCCCGAATCCCGAATCAAAAAATCCCGGCTCTCACCGCTTCTTGCGCACATACAGCACCAACGAATGCTCCTCGATCTCGTAACCATGCTTGGCCGCGATCTTGCTCTGCAATTCCTCGATTTCCGCGCTTTCGAACTCGATGATCTTGCCGCTTTCGATATCGACCATGTGATCGTGGTGATGGCCGCGATCGAGCTCGTACACCGACTGGCCGGCCTCGAAGTTGTGCTTGAGCACCAGGCCGGCCGACTCGAACTGGGTCAGCACGCGGTACACCGTGGCCAGGCCGATGTCCTCGCCTTTTTCCAGCAGCATCCGGTAGATGTCCTCGGCGGTCATGTGCCGCGGCTTGGCCTGCTCGAGCAGTTCCAGAATCCGCATGCGCGGATGGGTGACCTTGAGTCCGACGTTGCGCAGGTCCTGCGATTCCATGGGTACTTCCCTTGATCTGTGCGGCCCGGCGCGGGCCGGACCGGAGGTGTTGACCGGCTGGCCGTCGCCGCGAGGGCTGCGCACTGGGCGGACGGAGCGGGCGGGCCGGAATGGCGGATGAACGCGCGGGGGTGGCCGACGCGGCGATCCGCCCTTGGTGGGGTCTGGCTTCAGTGTATCATCGGCCCCGTTGCCTTCGACTGCCGCAGACCCTCATACGATGCGTAAGCTCCTGCTCGTTCTCTCGATCTCCCTGCTCACCGCCGGCTGCGGCATCATCTACAAGCAGCCGATCTACCAGGGCAATCTGCTCGAGAAGACCGCCGTCGACCAGCTCCAGACCGGCATGAGCAAGCAGCAGGTGCAGGTGCTGATCGGCACGCCGTCGATCGAAGACCCGTTCCATCAAAACCGCTGGGACTACACCTCGACCCAGCGCGTCGACCGCCTCGGCACCACCCAGCGCAAGAACCTGACCCTGTGGTTCGAAAACGACGCCCTGACCAAGTGGGAAGGCGACTACTTCCCCGAGCAGGACGAACAGATCGCCAAGGCCTCGGTCAAGCAGTTCGGCCGTAATCTGGCCCGCGACAAGGAAAAGGACAAGCGCCGCCGGCGCTGATCCTGGCGGCGCGGCGGCCTGCCGCGCCCTGATCCGGTTCACTCATCGATTCAGCGATCGCGTCCGAACGCACGCACGCACGGCGAACGGCGTGTCCGTTCGGCCGCGTCGCCATGGTTGTTCGCAGCCCTGCCTATTTCTTCAGCGGCCGATCGGCCGCGCGACGCCTGCGTGCGTCCTTGGGATCGACCTGCAACGGCCGCAGCAACTCGACCCGGTCGCCGTCGCGCAACGGCGTGTCGGCGACGGCTTTGACACCGAACACCGCGTAACCGCTGATCTGCGCGTCGTCCTGCCAGCCCGCCGCGGCGATCGCGTCGCCCAGCACCGCGCCCTCGGCCAGTTCCAGCGTCAGCGCTTCGAACCGTTGCGGCCAGGCGCGGACGACCTCGACTTTCACGCCGACGCCGTGCCGTCGGCCGGGGTCGCGGTCGGCACCGCCGGTTCCGCGCCGCGATCGGCGACGCGGACGAAGTCGTCGACCATGCGGTCGGCCAGGCTCTGGAACCCCACCGCCATCGCCGGCCCGAGCAGCTTGATCGCCGGTTCGAATTCCAGGGTCAGGGTGACCTTGCAGGCCGACTCGTCGAGCGCATGGAATTCCCAGCGCCCGCCGAGCTTGCGGAACGGCCCGTCGACCAGTTTCAGCTCGATATGGTGCGGCGGCGACAAAGTGTTGTGGGTGGTGAACCAGGTCCGCAGCGCGCCCAGGCCCAGGTCCAGACGCGCGACCATGTGGGCCTCGTCGGCCTCCAGCACCTGCGCCTGCTCGCACCAGTCGAAGCGGCGCGGATACGCGGCGACATCGTTGACCAGCGCGAACATGCGCGCGGCGGAGTGTTCGACCAGGGCGGAACGGCGGATCGTAGGCATGTGGCTATCGCAATTGGGGCCGCGGTGGGGAATTCAAGCCAAGGGTCGCGGCGTGTCGCGCGGGAGTTCCGGCAGGTCCGAGCCTGGGGTTTTTCGCGTTTCAGCTTCGGATCGGGCATCGCATTCGAGCAATAGTCCCGGGTGGCTACTCAAACCGCCTTCGGATCGTGGACAATCACTCATGGCTAAAAATACGAACAACAAGGCCGGCAAGGATAAAGGAAAGGGCGCCGCCGGCGGCACCATCGCGCTGCACAAGCGCGCCCGCCACGAGTACCACCTCGAAGAACGCTTCGAGGCCGGCCTGGCCCTGCAGGGCTGGGAGCTCAAGTCCATCCGCGCCGGACGCGCGAACATCACCGAAAGCTACGCGGTCGTGCTGCGTGGCGAAATCTTCCTGATCGGCTCGCAGATGACCCCGCTGATCTCGGCCTCGACCCACGTCGTCGCCGAGGAACGCCGCAGCCGCAAGCTGCTGCTGCACAAACGCGAGATCGACAACCTGATCGGCCGCGTGCAGCGCGACGGCTACACCCTGGTGCCGACCGCGCTGTACTGGAAAGGCAACAAGGTCAAGGTCGAGATCGCGCTGGCGAAGGGCAAGCAGGACCACGACAAGCGCGAAGCCAGCAAGGATCGCGATTGGGCGCGGCAGAAGCAGCAGGTGATGCGGCGGCATAATCGCAACGCTTGATTGGTTCGGGATTCGGGATTCGGGATTCGGGATTCGGGATTCGGGAATCGGGATTCGGGAATCGGGATTCGGGAATCGGGAATCGGGAATCGGGAATCGGGAATCGGGAAGGCTAGATCAGGCCATCCGAAGCAACACCGCTACCGGCCACAACGCATCTCCCCTACCGTCATTCCCGCGAACGCGGGCTCCGCTTTACTTCGGCGTAGCCGAACATCCAGTGCCTTTCGTGCGAGAACGCCTGAAGTCGCTGGATTCCCGCGTTCGCGGGAATGACGTTCTGGAAGGATGGCGCTGAAGTCGCTGGATCCCCGCCTTCGCGGGAATGACGTTTTGGAAGGATGGCGCTGAAGTCTCTGGATCCCCGCCTTCGCGGGAATGACGTTCTGGAAGGATGGCGCTGAAGTCGCTGGATTCCCGCGTTCGCGGGGATGACGATCTGGAAGGGTGACGCTGAAGTCTCTGGATCCCCGCCTTCGCGGGGATGACGAGCAAGCCGGTCACACCTCGCCTCAACTCGCCCTACCCCACTGACCTCGCGCTGCCCGACTCATAAATGCCTCTCACGCATGCCCCCTCAAGCATGCCCACCCTCACGCGGCAGCGTGAAATAGAACGTCGCCCCCTCGCCTTCGCGACCCTCGGCGCGGATCGTCCCGCCATGGCGTTCGACGATGCGCTTGACCGAGGCCAGGCCGATGCCGTGCCCGGCGTAATCCTCGACGCTGTGCAGTCGCTGGAATGGCCGGAACAACTTGTCGACATACGCCTGAGGAAAGCCGGTGCCGTTGTCGCGCACGAAGAATTCGCGGCCGCCGCCGGGCGCTTCGGTGGTGCCGAACTCGATCAGCCCCGGGCTGCGATCGCGGGTGAACTTCCACGCGTTGCCGAGCAGGTTGCCCAATAGATTCCTCAACAACGGCGCATCGCCGATCACCTGCAGGCCCGGTTCGATCCGCGCCTCGACCTCGCGTTGCGCATCGCCCATGCGCAACTCCTCGATCAACTCGTTGGCGACGCGGCTCAGGTCGACGCTCTCGTGCTTGAGCTCGCTGCGGGTCACCCGCGACATCTTCAACAACGCGTCGATCAAGTCGCCCATGCGCGCGGCGGCCTTGCGCACCCGCGCCAGATAGCCACTGCCCGATTCGTCGAGACGATCGGCGTACTTCTCGCCGAGAATTCGGCTGAAACCGTCGATCGCGCGCAGCGGCGCGCGCAGATCGTGGGAGACGCTGTAGGCGAACGCCTCCAGTTCCTGATTGGCCTGGCTGAGTTCGCGCGTGCGCAACGCGACGCGCGCCTCCAGGGTGCGGTTGAGCGCATGCACGCGCGCTTCCGCGCGCAGCCGCTCGGTCACGTCCTCGACCTGGACCAGGCCGGTGATGTCCTGGCCGACCTTGCCCGGCACCGGCGAATAAGTCAGCTGGACCTGCCGCGCGACGCCGTGCTGGCGACGCAATCGGCGGGTCGCGCGCAGCACGCCGTCTTCGTCGCTGCTGGCGCGACCGTGCGCCGGCGCCTCGCCGTCCTCGTCCTCCAACAAGGTGTCGAAACGCTGATCGAGCAGGCTCGGCAAGGCCACGCCGACGATCGCCGCCAACGCCGGATTGGCGTCGACGATGCGGCCCTCGCTGTCGAGCAGCGCCTTGCCGATCGCCGAATACTGCATGGCGCTGCGGAAACGGGTTTCGCTGCGGCGGAAATCCTCGGTCATGCGCGAGGCGATCTGGCGCGCGCGCGATTCGGTATGCGCCAGCACCAGGGCGATGCCGTACAACAGCAAGGAGGTGAAAATGCCCAGCGCGAACAGATTGCGCAGGCCCTGCATGCGCGGCGCGGCCTCCTCGATCGGCGGCGATTCGTACTCGATCCGCCAGGTGCGCCCGTACACGTCGAACGTCGCCTTGTGCACGAACGCGGCCGGCTCGATGGGTTGCGGACCGGGCGTGCGGAACAGCAGGGTGTCGCGCCCGGCGCTTTCGTCGTAGATGCGAAAGCGCATGTCGCGCTGCGCCTTGCCAAGCGAGGTCTCGACGAACTTCTCCATCCGGAACGGCACGTACACCCAGCCCTGCATCTCGGCGCGACGCAGGCTCGGACTGAGCGGACGGCCACCGCCGAGGTAGACCGGCAGCACCAGGATCATGCCGGTGCTGCTCACGCCCTCGTGCTTGTCCTGCAGCAACTCGATCTTGCCCGACAAGCGCGCCTGGCCCGATTCCAGCGCCGCCTCCATCGCCGCGTGCCGGGTGGCATCGAAGAACATGTCGTAGCCGACCGCCTCGACATTGGCCGACGACTTGGGCTCGAGGTACAGGATCGGCCCGTAGATCTCGCGCTGACCAGACGGCCGCACCGTCAGCAGGCCGTAGCCGGCATCGCGCCATTCGTTCTGCAACTGCACCAGCAGGCGCTGCGGCACGTAGCCGGTGAAACCCAGGCCGAGGGTCGCCGGAAACCGGCGCTGCAGGTTCATGCCCTCGACATAGGCTTTCCACTGCGCCGCGGTCGGCCGCTGCACCGAGGCGAACAGCGACACGCCGCCGCGCGCGACCAGTTCGTAGTTGACCAGGCGCTGCTGGATCAGCTCGGTGACCTGCACGGTCTGGGCGACGAACTCGGCCTGGGCCGAACGCTGCTCGCGATCGCGCGCGATCCGCCACGCGGTCAGCACCAGCACCAGGGCGACGATGAACACGATGAAGGCGAGCAGATAGCCGCGACGCGGGGTCAGCCCGGATAAGTCGGAATAGGCTGCCGGGTCGTGCGGCGGCGCGGCGCGTGCGCCCGGATCGTTCGTCGTCATGGGCGCAGCATACAAGGCGCGTCGTGCCAGTCACGTCGACAGTGCCGCTTCATTGCCGTGGCTACGGCGACGCGGGCGGATCGCGCGGCGCGGACTCGCGCGCGAGCTCATCCAGCATCAGCCGGTTGATGCACTCCAGATGATCCATCGCCAGGCGCCGGCACAGCCGCGGCCAATGCTGTTGCTGCCGGACCGGATAACCGCGTCGGGCCAGCTCGTACAGATAGCAGTCCATCTCGTCGGCCAGCGCCAGCAAGGCCATGCCGTTGCGATCGGCGCGCCGCGCCATCGCTTCGCGGCTCGGGCGCGGCCGCAGGCAGTACAAGACCCATGCCATCAGCACCGCCAGCGCCAGCATCGAAGCGGCCAGCAGCAAATACGGCCACGGCGAGTCGGGGTCCGGCCACAGGTTCGCCAGCGCCGCGCCCAGCCCGGCCATCACCAGCCACCGCGGGTCAATGCCAGCAACTCGGCCGCCTTGACCTTGAAGCGGCAAGCCTGGGCCATCAGCAACGCGCGCTGGCGCGTGGACACATAACCGCGGCTGCGCATGCGCCGCAGCATCGCGGTCGAGATGCCCGCCGCCTCGGCCGCCGCGCGCGCGGTCGGGAAACAGGCGATGTAGCGTTCGATCGGATTGGGCCGGCGCGGCAGCAGCGGATCGGGGTTCGATCCGGCGCCCGGCGGCGAGGCCCCGGAGCGGCCGGATCGATCCGATCCACCACCGCCATTCGGCGAATCCGTCTCGGCGGCGGCGCGGATTGCGGCCGATGTTGCAGGACGCGAACCCGGTCCCAGATTCGTCCGACCATCCGGCCGGGTATTGCCTATCAATCGATTGGGTCGATCCATAACCTCTCCATCGGGCATCCATGCCCGAAAAAAATACCATTCGAAATTGCTCTTTTCAACCAGCAAAAAGAGTGATCTTTTTGCAAGGGGGTACGCAACAATGAGTTGCGCTATCCTCGCCCCGGCAGACGGTCGGGGACGAGCGGCCGCCCACGTTTCAGCCCTGCAGGATGCTCCGGCGAGACCTATGACCAACGCTCCCCATCAAGAATTCGCCAATCGGCTGCACCAGGCGCTCGACTTCTCCGGATTCGCCAAAGGCCGAGCCCGCACCGGTGCCCTATCCGCCTACTACGACGTCAGCCGCGAGACCGCTCGCAAATGGCTGGTCGGCCTGGCGCTGCCGGAACTCGAACGCATGCTGCAGATCGCGGTGCAGCAGCACGTGAGCTTCGAATGGCTGGCCACCGGCCGCGGCACGATCGAAGGCAAATCGCTGTCGGTGCGCGAAAACGCGGCCAAATACAGCGATCCCGACGAACTGCGGCTGATGGGCCTGATGCGCAAGCTGTCGCGCAAGAAGCGTCGCGCGCTGATCGAACTGCTCGACGGCAACTGAGGTTTTCGGGTTTGCACGCGCGTCGTGCCGGCGGAGCCGGCGACGCTTCGGGCGAGTACGCGCCGCGCGCGCGCTCATGCCATCGGATGCAAGCGCGACACGCGGGCAGACGCACTCGGCGAACGCCCTTGCGCGCCACTCGCGGCATCGTCCCGACTGAATCGGTCACCGCGGCGAACACACGCAGCGCTTGAGAACGCGCCGCCAGGCCCTATACTGAACCTGTCAGCGAAACAGCTGTCCCCGGGGGTGCACTGGCTTCGACGGGGGTCGCGAAATCGCCTGGTGCATGCCGAGGGGGTAGCTTTCCTCGTTAATCCAGCTGCAAAACTCTAGTTGCCAACGACGACAACTACGCTCTCGCCGCTTAAGGCGTAAGCCTCGAAACTGCTTGTGTCCGTGCTCGCAGCGTAGAGTCATTATCACGGAATCGTCGGGAGCGGCTGCCTGTCAGCGCCCGGTTAACCTCTAACAGGCTGGTTCCTGGATGCGCTTCGCGCACCGTGCTGTTCGGGAACGAGATCTAACGGAGCGCTAAGCATGTAGTACCGGGGATGGAGTGCCTTCGGACGGGGGTTCGATTCCCCCCACCTCCACCATCTCAACAGATCAGGCTGAAGTTCCCAATCAGGACTTCGGCCTTTTTTGTGTCCGCAGCGGCGCCGAAGGATCTTGCAACCCGATTTCTGCTGGCAGCAACAATGGCGATAACTCATCCGCCAAAACAATCACCGCCATGCCGCGCGCCCTACTCGCCCATAGATTGTCGTAGCGCATCGACAGGAACCGCCGCCGCGCCCTATCCAACGCGGATGGGCGAGCTTGGCGCCGAAGGCTTGGCTCAGCGACGCTCGCCGTACCTGCGCTTGGCCCGCGCGCAGGCCGATGCGAAAAGGCCCCGGTCACCCGGGGCCTTCCCACCAACTCGCTCAGTTCTGCGAAGGCGTGTTCTCGGCGAAATACTCGTGACTGTCGGCGTTGTTCAAAGCGCTGGCCGGGTCGCTGATGGCCAGGCTCTTGGCGCCGGACTGGCCATAGACGTGATCGTCGGTGCCGGCCACCGCGGTGAAGTGGCTGGTCTCGTGGATCAAGGTGCCGGCCTTGGAGTCGGTGCCGGTCAGCGGCGCGGTCCAGAATGCCTTGCAGACGTAGATCTCGTACGGCTGGTTCGGATAGACGTAGGCGTAGTACTTCTGGTTGCAACCGCAGTTGACCGTGATCTCGCCGTTGCTCTGGTCCAGCGCCGCGTCGATGGCGACGAAGTGCTGGCTGGCGGTGGCGTAGCGCGAGGAGGTGTAGGAACCGAACCAGGTCGTGTAACGCGGGCCGACCGTGCCGGCGTTGAGATAGCCCTTGGCGTTTTCGGCGTAGCCGCGCGCGGCGTTGACTGCGCTGCCGATGCTGTCGATCTGGGTCGCGCTGCAACTCTTGTACGACACGCCGCCCACGACCGAACCGCCGCCACCGCCGGGCTTGCCCTGGACGCCGACGTTGGCGCCCTTGCCCGCCACCCACAGGCTCAACGGCGCGCTCTTGGCGACCTGCGGCAAACCGTTCTTCTGGTTCAACGCGCTGCCGTCGGACAAGGACGCGAACTGCAGCGCCGAATCCATCGCGATGACGTACTGGCCGCCGCGGCTGAAATCGTAGGCCTTCGACAAGTCGACGACGCTGCGCAGGGTTTCGCCGGCGCGCAGGATCACGAAATCCTCGGCCTGCGGCAGGCCGCGTTTGATCATCGGGCCTTGATAGGCCACCGTCGCGCCGTCGCGGCTGATCTGGAACAGCTTGGATTCGACCAGATTCGACGGCAGCTGCCACTTGGGCACGCGCGCGGTGTGGCGGCTGGTGTTGGTCACCGTGACTTCGACCTGGCCCTGGAAACCGCCGGCCGGATCGGCCACGGCCATCAGGCCCACGCGCAGCGGGCTGACCCGGTCGGCCGGCGGCGCCGCGGTGACCGAGGCGATCGCGCCGGCCAGCAGCACGCCGCCCGCGATCGTCGGCATCAAAACGAGTTTCTTCATCGTGTTCACCTCGAAATTCGATAACAGTCCGTTGCCTGCGCTCAGAAGCCGGCGGCGTTGAGGCGGCCGCCGCTGACGGTCTTGCCGCTCAACGAAGGGGTCGCGATCGCCGAACTCATAATCGCGCTCTTGATGTCGGCCGCGGTCGCGCCCGGATGCGAGGACGCGTACAGCGCGACCGCGCCGGTGACGTGCGGCGTCGCCATCGAGGTGCCGTTGTAACTGGCATAGCTCGGCACGACCTGACCTTTCGAGGACACCGGCACCGTCGACCAGATTCCGTAGCCCGGCGCGCCGATGTCGATGGTGGTCGAGCCGTAGCTGTAGATCTGCGAACCGTCGGACCGCAGCGCGGTGACCGAAAGCACGTTCGGGTTCGGATACTCGGCCGGATAGCAGTCCGAGGTCTCGCAGTTCACGCCCGCGTTGCCGGCGGCGACCACGAACAGGATGCCGGCGGTGTTGGCGCGGCCGATCGCGTCCTGCAACGCCTGCGAGAACGGACCGCCGCCCCAGGAGTTGTTGGTTGCGACGATGTTCAGGCCGTGACGCGACTTGAGATCGTTGAAGTAGTCGATCGCCTTGACCGCGTCGGCGGTGCTGCCGCCGCGCCGTCCGAGGAACTTGCCGCTGATCAGCTTGACCCCGCTCCAGCACACGCCGGCCACGCCCTGGCCGTTGCCGCCGGCGCCGGCGATGGTGCCCGCGACGTGGGTGCCGTGATCGTCGCCCGCCCCATCGAAGACCTGATTGTCGTTGCCTTCGAAATCCCAGCCGTGCACGTCGTCGATGTAGCCGTTGCCGTCGTTGTCGACGCCGTCGACCGGATCGTAGGGATTGGTCCACGCGTTCGCGGCCAGATCCGGATGCGAGTACATGTAGCCTTCGTCGATGATCCCGACCACGACGTTGCTGCAGTCGGTGTGGCCGCCGGCCCAGGCGACCGCGGCCTGCGAGCCGTACTGATTGGCCGGGGTCGAGCCCGAGCCGTACATGCCCCACAGCGAACCGTTGGTGTAGTAGGTGTCGTTGGACGCGGCCTGATGCTGGTACTGCCAGTTCGGCTCGGCGTATTCGACGCTCGGATCCTTGCTGAGTTCGTACACCGTCGCCGCCAGATCGCGGCCGGCCGGCACCCGCATCAGCGCCAGTTCGCCGCGCTTGCCATTGCCGCCGCGCAGGGTTTCGATTTTCTGCAGGCCGAAGGCCTGGCGCGCCGAGGATTGCTGCACGGCGCTGGTGCCGTCGCGGTACTTGACCAGCAATTCGCCGGCCTGGTGGGCGCGACCGGCCTTGAGCCCGGCCAGCGCCAGATCGGGGCGGCCGCCGGCGAAAGCGGTGGACGAAACACCGAGCGCGGACACGACCGCGCCACACAGCAAAGCGATACGGAACGATGACTTCATTGGCTGGTACCTTGAGGTATTGGCTGGCGACCGGGTCTGGTCGCCGCATGACTCTATTTGCCAAATCCGTCACAAACATGCTGCATCGCGGCATTTGCTGAATTGCATTAATAGCGGGTCAGCCGCGTGAACGGGTTCACATTTCACGATTCAGCGCGCCGGTCACGAACACCCGACCCGGCTGTTTACCGGGTCCGCGACTGTTTCGTTCTTGAAACATCGACAACCCACGGGCCGAGCGTATATTCGCCCCGTCGGATGCCGTGTTCACCACCGCATGGACCATGACGGCTCCGCCGACCACGCGTATTGGGGAAAAAAGCACCTACGCTGAATCACCAGGACTCGAAAAAGGCACACCCGGCGAGAGCCGGCGTCGCAAAGCCTCCGGGTACCGGCTCCACGCCGGCACGGCCGAGCTACCGAGCGCATCGAACGGGCGACCACGCCCCGCTCATGGAGTTCTGACATGTCCACTCAACGACGTTGGCGACCGCTGCTGGCAGCGGCGCTGCTGCTCGCCTGCTCCGCGGCCGGGGCGGCCTCGGTACAACCGACCACCTATCCAGGCAACTTCACCAGTTGCGACGACCTGCCCGGCGTCGCCACCTGGGGCGGCCTGGGCTATAGCACCGGCGGCGCGCCGGTCAACGGCCAGAGTTACAACCTGGGCGTCGCCGGCCAGAGCATCACCTTCAACTACACGCCGTCCTCGCAGAACCAGTACATCGGCTTCAGCGCGACCATGCCGATGGACTACATCGTGGTCAAAGGCGGCAATGCCTACAACGTGTTCCATTACGTTCCAGGGTCGTCCAGCGACATCAACCTGTATTCGCCCGACAACGGCAGCGGCGAACCCGCCGGCGTCAGCCATGTCGCCTTCTGCTTCGTGCCCAAGCCCACCGGCGAGAAGACCGCCGACGCGAGCTGGCAGCGCTACAGCGACTGGAGCATCGACAAACGCGTAGTGCCCGAACAGATCACCATGTTCGACGGCGACAGCCACCAGGTCGAATACACCGTGACCGCCACCCCGCTCACCCGCGGGCTGTATCGCATCGCCGGCACGATCACGGTCAAGGACCCGTTCGATTTCGGTTGGAAAGCCACCGCGGTGGTCGACACCCTGCAGTTCGGCAACGCGCCGAATCAGTTCATCGCGCAGTGGACCTCGCAGGGCGGCGACACCGATACCCTGGATTGCGCCAAGCCGGCGCCTAACGCGCAGAAGATCATCCTCAACTGCAGTTACGCGTTCGATCTGAGCAGCCTGAGCTATCCGTTCCTGGCGAGCGCGAGCGGCGGCGTCAACGCCGCGGGCATCACCGCGCAACTGCAAGGCGGCGCGCAAAGCTACACCTTCGCGGCCTCGGCGGGCTTCTCGATCCCGGCCAATCCGGCGCAGAGCTACGGCGACAGCTTCGCCATCGACGACTCCATGCTGGCCAACGCCATCGACCACAGCTTCACACTCGGCGACGGTCCGTACGTGTGGACCTATCCGCGCGCGCAGCCGTTCGTGTGCGGCGCCGATCAGGGCTCGCACGGCAACACCGCCACCGGCACCTGGAGCACCGGCGCGAACAGCCACGCCAGCGCCAGCGATTCGGCCAACGTCAACGTGGCGTGCCGCACGGTCTCGATATCCAAGACCGCGCAGACCCGCTACGAGCGCGACTACGGCTGGACGCCGGACAAGCACATCGTGGTCTCGCCGGCTGACGCCAAGGTCACCGCCATGCAGGGCTGCCTGCCCGATCCGATCGCCAGCGGCGATTACGCGGGCAATTACCTGTGCGACGACGTCGATGTCACCCTGAACACCGGCGGCAGTTACGAGACCGTGTACCGGCTCGCCGCGACCCGCGCGATCGAATCGGAGAGCGGCTTCGCCGTGTCCGGCGACATCCAGATCGGATGGCCGGCCGACGTGACTCCGCTGTTCAGTCCGTCCGCGCCCAGCGACACCCTGCACTTCGCCGGCGGAACGACCCAATCGGTCGCCCCGGCCTGCGACGCGCAAGGCGCCACCTCGCTGCATTGCAGCTACCAGGCCGCGTTGAGCGGCAAGCTGGACGGCTACAACGAAGCGATCATCCAGCGCGTGAAGCAGTGCTACGACGCCAACGGCAACGCCAGCGATTGCGGACTGCAGGCCTACACCTCCAATCAGGCCGCGTTGTCCTACGGCGAGCCGAACGTGGAGACCGACCGCTGCGTGCTGCTGACCGATCTGTTCAACGGCACCGCCGGGCTCAACTTCGGCACCGGCTTCGGCTGGACGGTGCAGCCGCTGTTGTGCGGCAGCTTCGCCCAGTTCGTGACCGGCGACGTCGACCCCGATCCAGGCATCGTCCGCAGTGTCGACGTGCTCGCTTCGTGGCTGCCTCCGAGCCAGACCGGCGCGGGCAATACCTGCCAGTTCATGGTGCCCAACCTGCTCACCCTGGCGACCGACAACGGCGCCGACAAGAGCGACGAGGCGGTGCTGAGCGTGCGCGTGCCGCAACTGTGCGCGAGCGCGGGCTGCACCTACACCCAGGGCTACTGGAAGACGCACTCCAAGTACGGCCCCGCGCCTTACGACGCGACCTGGGCGAAGATCGGCGAAGACACGCTGTTCTTCAGTTCCGGCCAGACGTGGCACGCGGTGTTCTGGACTCCGCCGAAGGGCGGCAACGCTTACTTCATCCTGGCGCACCAATACATGGCGGCGCGGTTGAATATGGAAGCGGGCGCGAGTGCTCCGTCGCAGGTCAGCAGCGCGATCGCGCAGGCGACCGCGTGGTTCACCGGACGCAGCAGCGCGGCGCCGAAGGGACCTGCGCGCGATACCGCGATCAATCTGGCCGGCATCCTCGCTGCGTACAACGAAGGCAGCACCGGTCCGGGTCATTGCTCGGTTTCGCCGTCCACCCTGGCCAAGGCAACGCAATGAAAGCGAAAACGCGGTAAGTCCTGCCCAGACCCCGGCATGTCCGGGGTCTGGTTGGACGCGGCGACACGCTCTGTTCGAGTGAAGCTCTCACTCGTGTCGGCCGGAGCCGCGATCGTCGATCGCAATCCCGCGCCCGGATGCGTGTCTTCCCGTTTCCGCGCGGCAATGCGACTGATGCGATGGATGCGTCACGCGCACTCGATCGCAGTCGGCGCTCGCCATATCTCGCCACGCCTCGCCCGGTTGACTCGTTCAGCTCCAATTGAGACGATAATCACAGCGAGCATCAGGGGTCCGTCAGAGTTCTCACGCCAGCGAATCGGCCTTCGACCGAAAGCCGAATCATCCTTCGTGAGAACTTATGAATCGTCTGACCCTGGCCATCGGCCTGGCGCTGTCGGCTGGCCCGCTGTGCGCGAACGAGGCGCCGGCCGCCACACAAACACCCGCCTCCGCGCCCTCTCCTTCCGTCTACACCTACGATCCGGTCAAGGTGATCGGGCAACGCCTGTTCCCGTATCAGGAAGGCCTGGTGCTGGACCGCGCGTACATCGACGAACAGATCCGCGGCAACGGCGACATCGGCAGCCTGCTGCGGATCAATCCGAACGTGCAGTTCGACGAGACCTCGCGCACTTCGCGCAACATGGGCGAGATCCGCCCGGCCGACATCAGCATCAACGGCGGTTTGTACTACCAGAACTCGTTCCTGCTCGACGGCGCCAGTTTCAACAACGACCTCGATCCGGTCGGCCCGCCCTCGCCGGCGAGTATCCAGGACGTGCCCAGCCATACCCAGGGCATCGCGCTCGACACCAGCCTGATCGGCACGCTCACCGTCTACGACAGCAACGTGCCGGCGGCCTACGGCGGCTTCAACGGCGGCGTGGTCGAGGCCGAAAGCCGCAAGGCGCGCGATGCGTTTTCCGGCAGCGTGGCGCTGCGCATGGCGCGTTCGGCCTGGAACGAGGCGCATATCGCCGAACCGGCGCTCGGCGATTTCGAACAGTCGGCGACCGAAGCGCAGCAGCCGAACTACGACAAGTACGAACTGCGCGCGACGCTCGAGGGTCGTAGCAAGAACGGCCTGGGCCTGATCGGCAACATCGTGCGCACGCGCTCGGTGATTCCGCTGCGCGGTTACACCTCCGGGCGCAGCAGCGCGAGCGACGACAACGAGAAGGAGCAGGTGCGCGAAAACACCAGCGCCAGCCTGCGCGCGGACTGGAGCAACGGCGAAGGATTGGAACTCGGCGCCAGCGTGACTTACGCGCCGACCGACGAGCGTTATTTCATCATCAACGCCAAGAACGGCTTCTACGACCTAAAACAAGGCGGCCCGGTCACCAGCTTCCGCATCAACTGGCAGCGCGGCGCCTGGACCTGGCGCAATTCGCTCAGCTACAGCCAGCTCGACAGCTCGCGCCGCAGCGAGGTCGATTACTGGAAATCCTGGGCGCGCTCCAGCGAGATGGACTGGGGCGTGACCACGCTCAGCGGCGAAGGCAGTTGGGGCAATATCGACCAGAGCGATCGCAGCATCGGCTACAAGCTGAGCCTGGAACGCGACACGCTGCGCTGGGGCCGCAGCGAACATCGCCTGCAATACGGTCTGGAATACCGCGATCGCAAGGCCGAGTACCACCGCCTCAACGATCACTACAGCTGGCTCGACCCGCTTGCGACCAACACCTGCACCGATCGCCTCGGCGTGGTCGACAGCAACGGCTGCTCGCTGTCGCCGGTGCTGGCGACCGGCAACGGCGTGGTTAAGGGACGCGGCCAGTACTTCAGTCGCCGCGCGATCTATCGCGAAGGCTACTTCGGCGCGAGCAACCGCGAATGGAGCGTGTTCGCCCAGGACGACGTACGCCTTGGCCGCTGGAGCCTGCGTCCGGGCGTGCGCGTCGACGGCGACAGCTTGATGGGCAAGACCACGGTCGCACCGCGACTGGCGATGTCCTGGGATGCGTTCGGCGACCGCGACACCTTGTTCACCGCCGGCCTCAATCGCTATTACGGCCGCAGTTTCTTCAGCTACAAACTGCGCGAAGGCCGCGAGGGCCTGCAACTGGAACAACGCCGCACCGGCAATCTGATCTGGACCGACGTGCGTCAATACCCGACCAATTACCGCTTCGACCAGTTGCGCATTCCTTACAGCGACGAGGTGTCGGCGGGCATCAACCAGCGCTGGGCCGGGCTGGATCTCAACCTGAAGTACGTGCGCCGCGAGAACCGCGACGAAGTGCTGCGCGAATCGATTCCGAGCCTGGACACCAGCGGCCAGTACGCGACCCGGATCAGCCGCTACACCAATCGCGGCCAAAGCCGCAGCCAGACCTATACGCTCAGCGTCGGCCCGTCGACGCCGCTGCGCTGGGCCGGCAGCCTCACCAATGCGCAACTGGCGTTCGATTACACCGACGTGCGCCGCAACTACAACGACTACGAGAGCGCCTACAGCGACGCCTTCGACGACAACGTGCGCTACGACGGCAAGATCATGCGCCGCTGGGACATCCCGGCGCGCGCCTTCAACCGGCCGTGGACCGCGCGTCTGGCCACGCAGACCCGGTTGCCCGAAGCCGGCCTGTTGTGGAGCAATTTCCTGCGTTATCGCGGCGGGTACCGCGGGCTGCGCGAGTTGGGTCGTGAGGTCTACAACGGCGAATCGATCGCGGTGATCGAGGAGATCGCGTATCCGAAAAGCTGGACCTGGGACAGCAGCGTCGAATGGAGCCTGGACCTGCCGCATCGCCAGCAAACCTATGCGCGCGTCGAGGTGCAGAACCTGACCAACCGCGCCAACCTGATCAGCAGCACCAGCGCGACCGCGACGTATTACGAACCCGGCCGTTCGTATTGGCTGGAACTGGGGTATCGGTTCTGAGCATGCTTGCGATGAACGACGGGGATCGGTCATGCGCGTGTTGATGCGCTCGGTATTGCGTTGCGCGGGCACGTTGCGCGTATCGACTGCGAGGCTGCGGTTGCGCTTCGTCGCCACGGCCGCGCCGTGGCTGCTTGGCGCGGGCGCGGTAAGCGCGATGGCATGGGTGAGTGCGAGTTCGGCGCAAGACGTCGGCGACGACACGATGCGTGGTGCCGACTCGCCCAGCCTGGCGCAATGCCGCGAACGCATCGCGGTCAGCAGCGTGCAGATCGATCGCGAATGCCTGCGTCGCGTCTACCGCCTGCCGATCGAACAATGGCCGCGGCCGCAGCTCGAACCCGGCGCGCTGTGGTCTGAATTCGCGCCGTTGCCGAAAGCCGCGCCCTACCCGGCCGACAATCCTCCGAGCGTGGAAAAACTCGCGCTCGGGCGCCGGCTGTTCGAAGACCCGCGCTTGTCGGGTTCCGGCCAGATCGCCTGCGCGAGCTGCCACGATCGCGAACAGGGCTGGGGCGACGGTCGCAGCGTGCCGTTCGGCCACGATCGCCAGAGCGGGCGGCGCAATGCGATCTCGCTGGCGACGAGCGGGCTGTCGCAGCCGCTGTTCTGGGACGGCCGCGCGCAGACCCTGGAAGCGCAGGCGCTGCATCCGATCGCCGATCCGCGCGAAATGGCGGCCAAGCCGTCGCTGGTGTTGAAGCGTCTGCGCCGCGACGGCGACTACCCGAAGGCGTTCGCGGCCGCATTCGGCTCATCGCGCATCGACATGGACCAAGTGAGCAAGGCGCTGGCCGTGTTTCAACGCAGTCTGCTGCCGCGCGCCAACCGCTTCGACCGGTTCCTGGAGGGCCGCCGCGATCTGCTCGACGATCGCCAACTGTGGGGCTTGCACCTGTTCCGCACCCGCGCCGGCTGCATGAACTGCCACAGCGGCGCGAGCCTGAGCGATCAGTCGTTCCACAACCTCGGCCTGCATTTCTACGGCCGAAAACTGCAGGACCTGGGCCGTTACGAAGTCACCGGCCTGGCCGCCGATGCCGGCAAGTTCAAGACGCCGTCGCTGCGCAACGTGGCCAAGACCGGGCCGTGGATGCACAACGGCCGTTTCGCCAATCTGCGCGGGGTCATGAATCTGTACAACGCCGGCATGCCGAGGCCGAAGCCGACCACGGCGCAGATCGGCGACCCGCAGTTTCCGCAACCTGATCCACTGCTCAAGCCGCTGGACCTGCATCGCGCCGAGCTCGATGCGATCGTGGCCTATCTGGAAACGCTATAACGCGTGCGGCGAAGCCCTTACGTGGCTTCGGACCCGCCGCCGCCGTCTTCGCCGTAGAACATCACCCCGAGCTTGATCCGCTCGCGACCCTGCGCCTTGCGATGGCGGTTGGTGTCGCGCAGCGAATACACGCAGCCGCAGTATTCCTGCTGATAGAACTGCTCGCGCTTGCTGATCTCGATCATGCGCTGGCTGCCGCCTTGCTTGCGCCAGTTGTAGTCCCAGTAGCTCAGCTGCGGGTACGGCGCGACCGCGCGGCGGCCGGAGTCGTTGATCTGCTGCATGTTCTTCCATCGCGAAATGCCCAGCGAGGTGGTCATCACCGCAAAGCCATGCTCGTGCGCGTACAGCGCGCTGCGTTCGAAGCGCATGTCGAAGCACATGGTGCAGCGAATGCCGCGCTCGGGCTCGTTCTCCATGCCCTTGGCGCGGGCGAACCAATTGTCGGTGTCGTAATCGGCATCGACGAAGGGCACGCCGTGTTTCTGCGCGAAACGGATGTTTTCCTCTTTGCGCAGTTCGTATTCCTTCACCGGCTGGATGTTCGGGTTGTAGAAGAACACCGTGTAGTCGATCTGCGATTCGACGAAGGCCTCCATCAACTCGCCCGAACACGGCGCGCAGCACGAATGCAGCAGCAGCTTGCCGCCCTCGCCCGGCAGGCTCAGGCGCTCGCGCTGGCCGCTCATGCGGCCGGCGCCACCAGCTTGACCACGCTGGAGAAATCCAGGCCGCCGTGGCCGGCGCGACTGTTCATCGCGTATAGATTGCGCGCCAGTTCGCCCAGCGGAATCGAAGCGCCGACGCCCATCGCGGCTTCGGCCGCCAGGCCGAGGTCCTTAAGCATCAGGTCGTTGCCGAAACCGCCGCTGTAGCCGCGCGATGCCGGAGCATTTTCGAGGACTCCTGGCCACGGGTTACACACTTCGGTCGCCCAACTGCGGCTGGTGCTGACCGCCATCATCTGCGACAACACTTTCGGGTCGAGGCCGTGCGCGACGCCCAGCGCGAGTGCTTCGCCGGTCACCGCCATGATCACGCCGAGCGCCATGTTGTTGCACAGCTTGGCGACCTGGCCGGCGCCGTTCGCGCCGACGTGGAAGATGTTCTTGCCCATCGCCTGCAGAATCGGGCGCGCGCGTTCCAGCGCATCGGCGTCGCCGCCGACGATGAAGGTCAAGCTGCCGGCCGCCGCACCCGCGGTGCCGCCGGACACCGGCGCGTCGATCATCGCCACGCCCCGCTGCGCCGCGGCGGCCGCAACTTTCTGCGCGGTGGCCGGCGCGATGGTGCTGCAATCGATGACCAACGCGCCCGGTTCGATCGCGGCGAGAATGCCGGCGTCGCCGAGGTACAAGCCTTCGACATGCCGGCTCGCCGGCAGCATCGAGATCACGATCTGCGCGCCGGCCACGGCGGCCGCTGCGCTGGCGGCCGCATGCGCGCCCGCGGCCACCGCACTGCCGACCGCGGCGACGCTCAGGTCGAACACCTGCAATGCGTGACCGGCCTTGAGCAGGTTCGCGGCCATCGGGCCGCCCATGTTGCCAAGACCGATGAAAGCGATGGTGGTCATGCCGGATTCTCCACACTGCGTTCGAGATCGGTCAGCGGATGCGCGTCGTGCGGCCACGGCGCGACGAAGAACGGCGCGGCCCAGGCCGACGAGGCGTCGGCCAACGTGGCCGGGTTCCACTTCGGATTGCGGTCCTTGTCGATCAGCAAGGCGCGGATGCCTTCGGCGAAATCGCCGTGCGCGGCGCAGTGCAGCGACACCAGGTATTCGAGCCGGAACGTGTCGGCCAACGACAATGTCGCCGCGCGCCGTTGCAGTTCGTAACCCAGTCGCGCCGAGCCCGGCGCGCCCGCGGCCAAGGTCTTGCGCGCGGTCTGCAACCAAGCGTCGTCGCTGTCGATTGCGTCGATGCGCGCGACGATCGTGTCCAGATCTTCGGCGTCGCACATCCGCGCGATCGACTCCGCGTGCTGTTGCAGCGGCCCATCTGGACCGGGCTGAGCCTGCATCCGCAGCAGCGCAGTCAACAGTTCGCGATCCTGCGCCCCATCGCCGCTCCATTGTGTCGCTGCCAAGGCCGCGAACACGGTGTCGTATCGCTCTTGCGGCACATAGCGATCGGCCAATCCCGCGAAAATAGCATCGCCCGCATTCAACGGCGCGCCGGTCAGGGCGAGGAACAGACCGCTGCGCGCGGGCGCGCGCCGCAGCAACCAACTGCCGCCGACATCCGGATACAGGCCGACGGTGATCTCCGGAAACGCCAATCGCGAACGTTCGCTGACGACGCGATGGCTGGCGCCGGCCATCAGGCCGATGCCGCCGCCCATGACGATGCCGTGGCCCCAGCACAACACCGGCTTGGGATAGCTGTGGATGCGGTAGTCGAGGCGGTATTCGGTGGCGAAGAACGCCGTGGCCTGGGTGTTGTCTCGGATATCGCCGCTACCCGTGGCCTGATACTCGCGCATACCGCGGTACAGGCCGTGCAGATCGCCGCCGGCGCAGAAGGCTTTCTCGCCCGCGCCCTGCAGCACGACCAATGCGATCGCGTCGTCGCGCGCCCACGCCGCCAGCTGCGCATCGAGCAACTGCGCCATTTCCAGCGAAAGCCCGTTGAGCGTGGCCGGCGCGTTGAGCGTCGCGATGCCGATCTGCTTGCCGCCGGCTGCGTCGCGTTGTTCGAACAGTACCGGCGCAAACGCCGGGGTTTCGAGAATCGAAGCGTTCATGCGTTCTTCCATTGCGGCGCGCGCTTTTCCAGGAACGCGGCCACGCCTTCGACCTGATCGGCGCTGTCGAACAGGTCGACGAAAGCTTCGCGTTCGCTGACCAGCGCGGTCGCATGCGATTGTGAACGCGTGGCCTGCACCAGCGCCTTGCACGCGGCCACGCTGGTCGGGCTCTGCTTCTCGGCCGCCTTGGCCCAGGCCAATGCGCGTGCTTTCGATTCGTCCTTACCGACGACTTCCTCGACCAGACCGATGCGCAACGCGGTCGCGGCGTCGACGCGCTCACCGAGCAGCATCATCCGCTTGGCCCAGCCTTCGCCGACCAGGCGCGCCAAATTCTGGGTGCCGCCCGCGCACGGCAGCAGGCCGACGGTCGCTTCCGGCAAGGCCAGCTGCGCCTGTTCCTCGACGATGCGCAGATCGCAGGCCAACGCGCATTCCAGGCCGCCGCCCATCGCATAGCCGTTGATCGCCGCGATCGACACGCCACGAAACGCGCTGAGGGTTTCGAAGGCTTCGCCGAAACGCCGCGCCGCGTCGCGCGCCAGCGCCTTGTCGCCGCTGGCGAACTGCTTGAGATCGGCGCCGGCGGAAAAGAACTTCTCGCCTTCGCCGGTGATTACCAGCGCGTACACGTCGCGCTGCGCATCGAGGTCGCGGACCAGGTCGCGCAAGGCCGCGAGGCTGTCGCGGGTCCAGGTGTTGGCCGGCGGGTTGCTCAGGGTGACCACGGCGGTGTGGCCGTCGATCTCCAGCTTCAACCCGGTGTAGGACTTCTCGGCAAGACTCATCGCAATTCCTCGTCGGTGTTCAGCAGATGGCGCGCGATGATCACGCGCATGATTTCGTTGGTGCCTTCCAGGATCTGATGCACCCGGCAGTCGCGCAGCAGACGTTCGATCGGGTATTCGCGGATGTAGCCGTAACCGCCGTGGATCTGCAGCGCTTCGTTGCAGATCGCGAACCCGGCATCGGTGGCGAAGCGCTTGGCCATCGCGCACCACACGGTGGCGTCGTGGCTGCCCGCGTCGACCTTGCGCGCGGCGGTATGCACCATCTGCCGCGAGGCGATCAGTTGCGTGGCCATGTCGGCGAGCTTGAACTGCAAGGCCTGGAACTCGGAGAGTTTCTTGCCGAACTGGCGACGCTCGCCCATGTAGCGCCGCGCCGCGTCGAGCGCGCCCTGAGCCGCGCCGAGCGAACAACTGGCGATGTTCAAACGCCCGCCGTCCAGGCCTTTCATCGCGATCTTGAAACCGTCGCCTTCGCGACCGAGCAGATTACGCGCCGGCACCCGCACGTCGACGAACGTGATGCCGCGGGTGGGCTGGCTGTTCCAGCCCATCTTCTCTTCCTTGCGCCCGTAAGTGATACCGACGCTGTCAGCGGCGACCGCGAAAGCGCTGATGCCGCGCGCGCCCTCGCCGCCGGTGCGCGCCATCACCACCAGCACGTCGGTCGCGCCGGCGCCGGAAATAAACGCCTTCGCGCCGTTGAGCACGTAATGATCGCCATCGCGGACCGCGCGCGTCTTCAACGACGCCGCGTCCGATCCGGCGCCCGGTTCGGTCAGGCAATACGACGCCAGACGCTGGCCGCTGGCCAGCGATGCGCCCCATTCGCCGCGCACCGCGTCGTTGGCGTGCGCGGTCAACATCCACGTCGCCATGTTGTGGATGCTGATGAACGCCGCGGTCGACGGATCGACCGCGGCGAGTTCTTCGAACACGATCGCCGCGTCCAGTCGGGTCAGGCCCGAGCCGCCGGCGGCTTCATCCACGTACAACCCGCAGAAACCCAGTTCGCCGGCCAGCGCGATCGCTTCGCGCGGAAACACGCACTGCGCATCCCAATGCGCGGCGTGCGGCGCGAGTTGCGCGAGCGCGAAATCGCGCGCCGCGTCGCGATAGGCAGCCTGTTCTTCGCTCAGTCCGGTCGGCGCGGCCGCGGTGGCCTGCCAGTGCATGACCGCGGCCATCACTTGAGACTGATCGTGGTGTTGACGCCGTGGCCCTGGGTCTCGTCGTCGAACCAGCGCGCGGTGACGGTCTTGGTCTGGGTGTAGAACATCACCGCCTGCTTGCCGTACGGCCCCAGGTCGCCGAGCTTGGACGCGCGCGAACCGGTGAACGAGAACAGCGGCACCGGCACCGGAATCGGCAGGTTGATGCCGACCTGGCCGATGTCGATCTCTTCCTGGAACTTGCGCGCCGCCGCGCCTGACTGAGTAAAGATCGCGGTGCCGTTGCCGTTGGGATTGGCGTTGACCAGCGCGATCGCGTCGTCGAGCGTGTCGGCTTCGAGGATCACCAGCACCGGGCCGAAGATTTCCTCGTCGTAGATGCGCATGCCCGGCTTGACCCCGGAAAACACGGTCGGGCCGATGAAATTGCCTTGTTCGTAACCCGGCACCGACGGCTTGCGTCCGTCGAGTTCCAACCTCGCGCCCTGCTCCACGCCCGACGCGATCAAGGCTTCGACGCGTTCGCGCGCGGCGCAGGAAATCACCGGACCGACATCGGTGCCCGGCTCGGTGCCGGCATTGACCTTGAGCGTTTTGGCCTTGGCGACCAGGTCGGCGACCCAGTGCTTCGCCTCGCCCACCAACACCGCGGTCGATGCGGCCATGCAGCGCTGCCCGGCCGCGCCGAACGCGGCGCCGGCCATGGCGTTGAGGGTCTGTTCCTTGTTCGCGTCGGGCAGAACGACGGCGTGATTCTTCGCGCCCATCATGCACTGCACGCGCTTGCCGGCCAGCGAGGAACGCTGATAGACATGGGTGCCGACCTTGGTCGAACCGACGAACGATACCGCGCGGATATCCGCGTCATCGCAGATCGCGTTGACCACGTCTTCGCCGCCGTGGACGACGTTGAGCACGCCCTTCGGAATGCCGGCCTGCAGCGCCAGTTCGACCAGGCGCATGGTCACCAGCGGGTCCTGCTCGGACGGCTTGAGCACGAAGGTGTTGCCGGTGGCGATCGCCATCGGGAACATCCACAGCGGAATCATCGCCGGGAAATTGAACGGCGTGATGCCGGCGCAGACGCCTAGCGGTTGCAACAAGGTGTAAGTGTCGACGCCGCCGGCGACGTTGTTGGCCAGTTCGCCCAGTTGCAGGTTGCCGATCGCGGCGGCGTGTTCGACCACTTCCAGGCCGCGGAACACATCGCCTTCGGCGTCGGGCAAGGTCTTGCCTTGTTCGGCGGTCAGGATCGCGGCGAGTTCGCTCATGTGCTCGCGGATCAACTGCTGGTATTTGAGGAAGATGCGCGCGCGCGTGCCGATCGCGGTCTTGCGCCAGCTCTTGAACGCTTGCGCGGCCGAGGCGACCGCGGCGTCGACTTCCTCGCGCGTGGCCATCGGCACGCGCGCCAGCACGACCTGAGTGGCCGGGTTGACGACGTCGCGCCATTGAGTGGTGGTGGATTCGACGAATTCGCCGTCGATCAGAAGCTTGACCGTCGCGACCTCGGTCGCAACGCGATGCATTTCGTTCATGCTCGTTCTCCGTAACGCACACCCGCGGATAAGCGGATGTCGCGCAGACGCAAGACGAGACAAGGCGAGGCAACGGCGAACGCAGGCCGACTGCATCAGCTCGTCCGGTTGCCCGCCGCAACATCCGAGGAGGACATCGCATGCGATGTCCGCCACGGGCCGGTCTCCGGGCTTGCGAGCGATGCCATTGCATCACCCCGACACCTTCCCGCGCGAACGCAGTGGTGAAACGTCGGGTTTTCTCGCATACCGTTGCGGGGGCAGCGCCGGCCTTGGACGATCCCGTCCGCACCGGCTTCCCGTTTCACCCTGCGCGCCGGTATGGCTTGGCGGCAGGACACCTGTGGCGTGCGCAGTGTAGTGCCGGGGTACGGCGCGGACAAGCTGCGGGGGCGTATGTGGAGGTTGGGTGGTCTGGCGCGCTGTTCGCTCAATCGGGTCATGTCGCAAGGACGAACCAACGCGACTTCAACGTTATCTTCCAGAACGTCATTCCCGCGAACGCGGGCTCCGCTTTACTTCGGCGAAACCGAACATCCAGAGACTTAAAACGTCCTCGCACGAAAGTCGCTGGATTCCCGCCTTCGCGGGAATGACGTTCTTGAAAGAGCGTCAATGAGTTCTGTGGATGTGACTTCGAGAAAACGCGCACTACTTCGCACAATCCGAAAGTTGCTTATCCGCATACCACACCGCCCGACGCGCCTGGTCGTAGGCCATATCCGCCGTGCGCGGCAACAGCTGTTCGATCTGGATCGGATCGCCGCCGCGCGCCGCGGCATATTCGGCGCGTTGCAGGTCGGCCAAGTGAATCAGCACCGGCGCCACCAACGCCTTCAATCGCTGTCGGTTGCAGCCCGCGGCACTCGCTTCCAGTTCGCCGACCCACTTGCGCACGCGCCGGCTGGCTTCGCCCTGCAGGCCGGGCGCTTTCTCGAACGCGATCGGCGCGGCCTTGTAGGCATCGCCAGTGGCTTCGCTGCCCAGGTCGGAGGGTCGCTCGTGCAAGGCGGGATTGAAACGGACCGGCGGCGGTGGTCGCGCGCGCACTTCCTGCACCTGTTTGCGATGCGGCAGTTTGGCGATCACCCGCTTCAGGCCTGTCTTGAGTCTCTTGGTCGCCACCTCGCCGAGGGTGCCGTCGCTTTCCCACTCGCCGCCGAAACTGCTGCCTTCCTCGGGTGCGATCGGATTGCGACGTTCCAAGAGCGCCTGCATCTGTTTCACACCACGATCGTTCGCGCCACCCGGCGGGTCGCCGTCGGGCTTGCGCATCGGATCCACGGCGACGCCCGCGGGCAACATGATCTGTCCGTCGGCTGCGTACAGCCGGCTGGTGGTCGGCGGTGTGGTTGGATTCGTCGCCGGTCGGATCGGCACGTCGGGTAGCCGCTCGTTGCGAGGAGGAGCGGAACTCGGAGAGGTTGCCGCGTCAAGGGGAACGCTTCGCGTTGGTTGCGTCGGCGGCACGATCGACATCGGTTGCGACGGCGACGGCTGCGCATCGACGACGGCGCGTTCGATATAGATCACGTCCAGCGCCGGCGCGGTCGACGGCAGTTCGGGCATCCGGAACAGCAGCCAGCCGCTGAGCAGGCAAAACGCGATGGCGATCGACGCGGCGGCGACATGGACGAAGAAGTCCTGCGGAAGCGCTGCCTTCTTCATTCGTCCTTCGCCGTCGGCGGATTTGATGGATGCATTTGATGGATGCATGGATGCGTCATTGCGAATGCGGGTACACCGTGCCCGCCGCGATGCGAAACGCAACGCGGACCAGCAGGTTTTCTATCGGTTGACGCTCCGCACACGCACACGACGGGACTTGCGACCGATACGGACATGACGATGGCTGCGCGCGCACGGCATCATCGATCGCATCCGATCATTCAAGCGATCGGCGCGACCACGACGGTTTGCAACTTCGATGCCGCGTAACCGGACGCGCCGCGATCGTCCGCGCCGCTTTCATCGCTCGGCGAACGTGACGATACAGAGCAAGGTGCCCGGCAGAGAATAAAAATTCCGTTGGCAAACGCCGCACTGGCGCGTGCCATGGGGCATTCATTCACTATTCGTCGACAGCGGACGAATGTGCGTCGGTGAGGGAGCGATCAGTATCAGGCTCGATCGTGAGCGGCACGCGGTGCCGACACCGGGTCAGACCGTAACGATGCCAGCGGGTCTTTCGTGCGGACCTGCTCGGGAAGCCCGCGCAATGCCGGCTCGGCGGCATCGCTAAAGCATTTACGGCGGCCATGGGCGTGTACACCCTGCTCGTCGGATCGCGGATCGATCCGACCTCGCCCCGCCCGCGCCGCCACCCGATTAGCGAGACGCCTCGGCGATCGCCTTACTTGCGACGGAACGCCGGCACCAGCGCGCCTTCGGCCAGTTTGCCGTTGGACTTCCACACCACGGTCTGCGCCGGGAAGTCGCCGCTGCGCACCTGCGCGGTGACCTTGCCCGCCAACAATTTGCCCACGCCGCCGGCCGAGGGATTCCAGGCGAACACGCCTTCGCGGCCGTACCAGACCACCGGGGTGGTGATATCCAGGCGGCGGTCGGGGCACAGGACGAATTTGCGCTCTTCCAGCGCCCTCAACGACGCGGCCGGCACCGAGGTGATGCCCGGGCGGCTGCGCTCGGTGGAATGGTCGGGGCAGGCTTCGGCCGAGCGCGCCATCGCAGCGTCGTACACCTTACGGTCCTTCTGGGCATGCGCCGCCGGGGCGACGGCGAGCATCAGGCCCAGACTCGACAGACCCAGCTTCGACAGGCTCAAGCTCGATCCGAACATCTGCGATTTGCGACTCATGATGGCTCCTTGCATTAGGCGTATTCGGTGCCGCTGTTGAACGCGGGCGTGGTGCGGTGGCGCAGCATAACAACCAAAAATGGTGATTAGCGTGTCGGCGACGGGTGCCAGATCATCTAGGTACGGATCGCGAAGGCCCACGGATCCATTGTGGCCGGACATCATCGCAGGGGCCGCGACCGGCCCGTACATTTCTGCGCTATGATCCGTCCAGATCAAGACAGGACCTCGCCATGAGCAAAGCCGCCAAGACGCCGGCCAAGGCCGCCGGTCGCGCCGCCGCCAAGCCCTCCGGCCCCGGCAAGACCGCTGTGCGCGAAAGCCGGCTGGACGTGCGCGAGGCCCGCGTGCATGCGCCATCGTCCAAGCGCGGGCGTGGTCCGTCGGTGAAGAATCCCGCTGCGCTCGAGTTATACGAAGCCCCGGCCACGTTGAACGGGTACATCGCCTACCTGCGCACCGCGACGCCGTTGCAGCGGGTCGCGGCCGAGCGCGAAGGCGTGCCGGCGCAGGTGGTCAAGCACATGGCCACCAGCATGGATGTTCCGGCGGTGCGCATGTTCAACATCCTCGGCGTCGCCAAGGCCACCGCCGAAAGCAAGGCCGCGCAGCAGGCGCGGATCGCCGGCGCCAGCGGCCAGGCCGCGCTCGGGGTGTTGTGTCTGCTCGCGATCGTCAAGGACATCGTCAAGGAAAGCACCGACGCCGCCACCCAGGATTTCGACTCGGCCAAGTGGCTGGGCCGCTGGATCGAGCAGCCGCAGGCGGCGCTGGGCGGACAACGTCCGGCCGACCTGCTCGACACGCCGACCGGCTACAGCGTGGTCGCGCGCCTGCTGGGCTCGCTGCAAAGCGGCGCCTATCAATGACCGGCGCTATTGCCACAAGGACGAGGCCGCAACCATGAAACTTTGGCGAATCGCCGGCGAAACCCGCGCCTACCGCGCCGACGACCTGAGCGGCGCGGGCGCGGCCAAGTACCCGGGACGCTGGAACGACGACGGCCAGCGCGTGCTCTACACCGCCACTTCGTTGGCCTTGGCGGCGTTGGAAACGGCGGCTTATGTCGATGCGCACGGGCTGCCGTTGAACCGGCACGTGGTGTCGATCGAAGTGCCGGCCGCGGTGTGGAAGGCGCGCATCCAGTTCACCCCGCAGGACCTGCCCGGCGGCTGGGACGCGGTGCCGGCGGGCATGGCCAGCGTCCGCATCGGTTCGCAATGGCTGACCAGCCTGGCCTCGGCGATCGCGCTGGTGCCGTCGGTGATCGTGCCGGAGGAATACAACGCGCTGATCAATCCCGAGCATCGCGATGCGAAGAAGCTGCGGGCGACGACGGGGAGGAAGTTTCAGTACAACGTGGTGTTTCGGGCGGGTTGAGGGGTTGAGGTTGGGAGCCGGGAGCCGGGGGCCGGGGGCCGGGGAGAGGCTGACGCGCTGTGCTACTCCGCAAGTCATCTATTACTACAAATCACCTGGCCCTAAAGTCATTCGAAGCAATGCCGCGTCCAAATCGCACCGCCCTCTCCTACCGTCATTCCCGCGAAGGCGGGAATCCAGGGCCTTTCGTGCGGGAACGCCTGAAGTCACTGGATTCCCGCCTTCGCGGGAATGACGTTCTGGTGAGATGCGCTGAAGTCTCTGGATGTTTGCCTTAGTCAAAGCAAAGCAGACCCGCCTTCGTATAAATGTCGACCTCGAAATTACGCAAGGCATGACCCTTTCCCATGCCCGTCCCTACCCGGCCGTCCATGGCCCTATCGTCATCCTGACGCACTCCCACGCTTGCCACTCCTTTCGCATCCGTGTACCGAGCATTCCTCTCGCATCCCTGCATCAACAACGCCCTATCGCCTCCTTGCACCAATAACCGCTCCATAACCAATCACACACCACACAACACCGTCCTCATTCGAATCAATCCCGCTCCCCCTGCATCCGCTGGAAATTCCCATCCTGGTGAAACAGCGGCCCCAGCCACGGATGCACGACATCGATGCTGACTTCGAAATGCTCCGCATCCAGATCGCGATGCACCAGCACGAAGCGGCCCGGCCAGCACAGCTTCGGCAACGGCAGGCGCAGGCCGCGCCAGTGCAGGAAATAGCCGTTGTCGACGAACACCAGCCGGTTCGGCAGCACTTCCAGCCGCACCCGCATGCCCAGGCCGCCGCCGAAGTGTTCGAGCAATTCGCCGCCCTCGCCCAGGGTCATGCGCGAACGGAAACTGAAAACCTCGTCGACGAAGTGATAGGTACGGGTCTTGATCCAGCCCAGACCGCGACGCAAAGGCTGCACGTCGAAGCGAAACGGCACGTTGTCGGCGTTGTGATGCGGCAGCACCCGCGCATAGCGGATCAAGCGCGCGAATACGCCGCCGAGCCAGGTGCAGCGCACCTGATGCATGTTGCCGACGTACTCGGCCTGGGCTTCGCCGGCTCCAAGCGCGAAACGCGCCTGGATATGCGGATGCAGCAGGTCCCAGCGTTCGCCGAGCGCGGCGCGCAGCAGCGCGGACAGGTCGTGCACGGCGGGATCACAACGCGTTTTGTCGCGAGAACCGGCAATGTTGTCGACAGCGGCGCCGTCGGCGCGATCGGCCGGCAGATCAATTGGATGCAACAGTTCCATGTTGGTCCCTTGGGTGTCCGTCACCCGAATAAGAAGAACGCAAAGTGGGGGTACGACCGGCGCGCAACGCGCTGGCGAGATCGGCATGCACGAAGCGATAGCGTTGATCGAGCAGTCGCCGCGGCTCGACCAACGGTCCGTCGAGCAGCATCGTCGCCATCTCGCCCAGGGCCAGGCGCATCGGCCAGGCCGGCATGCGCAACCACGCGGGGCGATGCTGACTGCGTGCGAGCTCGCGGGTGAATTCGCCCTGAGTGCAGCCGGTCGGCGCGACCAGGTTGTAAGGCCCGCGCAGGCCGACGTGTTCGACCGCCTGTTCGACGAACCCCAGCACATCGTCCAGATGGATCCAGGCGAACCATTGCTTGCCCGTGCCCAAGGTCGCGCCGGCGCCGAGCGACGCGGCCAGCGACAGCATCGGCAACACCCCGCCGCTGCGGTGCAGGACCAGGCCCATGCGCATCGTCACCAAGCGCACGCCCTGCTCCGACACCGGCGCCGCGGCGCGCTCCCAGGCGCTGCACAGTTCGCTGGGGAAATCGCCGCGCACTGGCGGCGGATCGCGCAGTTCCGGAGCGCTACGCGCATGCGCGCCGTACAGCCCGATCGCGCTGGCCTGCAGCCACAGCGCCGGTTTGTTGCGAGAACGCTCGCACCAGGCGCGCAGTGCATGAGTGGTGTCGATGCGGCTGGCGTACAGCGCGCGCTTGCGCGCCGGCGACCAGCGCGGGCCGACTACCGGCGCGCCGGCCAGATTGACCACCACGTCGATCGCTTCGTCGTCGCGCAACTGCGCGGTGTCGGCGATGCAGCGCGCGCGTCCGCCGAACTGCAACGCGGCGCGGCGCGGATCGCGGCTCAGAATCGTCACCCGATGCCCGCCGGCCAACAGCCCCTCGACCAGCGCGCTGCCGATGAAACCGGTGCCGCCGCTGATCAGGAAACCGGTCTGCGGGTGCTCGGCCAGCAGCGCGCGCGGCGCGGGTTCGGCGGCATTGGCGCGCGCGGCCAGGCCATCGCGCAGCGCCGACAGGCCGATGCCGAACGCGGCCGCGGTCAGCGCCCACGATTGCCAACCGTAGGAATGCGCCAGCAACGCGCTCGGCGCGCTCCAGTCGTCCATCGTCGCCAGCGCATACACCGCGAACATCGCGCCGCCGTTGACCGCGAGGATGGTGTGCAGCACGCGCTCGGTGCTGGGCAGCAGGCGGGTGGCGTCTTCGACCACGAAGTCCCACAAGGTGATGCCGACCTCGACCAGCACCAGCGCCCACACCGCCGCCAGCCACAGTCCCTGCGGCTGCACCCAGGCGAACACCAGAAACAAGAACCCGTAGACGAAGCCGCGCGCCGAATGCAGTTTCAATTCCAGCGCGGCGCTGCGGCGATTGGCGAGTTTTTCCATCAACTCGTGATGGGCGATGGTGTCGATCGCGCCCAACACGATCTGCAACAGCAATAAGGCGATGAACAAGCGTTCCATGACGCGCCTCGCTCAATAGTGGGTCGGGCAGTGGCCGTCGTCGCAGCGCGGGCCGGGCTCGTGGCCGGCTTCGCGGAAACCGAGCCAGCGCGACACGCGGTGGCGGTTCGGCGCGATCCAGCGGTAGGCGCGCGCGGCCATGCGTCCGGCGCCGGGCACGCGCAGCGGCCAGGTCAGCCAGCCCAGGCCGACCGCGCGGTAGGCCTCGGCGATGCCGGGCACGCCGATGCGCCATTCGCCTTCGGCGGTGCGCACATGCAGGGCGTTGCGCATCGCCTCCAGCGGGAAGCCCCACTGCGCCGCATCGAAGTCCGGCGCGGCGATGTCGACCAATTGCAGGCGGCCATGGCGATCGCGCGCCTTGAGCCGGTGCATCTCGGTGCGGCACAAGGGGCAGTCGCGGTCGTACAGGGCGACGACGGGGGCGATGCTCGGTTCGGGGATCAGGGTGTTCTTCATGATCGGCCTCTACTGTTATTTCGGTAATTACAGAAATTAATGGGCAAAAAAACGCCGGCGCGCCCCTAGGACGGGCGATCGCCGGACGTATCGGTCTGGGTGGCGTCGTGTGCGTCGGGCGCGGCTTCGAGATCGTCCTCGAACAGCACGCCATGACCGCTCGCGGCCTGCGGCGCCGGCAACGGTTTGACCGGGCCGCGCACGTACTGCTGGATGCGCGCGCCCATCTTCAGCAGCTTGATCAGGGTCTTGGGATCGAGCCGGTTCATTTCGTCGATCCAGCTGGTGCCGGTCTCCATGAACTCCAGCACCTCGCGCATGCGCACCAGGGTGCGCTGGTCGCGCGGATCGTTCTGGTCCGGCGCCACTTCGGCGTTGGCGCCGTCGAGCACGGCGGTGCGCAGCATGCTCAGGGTCGGCTCGATCTCGCGACGGCGACGCTCCTGCACCACCGCGCGGAAGATGTCCCACACGTCCTTGTAGGTCTCGAAGTGATCGCGGCGGTCGCCGAGCACGTGGGTGACCCGGGCCAGGTTCCAGCTCTGCAGCTCCTTGAGGCTGGTGCTGACGTTGGAACGCGCCAGGTTGAGGGTCTCGCAGATCTCGTCGGCGGTGATCGCCCGCTCGCTGAGGAACAGCAGCGCATGGATCTGGGCCACGGTGCGATTGACGCCCCAACGGCTGCCCATCTCGCCCCAGTGCAGGATGAAACGTTCTTGGAGCGGACTGAGCGACATGGACTTCTCTTATTTCTGTTTAGACAGAAATTAAAGAAGCAACCGGAACGAGTCAATACGTCGCAGCCCCGTTCGTCGGAAATGACGGCCCCTGTAGGAGCGGCGTAAGCCGCGACCGCGCCACCACGCTCACCCGCGCCGGCGAAGGATCAGATTTATCCCCATGATCCATAAAGATTTATTGAGCCAAAGGCGCCGCGCCCCAGCGCCGTAATCCGATCTCACCCCGCGAGACCCCGTCCACGCAATCTCCACCGAACTCACACCCGCCCCCTCGCCCCACCATCCGTCGGCTGCATCCGGCAAGTCTTACCGGCACATCTTTTTATTACTAATATTAGTACATGAGCCTGACCGACCTCCGCCGCGCCCTCCTCGCCTACCTGCGCGAACGCATCGCCGCCGACGGCATGCCGCCGTCGCAGCAGGAGATCGCCGCCCACTTCGGTTTCCGCCAGAACCGCTCGGCCGGCTACCACCTGCAAGCCTTGCAGGCGCAGGGCCTGATCGAACTGCTGCCGGGCCGCGCGCGCGGCATCCGCCTGATCGACGTCAAGCCAACCCGCGCCGCCGGACGCGACGACGCACGCCTTGAGCTGCCGATCCTCGGCCGGGTCGCCGCCGGCCCGCCGATCGGCGCCGATGTCGAAGCCGAAACCCATGTGCTGATCGATCGCCTGCTGTTCTCGCCGCGGCCGGATTACCTGCTGCGGGTCAAGGGCGATTCGATGCGCGAGGACGGCATCTTCGACGGCGATCTGGTCGCCGTGCATCGCACCCGCGACGCGCGCAACGGCCAGACCGTGGTCGCGCGCATCGCCGATGAGATCACCATCAAGCGCCTGCGCATCGACGCCGACGGCGTCGCCCTGCTGCCGCGCAATCCCGACTACGCGCCGATCCTGATCGCGGCCGACGCCGACTTCGCGATCGAAGGCATCTACTGCGGCCTGGTGCGCCGGGGCTGATCGCATGGGCAAGCTCATCGCCCTCGACAGCCTGATCAGTTCGCGCCGGGTCTGGCGCGGGCAATCGCCGAACCTCGCGCCGTCGGCGCAACCGACCGGACACACCGCGCTCGATGCCGCATTGCCGATCGGCGGCTGGCCCGAGGCCGCGTTGACCGAACTGCTGCTGCCCCATGCCGGCGTCGGCGAACTCGAACTGCTGTGGCCGACCCTGGCGCGTCTGTCGCAAGCGCAAGACGGCGGCATGATCGTGCTGGTCGATCCGCCCTACCTGCCCTACCCGGCCGCGTGGCGCGACGCCGGTGTCGCCCTGCCGCGGCTGCAGATCATCCGCGCGCGCCATCGCGATGCGTTGTGGGCGGCCGAGCAATGCCTGCGCTCGGGTGCCTGCGCCGCGGTGCTGTGCTGGCCGCAACGCGCCGACGATCGCGTGCTGCGCCGTCTGCAGGTCGCCGCCGAAACCGGCCAATGCCTCGGCTTCGCCCTGCGCGACATGGCCGCCGCGCGCAATCCCTCGCCGGCGGCGTTGCGCATCGCCATCGACAGCTCGCCACGACAACTGCGCGTGCTCAAGTGCCGCGGCGGCAATGCGCCGAGCAAGCCGATCGCGTTCGCGCATGCGAGCCATGCGCAAGCCACGCCGGTGCGAAGCGAAGCGATACGCATCGAGGCCGCGCCGGTCGAACGCGGCGGCATCGCAGCGGTCACGCCGCTTCGCAACGATCGCCAGCGCGTCGCCGCCGCGCCGGTCACGGCGCTGCGAGTCGAGCACAACGCAGCCAATCGAGAGCCCGTCGATCAAACGCCGCTTGCGCCGCGCGACCCGCCCCAGCCAGCGCGCCCCGCGCCCGCGCTGACCGTGCTGCAACCGCGCTAAGCCCGACCTCATGCGCTGGGCCTGCCTGCTGCTGCCGCAATTGGCGATGGACGTGGTCCTTCGCAATCACCCGCATCCCGAGCGCGCGCTGGTGCTGGTCGACGGGCCGCATGCGCGCCGCCGTCTGTACGCGGTCAACGAGGCCGCGCGCGCGTTGGGGCTCAAGCCGAACATGCCGTTGATCGCGGCGCAGGCGATCGTCGACGGTTTCCAGACCGTCGAACACGACCCCGCCGCGGTCGAGCACGCGCGCGGCCTGCTCGCCGCCTGGGCCTACGGTTACAGCTCGCAGGTCAGCACCGAATTCGCGCATGCGCTGGTGTTCGAGATCGGCCGCAGCCGCAGCCTGTTCGGCGCCTGGCCGGAACTGCGCCAGCGCCTGGCCGCGGAACTGCGCGAACTCGGCTTCCGCCACCGCATGGCCGCCGCGCCCAATCCGCAGGCTGCGCGCGCGCTGACCAATATCCGCGACGGTTTGTGTTTCGACGACGACAGGCTGATTCCGGCGCTGGCGAAAATGCCGCTGGAACGCTGCGGCTTCGATGCCGACACGGTGCAGGCGCTGCAACGCATGGGCCTGCGCCGGCTCGGTGCGGTGCAGGCCTTGCCGCGCGCGCCGCTGGCGCGACGGTTCGGTCAGCATGTGCTGACCCATCTGGACGCACTGCACGGCGCGGCGACGCCGCTGCTGACCTATTTCCAGCCGCCCGACGCCTTCGATGCACGTATCGAACTCGGCCACGAAGTCGAATCCAGCCAGGCGCTGCTGTTCCCGCTGCGTCGGCTTACCGCCGATCTGGCCGCGTATCTGTCCGGCCGCGACGGCGGGGTCGAACGTTTCACCCTGATCCTCGAACACGAACGCCATCCGCATCGTCCGCAGTTGCCGCACAGCGAGGTCGCGGTCGGCCTGCTCGCGCCCGAGCGCGACGCGGCGATGCTGTTCGAACTCGCGCGCGGGCGGCTGCAACACGCGCGGATTCCCGCGCCGGTGGTCGGCCTGCGCCTGCTCGCCGAACAACTGCCGCCGTTCGTGCCGGCCAGCCGCGACCTGTTCGATCCGCGCCCGCAGCAGGCGCTGCCCTGGGCGCAATTGCGCGAGCGCCTGCGCGCGCGGCTCGGCGACGATGGCGTGCAGGGCCTGGTCGTGCATCCCGATCACCGTCCCGAACGCGCCTGGCGCAACGTGTCGGGCGATGCGCCGGCGCGTTCGAACAAAACCGTTGCGCCACCCGCCGGCACGACCCGCCCGGGCTGGCTGCTGATCGAGCCCGAACCGCTGCGCGAACCGCTCGCGCGCATTCTCGCCGGCCCCGAACGGATCGAATCGGGCTGGTGGGACCAGGACGACGTGCGCCGCGATTACTACCTGGTCGAGACAGCCAAAGGCCAACGCGCCTGGGCGTACCGCGATGCCGGCGGCGACGGCGCACTGACCTTGCACGGCTGGTTCGCATGAACGCGGCGCGGCCGACGGCCTCATCCCCCCTGCCCGAATACCTGCCCGAGTACGCCGAGCTGCATTGCCTGTCGGCTTTCAGTTTCCAGCGCGGCGCCTCGCTCGCCGACGAACTGTTCGATCGCGCCCAGGCCTTGGGCTATCGCGCACTGGCGATCACCGACGAATGCACGCTGGCCGGGATCGTGCGCGCGTGGCAAGCGTCACAACGCACCGGGCTGGCGTTGATCGTCGGCAGCGAGTTCCGTATCGAAAACGGGCCGAAGCTGGTGCTGTTGGTCACCGGTTCGCCCGCCTACACCGACCTGTGCCGCCTGATCACCACCGCCCGCCGACGCGCGAAGAAAGGCGAATACCGCTGCCTGATCGAGGACGTGCAGGAACATTGCGCGAACCTGCTGGCGCTGTGGGTGCCCGACGGCGGCAGCGACGACGACCGGCATGCGCAATGGTTGCGAACTCATTTCGCCGATCGCGCCTGGGTCGCGGTCGAATTGCATCGCGGCCACGATGACGACGCGCGCCTGGCCGCGCTCACGCAACTGGCCGCGCGTCACGACCTGCCCACCGTCGCCGCCGGCGACGTGCATATGCACGAGCGCGCGCGCCGCCCGCTGCAGGACGTATTGGCCGCGATCCGCCACCACACCACCGTCGCCGAAGCCGGCGATCGCCTGTTTCCCAACGGCGAACGGCATCTGCGCATCCGCAAGGCGCTCAAGGCGATCTATCCCGACGCGATGCTCGCGCAGACCGTGCGCATCGCCGAGCGCTGCATCGGTTTCGATCTCAAGCGCGGCATCGATTACCGCTACCCGAACGAACTGGTGCCGGCCGGCGAAACCGCGAAAAGCTGGCTGCCCAAGCTGGTCGCGAACGGCGCCGCCAAACGCTGGCCGAATGGCGTTCCCGTCAACGCACTTCAACAGATTCAGCACGAGCTGACGATCATCGGAAAGTTGGACTACGAGTCGTACTTCCTGACCGTATACGACATCGTCGAATACGCGCGATCTCAGAAGATCCTGTGCCAGGGCCGCGGCTCGGCGGCGAACTCGGTCGTGTGTTACGCGCTGGGCATCACCGAGATCGACCCGATCCGCATGGGCATGCTGTTCGAGCGCTTCATGTCGGTCGAGCGCAACGAACCGCCCGACATCGACGTGGATTTCGAACACGAACGCCGCGAAGAAGTGCTGCAGTACGTATTCAACCGCTACGGCCGCGAACGCGCGGCGCTGACCGCGGTGGCGATCAGCTACCGTGGCCGCAGCGCGATCCGCAACGTCGCCGCGGCCTTAGGGATGCCGCAGGACCAGATCAGCGAACTCGCGCGCACCCTCGACCGCTGGAGCCAAGGCGTGCCGTTGCCCGAGCAATTGCGCGAACGCGGCCTCGACCCGGAATCGCCGCTGCTGTGCAACGTGCTCGGACTGACCGCGATCCTGGTCGGGAACGCGTTTCCGCGGCATCTGTCGCAGCATCCGGGCGGCTTCGTGATCTCCGAGCGGCCGCTGCACACCCTCGTGCCGGTCGAGAACGCGGCGATGGACGATCGCACCATCGTGCAGTGGGACAAGGACGATCTCGACGCGATAGGACTGCTCAAGGTCGATTGCCTCGCCCTTGGCATGCTGACCGCGGTGCGCAAGACCCTGGCCTCGCTGGAAACCCAGGGCATCCGCGGCCTGGACATGGCGACGATCATGGATCTCGGCGACGATCCGGATGTCTACGACATGATCTGCAAGGCCGACACCGTCGGCGTGTTCCAGATCGAATCGCGCGCGCAGATGTCGATGCTGCCGCGCTTGAGGCCGCGGAATTTCTACGACTTGGTGATCGAGATCGCGATCGTGCGGCCCGGGCCGATCCAGGGCGACATGGTCAATCCTTATCTGCTGCGACGCAAAGACAAGAACTTGGTCGAATACCCCTCGCCGGCCCTGGAGAAAGTGCTCCAACGCACCCTGGGCATTCCGCTGTTCCAGGAGCAGGTCATGCAGATCGCGATCGTCGCCGCCGGTTACTCGCCCGGCGAAGCCGATCAGCTGCGCCGCTCCATGGCCGCGTGGAAGCGCCACGGCGGCCTGGAACCGCATCGCGAACGACTGCGCGAGGGCATGCTGAAACGCGAGTACACCGAAGACTTCGCCCACCGCATCTTCGAACAGATCAAGGGCTTCGGCAGCTACGGCTTCCCCGAATCGCACGCGGCCAGCTTCGCTTTGATCGCCTACGTCAGCTGCTGGCTCAAGCACTACCATCCGGCCGCGTTCACCTGCGGCATCATCAACTCGATGCCGATGGGCTTCTACACTCATGGCCAGATCCTGCAGGACGCGCGCCGCAACGGCGTCACCGTGCTGCCGGTCGACGTGCGCTACAGCGATTGGGACTGCACCTTGGAAAGCATTCCGGGCGGCAGCGGCAACAAGCATCCGCACGCGATCCGCATGGGCCTGCGCCTGATCGGCGGCTTCGACGAAGCCTCGGCCGACCGCATCAGCGACGCACGCGCGCGCGCGCCGTGGCGCGACGTCGAGGACCTGTGCCTGCGCGCGGCGATCGACCCGCGCGTGCGCGCCCTGCTCGCCGACGCGGGCGCCCTGCGCGCGCTCGCCGGCCATCGCCATCGCGCGCGTTGGGCGGTGGCCGGCGTCGACACCCAACTGCCGCTGTTCGCCGGTGTCGCCCGCGATGAAGTGAAAGTGGCGTTGCCGTTACCGACCGCTGGCGAAGACGTGCAGGCCGACTACGCCCTGCTCGGCACCACGCTCGGGCGGCATCCGCTTTCGCTGTTGCGCAGCGCCCTGCACGCTCGCCATTGCCGACGGTCCTCGCAATTGCACAAGACCGCGCACGGCAGTCAGGTACGTTTCGCCGGCCTGGTGACCGTGCGCCAGCAACCCGAAACCTCCAGCGGCGTCACCTTCCTGAGCCTGGAAGACGAAGACGGGATGGTCAACGCCGTGGTCTGGCGCGACCTCGCTCAACGCCAGCGCCGGGTCCTGGTCGAATCGCGGCTGATGGCGATCGACGGCCGCCTGGAACGCGTCGACGGCGTCCAGCACATCATCGCCTCGCGCATGGAAGACCTGACCGCGCTGCTGGGCAGTCTGAGCACGCAGTCGCGGGATTTTCATTGAAGCGAAGTCGCGCTTCGGTTCGCGGCTCCAGCCTCGCCCGCCGATGGCTACGGACTGATGCATCCGCTTTCGCACAAAGCAAAACCGCGGCACCAGGCCGCGGCTTTTATCTGCAAGCAATTGAGTCGCTTATTGAACGCGTTCTGGATAGCTGCAGCCTGTGTAATAAATCCCACAGTTCGTGCTTGATTTTCCGCATTTCTCAACGGCCAGTTGCGAAGCCCTTTCAGAATTCTCCGCGCTCGCGGTCGACACCACCGTATCGCCCCAGGCTACCGCGACACATTGGTCGTAATACGCGTGCGTGATCTCGCAATCGTGGCCATCCTTAGCTTCGCAATCAGCGAGAGCCGCTTTTTCGGCCTTGCGTTTGCTGGGTAAAGATTCCGCCTTGCCCAGTATTCCGCTGCCCTTACTGTCTTCACCGACGGCGACCGCGCCCCAGCGGGTTGCCCAGCGTGGTTCAGCGCCCTGCGCCTCACCACCGCTGTTTCCATTGATCCCATAGCCGGGCATCGGAATACAAATCTGTCCGGGCGCCGCGCCTCCCGGATACAGGCCATCCGGGCAGCCTTGCTCGGCTTGAGCAAGCTGACTCAATCCCAGGAGGACAAGGAGGGAAATTATTCTAGCCATCACTGAGCACGCTCCGGATAGCTGCAACCCGTGTAATACATATCGCAATTCGCATCCGATCCATTGCACTTCTCCATGGCCATCCGAGACGCCACCTGACTGTTCACGGCACTCACGATCGCCGGTCTGGCATCTCCCCATGCGACCGCTACGCATTGGTCATAGTAGGCATGGGCAATCACACAGTTCTTCCCGCCTCGTGCTCGGCAATCAGCGATCGCAGCCGCCTCGGCTTTCCGCTTACTGCCTAAGCCTTCTACCCTGCCAAGCTTACTGCCGCCGGCGCTGGTGACATCCAAGGCGAGCGCGCCCCAGCGGGTCATCCAACGAGACTCCACCGCTTGCGGCGTACTACCGCTGCTCCCATTGATGCCGTAACCGGGCATCGGAATGCATATCTGCCCAGGCGCCGCGCCTCCCGGATACAGACCATCCGGACAGCCTTGCTCGGCTTGCACGATAGTTGAGAAAAGAAACAGGACAGCGAAGATGATTCTTGATTTCACGACTGTGGCCATCTGCCATGAGGAAAATATAACCCGGCTCTGTATACGCAAAAAAACGCGGCTTTGGGCCGCGTTTTTTGCAGAAACTTATTATCCGTATCTCGTTACAGGTGGCGTCAATTACTAACAAGCACCGGCTCTGTACAAGCGGAGTAAGCGATTTTGCACTGCGCGCCGCTCTTAGCAGCGCAGGCTGGCAGTGCCACATCAGACGCCTCTTCAATTGAAGCTGCAGACTGTGAGAAGGCAGATGCCCCAGCCACGGATGGCCATACGACGACGACGCACTGGTTCTTATAGGCAAGGTTCAACTTGCAATCTTTGCCGCCATAGCCAGCGCAACGAGCCAGCGCTTCGCGCTTAGCCATGCCTTTCGACGGTTGCCCAGTAATTGCACCAATTTCACCCGTCGACGACAAGGCGACGGCACCCCATGTCAACTCCCAACCTGGTTGGGGGGTAGCGGCAACGGATGCGTCCCCCCCGACTCCATAACCAGGCATCGGAATGCAGATCTGCCCTGGAGCAGCGCCGCCCGGATAGAGCCCATCAGGACAGCCTTGCTCGGCATAAGCAAGCTGGCTCAGGCCCAGGAGGACAAGCAACGAAATTATTCTAGGCATCACTGCAGTATCTCCTTACTTACTGCGACGCCCACCTCGTCGACCTTAACGTGAGGTATTGACGTCGCCGCGAGGGTTGGTCGGCTGTTGCGCGGCTGCACCGCGTTGACCGGTCAGCCTAGTGTCTACAGTTGTATCGCCTCTAGGAATGGTCACTTGCTGCTGATGTTGATTCTGTGGAGCCTCGGCACCGGTTGATCGGTTTTCATTTCTCGCAGGGCCGTCACCACCCATCCAACGATTCACCGCGCCACCACCGTGAGTCGGAGGCGCGCCAGCTTGACCACCGCCACTACCAAACGCACTGAACGGACTGAACTGACCCATGATGCCGTTGAAGAACATGCCCGCCATCGGCGGCGCGGTCACGATCAGCGCGCTCAACACCAGACCCAGACCACCTTGTTGCATGGCCATGCTAGTGAGGCTTTCCTGACTACCGCCTGTCAGCCAGCCGGCTGTCCAGAACGCCAGCCCAACGGCGATGATCATGTCCATCGCAAGTGTGACCATGACCGATAAAAACGCCATCGAGGCCATGGTCGCTAGGCCATAGAAGAGCCATTTAGTGAATAGCTGCTTGGTCTGATCGAACAGCAGACACAATATGAAGAATGGTCCCAACCCCAGGATCAGGGCCATGGCGATCTTGTTAATCAGCAACGCGGTAGCCGCCATGATCGCCGGCAGGCCCAGGCCGACGCCGGTGAACTGCAGCGCGCGCTCCTTGTCCTGGTTGGTGATCAGATCGTCGCCGGTGTCGACCGAGTCGATCACCTCGACCGCGACCTGCATGATCGCCAAGGCCTTGTCGATATCGGCGTAACTGCCTTCGTCGTCCTTGCCGGTCATCAACTCGCGCACGACGCGGTTGGTGCCGTCGGTCAAGGCGCGGTAGCTGGAGCCCACGCTCGCCGCCATGCCCGCCGCGATGCCCACGATCAACACCGCGCGCAGCGAGTTGACCACCAGGCCCATCATCGGTTCGCGCGACTGACCGGTCACGATCCGGAAGCCGTGGTAGATGATCCACAACGTCACGACGGTGGCGGAAATGAAACCGATGAACGACGCCACCCTCTTGAGCAGGTTGCCCGCGAACTCGGCGATTTCATCGTCGAGGAAGTCGTTGATCTCCGAGAAGAAGACCATGTTCGGCAGGCCCGCTGCTTTGAAATGCAGCAAGTCCAACAACGATCCCGCCGTCCCCAGTGCACTGATATCCATAAGCCATCCGTATGCTTGGGCCGGTCTTGCATTGCCGACCCCACGATTTCCGATCCCCGCCCCCAACCGATCGCCCGACCCCGTCAGGCGACCGACTCACATCGACCGCATCACCGTTCGCGCGAGCGCGCGCCCTGCAACGCCAGCTTCAGGGCGCCGCCCTGGATGGCCGTGTCGATGATCGAAGGGCTGTTCTTGTTCTTCAACGCCATGTTGGCGCTGCGAACCATGTTCTCGTTCAAGCTGCGCAGCATGGCGGTGTACGCGTCGAGCATGTACTTGCCGTTCTGCACGTCGTTGGCCATCTGCGTCTGCAACGCCGCGATGTAGTTGGTGTTGGTCTGCAGCTTGCCCTGATCCTTGTCGGCCGTCAGCTTGGCGCGATCCTTGTAGGCCTCTTCCAGCTCCTTATCGCGCTTGGAGACGTCCTGAAGCATCTTCACCATCGCATTGTAGCGACGGTTCTCGGTCTGCACGATCGCGATGCAGTACTTATGCTGGTCTTTCGCGACCGGATTGTTCTTCTCCTTGCCGCAAGCCTTGTCGACGCCTTCGTTGATGTCGCGCTCGGGGAACTGCTTGGAGATGTCCTCGCGGTAGCCGGCAGCACCCTGGAACTGAAGCTTGCCCAGCGCCATCTGCTCGTAGGCCTTGACCTGTTCCTGCAACTGCTTGACCTGCTCTTCGTACTGCTTCACCTGCTGTGCGTACTTCAGGCCGAGTTGGATGTTGTTGGCGATCTGGGTGAACTCGGAGGCGAACACCGCTTGCGCGGGGCGCGGCGCCAGCGCGGCGGCGCCGGCGACGATCACGGCCAGCACCACCGGCAGCATCTTGGAGGAATGATTGACGTTCATTGCGGTCAGCTCCTGAACCAGGCCAAGGATCGTGTTTGCGGCGATCCGTGGCAATTGTTCCAACGGACAGGTCGCGGTGATCCGCGGCCTGTCGATTCGATTGAGATCCTTCTTAACTCACCGCTCGCGAATCCGCGCGCCCTGCAGCGCGACCTTCAACGCGGCGCCCTGAATCGCGGTATCGAGAATCGAGGGCTTGTTCTTGTTCTTCAACGCGGTATTGGCTGCGCGCACCATGTTCTCGTTCAACGAGGTCAGCAGCGCGGTATATGCATCGATCGTGTACTGGCCGTTCTGCAGATCGTTCTGCATCTGCGCCTGCACCTGTTCGATGTAGTTGGTGTTGGTCTGCAGCTTGCCCTGGTCGGTGTCGCCCGACAGGGTGCCGCGGTCGTTGTAGGCCTGCTCGAGCTGCTTGTCGCGCATCTCGACGTCCTTGAGCATCTTCACCATCGCGTTGTAGCGACGGTTCTGGGTCTGGACGATGGCGACGCAGTAGCCGTATTGCTGCTGGCCGACCGGGTTGTTCTTGGCGCCGGTACCGCACGCCTCGACTTTACCTTCGTCGATGCCGCGCTCCGGGAACTGCTCGGCGATATTGACCCGGAAGCCCTTGTTGCCCTGGAACTTCAGGTTGCCCAGTCCCATCTGCTGGTACTGCTTGACCTGCTGCTCGTACTGCTGGACCTGCTGGCGCAACTGCTCAAGCTGCTTGGCGTACTGGCCGGTCAACTGGCCGAAATTCAGGTACTGGGTGATTTCGGTGGCGCACCAGAAGCACACGAACGCCTGCGCCGGGCGCGGGGTCATCATGCTGCCGAAGCCGACCAGCACCAGGGCCATCGACATGAACATCGGCTTGATTCGAACGAACTTGGTCAGGCTCATCGGCGTTTCCTCTCCTTGATACGTCCGCTGCCCAGGCAGGCACGGGACGTCATGCGTTCACTTTCCATTGAAACCCGAACGGCCCAAAAGCCCTGTTCAGGTATTCGACGCGTGCTTCCGTTGCTACTCCGGCAGATCCCGTACCGGACGACCGCGGCCGCCGGTTCCTGCCAGGCCCAAAACGGGCATCCTCGCAAACGACGTCAATTACATTCTTTTCCAGTGGAACAAATACTCAAGGAATGTGATCGTCCAGGCCAGTGGGCAGGCGACGGGCGGCACATTCCGGGTTATGCGTGGGCGCGTTCGCGGGGGTCGGACGAGGCCTGCTTGCCCTTGCCCGAGCCCTTGCGGTTGTCGTAGAAGTCCTGCAACCAGGCGTCCGGGGTCAGTTCGTCCACCGCGATCCCGGTCCTGTGGGAGGCCTTCTCGACCACCTGATGCATGATGTCGATGTTGTCGGTCGAGGCCGAGATCACCGCCAGCGCGTCGTCCATGCCGCGCAGGTTGAGCTGGCACACCGTGGCCGCATGGCCCTGCTTGACCAGGAAGCAGCGCGAACGCTCGTCCAGGCTCTTGACCACCTGGAACTCGGCATCGGTGAGCTTGAGGCCCTCGATGTAGTCCTCGCGGCTGGCATTCGGGTTCGGCAGCAGGATCAAGGTCGCGGTCTGCTCGATCAGCGAGGCGGAAATGTCGCTGGCCAGCGCGTCCTCCGGGCTCTGGGTGGCGAAGATGCCCAGGCCGTTCTGCTTACGGATGGTCTTCTGCTTGTTCTTGGCGAATTCCTTGAGTGCGCCGCCGCCGTCGAGGATCTTCCAGAATTCGTCCATGACGTAGATCAGCGGGCGGCCGTCGATCAACTCTTCCAGGCGGTGCAGCAGGTAGTTGATCACCGGCACGCGCACTTCGGGGTTGTCGATCACATCGGTGTAGTCGAAGCCGATGATGTTGGCCTTGTCGAGCTTGATCGTGTCGACCGGGTTGTCGAACACCCAGCCCAGCGAATTGCCGGTGGTCCACTTGCGCAGGCGCGCATACAAGCCGTCGTCGCCCATGTTGGGCAGGCTCTTCTGCAGGTTGGTCATGCTGCGCAGATGCATCGGCGTGTCGAGCATGTTCTCGACCGCGCGGAAGATGTCCTCCTCCTCGCGCGCCGAATAGGTGCCCTTCGCGGCCAGCACCTTGATCAGGTCGGCCAGGAACTGCACGTTGGTTTCGTTGCGCTCGCACTGGAACGGGTTGAAGCCGGTCGGCTGGCCGTTGTCGAGGGCGAGGTAGTTGCCTCCGCAGGCGCGCACGAAGATCTCCGCGCCGCGGTCCTTGTCGAAGAAGAAGATCGTCGGCGTCGGCTTGAGCTTCTGCACCTGGCTGAGCAGGAAGTTGATCAGCGCGGTCTTACCGGTACCGGACTTGCCGATCACCATGGTGTTGGCGATCGCCTTCTCGCCGAGCGAGTTCTCGGCCGGATGGGTGGCGTGGAAATTGAAGTAGTACGGCTGGCCGTTGGTGGTCTGCAGGGTGGTGACGCAGTCGCCCCACGGGTTGTTTTCCTTCTTGCCGGTCGCGAAGTTGTGCAGCGGCGACAGGCCCAGGAAATTCAGCGAGCTGACGTTGGCCAGGCGGGTGCGGTACTTCCAGTTGCCCGGGAATTGCGAATAGAACGACGCGGTGACGGCCAGGTCTTCCTTGGCCGAAACGAAGCCGGCGTTGGACAGTTCGGCGCGCGCCTGCGCGACCTGCGCGGCGAGCTTTTCCTGGCTGTCGGCATAGATCGCGAAGGTGTAGTGATACTCGCCGAGCACGAAGTTGCCCGAGGCAAGCTGATCCATCGCGTAATCGAGCTCGGAGATCTGGCTGACCGCCTTGTCGCCCGAGGAAATCATCATGCCCTTGGTGCGGTCGAGCACCTTGAGCGCGTCCTGGCGGCCGATCGGACTGAACGAATGCGTGATCACGTATTCGAAGTCGAGGTACTTCAGGCCGTTGAGGATGCCCGGATAGGTCGAATCCGGGTATTCCTTGATATTGAGGATGGCGCCGAAATGATTGGCGTTGGTCGGCGTGTTGACCACGAAGTCGCCGCTCTTGGCGGCGAACATCAGCCGGCTGACCGGCAAGTAATTGTAGACCGGCGCGCTGAGCACCGGCACCGGCTCGTCGATGCGGTTGAGCAGGTAGCCGAAGAATTCCAGCGCCTCGGAGAAGACGATACCGTTCTTGGCTTCGTACATGCCCAGGCGGTACGGCGCGTAATCCTTGAGCACGGCTTCGACGTTGCCGGCCAGCTCGAGGATCTTGGCCACGCACTGGTCCTGCTCTTCCTGCAGGCGCCCGATGTCGGTGGACTTCTCGGAGAAACGCTTACCCGACACGATCGGGCGGTACATCATCGTCAGGTACAGCTCGTTCTGCATGAGCTTCTGCGAGGACAGCGCGGCGAAATAGCCGTCTGACAGGTCCTGGTTGAATCGCTCGTTGAACTTGCTGTCGGTGCGGATCCGGCGCCGGCGGCGCACGTCGTGGACCCAGAACGCGACGTTGGTGAAATCAGGCGCGCGCAGGGTCTGCAGCATCCGATTGAAGGTGTTGTGGCGATGCTCCAATTCCCACTCTTCACGACCGACGAAGGGCAGACCGCCCAGGTGCCAGACCATCATGTAATCGCCGCCCGTGGTCTTGATCACGGTGGGGGAGACATGCGTGGACAGCGGGATGAATTCGCTGATCGGAGTATCGGGTGTGAGCATGATGGGTACTGCGTATCCCGTGGTTTTGGAAGGACGTCGCCGGGCCTGGGCCCCGCGACGCGATCAAGCATCCGACGACGGCCCGGTCAGGGACGCCGCGGACGGCCAAGAACCGCAGGCGCCATACGGTTCACCGCGATGGCGCCTGCGTACATCATCGAGACTTCTTGTCGCCAGGATTGCGATAGTGGTTCGGCGAGAACACCCACATGGTGCCGTGGTGAACGATGTTCCTCATCCGCATGCGGAACTGCATGCGCAGCCCCAGCAGGCGGAAGATCATCTCGTCGCGACGGGTCATCTGCCGCATGACGAAAATCACTACCGGCAGTGTCAGGATGAACCACATATCGAAGTAGAACGTCGAAAGCAAACATGCCCCGGCCGCGAACGTGAAGGGCACGTACGGCACTCCCAGGAACATGGGAGGCCGTGTGCAGCCGCGGAACATCGCGTTCTTATGCATACAGGTTCTGGAAGGTGCTCACCAGGACCGCCATGCCGCCACCGCCGCCGCCGGCGCCGACGTCGTTCGGGATGACCATCTTGGCCAGCTGAGCGGCGGCGCCGATCAGGAAGCCGCCGAGCAGGACCGGCATCACGTCGGAGATGCGCTTGTGCGCGAACGCGATCTGGTAGCCGGCGAAGATCACCGCGATGGTCACGATCGCGATCGAGGCGATGTTGAGCAGGCTGTTGAGGTTGTCGAAGAAGCCCTTGACGGTGCTCTTGGCGCCGTCGACGGTCTGGGCGAAGGCCAGTTCCGGCGCCGCCAGCGCGCCGACGAACAGAGCCGCCATCGCGAAGGCCGAGAGGAAGTTCTTGATCTGGATATTGTTGTTCATTGAAGAGGTCCTTTCTATTCGCTAGTGGACAAAATGGTCGAGGTGCAGCGGTGTGTTTCGGATGGTTCGTCGGTGGAGGGGAAACTGGTCGATCGAAAACGGGTGGATCAAAACGGATTTATCAAAACGGATCTAGCAAAAACGGATTCATCAAAACGGCCTGATCGAGTGAATTGATCTGGACCGGGCCGATCAGATCGGTACAGCAAAATCACTTGAAGCAAATCGGGCAAATCGAAACCAGGTGGATCAAGGTCGGATCAAATTCGAGCAAAGTCGGGTCGAACAAGACGGCTCGGCGGACCGGCGCTCAGAAAACGAAGGCCTGATCGCCCTGCCCCTGCGCTGCCACTGCCGCCGCCGGAGCGACGGGCGCGGGCTGCTGCGGGAGCGCCGCCGAAGCATTCATCGGCATGACTCTAACCGGCTGCGAACTCTGAGCCTGAGACGCCATTCCCGCGCCACCCATCGCCGCGACTCCCGTCGGCATCGGAGCGGGCATTGTCGGCGCGGCCGCGAGCGGTTGCGCAACCGGCATCGTTGTAGCGGGTAACGCCATCTGGGGCATCGTCGCGGCCATCGGCTGGGAGGCGCTGACCGACGCCAGGCGCTGCGGGCCCGACTGTCGGCCTGGCGCATAGGTGGCCGGTCCAACCGGGTTGGCCGGGTTGACCGACGCCAGCGCCGAAGGCGCCTTTGTATCCTTGCGAGATGACTTGCCGATTACCGCGATGGCCTGAGCATCGGAATATGGCGTCGCTCCCCTGTTGATCGACGCATAAATCTTTTGCACATAACCATGCCGGAAACCCGTGACGAAGTTCCCAGAGTAGTAACAGCTGAAGGATTTACCCCAATCGCCACTGGAGCGGCCATAGCATTCGGCCAGGATTTTCGAGCCCGCCTGCAGATTCGGACAGACTTCGAATGCCTTTTCGTAACTGTCCAGGCCGTACTTGCCCAGGTTGTAACGATTGACCTGGGCGACGCCCAGTGAAAAGTTGTAGCCGCGGCGCTCAAGCATGCGCACGGTGGAGACGGCTTCGGCGAGATTCTGCGGCTGGCGCACCAGGCGGCCGCCCACGACGCCAATCGCAAACGGATTGAACGAGGACTCCACGCGCACGACGTGGTGCATGACTTCATTTGGAACTGCCAAGCCCGGGCAGTTCATCAACTCTATTCCGGGCAACATTCCGTGATCCCCCCGTGCCAACCGTTGCGCCGATCCCTGTGAACATCCGCAGAAAGATGGGGTTGCAAACAGTTGGATCGACGCAGCAATGATTCATCTAGCAGCAAGCAATGTCAATGGCCGTGCACACTTACATCACAGTTCTTAGCGTTTCGGGCACCTGAACTCATTCACTGTGCGAGCGCTCGGGATTGAAATCGATGCCGGTGATATAGCGCCTTCCCGCATGCGCCTTGATATGCACCAGGATATCGATGGTCATCATCAACAAGCGCTTGATGACCCCGAACTCCAGCCCCGACCCCTCGTTCGATGCCTTCACCATCAACGCCAGCTGATCCCACGTCTGCGCGGTACTGCCGGCGTGGCAACTGGTGATCGATCCCGGATGGCCCGAGGCGCAGTTACGAATGAAGTAGAACGATTCGTCGCCGCGCAACTCGGCCAGGATGATCCGGTCGGGCTTCATGCGAAGACAGGCTTCCATGCAGCTCTTGGCCGTGATGTTGCTGGTACTTTGTCCGCCTTTCGAATAGAGCAAGTGCACGACATTGGGCTGCGTGATGAACAACTCGCGCGCGTCCTCGATCGTCACCAGCCGCTCTTCTTCCGGAATGTGGTTGACCAGCGACTTCATGAAGGTGGTCTTGCCGCTGCCGGTGGCGCCGGACACGACCACGTTCTTCTTGTACTGCACCGCCTTCTTGAAGAATTCGGCGTAATTGCGCTGCGCGCGCAGCTCCAGCAGCTCGCGGTCGTGTTCGCTCAGGACGTGGGTCTGCTCCAGGATCTCGTCGAAGAACCCGTCTTCCTGGTACTGCTGCAAGGTCTTGCTGTGCTTGGACGGCAGGCGGATCGTGATCGAGACCTTGCCCGGATCGCAGGCAGGCGGAATCACGAACTGCGCGCGCTGTCCGGTCGGAAAGGTCAGCGAGACCACCGGGTCGGCATCGGTGATGCGCTGCCCGGTGTTGCTCTCGTTGACGACCGCGGTACAGAACTGCCGGGCCCGTTCGAAGGTCAGGCTCGGCACTTCCAGGCGGTTCCAGCCGGAGCGAGTCTCCAGGTAGAGCTCGCCCGGCCGGTTGATGCAGATTTCCGTGACATCCGGAGAACTCATGTACTCCAGGATGCCCAACACCTGGTACTGGTACTCCAGGAAGGCGTTGGAAACTTGCGCGATCGGTGAGTTATCGGCGTCCATCTCAAGCTACCGCTGCTGCAATCGACATCACCTGAGGACCGACGAGAAGTCGACATCCTTGGCGACATAGATGTTCACGACGGTGCCCTGGTTGATGGTCACGGTCGGCGGACGGTTGATGCTCTTGTCCAACGCCTGGTTGGCCAAGCGCTCCATCGCCTCGGCGGTGTTGCTCTCGTACGGGCTCTGGACCAGATTGCCGCTGTTGGTCACCGTGCTCGTCTCCGGACCGTTCTTGGCCGCGGCGTACTTGAACGCGTCGCTGATCAGGCTGATCAGCAGCGCCGAGGCGATGCGGCTGCCCCAGTGCGCGTTGTAGTCGCCCGGATGACCGGCGCCGCCGAGGTTGTCGATGCCCGGGCTGGCCATGTTGACGTCGATACCGTTTGGAGTGGTGATGCGATCCCAGATCACCGATACGCGCGGGCCGTTGATGTTGTCGCTCTGGTAACGGCCCGAAACCTTCGACCCCTTCGGCAGCAGCAGACGGCGGCCGTTGATCGAATAGGTCGGCTCGGTGACCACGCACGAGGTGAAGCCCGGCAGGTCGGTGATGATGCGGGTTTCCATGACGCAGCGGATGTACGTGCCACGCACCAGCAGGGTGTCGGGGTTGTAGATCGGCTGCGCGCTGGTGGCCTTTTCCTTATCCTGCTGCGGACGCGCCGGGCCCTGGCCGTTGGCGGCCATCATGGCCTGGGCATAGGCTTCGGGCGACATCACGCCGGGCGGCAGATTGCCGCCACCGCTACCACTGCCGCTACCGTCGCCACCACCGCCCTCGCCCGAGATGCGGCGTTCGAGCAGGCTCGGACCGCGCTTGACCGGCTCCATCTGCTCCGGCGGCGGCATCGGCATCGGCGGCGGGGCCTGATCGACCACCGGCAACGGCGGCATGCCGGCCAGCGGATCGACCGGCAACGGCGGCGGATCGGCCACGGTCTTGGGCAGGTCGGGAATATTGACCACTTCCTCTTCGACCTTCGGCTTCTTGTCTTCGCCGGACGTCGCCGCGTTGAACATCCACAGCGCGGCCACGATCAACAACAGCACGATGCCGCCGAGGAACAGCAACGCCTTGCGGTTGAGCCGCTGCACGTCGGAGGACTTCAGCGTGGGCGCGTTGGCATCCAGATCCGGCGCCGGGCCGGTGGCCTGCTGGCCGTAATAAGGATTCGCGCCGGCGTAGCCGTAGCTGCTGTTGTTGTTTTCCGGCGTGCCGCCGGACTCGTCCGGGTTACCCGGCTGATTGGGAGGTAGGTTCTGGCTCATTTCTGCTTCTTCCTGCGCAGACCGACGACGTTGTTGCCGTGACGGATGATCAAGTAGGGATAGGTGCCATGAACCACGAGCGTGTTGCCTTCCACCGTGGTGTTGACCACGAAGTCTTCGCTGCCTTCACGTTCGCGGCCGAACACCGCCGGAAAGTTGCCGGTCGGCAGATCCTTCACGCCGTTGATCTTGATGTAGGTGAACTGACCGTCGTCGTAGACGTTGGTCGGCACCAGCCACGACTGCTTCTTGCGGCTCGAGAACTGGTAATCGAAGTTGTAGACGCGGCCCTTGTCGAGGGTGGTGTTCAACTCGGGAACCGGTTCGGCCTTGGTTTCCTTCGCGCCGGAGAACTCGGTGCCGTTGGGATACACGAACTTGATCTTGTACTGCACGCCGGCCTGCTTGGCCTGCTCGAGCACGCGCCAGTCGGTCGCCACGACCTTCAACTCCAGGATGTAGGAGTGCGTGCTCGTGCGGATCATCATGTTGGTGTCGACGTCGACGTTCTTCGGCTTGATGTAGAAGACGTTGTCGCGACGGCTCATGTCCCAGCCGGAGCTGAAACCGGTGCTGTAGTCGAGGATGTTCTCGCTCGGGCTCAGTTCGATCTGAGTGGTGATGCCGAGGCCCGTGCGCACCGGATAGATGCGGTTGGCTTCGTATTCGTACTCTTGGATCACCTGGGCCGAGGCAGGTAGTGCGAGGCCGGAAACCGCCAGGAACAACAGGGCGGCCAGGCGATGTTTACGCAGGCAGTTCATCGGTTGCTGACTCCATTCGCATTGCCAGTCGGTGCAGGTGCCGCAGCCGGCTGTTGCGGCTGCTGGGCGGGGTTGGTGGGAAGCGGCGCGGCCTGCGGCGGCGCGGTGCCCGGCGGATACGCCGCGGGCGGCGCGCCGGCCGGCGGCGCCGTGCCGGGCGGAACCGTGCCAGGCGGATAAGCGCCTGGCGGCGGCGCGGTACCCGGCGGGTAGGCGGCCGGATTGGCGGCGTCGGGCGAGACCGCGCCGGGCTGCTGCTGCGGATAGGCCGCGGCGGGCGTCTGCGTGGGCGTCGCGTTGGGCGGCAAGGCCGGCGCGGCGGCGTAGTCGTTGTCGACGCGATAACCGCTGACCTGGAAGCCGAGCGGATTGAGGACGCGATTGATCTCGTCCATCTTCAGGTTCGACTTGTAGGTGAACTCGATCGTGGCGATCTTGCTGTCCAGCGGCGTGTTGTCGCCGTTTTCCTTGTTGTACAGGCTGCGCTGGAAGCGCACCGTCGCCACCTTCGGACCGGGACCGGTATTCATCGCATCGGCGGCGAGCTGGATGCTCAACAGCTTGACCCGGATCGTCTTGGTCTTGCCGTAGATGGTGATCGGATTGGCCGGGTTGGTCGAGCCGAACAACTGCTGGTAGGCGGTGGCGACCTGGGCGTTGCCCATCGCGAACACCGTCGCCCAGTCGCGCTCACCGATCTGCGAGTAGTCGTAGGACTCACGCGCCATGATGAAGTGCGAGATGTTGCTCTTGTTGAGCGCCTCGCTGGTGGTGACGCTGGGGTTGGCGAAGTCGTCGCGCAGGCGCGCGACCGTCGCGGTACCGGTGTAGGCGTCGGCCATGACCAGGTACGGCACCTTCTCCTTGAGCGGCAGGAAGTAGAAATAACCGCCGGCCAGGATCAGCGACATGATCAATGAGCCGAATGCGACGAGCCACGCGCGCTTCTCGCTGCGCTTGGCGATGTCGGCGACGGTGACCTCGTAGTTCACCGCCTTGGCGACGGCGTTCTCGACCGCCGGAGTTACGGGCTTTTTTCCGAACATCTATGCTGCATCCATGACGATGGAATCGTTGCTGGCGACGCGGCATGCCTGCGCATGCCGGAACTCGTCGCCTGTGCGGGCCGGCTTGCGCCGTTCGAGGATCAACGCGACGGACCGTTGGCTTGCGCCAGGGTCGCGGACGGCAGCGCGGCCGGATCGGCCAGGCTGGCGGACGGCGAATGCGGCTGCGACGGTTCGCTCTTGGGCGCGTGCGCGGACTTGGATGCGGCGTCGACCGCGGACGTGTCGTTGCCGGCCGCCGGCGCCGCCGAAACGGCCGAGCGCACCACGATCTGCTCGCCTTCGCGCGCGATCACCACGCCGTGTCCGGCATAGGCCGAATTGAGCTGCGAAATCGCGTCCGGCAGGCTGGTGGTGTGGATCTGCGACACCGCCTGATGCAGGGTGAAATCCGAATAGTGCTGGTAATCCAGCTTCATGTTCGAATCCTGGGTCCAGCGCGTCAGCATCGCCTTCAAGGTGCCGTCCATCGGCGAGGGATAGAAGACGTAGGACTGATGAAGCGGAATTTCGTTGGGCGCTTCGGAATACCGGTTGACCGGCTTCCAGCGGCCGCCGAAATCCGGCGCGGGCCTTGTGGCGCACCCGGCCAGCGCGACGGCCAGCAGGATCGCGATCCACAAACGAGGGCTGGTTGCAGTTAGTTGTCTCACGCGTTCCCCGGCTAAGTAATGTACTGACGCACGATAGGACCCGAAGCGGTCGTCGGCTGCGACTGGCCCGGCCAGCACGCTGCGACGGACCTCGTCGCGGTCATTGTTGGAAATGAGGTGACCGGACAGACATCGGTCGAAATGAGACGCCGGACACCTTTGCAAAAGAGACGCGCAACACGCCATCCCTTTTAGCGCCGGGTCGCGACTTTCTTGCCATGCCGGACGTGCGGCACGCGCTGATCGTTCTGTCCATGAACTCCCCCTACAGCCACGGTTATACCGTTGAACGAGCGTCTGACGACACTCGTAGACGAAGATTAGACCGAAGTCAAAGCATTCGGCAAGTAGTTGTGCAAAAAAAGTGCAAAATCGAGTTGCGGGTTACAGCCGTAACAAACGCTCGATCGCCGCGTCCAAGGTCGCTTCGTTCTTGGCGAAACACAGTCGCGCCAAACGCTGTCCAGCCGGCGCCGACTCGTAGAACGGCGACAGCGGAATCGCGGCGACGCCCTTGTCCACGGTGAGCCAGCGGCAGAACGCGGCATCGTCGAGATCGCTGACTTCGGAATAATCGACCAGTTGGAAATAGCCGCCCGGCACCGGCAACGGCTTGAGCGCGGTGGTCAATAATTGATCACGGAAGCGATCGCGCTTGGCCTCGTAGAAGGCCCCCAGCCCCTCGTAATGCTCCGGTTCGGCCTCGATCATCTCGGCGAACGCCCATTGGGCCGGGGCGAAACTGCAAAAGCTATTGTACTGATGGACTTTGCGCAGTTCGGCCGACAAGGCCGGCGGTGCGATGCAGTAACCAATTTTCCAGCCGGTGCAGTGGTAGGTCTTGCCGAAGCTCGACACCACGAAGGCGCGCTCGCGCAGGTGCGGATAGCGCAGCACCGATTCGTGGCGGCGGCCGTCGAACACGATGTGTTCGTAGACTTCGTCCGACAGCAGCCAGATGCCGGTGTCGGCGAGCAGCTCGCCCAGGCGGGCGATGTCGTCGGCGTCGAACATCGCGCCGGACGGGTTGTGCGGCGAGTTGATCATCAGCAGGCGGGTGTTCGGGGTGACCGCCGCGCGCACCCGGTCCCAGTCGACGGCGAAGGTCCGCGGGTCCAACGGCACATGCACCGCGCGGCCACCGGCCAGATCGATCGCCGGTTCGTAACTGTCGTAGCACGGGTCGAGCACGATCACTTCCTCGCCCGGACGCACCACCGCCTGGACCGCGTCGAAGATCGCTTCGCTGGCGCCGGAGACCACGGTGATCTCGGCATCGGCGTCGGGCCGATAGCCGTAGCAACGCTCGGTCTTGGCGGCGATGGCCTGGCGCAGCGCCGGGATGCCGGTCATCGGCGCGTACTGATTCTTGCCTTCGCGCATGGCCCGGCCGAGCGCATCGACCAGACGCGCGGGCACATCGAAATCCGGAAAGCCCTGACCGAGGTTGACCGCCTGGTGTTCGGCGGCGAGCTGCGACATCACGGTGAAGATGGTGGTGCCGACTTTCGGCAGCTTGGTGGTCAGGGTCATGGGCCGGGTACGTGATCGCGATCGGACCGAGGAGTGTACGAAATCCGTGTTGCAGGTCGTTAGACCGTGACGGCCGACGACAATGACGCGGCGACATATCTATATGTCCATATGACGATCGCAAGACAGCGCATGCGATCGACGCTCCGCCCGTCGGCCGGATTTGCACTGCCCGCGTGGCGCCGCGACACTGCGCGCATGCGCGAACTGCAGGTGCTCGATGCCGCCGAACTGGCGATCGCCTACGCCGCCGCCGATTACGCGGTGGCGCTGGACGGCGACGCCCTGCCCTTGCGCGTGGGCCGGCCGGCCGCCGATCTGGAGGCGTACTGGCCCGCCGCCGGCTACGTGTTCATGACCGCCTGGAACCCCGCATCCGCGCCGCACTCCGACAGCGCCAACCGCGCCGCCGACGAACGCCTGGTCGCGCGGCTGGATGCACTCGGCGTGCAGCGCCATGCCGCCTGGGCCGAGGACGTTGCCGGACAGTGGCGCGAACCCGGCTGGTTGCTGGCCGATCTCGACGATGCAGTGGTCAACGCGCTCGCGCGCGAGTTCGGCCAGGCCGGCGTGCTGGCCTGGCGACGCGGCGAGCCGGTGCGGCTGCGCATGCTGATCGATCGTCCCAGCCATGCCGGACCGGCCGCGCACACCGATTGGATCGGTGCCTGACCGGATCGTGCCTGACCAAGCCGGGCGGCAAGGACGCGATACGCGGCCAGAATGCGGAGCGAGCCGCGCAGTCGCATAGACTGCCCGCTTCGCGGCCCGACCCGCCGCCCGCTTGCGACCGATGACCCCACTAGAACGCACCGCTCCACCCCTGCTCGAAGCCCGCGGCCTGCGCTTCGCGCGCAACGACGAACCCGTGTTCGGCCCGCTCGACTTCGCCGTCGACGCCGGCGAAGCCTTGCTCGTGCAAGGCGACAACGGCGCCGGCAAGACCACGTTGTTGCGCGTGCTGGCCGGCCTGCTGCGCGCCGACGACGGCCGGATCGACATCGACGGACAACCGTCGGACGCCTCGCGCCGCGCGCGCGCGATTGCCTACCTCGGTCACCTGCCGGGCCTGAAGGCCGACCTGAGCGCGTTGGAGAATCTGAATTTCCTGTGCGGCCTGCAGGGGCGCCGGCGCAGCCAGTTGCCCGAGAACGCCCTGGCCATGGTCGGCCTGGGCGGTTACGACGACGCGCTGGCGCGCCAGTTGTCGGCCGGACAGAAGAAGCGGCTGTCGCTGGCGCGGTTGTGGATGTCGCCGGCGCCGCTGTGGCTGCTCGACGAGCCGTACGCGAATCTCGACCTGGAAGGGATCGAACTGGTCAACCGCATGGTCCAGGCGCATCTGCGCGAAGGCGGTGCCGCGCTGGTGACCACCCACGGCGCCTACGCCGCGCCGCCGGTGCGCACGCGCATGCTGGTGCTGCGGCGCGCGGCGGCGACGGAGGCCAGCGCATGAGCGTGCGCCAACGCAATCCTGGCGCCGGCGCGGCGATGCCCGGCTTGATCGGTTCGGCGCGCGCCTTGCTCGCGCGCGATCTGCGTCTGCTGTGGCGGCGCCGCGGCGACGCGCTGCAACCGGCGCTGTTCGCGCTGCTGGTGGTGGTGCTGTTCGCGCTCGCCCTGGGCGGCGAGAAGCAGGCGCTGTCGAAGGTCGCCGCCGCGGTGCTGTGGCTGTCGGCGCTGCTGGCCGGGCTGCTCGCGCTCGACACCTTGTTCCGCGGCGACGCCGAGGACGGCTCGCTGGAACAATGGATGCTGGCGCCAGTGCCGCTGGGCTGGCTGGTCGCGGTGCGCACCTTCACCCACTGGGCCACCACCTCCCTGCCCCTGCTGATCGCCACCCCGTTCCTGGCCGAACTGCTGTACCTGCCGCGCGAGCAATTGCCGGTGCTGCTGGCCTCGCTCGCGCTGGGCACGCCTTTGCTGAGTCTGCTCGGCGCGGTGGTCGCCGCGCTGACGGTCGGGATGCGGCGCTCTGGTATCCTTGTGGCCTTGCTGGCACTGCCGTTATACGTTCCGGTGCTGGTCTTCGGCGCGGGCAGCGTGGCCCGTTCGGCCCAGGGCCTGGACCCGGTAGGCGCGTTGCTGTTGCTGGCCGCCGGGCTGGTGGTGGCGCTGCTGCTGGCGCCGCTGGCCGCCGCCGCCGCGATCCGCATCGCGCTGAGCTGACGGCGCCGGCGGCTCGCGTTGCGAAGCACCAGGCAGGACGCGTAAGCAGGACCCAGTAGCAGACCGAACCCGCGCGCGACAGCCCGGCTGTCGCGCTCAACCGTCCAGGCCGCCCGGCGACCCAGACCTCGAGACCTTCGAACGAACCACTGAATGAATCCACTCGTCCGCTGGTTCCACCAACTCGGCTCGCCGCCCAGCTTCGACCGCTTCGCCGCGCGTTGGGCGCCGTGGGCCTATGGCCTGGGCCTGCTGGTGATGGCCTGGGGCCTGTACGGCGCGCTGTTCCAGGTGCCGGCCGATTACCAGCAAAAAGACAGCTTCCGCATTCTGTATATCCATGTGCCCAGCGCGTGGATGAGCCTGGCGGTGTATGCGCTGATGGCGCTGTACGCCGCGATCGCGCTGATCTGGCGGATCAAGCTGTGCGAAATCCTGGCCATGGCCTGCGCGCCGATCGGCGCCGGCTTCACCGTCATCACCCTGGCCACCGGCTCGATCTGGGGCAAGCCGATGTGGGGCACGTGGTGGGACTGGGACCCGCGCCTGACCACCGAGCTGATCCTGCTGTTCCTGTACCTGGGCGTGATCGGCCTGTACCAGGCGATCGACGACCGCCGCGCCGCCGCGCGCGCGGCTGGCCTGCTGGCGATCGTCGGCGTCGCCCTGCTGCCGGTGATCCGCTATTCGGTGGTGTGGTGGAACTCGCTGCACCAGGGGCAGACCATCAGCCTGTTCGGCAAGTCGAGCATGGACCCGAGCATGATGGCGCCGCTGATCTGGATGATCGTCGGCACCAAGCTGTGGTTTATCGGCGCGCTGCTGGTGCGCGCGCGCGCCGACAACCTGCGCCGCGAACAGGGCAAGGCCTGGGTCGCGCAACTGGCCGGCGTGGCGAATCCGCGGGAGCAGCGCTGATGGAATACCGCAATTACCTCATCGCTGCCTACGCAGTGTTCTTCATCGTGCTGGGCTGGGATTTCTTCGCCAGCCAGTGGCAGGTCCGCCGCGAATTGCGCCAGGCGCGCAGGCGCGCGGCGCGCGACGCGGCACGCAGCATCCCCAGTGAGTTGAGCCGATGAATCCCACCCGTCGCCGTCGCCTGTTGTGGGTGCTGGGCCTGGTCGCCGCCGCCGGTGTCGCCACCGCGCTGGTCGCCACCGCCTTGCAGCGCAATGTCGCCTATCTGTATACGCCCAGCGAGATCCTGCGTGGCGATGCCAGCGAACGCGCGCGCTTCCGCCTCGGCGGGATGGTCGCGGAAGGTTCGTTCAAGCGCGCGTCGGGTTCGATGGACGCGCATTTCAGCGTCACCGACGGCGATGCGCTGATGCCGGTGGTCTATACCGGCATCCTGCCCGACCTGTTCCGCGAGAAGCAGGCGGTGGTCGCGACTGGTCGCATGCAGGGCGGTACCTTCGTCGCCGAGGAGATTCTGGCCAAGCACGACGAGACGTATATGCCGAAGGAAGTCGCCGACAAGATGGGGCAGGCGCATAAGAAGCATGATGTCGCGGCGCCGGGTGGCGTGGAGCCTGCGCGTTGAGGTATTTCGCGCGTGGAGCGAAAGCGAATCCCCCCTCCCCCCCTTTTACAAAGGGACGGGACGCGCAGTCGCGGCAATGCCTGAGTTACGCCGACAAAACCGGATATCAGCGCCATCGCCGGTACCGAAAAAATGTTAATGCACGGCGACCCGTCCCTTTGCAAAAGGGGGACCGAGGGGGATTCGCTTTTGCTTTTGCTGTCGCCCCCCAGGATCCAAACCGCGTCATGAATCACAAGGCGATCGCCCATGCTGCCTGAACTCGGCCAGATCGCCCTGATCCTCGCCCTGCTGATCTCGGTCTTGCAGACCGTGCTGCCGCTGCTCGGCGCGCACCGCGGCATCGAGCCGTGGATGGCGATCGCGCGCCCGGCCGCGTATTCGCAGTTGCTGCTGGTCGGCTTCGCGTTCGTGCTGCTGACCCATGCTTTCGTCAACCAGGATTTCTCGCTGCGCTACGTCGCCGAGAACAGCAACACCCTGCTGCCGATGCTGTACCGCTATTCGGCGGTGTGGGGCGCGCACGAAGGCTCGCTGCTGATGTGGGCGCTGGTGCTCGCGCTGTGGACCGGCGCGGTGGCGTGGTTCTCCAAGTCGCTGCCGTCGCAAGTGATCGCGCGCGTGCTCGGGGTGATGGGCGTGATCAGCGTCGGCTTCCTGGCGTTCCTGATCTTCACCAGCAACCCGTTCGCACGATTGCTGCCGGCGGTGGCCGAAGGCCGCGACCTCAATCCGCTGCTGCAGGACCCAGGCCTGATCATCCACCCGCCGATGCTGTACATCGGCTACGTCGGTTTCAGCGTGCCGTTCGCGTTCGCGATCGCCGCGCTGCTCGACGGCAAGGTCGACGCCCGCTGGCTGCGCTGGACCCGGCCGTGGACCAATGTCGCCTGGGCATTCCTGACCCTCGGCATCGCCCTGGGTTCGTGGTGGGCGTATTACGAACTGGGCTGGGGCGGCTGGTGGTTCTGGGACCCGGTCGAGAACGCCAGCTTCATGCCATGGCTGGCCGGCGCGGCGCTGATTCATTCGCAGGCGGTCACGGAAAAACGCGGCAGCTTCCGCGGCTGGACCTTGCTGCTCGCGATCGCCGCGTTCTCGCTGTCGCTGCTCGGCACCTTCCTGGTCCGCTCCGGCGTGTTGACCAGCGTGCATGCCTTCGCCGCCGATCCTTCGCGCGGCTTGTTCGTGCTGATCTTCCTCGGCATCGTGATCGGCGGTTCGCTGCTGCTGTACGCGCTGCGCGCGCCGTCGGGCGAGGAAAACGCCGGCAAGCCATTCGAACTGATGTCGCGCGAGACCCTGCTGCTGGGCAACAACTTGTTGCTGGCGACCGCGTGCGCGATGGTTTTGCTGGGCACCTTGTATCCCTTGCTCGCCGATGCGCTGGACCTGGGCAAGATCTCGGTCGGCCCACCCTACTTCGCGTTGATGTTCGTGCTGCTGATGACACCGCTGGTGTTGCTGCTGCCGTTCGGCCCGCTGTTCCGCTGGCAGCGCGAACAAGCCTCGCGCCCGCTGGCGATGCTGATTCCGTGGGCCGGGCTCGCGCTCGGCGCCGCCGTCGCCGCGTATTTCCTGGCGCCGCAGAGTCCGCTCAAGGTCGCCGCGGGTGTCGGCGGCGCGGTCTGGGTCGCGGCAGGCACATTGCGCTTCGTGTGGACGCGCGTGCGCGGCAAGGGCAATGCCTTCACCGCTGAAATGCTCGGCATGACCCTGGCTCACCTGGGCGTGGCGGTGTTCCTGATCGGCGCCTTGCTGGTCGAAGGCCTGAGCGTGCAACGCGAAGTCGCGCTCGCGCCGGGCAAGAGCCTGGAGCTGGGCCGCTATTCGTTCCGCTTCGACAGCGTCAAGCACAGCGTCGGACCGAATTACGAAGCCGACTACGGCACCGTGACCGTGTTCGACGGCGGCGAACTGCTGACCGTGATGCATCCGGAAAAACGCGCCTACGCCAGCGGCGGCCAGGTCCTGACCGAAGCCGCGCTCGCGCCGGGCATTACCCGCGATCTGTACGTCGCGCTCGGCGAACCGCTCGGCGGCGGCGCCTGGGCGGTGCGGGTGCATATCAAACCGTTCGTGCGCTGGATCTGGCTGGGCGCGTTGCTGATGATGCTGGGCGGCTTTGTGGCGGCGACCGATCGGCGCTTCCGGCCGAAGCTCGCGCCCGCACCCAAGAGCGCCGAGCCCGATCCGTTCGAGTTCGCGCTGGCCGATGGGCCGGAAGCGTTCGCGACCGAAAAGCGATACCGCGGCAACGACGATGCCGTCTTTGACCGCACGCCCGATGGAGACGACCCATGAACAAGAGTCGCTGGCTGCCGCTGGCTGTGTTTGCCGCGCTCGCGGTACTGCTCGCCGCAGGCGTGTGGCTCAGCCGCAATCCCGATCGCGAAAAACTGCCGTCGCCGCTGATCGGCAAGCCCGCGCCCGAGTTCTCGCTGCCGGTGCTGCACGAAGCCGGCCGGCTGCTGACCTCGCAGGAATTGCGCGGCGCGCCGTACCTGCTCAACGTCTGGGGCAGTTGGTGCCCGGCTTGCCGCGACGAACATCCGGTGCTGACGCGTTTCGCCGAAACCAAGCGCTTGCGCGTGATCGGGTTCAACTGGAAGGACGAACACGCCGATGCGCTGCGTTGGCTGGAGCAGTACGGCAATCCTTATGTGGTGGTGGTTGCCGACTACGACGGCAAGTCGGCGATCGACTGGGGCATTTATGGCGCGCCGGAAACATTCCTAGTGGATGGTCGCGGGATCGTGCGCTGGAAGTTCGTCGGGCCGTTGACCAACCAAGTTATCGCCAATGAATTGCTGCCGAAGCTCGAAGAAATCGAGAAGGCGCGATGAAGCTGGCGGATAAAAGCGAATCCCCCCTCCCCCCCTTTTCCAAAGGGGGGAACGGCACGGGCTTGCAGGTGTTATCGCCGCGATCGGACACGCTCTCTTCGTTGCAACCGGATGGACTCCCCCCTTTGCAAAAGGGGGGCCGGGGGGGATTCGCTTTTGCCGCCCAGCCACTGCGCACGCTCGCCGCCACCGCACTACTAAGCCTGTCGCTGGCCCTCACCCTGGCCCAACCCGCCCAAGCCCAACCCGCCAACGACCCCGCCCCGCTCAACTTCACCAACACCAGCGAAGAACGCCGCTTCCACGCCCTGGTCGCCGAACTGCGCTGCGTGATGTGCCAGAACCAGTCTCTGGCCGATTCCAACGCCCAGATCGCCCACGACCTGCGCCGCGAAGTGCTCGCGCTGATGCGTCAGGGCAAGAGCGACGGCGAGATCAAGGAGTTCCTGGTCGCGCGCTACGGCGAATTCGTGCTCTACCGACCGCAGGTCGAATCCAAGACCTGGCTGCTGTGGTTCGGCCCGGCGCTGCTGTTGCTGGCCGGCGGCTTGGCGGTTGCGCGTATCGTGCATGCACGCTCGGCCACGACGCGTTCGGCGAAGGCGGGACCGGCCGACACGCGCATTGACGAGGAACAAGAGTGGTGATGGCGGTGACGATGGGATCGGCCCCGATGGGCGTGTTCGTGGCATGCGGCGCGGCGCTGGTCGTGTTCGTATTGGGCTACGCCTTGCATCCGCTGTGGCGGACGCGACCGGCGCTGGGCGCCGGCCTGGGCGTGGCGCTGGCAGCGGCCACGGTCGCGCTGTATTTCGCGATCGGCACGCCGGCCGGATTGCAACCCGAGCAACGCAAGGCGCCGCAGACGCTGGACGAAGCGGTGACCCAGCTGGAAGCCGAACTCCAGCGCGATCCGAACCAGATCGAAGGCTGGCGCCTGCTCGCCAGCGCCTACACCGCACAGGGCCTGGGCATGAAGGCGCGCGATGCGTATGCGCGCGCGGTCAAGCTCGCGCCGGACAATCCCGACCTGCTCGCCGAAGCCGCCGAAGCCCGCGCCCTCGCCACCCGCGAGCGCCGCTTCGACAACGAAGCGGTGGCGATGCTCAAGCACGCGCTGGAACAGCAGCCCATGCACCAGCGCGCGCGCTGGTTCCTCGGCATCGCCCAGCGCCAGGCCGAGCAACCGGCCGAAGCGGCCAAGACCTGGGAACCGCTGCTGACCGTGGTCGATCCGGCCACCGCCGCGAGCCTGCTCGACCAGATCAACGGCGCGCGCCAGGAAGCCGGCATGGAACCGATGCAGGCGCCCGCGCCCGCCGCCGCGAACAGCGCCGCGACCAGCGGCCCCGGACTCAAGATCCGGGTCGAACTGTCGCCGCAGTTGGCGGCGAAGCTGCCCGCCAACGCCAGCGTGTTCGTGATCGCGCGCCAACTCGGCGGCCCGCCGATGCCGGTCGCGGTGGAAAAGCACCCGGCCGCGAAGTTCCCGCTCGAAGTCACTCTCGACGACGGCGACAGCCCGATGCCGACCATGAAGCTGTCGCAGCTCGAACAGGTGCAGGTGCTCGCGCGTGTGTCGGCCTCCGGCAACGCCATCCCGCAGTCCGGCGACCTGACCTCGCAGCCAGTGACGGTGCGCGTGGATGCCAAGGGCGCGACGGTCGTCGTCATCGATCGCGCGGTCGACTGAACCCGCGATCGCTCTCACGCTCGATCGCCCGGATCGCCCGCTACCGGCATGTGCCGATAACGCAATTGCAGTTCCGGTCGCGGCCGCCGGTCAGGGCGATGGTTTAGGCTCTGCATCGCGACCGCCTCCCTCGCGCGGCCGTCGACTTCGAATCTTTTCAGCGCAAGCACCGGCCACACGAGCAAGGCATGACCGAATTCATCCCGCCCGGCACCCGCCACATCGACCTGCCCTCGCCGTTCCCGATGAAACGCGGCGGCGCCCTGCACGGCGCGCGCATCGCCTACGAAACCTGGGGCGAACTCAACGACAAGCGCGACAACGCGATCCTGATCGTCACCGGCCTGTCGCCCGACGCGCACGCCGCGGCCAACGCCGGCAACCCCGAGCCGGGCTGGTGGGAGGCCATGCTCGGCCCCGGCAAGCCGATCGACAGCGACCACTGGTTCGTGATCTGCGTGAATTCGCTGGGCAGTTGCAAAGGCTCGACCGGCCCGGCCTCGATCAACGCCGACACCGGCGAGCTGTACCGACTGGAATTTCCCGAGCTGTCGATCGAAGACGGCGCCGACGCCGCCGCGCACGTGGTGCGCGCGCTCGGCATCGAGCGTCTGGCCTGCGTGATCGGCAATTCGATGGGCGGCATGACCGCGCTCGCGCTGCTGATCCGTCACCCTGGGCTGGCGCGCAACCACATCAACATCTCCGGCGCGGCGCGCGCGCTGCCGTTCTCGATCGCGATCCGTTCGCTGCAACGCGAAGCGATCCGCCTGGACCCGCAGTGGAACCAGGGCGGCTACGACGAAACCCACTACCCCGAATCGGGCATGCGCATGGCGCGCAAGCTCGGCGTGATCACCTATCGCTCGGCTCTGGAGTGGGACGGGCGCTTCGGCCGGGTGCGGCTGGACTCCGACCGCGCCGACGAGGAGCCCTTCGGCCTGGAATTCGAGGTCGAAAGCTATCTGGAAGGCCACGCCCGCCGGTTCGTGCGCCGCTTCGACCCAAATTGCTATCTGTACCTGAGCCGCTCGATGGACTGGTTCGACCTGGGCGATTACTGCGGCGACGGCGACTGTCTGGACAACGAGGAACAGGTCCGCCGCGGCCTGGCCGCGATCCGGGTGGAAAAGGCGCTGGCCATCGGCGTCCACACCGACATCCTGTTTCCGCTGCAGCAGCAGCAGGAAATCGCCGACGGCCTGCGCGCCGGCGGCGCCGACGCCCGCTTCGTGCCGCTGGAGTCGCCGCAGGGCCACGACGCGTTCCTGGTCGACATCGCCCGCTTCGGCCCGGCCGTGGCCGGATTCCTGGACGAACTGCGAACCGGCTGAGCGAACCAACCGGATCGGCACCGGTCCCGGGCCGCCCGAAGCTGCCAAGGCGCAGGCAGGGGCGTAGAATCCATGCCATGAACGCCACCGACGCCCTGCCCGACCTCGACTTCCCCGGCCACGACAAGCTGGTCGCCGCGATCGACGCGGCGGTCAACGCCGGCGACGAACACGCCGTCACCGCGGCCTTGCGCAACACCCTGTGCAAGATGATCCGCGACCGCGACGTCAACCTGCCCGACTGCGTGTTCGACCCGATCCAGGACCACTACGCGCGCCGCGAGCTCTACCGCAGCCCCGAACTGGGCTACAGCGTGGTCGCGATGACCTGGGGTCCCGGCCAAGGCACGCCGATGCACGATCACAGCGGCCTGTGGTGCGTGGAAGGCGTCTGGGACGGCGAACTGGAAATCACCCAGTTCGAATTGCTCGAACGCGAAGGCGAGAACTTCCGCTTCCGCGCCGCCGGCGGCATGCACGCCGGCCCCGGCAGCGCCGGCAGCCTGATTCCGCCGCACGAGTACCACACCATCCGCAACGCCAGCAACGACGCGGTCGCGGTGTCGCTGCACATCTACAAGGCGCCGATGGAATGCTGCTCGATGTTCGAGCCGCGCGACGGCGAGTGGTTCCAGCGCGTCGACAAGACCCTGAAGACCGACGAAGCCGCCTGATCGGCGGCTGACGCGCTGCGGCCGCCGCCGCTTCGCAGCATTACGGATGCTCCCTGTAGGAGCGGCGTGAGCCGCGACCGCGCCACACAGATGCGTCGTAAGCGCGATGTCGCGGTCGCGGCTTACGCCGCTCCTACAGTCGGATCGCGTGGCCTACGACAGCAATCTGCCCCATCCGCGTACAACCTCTACCACGACCACCCAAATGTGATGCATCTCCCTGTAGGAGCGGCGTAAGCCGCGACCGCGCCACACAGATGCGTCGCATGCGCGATGTCGCAGTCGCGGCTTACGCCGCTCCTACAGTCGGATCGCAGGGCTTACGACAGCGAAGCGTTGTAACCCGCCTTCGCCGCCAAATTCGACCAGCGTCCGGTTGTCCGCACGCCCAAGCGGCCACCGCAGGACATTACAAACGCCACTGGCAACCACCCCGCGCCGGCGCGATCTTCGCTGGCGGCAACGCCGTGGGTTGAGCGTTGCGAGTCGCCCGGACGCCGCGGCTTTGCGCGCCGCGCGCGAGAACCTCTCCCAGCCATCGCACGGAGCCCCGACCATGCTGACCGACCTGCTGCTCGCCGCGTTCCACCATCTGCTGGTGTTCGCCATGATTTCGATGCTGGTCGCCGAATCGGTGCTGTTGCGCGGACCGATCGATGCCGCCGCGCTCAAGCGCCTGGCCGGACTCGATGCCGGCTACGGCATGAGCGCGATGCTGCTGTTGGCGGCCGGCATCGCGCGCCTGTTCTACGGCGTCAAGGGCGTCGACTTCTATCAGCACAATCCCTGGTTTCATGCCAAGTTCGGCGCGTTCGTGGCGATCGCGCTGTTGTCGATTCTGCCGACCGTGCGCTTCCTGCGTTGGCGCAAGGCGCTCAAGCACGACCCGGCGTTCCTGCCGTCGGCGCCGCAGGTGCGGATCCTGCGCGTGCTGATCCGTTTCGAATTGATCCTGATCGCGGTGATCCTGATCTGCGCCGCGGCGATGGCGCGGTACGGCGGATTTTGATCGAGCCACGTCTGATCGCGTAAACACCGACCGGGCCGTTGCGATCAAGCCAGCAGCGATCGAGCCGTGCGTGATCGAGTGGCTGTGATCAAACGGATTCAATCAATCCGCCTTGGACAAACGGATTCCGGCTGGCGCGACTACCAATCGCGCCACGCACGCAAGCGCATGCGCTCCGACTCGCGGCGCCGCATGCCGTGCCCCGTCTCGGCTCGCGCACGAACGCGCGAGCGAAACCGCGACGGCCTCAGCCTTCCTTGCCCCAGCGCACGCGCGAACGATCACCGCGCCCGGCTTTCGCCGCGGGTTGCATGACTTCCGGATCGGTGTTGTCGCCGATCGCGCGCAAGCGGATCGGCGCGAACTGACCGTCGCCGAGCAGGTCCAGGCTGGCGCGCGGATTGCGCAACAAGGCTTCGCGCTGCAGAAACAACTCACGGCCGATTTCCGGCGGCCGGCTTTCGCTGCACAGACGAATGTCCAGGCGCAGCACGCTGGTGCCGGAGGTGCGCCACGGATGGCCGGGAACCAGACGGCTGACGATCGCGCTATCGAGCCGGATGGTCACCGTGCTCTTGTCGATCGCTTCGCACTTGCCCACCGCGATGTCGAACGTATTCATAAGGGCCTCAATGGGAAACCGCGGTGAGAACGCTGTGCAGGCGCGCGTTCTCCAACAGGCTGCGCAAGCGCGCTTCGATCACACGGATATTGGCGAGCCTGGGCGAGGCGCGCAGCGAATACACGGCGGTGCGCTTGCCCAGCAACAGGCGTTGACTGCGCAATACCGTGACATTGGTGGTACCCGATGCCTCCATCCAGATCAGACGCAACGGAGCAGGTCCGATGGTTTGTCCATTGGACAAGGTGAACTGGAACCACTCGACATGATTGTCCATCGTTGCTCCGACACGTAGACCCGCGAGTATGCGCCCCACCTCCCGGCGCGGGGGTGAAGAATGAAAATCAGCGATATTCCTCGCTATTGCCAGATAATCGGCGTATGGTCGGGAAGCGATCCCGGCGATTCGCTATTTACAGGCGCTCAAGCGCCGCTTGCCTCAACGACGTTCGTTCCACGTCATCCAGAGGTTTCTTGCGATATCAAACCCGCGTCATCGACTTGCGGGTCGGTGAGCATGAGTATCGCATTCGCGCGCTGAAGGATCTGCAGCAGTTTCACGATCCCGACCAAGCCGCCGAAAAATTGGGCATCTCTGCGTCGATGTGGAGCCTGTTCGGGCAACTGTGGCCGACCGGTTTGCAGCTAGCGAACGAAATCGCGATTCGCGATATCGCCGGCAAGCGCATTCTCGAAATCGGTTGCGGGCTCGCGCTGTCGAGCCTGATCGCGCACAAGCGTCAGGCCGATGTCATCGCCAGCGACCGGCATCCGCTCGCCGAGGATTTTCTCGCGCAGAATTCCGTCTTGAACGGTTTGAGCGGCGTGCCGTACAAACATCTGGAATGGGATGCGCGACGCGACCGCTCGCTCGGCGGTTTCGACCTGATCATCGGCAGCGACGTATTGTACGAACGCGACCATATTGCCTTGCTCGCGAACGTGGTCAGGCAATATGCGCACGCGCACGCCGAAGTGCTGATCGCCGATCCAGGCCGCGGCAATTGCGGCGCGATGAATACCGCGATGCGGGCCGATGGATTCACCGCGAGCGAGCGGCGTTTCAGCATCGCAGACCGTCCCGTGTCGAGCGGGCGGATGATGCGGTTTCAACGATGAACGCGTAGCGGTTTATCACGCGTCCGCTTGGCGTCCGATCGCCGGGGCGATAATGTTGGCGCTGCGATTTCATCAAAAATATCGCCGCCCGATAACCTCGCGATCGAAAACCCGAATGCTCGACCTGGATCCACGATTGTGGATCGCCAACGACGCGCTCAAGCGTCACGCGCCGGACATCGTCGACGACGCTTGCGTGCTGCATCTGCTCAGCGAGAACGGCGACGAGCCTCGCGTGCTGGAGCTCGGTATTGCCCTGCTCGACGCCGATTGGCACGAAAGCCATGAAGAACTCGGTGAATGCATGCAATGGCTGCGCGCGCCGGAACTGGTCGATGCGCTTTACCGCGCCTCGTTACGAAGTTATCCGTATCACTACGACGGCGGCATCGCGATCCGCAGACGCTTCACTTGGGCGCTGGCGGACACCGGCAATCAGGGGGCATTCGATGCATTGCTTCGGCTGTGCGGCTCGGCCGACCGGCAGGTCGCGTTGTTCGCATTCAAGCGGCTGCGAGGCTGGACCAGGGAGCAGCGGCGCAAGCGCTTCGCGTATTCGCCGCGTCTGGATTGAGGCGCGGCGGGATGCGCCGGCCCTCGCGGCATCCGAACAAACGACGGAAAACAAAAAGGCCCAGCCGCGAGGCTGAGCCTTTCTTCTTTCCGGGAAGCTGCCGGCCGTTGGATCGTTGGCCGGGCGGTTGGTTCTTCTCGGAATTACGTGGTGCCGGAGGTGGGACTCGAACCCACACGCTTTTAAGGGCGGCGGATTTTGAGTCCGCTGCGTCTACCGATTCCGCCACTCCGGCAGCGGGTGCGCAGTATACCTATCGAAACGGCCGGAGTCTGCATGCCGCGAACATCAATGCGGCTCGCCCGCCCCGTCCGCCTCGCCGCCCGCGGACGAACCGGCCCGGAAGCCTGTCTCGGCGTGCTCGGGCGCGGCGTCTTCCCAGGCGCCGCGCGGCACCGGCGCGGCCCGTGCCGCGGCCGGCGGAGCGGCGACGATGCAGCGAATGGCGGCGGCGGTGGCGAGCATGGGATCGGGGTCCTTAATCAGCGAGCCGTTCAATGGTCCGGTTGCGGGTCCGAATCCGGGGCCGGTTGCGGTCGCCGGCAACCCAGGCAATGGCGGGTCCGCTCGCAGCGGCCACGACGGCCGGTCGACGGCCGCGACAGCAGGCCGCCACACGGGCATTGCGGCTCCAAGCCGCGTTCCCAGCGCCACAGGCGCCACAGCGAATACGTCGCCATGGCCAGGCCGGCGCCCGCGCCGCCCAGCCGCAGCCCGTGCGCGATCGGCGCGAACCCGGCGGCGGCGGGCGTATCGCCCATCTGCAACAACACCGTGCCGGCGATCGGGCCGCTCACGGCCACGATCAAGGCCGGCGCGAACAACTGCAGCAACATCCTGGCACCACGATTCATCGAACACGTCTCCCCTTCTGCGCCGGCTAGCAGAACGTGGAGCGATCTCATCTGATGAGACGGTGGCCAGAATATGGCCAGCCCGCCAGCCCCGCACCTGCCATTCGTCGCGGCGGGTTTGCGACGCCTGCCGGTTGCGCGCGGGCGGCGGGTGTGGACCGCCTGCCGGCTGCACATGGACACGACCGCGCGCGACTAGAATGCCGGCATGTGCCTGATCGCCCTCGCCTGGCAACACCATCCACGCTATCGCCTGGCCTTGATCGCCAATCGCGACGAAGCCCACGCGCGCCCCACCGCCGCGGCCGGCGCCGATCCCGACGACCCGCGGGTATTCGGCGGCCGCGACCTGCTGCAAGGCGGCAGTTGGTTGCAGGTGTCCAGCCGAGGTCGCCTAGCCGCGGTCACCAACGTGCGCGCCGGGCTCAATCCCGAAACCGCGCCGCGATCCCGCGGCGCGCTGGTGCGCGAATTCGTGCGCGGCACGATGAGCGCGGCGGATTATCTGCAAAGCCTGAGCGCCGACGCAGCGCAATTCGGCCGCTTCAATCTGCTGCTGTGGGACGGCGATGCGTTGATGTTCGGCAGCAACCATCCGCGGTTCCGCATGGACGCGGTGACGCGAGGCGTGCATGCCATGTCCAACGGCGATTTCGACGCGCCCTGGCCCAAGAGCGGGCTGGCCACGCGCGCCTTGTCGGCGTGGCTGGAATCGCCGGCCTCGCAGCAAGCGAGCGCGCCCCTGCCGCCGCAAACCAACGATGCGGGTCTGGCGATGTTGCTCGCTGCGATGGCCGACACTACGGTGGCGCCCGACGACGCACTGCCCGATACCGGCGTGGGCCTGGACCTCGAACGCATGCTGTCGCCGCCGTTCGTGCTCGGCGAACGCTACGGCACGCGCTGCAGCAGCATCGTGCTGATCGGCGATGACGAGATCGCATTCGTCGAACGCCGCTACGGCCCCGGCGGCGCGCCGGCCGGGGAAACCACGACGACCTTGCCGCTGCGCGCGCAGATCGGCTGATCCGCGCGCGCTCGGTCGATGCGGGGCGAACCCTGCTTAGCGTCGAGTCCTGACATCTATCGATCGACGCGTGGTCGCGCCGATCGATGGTGCGCGCGCATTCGCCGCGGCCTGTCGCCGGGGCGAACGCGCGCTTACTGCCGCTGGATCACATTGGCCGGCGAAAAGCCCAGGCAACGGGTGCTCGGCGTGCCTCCGCTGACCCGCCAGCCGGTCGGTATCGGCGAGAACGGACACACCGCCATGCCCGCCACCGGTGTGGTCAGGTGATAGGTATTGGTTCCGTTGCAAGGACCGCCGGGGCTGCCGAAATCGACCACGTAGCCATCGGGAATCGGCGAACTAGCGCAGACGTTGAGATTGCTGGCGACCGGCTGGATCGTGTAGAAACGCCCGCCGCTGCCGCAGCTCGATGTGCTGCTGATCGCGGTCACCACGTAGTTGGACGGCAGCGGCGAGATATTGCACACGTTGATGCCGGGCGACGCGCGACGCACCGAATGACGGGTCATGCCGCGGCAGACGCTGGTATTGGCATCGATCGAGGTCACCACGAACGGCGACGGAATCGGCGAGCCCGAGCAGACATAGGTGTTGTCGACCGGAAGCACCAAGCGGTACAGGGTCAGGCCGTTGCACTGGCTGCCGGTGGTAACGGTGTCGAAGGCGTAGCTGGCCGGAATCGGCGTATTGCTGCAGGCGTGAATGCCGTTGAACGGCGAGTCGTAAAAATAGGTGGCGATGCCGCCGCAGCGGCTGAAATCGATCGAGGTGATCACGCTGCCGGCGGGAATGGGATTGCCCGCGCAGACAAAACCGGTCGCCAGCGTGGCCGCCGGCGCGTTCGCGGTCTCGGTAAGAGCCACCCGCTCTTCCGGCCGCGGGCTGTGCCGCGACAAGGCGGTGTCCGCCGATGCGGGAACCGCGGCGCCCAGGCTGAGGGCGAGGATGCAAACGAGGCTTGACTTGGTCATTGGGAACTCCAGGAAACGCAATGCCTTTACGCGGCGCGAACCATTCGCGACACGCGATGCCCCTGCGGGCGGTCCGGCCGATGGCGATGACGACCCGCGTGCAGCCGCGCTTGCGGCCGCGACGCGTGAACGCAAACGATGAACTCGGCCAGCACGAACGCGGTGGCGCAACCGGCGCGACGCGCGATGTCCGATTCGTCGGGGATTAACGAACCGGCATCGCGCGTCCAACGCCGTACCAGGACTCGCGGTAACGCGACGAATCGGATCACGCCGGTTGACTGGATCGACCGATTCGTGACCCGCTTTGCATTTCCGACTTGGTTACGGCGGCATGCCGCGAGGCCGCCTTGATGACGATGGCGATGCGACGAACACAGGCGGGGAAACAGGAGGCAGGCCTTATCGGTCGACAGATATCGACGCGTCGGCGATCTGTTCGCGCAGGCGGAGGCTGTGTCGTGGACGATGCGATGAGCGAAGCGCGCGGTATGCGCGAGCGGCTCGCAATCCCGGGAATAGAAGCCAGTACGCGTGACATGGACGATTCACATGCTCATGCGAGGGGCGCGACCGCCGACTGAAAAATCCGCTGCAAATGAGAAGGCCCAGTCCTCGAGATGTTTCTCGGGTGGCCGGGCCTTCCGTGCCGGAGCGATTGCATCGGACTGGCGTCCGTTGGTTTTTCTCCGACGCGCGCAGGATACCGCCGGCGTCGTTATCGGCCGATCAAGATTTCGTGTAGCGGCCGTCGACCAAGATGAATCCGCGCGATGCGAGCCAGCTCACTCGACCCGGCTCACTCGAGCCTGTTCACTTCGACCACGGCCACCAGCCGCGACCGGTCTGCGCATAGCGATCGGCGGCGCGCTCGAAGCGGTTGCGCACGCTGATTCCGCCGCACAGCAGATACAGCGGCAGGAACAGCGGCCCCAGCACCATGTACTGATAAACATGGGCGCGTTCGTGATCAGCGAGCTTGATCGGCGGCTCGGTGCGATGGCCGGCGTCGTGGGCGTAGGTGTAACAGGGCGAATCCAGATCGTCGCCGGTATGCAGCACCACATTGCCCAGGGTGATCGCGCCACCCGGCCCCCACGGCCAATGCTGGAACACCAGCGCCAGGTCGTCGCGGCGCAGACGCGGCCGCGCGCCGAACGGCATGGCGAACACACCGGCTATCAAGCCCAGCACCGTCACCGGCGAGGTCCAGAGCATGCCGAGCACGGCCCCGGCGATTCGCAGCGACGCGCCCAGTCAGCAGCCCTCTTCGGGCATGAACAGCCACAGGATCAGATACAGCAGCGCGACCGGCAGCACGAAGGTAGCCAGGGCCAGCACCACGAAGGCGCCGCGCACGATCACCGGATTCCAGCGCAGGCGCAGGGCGAGGCCGCCGGCCACGCCGGCGATCATGCGGTCGTGCCGGGAGCGGCAGAACCGGGGCGTGGCGCTGTTCATTCCTCGCCGTCTCCGAAGCTCACTGCAGGTTCGCGGCCAGTCTAGCGCGTCAGGGTGATGGCGTCGTCGCCGGTCTGGCGGCGCGCAGCTGAACCAGTTTGGCTTTCAGCCAGGCCGCTGAGGCGACCGGCGCGGCGTTGCCGCAGCGCACCCGGTACGGCTTGCCGCTGAGGCTGCTTTCGCTGCCGGCGCGCTCGATGAACAGCTCGGAGGTATCGGCCAGATCGCGCTTGCGCAGATAGGCCAGTTTCTTGCGCAGATGCGCCTGCGCCTCGGCCGAGTCGTGCCAACGGCCGTTGCGTTCGAACTGGCAGCCCGAACTGCCCAGCGCCTGGATCAGTTGCTCGGTTTCGCGCTCGGCCTGGGCCGACGGCGCGGCCTGGGCGGCGATGGACGCGGCGCCGAGCAAGGCCGCGGCGAACACGGCGAGACTGCGGGGACGAGCAGCGGCGGCGCGGACATTCATGAAGCGGTTCTCGCTGGTCCATTGCGTGTACCCCGATTCATGAGGCGCACGGCAACGATCGGTAGGTCGGTGGCGCGAAGCATGGCAACGGCCGTGTCCGCGAAATGTCGAAGCGCGATGCGCGGCGCGGCGTCAGGGCTTGACCAGCCAGGGGCCGACCACCTTGATCCAGATCGCGTAGCCGGTGCGATTCATATGCAAGCGGTCGGCGAGGAACAATTCTTCGCGTGGCTCGCCGCTCGCATCGAGCATCGGCGTGAACACATCGAGATAGTCCACGCCCTGCACGGTCTTGATGTAGTCGCGGATCAGCGCATTGGCCTGGGCGACCTGCGGCAACATCGCCCTGCGCGAGGGACTGGGCTTGATCGACACGAAACCGATCCGCGCCTTCGGCGTACCGGCCTGCACGCGTTGCACGAACGCGGCGAAATCGTCGCGCACCTGCTGCGGGCTGCGGCCTTCGTTGAGGTCGTTCTCGCCCGCGTAGAACACCACCGCGCGCGGCTGGTAGGCGTTGACGATGCGATCGGCGAAGTACACCGAGTCGTACGCGCGCGAGCTGCCGTAGCCGCGGTTGATCGACGCCACGCCGGGGAAATCCTCGGCCAGCGTGGTCCAGTAGCGGATCGAGGAACTGCCGACGAACACCACCGCGCCGGGCATGCGGCGAACGCGCGCGTCCTCGGCCTCCCAGGCCTGCACGGTCGGCTCCCATTCGCGCGAGTCGCGTGGCGCGGCGCCTTCGGGTGCTGTCGCGCCCGGCGTGGCCGCGGCTGCGTTGATGGCTTCGGCGGTAGCCTGCCGACTCGGCGTGGCCGCGCAGGCGGTCAGCGCGGCGATCAGCAACAAGCTCAGGATTCGATGCATGCGGGGGTTCCGGAATCGGGCGGGGTCAAGACTAACCCGGGCGATGTAAATGAATCGACATGGATCGAATCGCGATCGCTGACGTGCAATCGCCGCAGCGAATACAAGCCCCTCTCCCGCATGCGGCGACCGAAGCAAGTGCAGAGCTGAGAGGGGTTGGGGTGAGGGTCCGTGGTGCAGGGTGACTGCGATCGCCGATCAAACACTTCCCGCTTCGCACTGCCCTCATCCGGTCCTTCGGACTACCTTCTCAGCTCTGCACTTGCTTCGGTCGCCGCCAGCGGGAGAAGGGAGTGCAGAACTCAACGCGACCGCTGCGCCAGCCAGTCGTGAATCGCGCTCGGCACTTCGCGCTGGGCGCGGCCGGACACGTAGATGCCGATGTGGCCGCCCTTGAACGACAGTTCGCTGTAATCGGCGGTGCCGACCAAGTCCGCGAGCGCCTTCGACGCCGCTGGCGGCACCAGATGGTCCTGCTCGGCGTAGATGTTCAGCACCGGCATGTCGACATAGCCCAGGTCGACCGCGCGACCGCCGATATCGATGCCGCCGTTGACGAAACCGTTGCCCTGGTAGAACTGCTTGATGAACTGGCGGAACGCCTCGCCCGCCTGGTCCGGCGAATCGAAGATCCACTTCTCCATGCGCAGGAAATCCTCCAGCGCGCGCTTGTCGTCGAGAATGTCGATCAGACCGACGTACTTCTGCACGAACAGCCGCCACGGCTTCAAGGTCAGGTAGCACCAGTTCATGACATCCGCCGGGACGTTGCCCAGGGTGTCGACGAATTGGTCGATGTCGAGCCCGCGCGTCCAGTTCGACAGCATATTGTCGCCGGTGTGGAAATCCACCGGCGTGACCATGGTGATCAGGTTGCGCACCTTGGTCGGGTTCAAGGCCGAATAGCACAGCGAGAACGCGCCGCCCTGGCAGATGCCGAGCAGGTTGATCGCATCCAGCCGGTATTCGCGGCGCAGGTGATCGACCGCGCCGCCGAGAAAACGCTGGATGTAATCCTCCAGTTCCAGATAACGATCGGAACGGTCCGGATAACCCCAATCGAGGATGTATACGTCCTCGCCGCGCTCGAGCAGGCCGCGCACGATCGACTTGTCCGCCTGCAGATCGACCATGTAGGGACGGTTGACCAGCGCGTAGGCGATCAGCAGCGGCACTTTCGCGGTCGGCGCCTTGTCGCCGCGGAAGCGGTACAGCACGACCTTGCCGTCGCGCCACACCTCCTCGCGTTCGGTCGCGCCGTACTGGATATCGCCGACGTCGCGCAAGGTGTCGAGGCCGGCGCGCAGCTTGTTCTGCGCGGTCATCGCTTCCTGGGCCAGCGATTCGGCGCTGAAATTGATCGGTGCGGTCATCTCAGCGCGCTCCCTTCTTGGCGGCCTTGGCGGTTTGCGCGGTCTTGGCCGGCTTCGCCGCGCTCGCGGCGCGCGGCGTGGCCGGCGGCTGCGGACGCGCGATCGCGGTTTTCTGCGCCGCCTTGGCGGATGCGGATTTTGGTTGCTTCAACACCGGCTTGGCGGCCGCGGCCGGAGCCGGCCGCGATGTCTTGGCTGCGGCCTTCTTCGCCGCCGGCTTGGCCGCGGGTGTCGCCGCGGGCTTGGCCGCGACCGGGCGCGCTTCGCGCGGCGCTTGCGTCTGAGCCGGCTCGCGCGACTGCTGCACCTCATCGCGCAAGCGGCGCAATTCGCGTTCGAGCTGGACGATCTTGCGATGCGCGGCATCGATCTCGGTGCGGGTCGGCATGCCGAAGCTGCCGCTGGCCTGTTCGATCTCCTTCTGCACGCCGGCGCGCAGACGCATCTGCGAATTGACCAGCGCGGCATAGGCGTCGCGGAACCGCGGCGACAGCGCGATGTCGGCATAGGCTTCTTCGGCCGCGTCGATCCACAGATCGAACAAGGCGCGCGCGCTGCCGATCTGGCGGCCGGGTTCGCTGCGTTCGGCCAGTTTGTCTTCGAAGCGTGAGAACGCATCCTGGCCGGCTTCGGCCATCAGCGCGTTATAGGCCTGGCTTTGTTTCTGGTAATCGGTCTGCGCCTGCAACAACTGCTGCACGCGTTCCTGGTGCTCGCGCGAGAACCCGAACGCGGGCAGACCGAGCAAGGACTGGCCCTGGCTCTGCAGGCGTTCCAGGAACGGCCCCATCTGCTCGGCCCAGCGGCCGAAATCCTGCTGGCCCGGTCCGCGCATCGCGCTCAACACATCGGCGAAGGGATTGGCGCCCTGCCCGCCCAGCGCCTGCTTCCAGGCGCCGGCGATATCGCCGGCCGAGGCGTCGCTGCCGGCGAACTGCGAGGCCAGTTTCTGGATTTCGCCGAACCAGCCGCGCGCCTGGCTGTTGAAACGGTCCAGGGTGTCGTCGACCTGCGGCTGCCCGCCCTTGGCCAATTGCGACCACCAGCTCACCGCCTCGTTCCAGCCGGGCATCGACGGCTGTTGCGCCGATTGCGGCGCTGCGCCGCGCATCATCTCGCCCCATGCGCCCCAGTACTGTCGCGCGAGTTTTTCGAAACCGGGCTGATTCATGTCGGCGCCCGCGCCGAAGAAATCGCCGGGATTGTTCGAACCGAAACCGAAATTCGCCATCACCGCCTCCGTGGTTTGCGCCGATCATAGCAATGGCGCGTTGCCGCGCGCGTGGATGCGCATGGGCGGTTGGTGAATACGGGTGGGGCTTGCGGAAAATGTGTGATGTGCGGGCGGCCCTACCTCTGCTTTAGGCCGAAGGCAAATTCCGCGGCGCCAATTGCAAAGCAGGAACGCATTCGACGCGGCATCATCGCGATGCGACGAATCTTCAAACCCAAGCAGCACCGCTTTTGCCCACTTTAGAAAAGGGGGCGGCGTCTGCGCAGCAGACGCGGGGGATTTGAGCTTTTGCCTTTGCTTGGGGCTAAAAGCGAATCCCCCCTAGCCCTCCTTTTGCAAAGGGCGGAATGCATCCGTCGCATTCACAGCGGTGCGGTGAAATCGTGTCGCGACAAAAGCGAACGACGCGACGAAAGCCCAGCGACGCTCAGGGCTTGGGAATATGCAACGTCTTGCTGATCATCAACGACCCCGACAACGCGAACATCAGCACCAGTGGATGGAACAGCCACGGGCCGAGCCGGTAGCCACCGAACCACAGATCCGCGCCGATCGCGCCCTGCCAGGCCGCGACCGCGAGCACGATCACCAGCAGCAGGCTGGTCGGAATCGGCGTGCCTTCGAAATACTTGACCTTGCCTTCCTCGCCCGACATCGCCTCGGCGGTGACGTTGTAACGCGCCAGACGGCTGACACCGCAACCGACGAAGTAGCTCAGGATCACCCAGTCCCAGCCGCCCTGCAGGCCGCAGGCATAGGCTAGCGCCGCGGGCGCGACGCCGAACGAGATCACGTCGGCCAGCGAATCGAGTTCGCGTCCCAGGGTCGACGACGATTTGCGCCAGCGCGCGACCCGGCCGTCGAGCGCATCGAAGATGAAGGCCAGCGGGATCAGCGCCATGCCGATCATCAGATCGCGCACCCCGCCTTCCTGCAGGAAACGCATCGCGGCGAAAATCGCGCCGGTGCCGCAGAAGGCATTGGCGAGGGTGAACCAATCCGCGAGGTGGAATTCGCGAAGCATCGAAAAATGGCGCGGCATGCGGCTCGGCTCCGGGGCGAACGGCGCGTTCGCCGTTCAGGATGTGCGCCCAGCCTGCCAAAGCCGGTGTGCAGGCCGCAAGAGGCCGAAGTCGCACTCGGGCGGTGCGCGCCGGGCAAATCCAGGCTGCGCCGGGGTTTCGGCGATTTGCCCGACGTGTCGCGGCGGCGTCGATCGAGAGGCCGTTCGTCGAAATGCGGGTTTGGCCGCGCCAGCCGTCGGCGCGGTCGTCACGTTCAGCGCGTTGGAGTTGCCGATCGTCGGCGCCGCGAATTCGAACGCGACCATCAAGCCGGCGATCGAGCGAACCCGACGCGATCCGATTACTTGGGCATCGCCAAGTTTTCGACCGTCAATGCCTTGCCCGCGCGCGGCGAGTTCGCCACCACCGCGTCCGCGGGCAACGGCGTGCCCTGGTCCAGATGCGCATCGACGCGATCGAGCGCGGCATACACGTACGGCAACAGCGGCAGATAGCGCGCGCCCATCGCCGGCAAGCCGAGGAAGGCGTCGAAATGCTGGACGTTGCGAACCTGCCAATAGCGCACCTGCGCGCCGGCCTTGCGCGCCATCGCGACATACGGCGCGCTGCTGAACGCCGGCGGGATTAGGCCGTCGTCGAGCCCGTGCACGACCACGATCGGCAGATCCTTGCGCGGCGCGGCGGCGCGGGTCTGTTCGATGCCGGCGCGCACGCGTTCGTGCGCGCGCTTGAGCGCTGCGCCGTATTCGGGATAGGCCGCTTCGCCACCGATGATCTCGCCGCTCCACAACTCGCGCAGCGCCGCCAACGGCGCGAGACGCTCGCCGCCGGCCGGGCCGAACAACTGCACGCCCGCGCCCGGCGGAATACCGCTGGCGTCGGCCCACCACGCCGCGCGTTCGCTCTCGCTCGCGGCGCGTGCGGCGGCCGGCGCGGTGGCGCTGGCCGGGGTCGCGGCGGCGTAGGCATACCGCACCCACGGTTGATCCGGATCTTTGGTTCGCGCCTGTCCGGCCGGCGCGTAACGACCGTAAGCGGAGGCATACGTCGCCGCGACCGCGCGCCACAGGTCGAAATTCACCGACAGCACGCCGGCGCGCAGCGCATCGTCGCTCCATCCGTTGGCGCGCATGCGTTCGTAGGCGGCTTGCGCGCGGACTTCGGTGCTCGCCTGCTTGGCCGCATCGCCGAGCAGGCCGAGGCCGGCGACATAGGTGCAGAACGATTCGGCGCTGTCGCCGGTGATCGGCGACACCGGCGCGGCCGCCAGCGGTTTGTGCAGCAACGCGCACGGCATCAGCAAGGCCGCTTCGGTGGTGTAGTCGTACAACGGCCGCGCGCCGGCGACGTAGATGTTCGGCTCGCCGGCGACCACCGCGTCCAGCCACGGCGTGTCGTTCAATTCGGCCGCGCGCAACACCGCGCCGCCGCCGTTGGAGATGCCGACCGCGATGACCCGAGTGTTCGCGTCGGTGAATGGCGCTTGCTCCGGAAACGCCTTGTTCAACGAGGCCAATGCGAACTGCGCGGCCTGGCGCACATGCCGGCCCCAGTCGGCCTCGGGGTTGTCCTGCGAATGCGCATGCTTGAACGCGATGCCCGCGCCGCCTTCGCGCTGGCTCGCCTTGGGCGTGAACGCGAGCCCGCCTTCCGAGGCCGGCCCGACCGTGCCGTCGGCGCGCACGCCCTGGTCGGCGTCGAGATCGAAGTAATCGGTGCCCGCGCCCTTGTCGGTGTAAGCCACCGCGCAGCCTTTGGGCAGGCCCCAGGCGCCGGCGACCGCGATCGAACCGTAGATGCCACGCGATCCCGACGATGCGCTGACCACCACGCAACGTTTCTTCGTATCGAATCCATCCGGCACCTGCACCAGCACGCGATGCGGCTGCGTGGCGCCGGCCACGGTCGCGAACGCGCTGTACTCGCGGCCGGGAACCGCCGCGGTGCTGCCGTACAACTCACCGTAACCGCCGCCGGGCGCAAGATCAGCGATGCCGCGCCAGTTCGCCCACAGCGCGCGCCGGCGCAACTCAGCCGGCGTGGGATGCGCCGCATCGGCGAACGCCGGCGGCACCATCGCGCGCAGGCCGTCGAGGCCGAGGCCGGCGGTCAACAAGTCGTCGTGTTCGCCGCGGTGTTCGGTCTGGCGTTGACTGCTGAACATCGGGGCGGTGTCCTTGGCGGTTTTCGCAGCGGCGGCGCGCGATTTGCCCGCGGCGATCGCCGGTTCGACCGGCGCGATCGCGCAAGTCAATACCATCAGGGCGGCGCTGGCCGCGGCGGTACGTAGGATAGAGGCGCTCATCGACCCAGCCTAGCAACTCCACGCTGCCGCCTTCATCGTACTTTGGTACAGCCCGCGCGCCGGCCCACGGCAAGGTCGAACGGTCGGCGGATTCGCGACGCCGCCTGTTAGGCTAGCCGCGATGCCGACCCTGTTGATCGCCGACGACCATCCGCTGTTCCGCGCCGCGCTGCGTCAGGCCGCGGCCGATGCCGTTCCCGACACCGTGATCCGCGAGGCCGGCACGCTCGACGACGCGCTGGCCGCGCTGGAAGCCGAACCCGGCATCGATCTGGTCCTGCTGGATCTGCACATGCCCGGCAATCACGGCCTGGCCGGACTCGCCGCGATCCGCGCCCAGTACCCGGGCACCGCGGTGGCGGTGGTGTCGGCCAACGACGATCCGCGGGTGGTGCGGCGCGCGCTCGATCACGGCGCGGCCGGTTATCTGCCCAAGAGCTCGGGCCTGGACGAACTGCGCGACGCGATCCGCGCGGTGCTGGCCTGCGAGCAATGGCTGCCGGCGGCGTTGCGCGCGGCGGTCGCGCGCACCCAGAGCGACCGCGGCGACGCCGACCTGGCCTCGCGCCTGGCCAGCCTGTCGCCGCAGCAGTTCCGGGTGCTGAGCCTGGTCGCGCAAGGCCTGCTCAACAAACAGATCGCCGATCGCCTGGACGTGCAGGAACGCACGGTCAAGGCGCATCTGTCGGCGATCTTCGATCGGCTCGGGGTGCGCAACCGCACTCAGGCCGGGGTGGTGCTGCGCGAACTGGAACTGTCGGACCCGGCGCGGCGGATCGAGGACTGAGCGCGGCCGGCGCCCTTGCCTGCCAATGAGCGCGGCATCCGTCAAGTACCGTGACGTGCCCCGACACGGGCTTCCAGGCCGAGGTTGTCCACACAGCCTGTGGACAAACCTGCGGACAGAACCCGATGCGAGCCCGCAATGCGTTGCTGCACAAGCATTGCAAGAGGGTTGGCGAAAAAATCACCACGCCAATCGCTTGATTTCCACAACACGATGAACGGTCAGGCGATGCCGCCCGGGCACCGGTTCGCGTGCATGAACGCTGGTTCCCAGCAGGACCGGACACGCGTCGGCGCGGGCCGGACTGCTCGCGCCGACAACGCGGGCAACCTCGCCGTCAGCGCTCCATCGCGCCGGCCGCCAGCAACCGGTCCAGCACCGATTTCAACGCCAGCGGCTTGACCGGTTTGGTCAACAGCGACAAGCCCGCCGCGTGCACCGCCTGGCGCACGCCGGCGCCGCCGTCGGCGCTCAGCAGCAAGGTCGGGCGCGCGCCGAATTCCGCGCCCAGACGCTGCGCCAAGGCCAGCCCGGTGTCGTCGTCGTCGAGATGGAAATCGAACAGCCACAGACCCGCGGCGTATTCGCGCATCGCCCGGCGCGCGCCTTCGCCGTCGGCCGCGGTGACCACCTCGCAGCCCCAACGCCGCAGCACGTCCGACAAGGCCGACAGCGCCTGCGGATCGTTGTCGACCGCGAGCACCCGCATGCCGCGCAGACCGAACGCGAGCGCGCCCGGCGCGGCGCCATGCGCAGCCGAGGCCGCATGCATCGGCATCGGCGTCGGCGTATGCGGCAATCGCACCGCGAACGCGGTGCCGTGGCCGAGACGGCTGTGCAGGCTCAGCGGCGCATGCAGTAGCTCCGCGATGCGGTCGGCGATCGATAGCCCCAGCCCGAGGCCCTGCCCCGGCGCGTTTTCGCCGCGGCGGAATTCTTCGAACATCACCCGCTGCATCGCCGGCTCGATGCCCGGGCCGCTGTCGTGCACTTCGATCGACAGACCTCCCTCGCGCCGGCGCACGCCCAGCAGCACCCGGCCGCTGGCGGTGTAACGCACCGCGTTGGCGAGGAAGTTCTGCAATACCCGGCGCAGCAGTTGCGGGTCGCTGCAGGTCCACGCACGCGAGGCGACATAGCGAAAGCGCAGGCCGCGCGCGGCGGCGATCGCGCCAAATTCCGAGGCCAGCGGCTCCAGCACTTCGGCCAACGGAAACTCGCGCGGCTGCGGTACCAGTCCACCGGCCTGCAGCCGCGACATATCCAGCAGGCCGTTGAGCAGATCGCCGGTGGATTCCAGCGCACCGGCGATCTGAGTCGCGGTTTCGCGCTGGGTCGGTTGATCGAGTTGCTGGGCGAGCGCATCGGTGAACAATTGCGCGGCGTGCAGCGGCTGCATCAGGTCGTGGCCGACCGCGGCGAGAAAGCGGCTCTTGGCCTCGTTGGCGCGCTCGGCCTCGCGAGTCGCCACCTGCAGATCGGCGGTGCGTTCGACCACGCGCTGTTCCAGGGTTTCGTTGGCCTGGATCAAGCCGGCTTCGGCGCGGCGGAACGCGGTGACATCGGTGAAGGTCGCGACGAAACCGCCGCCAGGCATCGGGTTGCCGCGGATTTCGATGATGCTGCCGTCGGCGAACACGCGCTCGGACAAATGCGGGGTGCCGGCGCGCATGAACGCCAGACGCCGCTGCAAGGCACGTTCGAGATCGTCGACCGGCGGCAGACGCTGCATCGCCCAGCGCGCGAGATCGGCGATCGGTCGACCCACTTGCAACAATTCGGGCGGATAACCGAACAGTTCGGCGTAACGCCGATTCCAGGCGACCAGACGCAATTGCGCGTCGACCACGCTGATGCCCTGGCTCATGTTCTGCAGCGCCGCTTCCAGCACGCGCTGGTTGAAACGCAGATCGGCCGAGGCCTCGCCGACGATCGCCGCGACCGTGTCGAGGTCGCGACCGGCCTCGCGCCGCGCCGCGTCCAGCAGCACCCGCGCCGAGGACGAACCCAGCACCGCGGCGAGTTCGCGTTCGAGTTCGGCCTCGATCGCCGCCGCGACCGGATGCCCGGCCGGCGCGTCGTGCAGCAACTGGGCGACGCGTTCGCGCGGCAGAAAGCGCAGGCCGGCGTCGCGCAGGGTCTGCGCATCCAATCCGCGCCGCGCGCTGCGCGGCAATTCGCGCCGCCACATCGCCGCGAGTACGGTCGCCAGCGCGCCGAGAAACAGGCTGGCGCCGACCGCGCGGCCGAGCCGGCTCCAGCCGGTCAGGCCGAACAGACTTTCCGGCGCGAGCCACGACCACCCCAGCGGTCCCTCGAACAGCCACGCCGGCGACAACCCGCGCGCTTCGTACAGCATCGGCAGCAGCAACACCCAGGCCCAGGCGGCGAAACCCGCGGCGATGCCGACGATCGCCGCGCGCGGCGGCGTCTGCGGCCGCCACACCGCGAACGCCAGCGCCGGCGCCAAGGTCGCCAAGGCCGAGAACGACACCGCGCCGACATCGGCCAGCGCCTCGCTGCCGGCGATCAGGCGGCTATAGCCCCACGCGAGCAACATGATCGCGACGATGCCGCCGCGTCGCAGCGCCAGCACGCGCCCGCGCAGGTCGCGGTTGCGCGCCCACGAACCGCGCAGCAGATTCGGCGCGAACCAATGGTTGCCGATCATCAGGCTCAAGGTCAGGGTGCTGACCACGACCATGCCGGTGGCCGCGCTGAGCCCGCCGAGGAACGCGAACAGGGCCAGACCCTCGTGCCCTTGCGACAGCGGCAACGCGAGCACGTACAGATCCGAAGGCACCTGCGCGCCGAGCAGCGACTGCCCGACCTTGGCCAGCGGCAAAACAGGCAACGCGATCAACAGCAGATACAGCGGGAACTGCCAGCGCGCGGTGCGCACGTCGTCCTCGTCGCGACACTCGACCACGGCGACATGGAACTGATGCGGCAGGATGAACATCGCCAGCCCGCCGAGCAGCACCAGCGGCGCGAAACCGCCGGCCGGCGGCGTCGGCGCGGCCTGGATCGCGGCCTTGGGCAGATCGTCGAGACCGAACCAGACGAAGGCGCCGAGCGCGAGCATCGCGGCGAGCTTGAACACCGATTCGAACGCCATCGCTAACACCAGGCCACGATTGTGCTCGGCCGCGCTGGCGCGGCGGGTGCCGAACAGCATCGCGAACAAGGCCATCGCCAGCGCCACGTACAACGCGCTGTCGCGCCACGCCGGCGAGGCGACGCCGTCGGTGGCCTGGGTGGTGAGCATCGCGAAGCTCATCGCCACCGCTTTCAACTGCAGCGCGATGTAGGGAATCAGGCCGAGCGCGGCGACCAGGGTGACGGTCGCCGCCAGCCACGCGTCCTTGCCCAGGCGCGTGGCGATCAGGTCGGCGAGCGAGGTCGCATTGGTCTCGCGCGCCAGCTTGACCAGCTTGACCATGAAACTCAGCGCCAGCGCGTAGAACAGGATCGAACCGAGAAACGTCGGCGGCAGCGGCCAACCGTAGCGCGCGGCCTGGGTGACGGTGCCGTAGAAGGTCCATGAGGTGCAATGCACCGCGAGCGACAGCGCATAGATATGCCGCCAATGCCGCGCCAGCACCGCCGGCCGGCGTTCGGCGAACAGCGCCGTGCCGAACATCAGCGCCAGCCAGGCGAGGCTGGCCAGGGCGACGGTGGTGAGGCTCAGCATGGCGGGGTGCGGGGGCGCATCGGCGGAGGATAGCGCGGTGGTTGGTTTGGGTGCTGATGGGTGGTGGAGGTTTCGTAGTGGCTTGAGCGGAAAGCGAATCCCCCCTGCCCCCCTTTTCCAAAGGGGGGAAAAGCATGGGCTGGACTAGAGTGCTCGGCATTGCAGTCTTCGTCGGTATTGCAGTTCCCGTTGCTATTGACGTCGCACTTACCTTTGCACTCGCCGCTGACCTCACCGTTGCCCTTGTTGCCCTCGCTGGTGCTGGTGCTGTTGCTGGTGCCGCTGCTATTGCCGTTGTTATTGCTCTCGTCATTGCAGTTGCGGCAAAACCTCCCCCCAGGACCGAGCCCACCTACCGGGTTCCCCCCTTTGCAAAAGGGGGGCCAGGGGGGATTCGCTTTTTGCTTTTTGCTTTTTGCTTTTTTCTTTTGCTTCTGTCTCTGCTTTTCCTGCCGCCCCACAAACCACGACCGCCAAAAAAGCAAAACCCCCGCTCTTCCAAGCGGAGGTTCGCCCAACCCAATGGTCGTTACCCCACGACCGCAACAGCGCGGCCGCGGCCCCCAATCAGAAGTCGTACTTCACGGACAACGAATACTGCCGCGGCGCCCCATAAAACCCGGTGTAAACGCCCAGCGCCGAATTCAGGCTGTAACCCGTGGTCCGATACTCCTTGTCGGCCAGATTGCTGCCCTGCAAGGACAGGCTCCACGGCCCCTTGCTCTTCCAGGTCACGCCGGCATTGACCAGCCCGTAGCCGTCCTGGGTGATCGGCAAAGCGCCGGTGCGGACGATCTCGGTGGTGGCGACCACATCGCTCTGGTAGCTATAACCCACCCGCGCCGACAGGTTGCTGCCGTCGGACAGCTCGGTGCGGTACTCCACGTTCAAGGCGCCGGAGAACTCGGGCGCGTTGGTGAATTCCTGCTCGTTGGCGATATTGACGCCGGCATACAGGAACTCGTCGTACTCGGCGTCGAGCCAGGCGAAGTTGCCCGAGATCAGCCAATTCTCGTTCGGCAGCCACTGGTACTCGACTTCCAGGCCCTGCACGGTGCCGGAACCGGCGTTGGTGAAATCGCCGAAGAACGCGTCGTTGGTGCCATCGCCGTTGCTGTCGTAGGAGGTGAACACCGAAAGCTGGATGTCCTTGTACTTGTTGTGGAAGTACGACAGGTTCAGGAACAGGCGCTGATCGAAGAACGCCATCTTGCTGCCGACCTCGTAGCTGTCGACGACCTCGTCGTCGAACGGCTCGGCCGAACGCGGCACCGCCGTGGCCTGGGCACGGATGTTGTAACCGCCGGACTTGAAGCCGCGCGTGGCCAGGCCGTACAGCAGGATGTCGGGCGCGATCTGGTAATCCAGCGAGATCTTCGGCGAAGTGTTCTTGAAGTTGATCTTGCGGTCGAAGTTGGCCGCGACCGCGCCGTTGGGAATGGTGAAGCTGGCATCGCGATAGCCGCGGTTGAGCACCTTGGCGCGCTTGTCCTCGTCGGTGTAACGCGCGCCGACGTCGAGCTTGAGCGTGTCGGTCAGATCGAAGGTCCAGTCGGCGTAGGCGGCGATGGATTCGGTATAGACCGTGCCCTGGGTGTCGCCGAAGCTGAGGTTGAAGAAGTTGTTGAGCACCTGGCCGCCCGCTTCGCCATCGAAGGCGTAGATGCCCATCACGCCGCGGGCGCGGCCGCCGCCATCATAGTTCGCCTGCAGCTCGTGGCTGACCTGCTGATCGCTGTAGAACGCCTTCACGTCGGCGATCTTGTTCTGCAGGGTGTCGAAGTCGATGTTGGTCTCGGTGTCGGACTCGCGCTTGGCCAGCACGTACTTGAAGCTCCAGTCCTCGCTGGCGCGCCAGTTGACCGTCGCCGAGGCGCCCTTGATCGTGGTGTCGTTGACGTTGGGCATGCCGCTGCGGATGTCGTAGCGCGAATCCAGCGGCGCGGTGCCCGGGGCGAAGCGGTTGGGCGCGAGCATCTTGGCGCCGCGTACGCCGGACTGGTCGTCCATCCAGTCGAACGCGAATTGAATGTCGAGCGCGTCGCTGACGTAGGCGCCGAGGTTGCCGCGCAATGCCAGCACTTCCTTGTCGCTGACCTCCTGCTTGGTGACCACGTTCTCGCCGAAACCGTCGCGGTTGAGGCTGGCGACCGAGATGCGGCCGCGCAAGGTCGCGTCGCCGCCCTGGGTGCTGCCGCCGATGGGACCGGCGACCGCGGCCTTGACGTCGAGCTGGCCGTAGTTGCCGACCGTGACCGAGGCGAAGCCGTCGAGCGAGGTCGGCAGGCCGCGCGAGATGTACTTGATCGCGCCGCCGATGGTGTTCTTGCCGTACAGCGTGCCCTGCGGGCCGCGCAGCACTTCGATGCGCTCCACGTCGAACACGTCGAGCAGCGCGCCCTGCGGACGGGCGATGTAGACATCGTCCATGTAGATGCCCACGCCCGGATCCACGCCCCACAGCGGATCGGACTGGCCGACGCCGCGGATGTAGGCGGTGATGGTGCTGCTCGAGCCGCGCGCGGCGTAGATCGTCAGGTTGGGCACCTGCGCGTCGAGGTCGCTGATGTCCTCGATATTCATCCGGTCCAGCGACTCGGCCGTGAACGCGGTGATCGCGACCGGCACTTCCTGCAGGGTTTCCTCGCGTTTGCGCGCGGTCACCGTGACCCCGCCGAGGGTCTTGGCCTGCGCCGGCTCCGGCGCGGCGTCCTGCGCCCACGCGGCCGGCGCCAGCAAGGCCGCGGCGATCGCCAGGCACAAGCCCTGGCGTTGAATCTGCTTGCGCGCTTTCACCTTACAAGTACTCACGTATGTCCTCTCCCCTAACCCAAATGGCGCCAAGCGCGGCCCAAGGCCTGCGCGCGAGCGGTTGCATCGCCACCACCGCCGTCGTTGTCGCGTGCATCGCCTTGCGATACAAGCCGCGGTCTTCGCGCCTGACACGCGATCGGCGGCCCGCATCCGTGCGCGGCGTCCATGCCGGTCCTGCAACGACGTCGGTGGAGGCGAGCTCCCCCGTTACCGGGCAAAGCCTAGGAGCCCGCCGCCGCCACCGGCAGCTGTACCTTCGGACAATGCCCCGCCCGGCCGCGCATGCCGACACTGCGCGCAGCGTTGGGCACCGCAGCCCACGGTGTCCGCTGGGGAATCGAATCGATGGCGTTTTTGATCGTGCTGGCCGCTCTGTGCTTCCTGATGTACGTCGCTTACCGCGGCCACAGCGTGATTCTGTTCGCCCCGGTGGCCGCGCTCGGCGCGGTGTTGCTGACCGACCCGACCCTGGTCGCGCCGATGTTCACCGGCCTGTTCATGGACAAGATGGTCGGCTTCCTCAAGCTGTATTTCCCGGTGTTTTTGCTCGGCGCGATCTTCGGCAAGCTGATCGAGCTGTCCGGGTTCTCCAAGTCGATCGTGGCCGCGACCATCCGCCTGCTCGGCCGCGAACGCGCGATGCTGTCGATCGTCGCGGTCTGCGCGCTGCTGACCTACGGCGGGGTGTCGCTGTTCGTGGTGGTGTTCGCGGTGTACCCGTTCGCCGCCGAGCTGTTCCGTCAGAGCGACATCCCCAAGCGCCTGATCCCCGGCACCATCGCCCTGGGCGCGTTCACCTTCACCATGGACGCGCTGCCGGGCACGCCGCAGATCCAGAACATCATCCCGACCTCGTTCTTCGGCACCGACACCTGGGCCGCGCCGTGGCTGGGCGTGATCGGTGGCGTGTTCATCCTGATCCTCGGCTTGGCGTACTTGAACTGGCGGCGGCGCGCGGCGCTCAAGGCCGGCGAAGGCTACGGCGAGAATCTGCTCAACGAACCCGCGCCGTTCGAAGGCGGCAAGCTCGCCCATCCGTTGCTGGCGATCCTGCCGCTGGTGCTGGTCGGCGTGGCCAACAAATGCTTCAGCGTGTGGTTGCCGCAAAGCTACGGCAAACAGCACAGCTTCGATCCGGCGGTGATCGGCGACGCCGCGCCGGTGGTGCAGGACGTGTCCAAGATCGCCGCGATCTGGGCGGTCGAGGGCGCCTTGCTGATCGGCATCGCCGCGGTGATCGTGTTCGCCTGGAAACCGGTGATGAGCCGCTTCGCCGAAGGCAGCAAGGCGGCGATCGGCGGCGCGCTGCTGGCGGCGATGAACACCGCCAGCGAGTATGGTTTTGGCGCGGTGATCGCGGCGCTGCCGGGGTTTCTTGTGGTCGCCAACGCGCTCGGCGCGATTCCAAACCCGCTGGTCAACGAAGCGGTCACGGTGACCGCGCTGGCCGGCATCACCGGCTCGGCCTCCGGCGGCATGAGCATCGCCCTGGCGGCGATGGCCGACACCTTCATCGCCAACGCCAACGCCGCCGGCATCCCGATGGAGGTGCTGCACCGCGTGGCAGCGATGGCCTCCGGCGGCATGGACACCCTGCCGCACAACGGCGCGGTGATCACCCTGCTGGCGGTAACTGGGTTAAGCCATCGCCAGGCCTACAAGGACGTATTCGCGATCACCCTGATCAAGACCGCGGCGGTGTTCGTGGTGATCGGCGTGTTCTACGCGACCGGGTTGGTCTGACCCGCTGCCGCGTAGCCGTCGGGGTCATTGTTGGAGGGGCTTGAGCCCCGACGCTGTTCAATCAGATGCTGCTTAGCCCGCGGCTGTCTGAGAGAACGGCGTCGGGGCTCAAGCCCTTCCCACAAAAACTTTGCGCTTTCCGCTTGCCTGAGAAAAATCTCGCGACCACATCGACCCGCGCTTACGCCCGACACCCGACCTTGGTTATGCTGGCGCCCTCTTCGGCAGTTCAGGCAAGGAGCCCCACGTGACCATCGGCGAATACTCGCAGATCTTCCGCGGCAAACGCGTAGTCAACTTCAGCATGGGCGACAAGCCCGCCGGCGGCGATGTGGTGTATCGCCTCACCCAGGATTACGAAAGCGCCGAAAGCCAGCGCGACTTGCTCGACAGTTTCCTGGCGCAGGTCGATCCGTCCACCCTGGAAGCGCTGATCATCGGCGCGTGGAGCGAAGCGCAGGAGCAAAGCCCGCAGGGCTATCTCGACGCGCTGATCGAGTACCGCGACAAGTTGCCCGCGCTCAAGGCGCTGTTTATCGGCGACATGACCTACGAGGACTGCGAGATCTCCTGGATCATCCAGACCTCGTACAACCCGCTGCTGGCCGCGTTCCCGCAACTGCAATCGCTGCGCATCCGCGGCTCTACCGACTTGGAGCTGCAAGCGTTCCAGCACAACGCGCTGGAAGAACTGGCGATCGAATGCGGCGGTCTGCCCAAGACGATCGTCGAGGCCATCGCGGCCTCGACCCTGCCGGCGCTGAATCATCTGGAACTGTGGCTGGGCAGCGACAACTACGGTTTCGACGGCGGCCTGGAGACTTACCAGCGCCTGCTCGCGCAGATCGGTCCCGAGCGCCTGCGTTACCTGGGCCTGCGCGACTCCGAAATCAGCGACGAACTGGCGGTGTGGCTGGCGCAACAGCCGTGGCTGGGCGGATTGCGCACGCTCGACCTGTCGCTCGGCACCATCGGCGACCTCGGCGCGCAGGCGCTGGCCGAAAGCCCGAACCTCGGCACGATCGAACGCATCGACCTGAGCCATCACTACATCTCGCCGGAATGGCAGCAGAAACTGCTGGCCCTGCCCTGCGCGGTGGTGCTCGACGACCCGGAAGAGCCCGACGGCGACGACGGCGACCGTTACGTGGCGGTTTCCGAGTAGTTCATGCCCGCCACGCCCTGGCTGCTGATCGGTCCGCGCGGCAGCCGCCGGATCGACGGCCTGCAACAGGCGTTGCGCGCGCGCGGCCTGGCCGACGCGCAGGTCGTCGACTACGCGACCTTGCTCGACGAACCGGCGCGCGCGCTGGAGGCGATCGCGCGCCAGTCGCGTGCGCTGGTCAAGATCGAATCGCCGGGCGAAGCCCCGGCTCTGCACGCCGCGCTGATCGAGCGCGGCTGGCGGCGGCTCGGCGAACCCGGTGCGAAGCCGCATGCGCTCGAACACGGTGAGCTGGCCCATCAGCACTATTGGTACGCCGGTTTTTCGGAACTGCTCGAATGCCTGCCGGCCGATGCGCACTATCTCAATCCTCCCGACGACATTGCCGGCATGAGCGACAAACTCGCCTGCCAGCAGCGCTTTCAGGCCCATGCCATCACGATCCCCCCGCTGCTTGGCGCGATCGAGGGCTACGACGACTTGCGCGAACGCCTGCGCGAACACGGATGCAGCCAGGTTTTCATCAAGGCGCGCTACGGTTCCTCGGGCGCGGGTGTGCTGGCGTACCGGCGCAATCGGCAAGGCCGCGAAGCACTGTACGGCTCGGCCGAACCGGTCGAGCAGGCCGGTCGTTTGCGCGTGTTCAACTCGCTGCGCCCGCGCCGCTGCACCGATAGCAGGCTGATCGCCGCACTGATCGACGCGGTAGCCGCGCAAGGTGCCTACCTCGAACGCTGGATCGCCAAACCGCGCGCGCCCGATGGGGCCGGCGGCCATTACGACCTGCGCGTGATCGCGCTAGACGGCCAACCGCGCCAGCGCATCGCACGCGCCAGCCGCAGCCCGTTGACCAACCTGCACCTGGGCAACCGCCGCTTCGCACCCGAGCAGTGGCTCGACCACGACGCGATGCAGACCCTGGAAACCGCGACCGAACACGCCGCGCAGGCATTCGCGCGCAGCCGCATGATCGGCTTCGACCTGATCGTGCGCGAGGGCCGCAGTTGGATGCTGGAAGCCAACGCCTTCGGCGATCTGCTGTTGAACCTGCGCTGGCAGGGCCGCACGCCTTACCAGGATCAAGCCCGGCTGCAGACGCGGCCCAGTCCGCAACCCGCGCGAGAGTTCGCCCATGTCTGAGCACGAGCATCCAGACATGCGCGGCATCGTCGGCGATCACGACCTGCTGCTGATCACCCTCGACACCTTGCGTTTCGACGCCGCCCAGCGCTGCTTCGAACGCGGCGAATTGCCGGTGCTGAGCGCCTATCTTCCGGCCACCGGCTGGGAACGCCGGCATACGCCGGGCAGCTTCACCTATGCCGCACACGCCGCGTTCTTCGCCGGTTTCCTGCCCACGCCGGCAAGCCCGGGGCCGCATCCGCGCCTGTTCGCGCTCGACTTCGAAGGCAGCGAAACCACCGCGCCGGGCACCTATGTGTTCCGCGATCGCTCCGACATTGTGTCGGGCCTGCGCGATGCGGGTTACCACACGATCTGCATCGGTGGGGTCGGCTTCTTCAACAAACGCAACCCGCTGGGCTCTCAGTTTCCGGATATGTTCGACGAAAGCCATTGGCAGCCCGAATTCGGCGTCACCGCGGCGGATTCGACCGAGCGCCAGGTCGCACTCGCCTGCGAACGACTGCGCAGCGCCGAACTGTGCGAGCGGCGCACTTTCACGTTCATCAACGTCTCGGCCCTGCACCAGCCCAATCGGTATTATCTGGCCGGCGCCGAACACGACAGCTTTGAAAGCCACTGCGCCGCATTGCGTTATGTCGATACCGCGCTCGCGCCGCTGTTCGCCGCCTTGCGCGAACGCGGCCGCGCCTTCGCGATCGTCTGCTCCGACCACGGCACCGCCTACGGCGAGGACGGCTACCACGGCCACCGCCTGGCGCATGATGTGGTGATGACCGTGCCTTACGCGCACTTCCTGATTTCACCGTGAGCGCCGCCCCGATGAACACTGCTGTCTCCGCGAGCGCCATAGCCAGTCACACGAGCGATCCGATGCCGCGACTGGCCGAGCTGCTGCGCCTGCCGCCGTATCAAGCGTATTCGTATTCCTACCCGCACAAGACCGCATACCGGCCGATCGAACCGCCGCAGCCGCTGTCGCAGCTGTGGGCCGGCGAACGCCGCGATGCCTTGTTCCTGTACCTGCACGTGCCGTTCTGCTCCTACCGCTGCGGCTTCTGCAATCTGTTCGCGCTGGCGCGGCCCGACCCGGCCAAGGTCGAACGCTATCTGCAGCAGATGGAACATCAACTGCGCGCGACCGCCGCCGCATTGGGCGACCACCGCTTCGTGCGTTTCGCCCTCGGCGGCGGCACCCCGACCTATCTGGACGCCGAGCAATTGCGCCAAGTGTTCGCGATGGTCGACCGCCACGCCACTATCGACCTGCGCGCCACCCCGGCCGGGATCGAGGTGTCGCCGGAAACCGTCGATGCCGAAAAACTGCGCGTATGCCGCGAAGCCGGCATCGACCGGGTCAGCATGGGCATCCAGAGTTTCAGCGAAGCCGAAGTGCGCGCACTGGTGCGGCCGCAGCAACGCGAGGTGGTCGAACGCGCGATCGGGGCGATCCGCGAGGCCGGTTTCCCGACGCTCAATCTCGACCTGATCTACGGCATCGCCGGGCAGACCGTCGCCAGTTTCCTGGCCTCGATCGACAGCGCGCTCAGTCACACACCCGAAGAGTTGTATCTGTATCCGCTCTACGTGCGGCCGCTGACCGGGCTGGGCCGGATCGAGGCCAAGAACGGTGGGAAGACGGGTTTTGTGTTGCAACCCGAACCGCTCGACGAACGTCTGGCGCTGTACCAGGCCGGACGCGATCGCCTGCTGCAGGCCGGCTACACCCAGGTGTCGATGCGCATGTTCCGCGCGCCGCACGCGCCCGACCTCGCCGCGCCGGTGTACTGCTGCCAGAGCGACGGCATGGTCGGCATCGGCTGCGGCGCGCGCTCCTACACCGGCCGCTTGCACTACTCCAGCGAATACGGCGTGGCCCGGCGCAGCGTCGCCGAGATCCTCGATCACTACCTCGCCCGCGACGAAGCCTCGTTCGCCTGCGCCGATTACGGCATCGAACTCGACGCCGACGAGCAACGCCGCCGCTACGTGATCCAGTCGCTGCTGATCCGGCCCGGGCTGGAGCACGCCGGCTATCGCGAACGTTTCGGCGCCGACTGCTTCGACGACCTGCCGCAGCTGCGCGACCTGATCGAACTCGGCCTCGCCGACGACGACGGCGCGCTGCTGGCGCTCAACGACGCCGGCCTCGCCCGCGCCGACACCCTCGGCCCGTGGCTGACCTCGGACGCGATCGCCGAACGCATGCGCGACTATCGGCTGGGCTGAGCATGCATCTGTCCGTGCTCTATCGCGGCCGGCTGAGCAGTTGCAATTACGACTGCGGCTACTGCCCGTTCGCGAAAACCTACGACAGCCGCGCGGCCTTGCGCCGCGATGCGGCCGACCTGGCGCGTTTCGTCGATTGGGTCGCCGCGCAGACCACGCCGCTATCGATTCTGTTCACGCCCTGGGGCGAAGGCCTGGTGCGCCGGCACTACCGCGATGCGATCGCGCGCCTGAGCCATCTGCCGCATCTGCGCCGGGTCGCGATCCAGACCAATCTGTGCGTGGGCATGCGCTGGCTCGACGAGGTCGACCGCGACAAGCTCGCGCTGTGGTGCACCTATCACCCCAGCCAAGTCAGCCGCGACGCGTTCGTGGCGCGCTGCCGCGAACTCGACCGGCGCGGCGTGCGTCACAGCGTGGGCATGGTCGCGATGCACGAACATCTGGACGAGATCGAAGCCCTGCGCGCGCACTTGCCCGCCGCCACGCCGCTGTGGCTCAACGCCTACGACGAGCGCCCGGCGGATTACTACGACGCCGCGCAGATCGAACGGCTGCAGACGATCGACCCGCATTTCCGCTACAACCTCGAGCCCGCGCCGAGCCTGGGCGCGCCCTGCCTGACCGGCGAAAGCGTGATCTCGGTGAACGGCGACGGCGACGTGCGCCGCTGCCATTTCGTCGTCGAGCCGCTGGGCAATCTCTACGACGACAGCTTCGCCGCGCACTTGCGCGCGCGTGCCTGCCCGAACGCTCGCTGCGATTGCTACATCGGCTACGCGCATCGCAGCGACCTGCCGTTTCAGCGCGACTACGCGGGCGGCGTGCTCGAACGGATTCCGGCGATGCTCGGCGCGGGCGCTATCTACGGCGCGGTTTCCACCCGGATTGCGAACGCGCTCTAGGCCACCGACCGGCGAATTCGCCTGTCGCCGCATCGCCCGATCATCGGCCAATCTGTACGATGAGGGCTCGGCTGCACGGGCTGACGCGAGTACCCGCGAGGCCCGCGTCGCTGCGAACCATCGCGCGCGAACGCCACCGCGAGCACGTCGCCTCGGTACGGCAATCGTCGCCTTCGTCCGTCATCCAAAGGTGACGGCACCGCGATCACGGCCGCCACCGCCCGTCACGCTGCGAGCCCCACACTCTCTATCTGCCAAGGAACGCACCATGCTTCGACACTGGACCCGCCCCACCGCCCTGGCCGCCGCGCTGTGCTCGGCCGCGATCGGCCTGAGCGCCGCGCCGGCCTTCGCCGCGACCGCCGCGACCGCGTTGACACCCGAACAGGTGGTCGAGCTCTACATCCGCGTCGCGCTGAACCAGGACGTCGCCGCCACCAAGACCCTCAACGAATACCTCAAGCCCGCCTACAACGGCGAGGACGCGCTCGATGTGCAGGCGGTGACCGACGCGCCGGCCAACCTGGACAAGCAGCTCGAGGAGATCGCCACCGGCCTGATGCAGGCGCTGCCCAAGGTCGATTCCAAGCAGGCCAAGGCCGGCCTGATCGCGGCGATGAAGCGCCAGAACCAGGCCACCGCCTCCGCCAAGTGCCGCAGCCTGTCTAGCAGCGAACGCGCCAACGACGCGGCCGAAGGCCAGCGCATCGCCGAGGTCAGCTACGAATGCGTGGTGCCCGTGCCCGGCGCCGGATTGCAGGAGCTGCTGGCCGACAAAGGCCCGCCGGATGCGCTGACCACCGAGGTATTCCTCGCTCAGCTCGACAAGTTCCAGCAGTCCTTCGACAAGGCCGGCACCCGCACGGTGCAAGGCACGATGGACCTGTACGGCGAAGGCAAGGGCAAGCCCTGGTACACCGGCAACTTCAGCAGCGTGATCGACGTGGTCAACAACGGCATGCTGACGCAGAAGTCCGGCGAGTAATCGCGCGAGCGCGCCCGGCCCATGTGCCCGCGCGCTTCGACGCCTGCAGGGCGAGCGGCCAGCGCTCGCCTTATCGAACCGATGGTTTCAGTCGCTGTTCAACGCCGACGGCGCGGCGCCGCGCGTGCCGCTCACTTGCGCAGCGGCAGCGCCCAGCGCACCGCTTCGGCCTCGACGCTGCGATAGATGGTGGCGTGACGCAGATCCGGCCGGGGCCGATAGTCCCAGCGTAAGCCCTTGGGCGCATGCGCCTTCAACATATCCGCCAGTTGTTGGGTTTCCGGCGCGATATTGTCTTCGTTGGCCGAATACAGCAGCAATGCCGACTTGCGCTTGCCGGGCATCGCGTCCAGCCGCGCCGTGGCTGTATGCAGCAGCGCGCGATCGTTCCACCACAGGCTGGGGCTGATCGCCACGTAGGTGTCGAACAGATCGGGTTCGAGCAGAAAGGTCTCGACCACGAACAACCCCGCCAACGATTCGGCGAGCACGGCGCGCCGGCCGTTGACGCGATACCTGCGTTCGAACTGCGGGATCAGCTCGTCGCGGATAAACCTGCGAAACCGCGCCGAACCGCCCGCCTCCGGCACCATCTTGCGGTCCTGGGCGACCTGGGTCGGCCCGGTCATGTCGCGCCCGCGCCGGGTGTTCTCGATCCCGACCACCAACACCGGCTCGATCTGTCCGGCATCGATCGCCTGATCGACCGTGTTGCTCAGGTGCGGGAAATCCTCCTTCACCCCACCGTCGAGCATGTACAGCACCGCGTACTTGCGCCTGGCCTTGGCATCGAAGCCCGGCGGCGCATAGACGTTGATCCGGCGGGTTTCGCCGAGCATCTTGGATTCGATGGTGTAGGTTTCGTAGAGCTTGTGCGGCTCGGGCTCGGCGGCGTATGCGGTGCCTGCAACTAGCCACGTCGCCACAACCACGCACGCGGCGCGACACATCCATTCTATTGATTTCATCGTGTCTCGATCCTTGCACGCGTGCGGTGGCGGTATCAGCGAAAACGATGCTAACAAGCGGGTTCGATCCGAACACGCTGCGTCGCAACGATCGCGGGCGACCACGCGGCGAATACGCGCGTTTGCCTAGTCGGGCGAAATGGATCAAGCACTGTGCGGTGCCCCGTTGCGAACGCATCGGTTCGGTTCGATTCTTGTCGCAACTGCGCTGATGCCGCCGCTGCATCGGATCGCTATCGCGCGATGAGCGACGCGGCGAATACGCGTTTGCCTAATCGGGCGAAATGGATCAAGCGCTGTACGGCGCGTCGTCGCGAACGCATCGCATCGCATCGATTCGATTCTTGTCGTAGCTGCACTGATGCAACCGATGGACCGGATCGGATCGCTATCGCGCGATGAGCGAAGCATCGCGCTCCAGCGGACGACATGCATGCAAATCGTCTCGTAAAAGCGCGGCGCGCTTGCAGGCGCGCAAGTCCGACGCATAAATCGAAAACGCAAAAAAATCAGGGCCCGGTTTCCCGAGCCCTGATTCTGTTTGGCGTCCCCACGGGGATTCGAACCCCGGTCGCTACCGTGAAAGGGTAATGTCCTAGGCCTCTAGACGATGGGGACAAAACCGATTTGTTCTTGCAGCTAACTCTTTCGAAAACCCTTTCAATTCCGAAGAGTGGTGGAGCCAGCCGGGATCGAACCGGCGACCTCTACAATGCCATTGTAGCGCTCTCCCAGCTGAGCTATGGCCCCACGTGCTGGAAAGACGAACATCTTAGCGGGCGTTCAGCGATGTCGTCAAGCATTCATCGCTAGATTTTTTCCCGCTCCCCCGTCACCGCTTCCCGAAGGATTCGACCCTTCCGGGTCCGGTTGCGAGGGGCCTTGTTCGACCGGGCGCAATGTTGCCATGCCATGACCACGTTCGGCTAGATACTCGAGCCACTTTCCTAAAAAAGTATTCATGCGCATGCGGTGGCCGATCACTTCGGCCGGCGGCGGGTACAGGCCGATCACGTCCTGCCAGCGGCGGCCGACATAGCAATGGGTGGCTTCGACCTGCTCGGTGTCGTGGTACAGGCGCAGGTACGCCGAGGGATCGGGCTCGCCGGTGAGCGGATCGAGCACGGCGTAGGTCAGGCGCAGTTCGGTGGTGTAGCGATGTTGCTCGATCACGTCCAGGCGCAGGTCCAGGCCGTCGCCGATGTCGGACAGGTAGGTGCCGGGCGAAAGTTGGGCCGGCGCGAACAGGCGCGAAAAACGTCCGTGATTCTCCGCGTACAAGCCCATCAGCCAGCCGAAACGGCTGAGCTTGGGCAGACGTGCGAAACGCGATGCGGTATGGGTCATGCAGGCGATCCTACACGCCTGCGGGGGATCGCGGCAGGATTGACGAAATCGCGAAAAAGGCCTAATTTATAGGCTCTTTCGCGATGTTCTTCGCAGCCGCCTCAAGCGCTCTCGCGCCAGCCGCCATTCAGCATGACGCGCGGCGATCTCCACCGTTTATGAACGTGCCGGCGTGAATCGGTGCCTGCGTCGTGGGCGTGGATTCGCGGTCGCGGCTTACGCCGCTCCTACAGTGGCAAACGCGGCCCGCGCGGCGAACATGAAAAAAACCCGCTGAAAAGCGGGTTTTTTCGTTGCCGAAGCCTCGGCGACTCCCGACTCCCGACTCCCGACTCCCGACTCCCGACTCCCGACTCCCGACTCCCGACTCCCGACTCCCGACTCCCGAATCCCGACTCCCGACTCCCGAATCCCGAATCCCGAATCCCGAATCCCGAATCCCGAAATCAAAACATCTCGCGATGAATCCCCAGCGTCGTCAGCACCTTGCTGGCGATCTCCTCGATCGAGGTGTGGGTGGTGCTCAGGGTCGAAATGCGTTCGGCGCGGAACATCATTTCGGCCGCGGCGACCTCGCGCTTGCAGGTCTCGAACTGGGCATAACGCGAGTTGGGACGGCGTTCCTGGCGGATCTGCTGCAGCCGGACCGGGTCGATGGTCAGGCCGAACAGCTTGTTGCGATACGGGCGCAGCCGCGGCGGCAGGCGGTCGTGCTCCAGGTCTTCCTCGGTCAGCGGGTAGTTGGCCGCGCGCACCCCGTAATGCAGGGCCAGATAGACGCAGGTCGGGGTCTTGCCGGCGCGCGACACGGCGACCAGGATCAGGTCGGCCTCGTTGTAGTCCACGCTCTGGCCGTCGTCGTGGGTCAGGGCGAAGTTCATCGCATTGATACGGCGGTGATACGTGTCGAAGTCGGCGATGCCGTGGGCCTGGCCGATCCGGCGCTGGCGCAACTCCTGGAATTCGCGCTCCAGCGGCTCGATGAACGGCGCGAATACGTCCAGCATCAGTGCCCCACTCTCGGCCAGGGCCGCGCCGACGTCGCCGTCCATGCACGAGTTGATCACCACCGGGCGCACACCGTAGGACACGGCGGCCTCGCGGATCTTGGCCGCGACCTCCTGCGCCCGCTCGACGCTGTCGACGAACGAGATGCGATCGGTCACGAAACGGGTTTCGGTGAACTGGGTGAGCAAGCTGTGGCCGATCGTCTCGGCGGTGATGCCGGTGCCGTCGGAAACGTAGAAAACCGGTCGGGTCCCTGCCATCGATAACCTCGTCAGAAAGCTGCACCAATACGAAAAACCCCGCCGGATCAAGCTTGTATGCACCCGACACCCGGGCGATCATATCCGCTTGGCCGCGTCGGACGCGTCCTCGCCCCCCTCGGAGATAGTGTGCCTTGAACGAGAACATCCTCTGGCTGCACGCGCTGCGCCTCAACGATCTGGCCCGCGTAGGCGGCAAGAATTCCTCGCTCGGCGAGATGATCGGCAACCTCGCCAACCTCGGCGTCTCGGTCCCGGGCGGCTACGCCACCACGTCCGAGGCCTTCAAGGCCTTCATCGCCCATAACAACCTGCACCAGCGCATCTTCGACAAGCTGGCCACGCTGGACGTGGAAGACGTCCCGGCGCTGACCCAGGCCGGCGGCGAGATCCGCGGCTGGGTGATCGAGGCCCCGCTGCAGCCCGACCTGGACCAGGACATCCGCACCGCCTACCGCCAGTTGTGCGCCGAAAACGGCGGCGGCGACGTGGCCGTCGCGGTGCGCTCCTCGGCCACCGCCGAAGACTTGCCCGATGCGTCGTTTGCCGGTCAGCAGGAAACCTTCCTGAACGTCACCGGCGAAGACGACGTGGTGCGCAAGGTCAAGGAAGTCTTCGCCAGCCTCTATAACGACCGCGCCATCGCCTACCGCGTGCATCACGGCTTCAAGCACGAAGACGTGTTCTTGTCGGCCGGCGTGCAGCTGATGGTGCGTTCCAACGTCGGCTCGTCCGGCGTGCTGTTTACCCTGGACACCGAATCGGGCTTCCGCGACGTGGTGTTCATCACCTCCAGCTACGGCCTGGGCGAAATGGTCGTGCAAGGCGCGGTCAATCCGGACGAGTTCTACGTCTACAAGCCCACCCTGGCCCAGGGCAAGCCGGCGATCCTGCGCCGCAGCGTCGGCGCCAAGCAGTTGCGCATGGTGTATTCGGATACGCCCGGCGAACGCGTGCGCACCGAAGACACGCCGGCGGAGCTGCGTTCCAAGTTCTCGATCAACGATGCCGACGTGCACGAGCTTGCGAAGCAGGCCTTGGTGATCGAAAAGCATTACGGCCGCCCGATGGACGTCGAGTGGGCGAAGGACGGCGTCAGCGGCAAGCTGTTCATCGTGCAGGCGCGCCCGGAAACGGTGAAGTCGCGCGGCAAGGCGACCCAGATCGAGCGTTATCAGCTGGAAAAGCGCGGCGACGTGATCTGCGAAGGCCGTGCGATCGGGCAGCGCATCGGTTCGGGCGTGGCGCGCATCGTGCGCAGCCTCGACGACATGAGCCGGGTCCAGCCCGGCGACGTGCTGGTCGCCGACATGACCGATCCCGATTGGGAGCCGGTGATGAAGCGCTCGGCCGCGATCGTCACCAATCGCGGCGGCCGCACCTGCCACGCGGCGATCATCGCGCGCGAACTCGGCGTGCCGGCGGTCGTCGGCACCGGCAATGCGCTGGACACGATCAAGGACGGCGAAGTCATCACCGTCAGCTGCGCCGAAGGCGATACCGGTTTCATCTACAACGGTGAATTGCCATTCGAGCGCCACGTCGCCGACCTGGAAAAAATGCCGCCGGCACCGCTCAAGGTGATGATGAACGTCGCCAACCCCGAGCGCGCGTTCGACTTCGCGATGCTGCCACACGCCGGCGTGGGCCTGGCGCGCCTGGAAATGATCATCGCCAGCCACATCGGCATCCATCCCAAGGCATTGCTGGAATACGCCTCGCAGGACGCGGCGACCAAGAAGAAGATCGACGAGAAGATCGCTGGTTACGACGTCGACCCGGTGCAGTTCTACGTCGATCGCCTGGCCGAGGGCATCGCCACCATCACCGCCGCGTTCGCGCCGCATCCGGTGATCGTGCGTCTGTCGGACTTCAAGTCCAACGAATACGCCAACCTGATCGGCGGCTCGCGCTACGAGCCGCATGAAGAGAACCCGATGATCGGCTTCCGCGGCGCCAGCCGTTACGTCGATCCGAGCTTCACCGACGCGTTCGCGCTGGAATGCCAGGCGGTGCTGAAGGTGCGCGAGCAGATGGGCCTGACCAATTGCTGGGTCATGATCCCGTTCGTGCGCACGCTCGACGAAGGCCGCCGCGTGGTCGAGGTGCTGGAGAAGAACGGTCTCAAGCAAGGCGAGAACGGCCTGAAGATCATCATGATGTGCGAAGTGCCGTCGAATGCCTTGCTGGCCGACGAATTCCTCGACATCTTCGACGGCTTCTCGATCGGCTCCAACGACCTGACCCAGCTCAGCCTGGGCCTGGACCGCGACTCGGCGATCGTCGCCCACCTGTTCGACGAACGCGATCCGGCGGTGAAGAAGCTGCTGGCGATGGCGATCTCGGCCGCGCGCGCCAAGGGCAAGTACGTCGGCATCTGCGGCCAGGGCCCGAGCGATCACCCCGATCTGGCCGAATGGCTGATGGATCAGGGCATCGAGTCGGTGTCGCTGAACCCCGACACGGTGGTCGACACCTGGCTGCGCCTGGCGAAGGCCAAGGCTAAGCAGGCCTGAGCGCGGCATGGCGAAGCAGGACGTCGCGCAGACCGTCGTGCCCAAGTCCCTGCTGGGACTTGAGGCCGGCTTCGACATCGACAAGCTGACCGCCTGGGCGCAGACCAAGGGCCTGACCCTGCTCGGCGCGCTGGCGATCCTGCTGATCGGCCTGTGGGTGGCCAAGTGGCTGTCGCGGGCGTTGGAGCGGGTCATGACCCGCGCCAACCTGGAAGTCACCCTGCGCGGCTTCCTGCGCAACATCGCTTATGCGGCGATGGTGGTGATCGTCGCGGTCGCCGCGCTGCAGCAGGTCGGCGTGCCGATGACCTCGGTGCTCGCGGTGCTCGGCGCCGCGGGCCTGGCGATCGGCCTGGCGCTGAAGGACTCGCTGTCCAACATCGCTTCGGGCGTGATGCTGATCGTGCTGCGTCCGTTCCGCGCCGGCGACTACGTGCAGGCCGCGAACGTGGAGGGCACGGTCGAGCAGATCCGTGTGTTCCAGACCCGCCTGCGCACCATCGACAACCGGGTGATCGTGCTGCCCAACAGCCTGATCACCACCGCGGTCATCATCAATTTCACCGCCAACCCGAAGCGCCGCATCGACCTTACCGTCGGCGTGGGCTACGACGACGATCTCAAGACCGCCAAGGAAACCCTGCTGGCCCTGGCCACGGCGCACGCGAACGTGTTGCCCGATCCGGCGCCGGAAGTGCTGGTCACCGCGCTGGCCGAAAGCAGCGTCAACCTGGAACTGCGCGCCTGGGTCAAGACCGCGAACCTGATACGGACCAAGAGCGACCTCACCGAAGGCATCCGCAACGAGCTGATCGGCAAGGGCCTCAACATCCCGTATCCGCAGCGCGATCTGCACGTGTATCACCACGATGCCGATGGACGGCCGATCGCGGAGTTGCTGACCAAGTCGATCGCCGACGATGGCGACGTGCCTAAGCCGGTGGCGAAGCCTAAGGCGTAAGCGGCAAGCGCCTGGCGATTTGTACGAAAGTCGCTGGATTCCCGCGTTCGCGGGAATGACGGGCGGGTGTTGAAGGCGTTATTTGTCGAAGCCGCGCCCTGTCGGATCGTCATTCCCGCGAACGCGGGAATCCAGCGACTTTCGCTATTGATGCCGACTCAAGCCAATCGAACCGTGACTTGAAGCCTCCGCGCCCGGCCGTGGCGCATGGCGCCATGGCGCTCGCGGATGCGCGAACCGATGGCTCGCAAGCCCATCCGCTCAGCCCAAGCCGCCGAGCTTGCCCATCGCCGCGCGGTAATGCCTGAGCTCGGCGATCGAATCCATCACATCGCTCAGCGCGGTGTGTTTGCTGTCCTTGCTGAGTCCGGCCAGCACCTCCGGCGCCCAGCGCCGCGCGAGTTCCTTGATCGTGCTGACGTCGAGGTTGCGGTAGTGGAAGTAGCGCTCCAGGCGCGGCATGCAGCGATGCAGGAAGCGGCGGTCCTGACAGATCGAATTGCCGCAGATCGGCGAGGTGTTCGGCGACACCCACTGAGCCAGGAAGTCGACGGTGCGGGTCTCGGCCTCGAGCATCGGCACGCCGGCTTCGAGCACCCGCTTCCACAGCCCGGACTTACCGTGCTGGTTGCGGTTCCATTCGTCCATCGCCTGCAGGCGTTCGAGCGGATGGGCGATCGCCAGCTCCGGCCCTTCGGCCAGCACGTTGAGCTGCGCGTCGGTGACGACGGTGGCGATTTCCAGGATGGAATCGCGGTCGGTGTCCAGCCCGGTCATCTCCAGATCGATCCAGATCAGCCGGTGCTCGGGTCCATTTTTCTCGGTCATAGCCTCGCCGTCGTGCCCAGGTCGCGGCATCATAGCCCACGCCCCCGCCGACGACCCCACCGCGATGAGCCAGAACACCACCCTCGCCCACTACGCGATCCTGACCGCGATGCTGGCCCCCGCGTTCTTCCTGACCGCGACCGCTTCGCTGCTGCTGTCGGCCAATAACCGGCTGGCGCGGGTGATCGACCGCGCCCGGGTGCTGCTCAAGGAACTGGCCGACAGCGACGACGCCGAGGAACGCGACCTGATCGAGCGCCACATCCTGCGCCAGAAGAAGCGCAGCCGGATCATCCTGCGCGGCAGCCAGCTGCTGTACACCGCGATCAGCTTTTTCGTCGGCACCAGCCTGACCGTCGCCGGCGACGCGGTGCTCGGCTACCGTCTCGGCGTGGTGCCCACCGTGCTCGCCGCGTTCGGCGTGTTGTCGATGTTCGCCGCCAGCCTGCTGCTCGCGCGCGAATCCTCGCTCGCGGTCGAGGCGGTCAACGAGGAAATGGATCACGGCCACGCCAGCGCGATGAAGCGCTGGGCCAACCGGCCGCCGCTGCCCTGATCCGGCGATCCGCGCCACACACCTGCGTTCGCGCACGGCGCCGTTGCATCATCATGCCGACCCGAATGCGTCGAACGCCCGCAACATGGACCCCGTCATGGCCGATCCCCTGCAACTGAGCACCCACTACACCGTGGTCTCGGCGATGATCACGCCGGCCTTCTTCCTGACCGCGACCGCCTCGTTGCTGGTCTCGTCCAACAACCGGCTCGCGCGCGTGGTCGATCGCATGCGCCAGCAACTGGCGACGCTGGAGGACACGATCGACGAACACGCGCGCGACTACCTGGAGGCGCGGATCATCCTGCACCGACGCCGGGTGCGGTTGATCCTCACCTGCCTGCAGCTGCTGTACGGCGCGATGACCGCGTTCGTCGCCACCAGCCTGTCGATCGGCATCGACCAGTTCACCGACTACCGGATCACCGGCGTGCCCACCGCCCTGGCGATGTGCGGCGTGCTGCTGGTGCTGGCGGCCTCGATCAACCTGGGCCGCGAGGCGCGCATGAGCGTGAGCATGCTCGACGCCGAAGTGAAGCGCGAGTTCGATCGCGATCAACGCACCAGCAAGCGCGATTGACCAGCGCGACCCGGGCCGCCGACGCGGCCTGCGCAGTTGACCTACATCGCCCGAAAAAAATTAGAACTCCATCACAAATTTCAATTCGCCTGCATCGCCGCCGATGCAGATTTCCTTGCGCAAAATCGGTGCATTAACGCGCATCTAAACGGACCTATCCTGCTACCGCCTCCCCGCACTGTGCGCAGTCCAACTTCAGACCGCGAACGGCGAGGCCACGACGTAAGGCAAAGGCCACTCTTTTGCACCCGCGGCTCCGTGCAGATGGAATCATTCAGACGGCAGCCAAGCACCAACTCTCCCCGGCCGTTGAAGAGGCGAGCACCGCTCCGCCTGCGTCCATGGCCGGCGCATGGTTGTTGAGCGCCATCAGGCGGCGCGTTGCCGGACGGCAATCCCTGCATAAGCCGGCTCGGCCATCGGCGATGCGCACGCTCGCGAAAACTGCATCTGTGAGCGACACGAGGCTCGCGTTTGGCGCGATCAGTCGCCGCTTTTACTCACGAAAGACGTGTAAATAGCGCGCATTTATAACCACTCTAATTGCATAAAACATATGCCGGCAAAAATTTTCGCCGCGTCCACGATCCGATCGAACTGAACAAACATCTGATTGTGAAACGAAAAACGATGCCGCTATCTTGTCGCCGTCTTTCGAACGTGGCCGCGTTCATGACGCCTTGAGCGCCGTGCGCATCACCCGCTTCATCTCGTTTCGAATCGCACACATTCATCAATGCGGTACAGGGGAAAAACTCAATGAATCTTCACTCGTTGCGGGTGCGCCTGCTGCTGCCTGTGCTCGCGCTGGTGCTGGTGTTTGTCGTCGCGTTGACCATCGCGCTGGCCATGACTCAAGCAAGCCATGTCCGCGAAGATGCCGCGCAATCGATCGAACGCCGCACCTACGCGCTGCAAAGCCTGTTCGCGGTCACCCGCTCGGTGATGCTCGACCGCACCCGCGACGCCATGCGCCTGCTGCGCAGCGAAGGCCGCCGCCTCGGCCCGCCGAGCGTCGGCGGGCGCGTCGTCGTCGGTGGCCGCAACAGCAACGACCTGGTGCTCGGCGGCGTCTCGCAGGCCAATAACTTCGCCCTGGTCGACGGTGTCACCGCCTTGGCCGAAGGCACCGCCACGCTGTTCGCCCGCGACGGCGACAACTTCGTGCGCGTGGCCACCAATGTGCGCAAGGACGACGGCAGCCGCGCCGTCGGCACCCAGCTCGATCCCACCGGCCAGGTCATTCCGTTCATTCGCAAGGGCGAAGCCTTCTACGGCGTGGTCGATATCCTCGGCACGCCGTACGTCACCGGCTACGAGCCGATCTTCGCCGGCAACGACACCCAGCGCGCGATCGGCGTGTGGTACGTCGGCTACAAGACCGACCTGAAGGCGTTGAACGCGGTGATCGACGCCAGCCAGGTGCTGGAGTCGGGCTTCATGGCGGTGTTCGACGGCAAGGGCAAGTTGCGTTTCCATTCCAAGACCGGCGCCACCACCGACGCGGCGGAGATCGAACGCATCGCCAGCCAGAATCCCGCGGACTGGGTGGTGACCCGGCAGGAAGTGCCCGATTGGGGCTTCACCCTGGTGTCGGCTTATCCCAAGAGCGACGTGGAGCATGTGATCCTGCGCCAGTCGTTGTGGATCGGCGGCATCGGCCTGCTGGTGTGTTCGCTGCTGCTGGGCCTGCAATGGACCCTGATCCAGAACCGGGTATTGCGTCCGATCCAGCGCCTGACCGTGGTCGCCGAGGAACTCAGCGTCGGCAAGTGGAACCACACCATCAGCGAGGCCGACCTGAAGGACGAAATCGGCAAGCTTGCGCGCGCGATTTCTCGCTTGTCCTACAGCGTGCGCGTGGCGATGGAAAAACTCGCCAAGCAACGCTGAGTCGAGCAACGCCGAAGCGAGCGAGGCTGAAGCGACGAATCCCGACCAATCGTACGATGCCAGGTATCCGACATCATGAGCCATGAGTTCCGACCGCTGATCGAAGTGCTGCGCGAACTCAATGCGCTGGTGCAGATAGAGGCCTCCGGCTTCGTGTTCCTCGTCACCGAGGAACTGCACTCGGGCATCATCCGACTGCACAACGGCCAAGTGAAGGAAGTGACGTTCCGCATGCTGCGCAACGACGAGGCCGTGCAAGGCTTGTCGATGGTGTCGACCGCGAAGCTGCGTTTCCAGCCCAACGACATTCCGTCCTACGGCAACAAGATGGCCTTGAATCCCGCGTCGATGAAGTGGCTGCTCGGCGGATTCGAACAGGAGCTGGCCGGGCGCTCGGAAACCACCGCGGCGATCGCCGCGGCGAGCGCCCGCGCGCCTGAGCCGCCGCCGGCGGCGGCGCGGGTGGACAAGCGAGTACGCGAAACGATCGAACAGGTGGCTGTGAACTATCTGGGACCGATCGCCGGCATGCTCTGCCAGGAAGCCTTCGAGACCCGCCACGACCCCAGGCAGGTCGTGGCGCACTTGGCGACGTACTTGAACTCGCCGCAGGAGTCGCGCCGATTCGTCGAAGAGGCGCACAAGGCGCTCGACACGCTGCGTTGAGCCACGGGTCGCAGCGAAGACGCGGCAAACCCGGGAAGCCTGCCTGATGCCTTAAAACGGCATCGGCCATCGGCATCGAGCAGGCGCTTCGCAACGGACTTCAGCCCCGATGCTTTCCGCTCCGCTGCGGCGAACCATCGGCCGCCGCGACCGTTGCCATGGCGCCATCACCAGCGTTTTATCGCCAACCACGGCAGTTCGATCAGACCGGCTTGCCGCGCTTGCGCCGGAAATACGTAGTCAGCCGCGTGCCCGCCTCCTCGCCCAGCACCCCGCCCTGCACCGCGACGCGATGGTTATGGCGCGGATCGGTCAGCAGATCGAACACGCTGCCGGCCGCGCCGGTCTTGGGATCACTCGCGCCAAAGACCACCCGCGCGACCCGCGCATGCACGATCGCCATCGCGCACATCGCGCACGGCTCCAGGGTCACGTACAAGGTCGTGCCGATCAGGCGGTGATTGCCGATCCGGCTGCCGGCTTCGCGCAAGGCGACGATCTCGGCATGCGCGCTGGGATCGTGGCTGCGGATGTTGCGGTTCCAGCCTTCGCCGAGCACCGCGCCGTCGGCCGAGACCAGCACCGCGCCGACCGGGATCTCGTCGTCCTCGCGCTCGGCGCGGTCGGCCAGCGCCAGCGCGTGACGCATCCAGCGCTCGTCGATCGATGCCTGTTCGTTCACCGGGTCCTCGCTCATTCTTCGACCCAGGCGGTCGAGTCGGAGCGCTCGCTGAACACCCGGCCGTTGCGACGGATCAGCCGCTCGGTCCATTTGGTCACGCCCAGATCGCGCGCGCCGACGGTCATCCGGCCTTCGGCCTGCACGGTCGCGCTGTGGCGGTCGTCGGCGACTTCGATGTTCTTCACCTCGATCGTCCACGATGGCAGCGGCAGGCCGATCTTGGCGTCGCGGATTTCAGCCAGTTCGGCGACCGTCGCGCGCGTGCGCTTGCACGACTCGGCCTTGTTCAAGCGCTCGTCCTTGCGCTGCTTGCCGGTGTAGGTGATTTCGACGACTTCGTAGTCGTCGGTCATGCTGGTGCAGAACCAGTCGCCGTCGAAGCGGTAGTAGGCCTGCATCTGTTGGTTGTAGTAGTCGCGCACGGCGGCCTCGTCGATGCGGCGCGCCAGTTCGAAGTACCAGAACGCCAGACCGGCCAGCAGCAGCGGCACCAGCATCAGCAGTCTTTTCACGTCACGTCCTCTGTGCGGATCGCCCGGACGGCGCCGGACCCGTTCCGGCGCGCCAAGGGCGACATGCTAAATCACAAGACGCCGCGAACCCGAACCCGGGTCGCGATTCCGGCCGGCTGGCGGCCGCGATGTCGCTTGGGACGTACTGATTGGAGCCGTCGCCGGCCCCGATCGGCAACGCTCAGGCCGGCGATGCGCTGGCGCGCAGGTAGTCGAGCTTGCCGAGCGGCACGCCCTGGTGGCGCAGGATCCCGTAGGCCGTGCTCAGGTGGAAATAGAAGTTCGGCAGGACGAAGCCGCGGATGTAGTCGCGGGCGACGAACTTGAGTTCGCGGCCGCCCGGGCGGATCACGATCTCGCGTTCTTCCTGGCCGTCCATGCTCTCGGGGGTGACGCTGCGCAGGAACTCCTGAGTCTTGGCGATGCGCGCGCGCAACTCGTCGAGGGTGGTTTCCTCGTCGGCGAAACTCGGCGGGGCGATGCCGGCCAGGCGCGCGGCGCCGAACTTGGCCGCGTCGCTGGCCGACTGCACCTGGCCGATCAAGCTGTACATGTCGGGCGCCAGGCGCCCGCCGATCAGTTGCGCGTGGTCGATGCCCTGCTCGTCGGCGTAGGCGGCGCCTTTGTCGAGCAGGTGGGACAGCGTGTCGAGGCCGCGGGTGAAGGCCGGCACCGAGATGTCGTAGAGCGAGAAGCTCATGGGGAGGTCCTGTTTGCGTGGCGGGGAAACAGACGATGGCGAGGGCCGTGCGGGCCGCGGCGGCTGGACAAACTCAGCCGGCGGCGAGGGCCGCGGCCGAGTCTGAGCGCTTGTCCCGGGCCGGTCAATGAATTTAGTATCGATCGCTATGGAAATCGATGTTGCAGATTCGGCACCACTCGAAGCTGACGATGTGGCCGCCGGAACGCCCCCGCGCCGGCTGCGCGGACGGCCGCGCGCGTTCGATCGCGAGCAGGCCCTGGAAACCGCGATGCAGTTGTTCTGGCGCCAGGGCTTCGAAGCGACATCGCTGAGCGATCTGACCGCGGCCATGGGCATCGCTCCACCCAGCCTGTACGCGGCCTTCGGCAGCAAGCAGCAGTTGTTCCGCGAAGCGCTGCAGCGCTATCTGCAGCAGTTCCGCGCACGCCACGCCGCCAGTCTGCAAGCGCCAGGATTGAGCGCGCGCGAGGCGTTCGAGCGCTTGTTCGACGCCATCGGCGACGGCTTCGCCGGCTGCGGGCAGCGCAGCGGCTGCATGTTGGTCGCGGCCGAGGTCGGCAGTGTCGGCGCGTCCGCGCCCTTGCGCGAGGAAATCGCCGCGCATCGCCGCTCGATCGAAAACGGATTCCACGCCCGCATCGAACGCGGCCAGCGCGAAGGCGACGTGGCCGCCGATTGCGATGCCGAGCGATTGGCCAAATTCCTGGCTACCGTGGTCCAGGGGCTGTCGATCCAGGCCCGCGACGGCGCGAACGCGGCCGAGTTAAGGGACGTGCTGCGCACCGCGCTGCGGGCCTGGCCCGCGGGCTGAGCCGGCGCGGGGCTCAGGCGCTCAACGCTGCGAGTAGTAGCGCATCGCCAGGCCGGCACCGGCACCGCGCGCACCGTCGCGGCCGACGGGATCGATGCAGCGGCAGCGCTCGAACGGAACCACGCTGCGCTGCGCCCGCGCCGAGCAGGCGCCGTCGGCATCCACCGCCGCGTCGTTGCGCGACGCCGCGACCGCCAGCAGGTGCGGCAGGGCCAACAGGGCGGCGGCGATCGGCAGAGTTTTCGACATCAGCGTTCTCTCCTGGGCAAGTCGGACGGCGCAGGTTCCGCGCACGGCACACGGAATCGGCCGCCCTTGTCTGGAACGACGAACCGGGCGGGCGCGAATCGACATGCGGATCGCGATGGGGGGATGGTCGGCGTCGAACGTCGGGACGGGAGCGCGGCCGTGGGCCGGTTCGAGCGCAGATTACGCCGCCTTGCGGACAGGGGCGGTCCTAATGACCCAGGGTCTGAAGTGGGGCCTGACGCCGTGCCGTCGGCGCGCGCGATCGCGCGTTCGCCGCGGGAGAGGTTGAGAGGTCGGCGATGCGGTGGTCACGCGGCGCGCGACGATGTCATCGCGCACGCACTCATCAACGCAGGCGACGAGTGGTGGTAAGAGCACGAGTATCGCGACTCCGCGGCCGAGTCGCGTTCGATTCGCATGCGGGCCTCGATACCGAATCGCTGATCAAACGACGTGCGCACGGAAAGAGGCGGTCGCCCGCCCCTTTCCGCGTTACCGCATCAGCAGCCGGGCGAGCAGATTATCCAGCAACGCGAATCCGGATCGTCCGGATCGCAACTGCTGCAGCACGGACGCGCGACCGCGCTGAGGCTGACGCTGAGCCCCAGTCCGAACGCGAAGCACGCAAGCACCAACTTGGCACGAGACTTCCTGATCATCGTTCTCTCCAACGTGGCGAGGCGGCCGAGGCAGTCCTTGCTCCAGTCGCCCGGGACGCCGACGGCGAACGCCGTCGCGCGTGGGTTACCGCGGCTCCTTCCGCGGCCAATGCGGGTGCGCCGGACGCTCGTCGAACAGGCGGGTTCGCGCGAACGGGTTCGGCTGCGCCGCGCACGCGCCGGCGATGCGGCACGCATGCCGGCATTCGCGCGCGAGCACCACCGAACGCAATGGAAAACGCAGCGGGCGCCGTGCACGCCGAAGCGAGGCTATCGGTGTTATCGGGGCTATCGCCGATCGCGGCGCGGGCGCGGACACGCCATCCATCGACAAACGCATCGCGTGGACGCGAATCGCTGCCGTGCAACCTGCCGATCCATTCCGTGGCGGACATACTTGCGTCCTTGACGGCGGCGCCCGAGACGGGCGCGACGACTGAGTCGAACCCTAGCCGGCTCGGCGCGCCCGAACCGCGTCAGTTGTCACAGCCCGGCGCATGCGTCGCCGCGGCGGCGCAAACGCGGTGTGTTCAAGCGTTCAGCGTTTCGACCTGCCCGCCGGCAAACACCACGAGCATCTTGCTGAATTGGCTGCAAACGCCGAGCTGCGAATAGACGTGACGGTACGTCGCGATCCACGCGGGGTCCCGTTCATCGGCGATCACGAGCCAGCGCTCGCCGACGAAGGATTCGGGCGAGCGCTTATCGACCGCCGCGCTGACGTGCTTGAGCAAGGCCGCGCTCAGATCGAAAAGCACACGCGGGTCGGTGTCGGGGTTGTGCACGAAACCGATCGCTTTCGAGGCCGACCTCGCGCCGCCCTTCGCGAACCGGACCTGGATCTGATTGCCGCAGATCGTGTCGCTGATTTCGACCTGCGCGGCTCCGCGTCGCAGACCTTCGTCGATCTTGGATTCCAGCTCGGCGGCGGTCTTCGACGGCAAACGAATCGGCGCGGTGACGGCAAACATCACCATCTGCCCATCGGCGACTCGCGGCGAAAGCGCGGCCTGCAAACGCGAGATCAAACGCAACGCGACCTTGTCGAAGCGCAGCCGGGGCACGGCATCGTCGCCATGTCCCGCGACTGCGGGCTCGATCGCCGCGGCATGGACGGCGATGCGTTTTGCGTCAAGCCGCAGATAGACAACGGGCGACGTCGCGTCGCCCTGCTCCTGGGTGGCACCGAAGTATTCGGCGACCTGCTCGATCGCCATCCTCTCGCGCTTGCCCGACCGGGCCATGCGCCGCACCTCTCAGAGCGCCGAAATCACTCCCACTCGATCGTAGCCGGCGGCTTGCCGCTGATGTCGTAAACCACCCGCGACACGCCGCGCAGTTCGTTGATGATGCGGTTCGACACCGTGCCGAGGAAGTCGTACGGCAAATGCGCCCAGTGCGCGGTCATGAAGTCGATGGTCTCGACCGCGCGCAGCGCGATTACCCATTCGTAGGCGCGCGCGTCGCCGACCACGCCGACCGATTTGACCGGCAGGAACACTGCGAAGGCTTGGCTGGTCTTGTCGTACAGACCGGCCTTGCGCAGTTCGTCGATGTAGATGTGATCGGCCTGCGCGAGCAGGTCGGCGTATTCGCGCTTCACTTCGCCGAGGATGCGCACGCCCAGGCCCGGGCCCGGGAACGGGTGGCGGTAGACCATTTCGCGCGGCAGGCCGAGTTCGACGCCCAGGCGCCGCACTTCGTCCTTGAACAATTCGCGCAGCGGTTCGACCAGGCCGAGCTTCATGTGCTCGGGCAGGCCGCCGACGTTGTGGTGGCTCTTGATGACGTGGGCCTTGCCGGTCTTGCTGCCGGCGGACTCGATCACGTCCGGGTAGATCGTGCCCTGCGCCAACCACTTGGCGTTGGCGAGCTTCTGCGATTCTTCGTCGAAGATCTCGACGAACAGGTTGCCGATGATCTTGCGCTTGGCTTCCGGGTCGCTGACGCCGGCGAGTTTTTCGAAGTAACGGTCGGCGGCGTTGACGCGCACGACCTTGACGCCCATGTGCTCGGCGAACATCGCCATCACCTGGTCGCCTTCGTTGAAGCGCAACAGGCCGGTGTCGACGAATACGCAGGTCAGCTGATCGCCGATCGCCTTGTGCAGCAGCGCTGCGACCACGGACGAATCCACGCCGCCGGACAGGCCGAGGATGACCTCGTCGCTGCCGACCTGCTCGCGCACGCGCGCGATCTGGTCGTCGATGATGTGCGCGGCGGTCCACAAGGTCTGGCAACCGCAGATGTCGACCACGAAGCGGCGCAGCAGGGTCTGGCCCTGCTTGGTGTGGGTGACTTCGGGATGGAACTGCACGCCGTACCAGCGGCGCGCGTCGTCGGCGAACGCGGCGACCGGGATGCGGTCGGTCTTGGCGGTGACGACGAAACCGTCCGGCGCCTTCGACACGTGATCGCCGTGGCTCATCCACACGTCCAGGCGCGGCGGCGAACCGGGATGATCTTTCAAGCCATCGAACAAGCGGTCGTGCGCGACCAGCGACACTTCGGCGTGACCGAACTCGCGTTGATCGGCCGCTTCGGTTTCGCCTCCGAGCTGCTTGGCCATGGTCTGCATGCCGTAGCAGATGCCCAGGATCGGCAGGCCGGCGTCGAACACCTGCTGCGGCGCGCGCGGCGAACCGTGCTCGGTGGTCGACTCGGGGCCGCCCGACAGGATGATGCCCTTGGCGCCGTACGCGGCGATTTCGGCCGGATCGTGGTCCCAGGCCCATATCTCGCAGTACACGCCCAGTTCGCGGATGCGTCGCGCGATCAGCTGCGTGTATTGCGCGCCGAAGTCGAGGATCAGGATCTTGTCGCTATGGATATCGGTCATGGAACCAGTAACGAGTGAGAGGAGTGAGGAAATAGAGAAAGCAAAAGCGCGGTCGGAATGGTCGAAGAGGAGCGGGACACTCGTTCCTCACTCCTCTTCACTCATTCCTGGATTTCAGCCCGCCCGATAATTCGGCGGTTCCTTGGTGATCTGCACATCGTGGACATGGCTCTCTCGCGCGCCGGCGTTGGTGATGCGCACGAAGCTCGGCTTCTTGCGCATCTCCTCGATGGTCGCGCAGCCCACGTAGCCCATCGTCGCGCGCAGACCGCCGGCGAGTTGGTGGACCACGCCGCCTAGCGAACCGCGATACGGCACGCGGCCTTCGATGCCCTCGGGCACGAGCTTGTCGGCGTCGGAGGCGTCCTGGAAATAGCGGTCTTTCGAGCCCTGCTCCATCGCGCCCAGGCTGCCCATGCCGCGGTAGCTCTTGTAGCTGCGGCCCTGGAACAGTTCGATTTCACCCGGCGCTTCCTCGGTGCCGGCGAACAGGCCGCCGACCATCACCGTCGATGCGCCCGCGACCAGCGCCTTGCCGATGTCGCCCGAATAGCGGATGCCGCCGTCGGCGATCAGCGGAATGCGATCCTTCAAGGCTTCGGCGACCATCGCCACCGCAGTCACCTGCGGCACGCCGACACCGGCGACGACGCGGGTGGTGCAGATCGAACCCGGACCGACGCCGACCTTGACCGCGTCCGCGCCGTGATCCATCAACGCCAACGCCGCTTCGCCGGTGACGATGTTGCCGCCGATCACCTGCAACTGCGGGAAGCGCTTCTTGACCCATTGCACGCGATCGAGCACGCCCTGCGAATGGCCGTGCGCGGTATCGACCACGACCACGTCGACGCCCGCCGCGGCGAGGGCTTCCACGCGCGCTTCGGTATCGCCGCCGACGCCGACCGCCGCGCCCACCAGCAAGCGCTCGGCGCTGTCCTTGGCGGCGTTGGGGTTGTCGGTCTTCTTCTGGATGTCCTTGACCGTGATCAGGCCGCGCAGCTCGAAGCCGTCGTTGACCACCAGGATCTTTTCGATGCGGTGCTTGTGCAGCAGCTGCAGCACTTCGTCGTCGCTGGCGCCTTCGTGCACGGTGATCAGGCGATCGCGCTTGGTCATGATGTGGCGGACCGGATCGTCGAGCTTGGTCTCAAAGCGCATGTCGCGGCTGGTGACGATGCCGACCAGCTGGCCGCCGTCGACCACCGGCACGCCGGAGATGTTGCGCGCGCGGGTCAGCTTGAGCACTTCGCCGATGGTGGTTTCCGGCCCCACGGTGAACGGTTCGCGGATCACCCCGGCCTCGAACTTCTTGACCTTGGCGACCTGCGCGGCCTGGGCTTCCAGGCTCATGTTCTTGTGGATGATGCTGATGCCACCCAGCTGTGCCAGTGCGATCGCAAGGCGGGCCTCGCTGACGGTGTCCATCGCGGCCGACAGGATCGGCAGACGGATCGACAGGTCGCGGGTCAGGCGGGTGGAGAGGTTTACGTCCTTAGGCAGGACGATCGAATGCGCGGGGACGAGAGACACATCGTCGTAAGTAAGCGCTTCAGCCTGGATGCGCAGCATGGGCGGGCCCGGGAGGATGAAGCGCGCCATTCTAACCCGAACCGGGGGGCCGGCGCTGGGGTTAAGGGCGGAAAGGGGCGTTCTGCTGGCGGGGTTTGGCGGGGGGTTTAGCCGGGCTTTGGCTGAGCGGGCCGCCAGCGGCCGGGGCCTCATCCGCGCACTTTTTTGCTCGTCATTCCCGCGAAGGCAGGAATCCAGAGACTTCAGCGCCATTCTTCCAGTCCGTCATTCCCGCGAACGCGGGAATCCAGTGTCTTTCAAGCGAGAACGCTTGAGGCCCGATCGAACGCCGACTGGGAAAGTACCGGCTAAAGTCACTGGATTCCCGCGTTCGCGGGAATGACGAGCAAAAAAGCGAAAGCGGCCGGATCAATGCTTCCTCAACCCCGATCCCCCGCCTCCGCCGCCTCCAGCGTGTTCTGCATCAACGTCGCCACCGTCATCGGCCCCACCCCACCCGGGACCGGGGTGATCCAGCTGGCGCGCTGAGCGGCGGCGTCGAAGCCGATGTCGCCGACCAGGCGGCCGTCGTCCAGGCGGTTGATGCCCACGTCGATCACCACCGCGCCGGGCTTGACCCATTCGCCCGGGATCAGGCTCGGGCGGCCGGCGGCGACTACCAGAATGTCGGCGCCGCGCACCGAGGCCTCCAGGACCTCAGGCGGGGTGAACTTGTGGCAGCTGGTGACGGTGCAGCCGGCGATCAGCAGCTCCAGCGCCATCGGCCGGCCGACGTGGTTGCTGACCCCGACCACGGTCGCGCTCTGCCCGCGCACCGGCCGGTCGGTGTAGCCCAGCAAGGTGGTGATGCCGCGCGGCGTGCACGGACGCAGGCCGAACTGGCGCAGCACCAGATGGCCGACGTTCTCGGGATGGAAGCCGTCGACGTCCTTCTTCGGGTCGATGCGGTGGATCAGCGCGGTGGCGTCGCGGCGGTCGGGCAGCGGCAGCTGCACCAGGATGCCGTGGACCTCGGGATCGGCATTGAGGCGGTCGATCAGCGCCAGCAGTTGCTCGTCGCCGGTGTCGGCCGGCAGGTCGTAGTCGATCGCGCGGATGCCGACCTTCTGCGCGGCGCGGCGCTTGTTGCGCACGTACACGCTGGAGGCCGGATCGTTGCCGACCAGCACCACCGCCAGACCGGGCCGCGACAGGCCGGCGGCGACGCGCGCGTCGACCTGGGCCTTGAGGTTGTCGAGCAGGTCCTCGGCGATGCGCTTGCCGTCGAGGATGCGGGCCGGGTGCGAAGAAGGCGTCATGCGGGGTCGTCGGCGCTGCGCTAGAGTCGGGGCCGCGCATTATCCCCCATTCTTTCGCGCGAATTTCGCCACCGCGCCGCCGAATCGGCGCCGGCCGGCGTCGTTCGCGGCCACCGCACCGCCATTCCGCCCTTCCAAGTCCGAACGAGACACCGCCATGAACCATCCCGCCCCGCCCGTCGATCCCACGCCGCAAGACCACGACACCATCGCGATCCAGGCCGCCGCGTTCCGCCGCCTGCTCGCCCACCTCATGCACGAGCGCAGCGACGTGCAGAACATCGACCTGATGATCCTGGCCGGCTTCTGCCGCAATTGCCTGGGCGACTGGTACCGCGACGCGGCGCAGGCGCGCGGCATCGACATGAGCAAGGACGAAGCGCGCGAAGCGATCTACGGCATGCCGTTCGCGCAGTGGAAGGCGCAGTTCCAGCGCGAGGCGACGCCGGAGCAGTTGGCCGCGTTCGAGGCGGCGCAGAAACAGCACGGCTGAGCGGTAGTGGGTATCTCCCTGTAGGAGCGGCGTAAGCCGCGACCGCGACATCGCGGCTACGACGAAACCGACGCCGTGGTTGCGATGTCGCGGTCGCGGCTCGCGCCGCTCCTACAGGGGCGATCGAAGAAGCGCGACTCAGTTCTGCTCCGGCCGAACCCCCGGCGTATTCGGATTCGGACAACGCGGCACGCCCGATCCCACCACGCACTGCACGCAACAGCCCGACGGCTGCAGCGACGCCGGCGCGGCCTGCGGGGCGAACAGCGGCGTCGGCGGCGCGAGCTGGGCCAAGGCGGATTCGGACTTGAGCTTGAGCAGCACCGCCCAGTCGAGCTTGTTCATGTCGCAGGCCGAGGCGGTGTCGGGCGAACACTCGACCTGGGTTTCGCTGCGCAGCGGCAGCGGCCAGAACTGGCCGTTGCGGTTGACCGCCATCAGTCGCATGGTCGCGCCCTGCTGGACGTTGCCGCCGATCAGATAGGCCTTGCCGTCGTTGCCGGGATTGACCGCGACGACCACGTCGCAATGCATGTTGAGCGAGCCGCTGTTGGCGTCGAGCGCGGCGCTCAGGCCCTGGAAGCCGTAGACCCGATTGCTCGAACGCACCGCGCACAGCAGATCGCCGGGCGAAGCGGTCGCGCTGGCCGGATCGAGGAACTGGAACGGGCTTTGATCGGCGCTGCGATACGCGTCGCGCACGTAGTCGTAATGACTCGCCGACGGCCGGAACCCGGGCACTGACGCTTTCATGATCACGTAGGAAATGAACGCCGCCGACCACGGGTTGTCGATCAGGAAAGCGCGGCAGGCCACCGCCGAATAACCGCTGCCGTAAGGGTCGAAGCATTGCTCGGCGCCGGCGAAACCGCTCATGCGCTGAAGCAGGCCGGTGTCGCGCCAATAACTGGCGGTGCGGCGCCAGGTTTCGGTGGCGCCGTCCTGCAGGCGCGAGGTCTCCGCTTCGCTGACCACCGCGCTGGCGAGCCGGCCCTGGGTGTCGATGAAGGGGCGGAACCACAGCAGGTTCTCGGTGCAGGCCGCCACCGCGATGCGGGTGGCCGCGTCCGCGGCCGCGCCCTGGTCGCGCAATGTGGGACAGGCGTCGGCGGCGAGCGCGGGCCGCAGTGGCCACAACGTTGCCGACAGACTCAGCAAAACCAACAAAGCGCAGCGGTACATCGGCGATCTCCGGGTGGCGATGCGGCCGCGATGCTGGGCGGCCGCAGGGTTTCTCGGCACGACCCCGATGAGCCCGCCTGTTTCCAGCCTAGCCATCTTCCGTGCAAACGGTGTGATCGCGCCAGCGCTGGCGAGACGGCACCGCCGCGGGTTATCGTCGCAACAACGCACTGCGGCACACGGTTTGTGCGACCGCAGTCGGCGCTCCCCCGCCCCGCAAGGAAGGCTTTCGCATCGATGGCTCGCAACCCCCGTCTGCTCCAATCCGTCACCGTGCTCGCCGGCGTCGCCGCGGCCGGTTATCTCAGCATCTGCGGCTGGCTGTACTTCAAGCAGCGCGAGCTGATGTATTTCCCGCAGAACACCCGTCTTGGCTCGGACATGACCGATTACGCGGTCGATCGCGGCGACGTGGTGCTGCGCGGCTGGCGGCTCAACGCGGGCCGCGAAAAGGCCCTGATCTATTTCGGCGGTAACGCCGAACGCATCGAGAACATGCGCGAGTCGCTGGCGCAGTGGTTCCCCGATCGCACCATCTACCTGGTGTCCTACCGCGGCTTCGGCGCCAGCGAGGGCCAGCCCGAGGAAGCCAAGCTGTTCGCCGACGCACTGGCGATGTTCGACCAGGTCGCGCGCGAGCATCCCAAGCAACCCATCGCGGTGATCGGCCGCAGCCTCGGCAGCGGCGTGGCCAGTTATGTCGCCGGCCAGCGCCCGGTCGAGCGCCTGGCGTTGGTGACCCCGTTCGACAGCCTCAGCGAAACCGCGCAGGCGCATTACAACTGGCTGCCGACGCGCTGGCTGGTCCGCGACCGCTACGATTCGGTCGCGCATCTGCGCGGTTATTTCGGCCCGATCCTGGTCGTGCGCGCGAGCGCCGACGACGTGATCCCGCCGGCCAACACCCAGCGTCTGATCCACTCGTTGCAAACGCGTCCACAGGGATTGGACGTGATCCAGTTGAACGGCGCCGATCATCACAACATCGGCCAGTACCCGCAGTACGGTCAGGCTTTGAGGGATTTCATCCACTGATCCATCAACCCGAGGTGCGACATGGAACGCCAAGTGATCCATCCCACCGAAGTGTCTTACTCGCAGGCGCACCAGATCACCGGTTTCAAGCGCCTGTTGTTCATCAGCGGCCAGTTGCCGCAATGCGATGCCTGCATCCTGCCCAAGGATTTCGACGGCCAATGCCGCCGCGCCTGGGCCAACGTCGAGCGCCAGCTCGAAGCGGCCGGGATGGATTTCAGCAATCTGGTCAAGGTCACCACGTTTCTGACCGACCGGCGCATGCGCAAGCGCAATTACGAAATCCGCCATGAAGTGCTGGGCGAGCATTCGCCGGCGCTGACGGTGGTGATCGCCGAGTTGTACGAGGAAGGCTGGATGGTGGAGATCGAGGCGATCGCGGCGGACTGAGGAGCCAGGAATGAGTTCAGAGGAGTGAGGAGTGAGTAAGAGCGACGTTCGCCGTGACCCAGCTCTTACTCACTCCTCACTCCTCTCCACTCACTCCTAGCTCGAAGCGCAGAACGCCTGGTAGTCGATGTAACCGGGGAACGCGCGATCGGCCGCGCACACCGGGCAATCGGGATCGGGCCGCAGCCGGGTTTCGCGGAAGCGCATCGCCAATGCGTCGAAATGCAGCAAGCGACCGGCCAGCGATTCGCCCAGGCCGAGGATCAGCTTGACCACTTCGGTCGCCTGGATCAGGCCGACCACGCCGGGCAACACGCCGAGTACGCCGGCCTCGGCGCAGTTGGGCGCGGCTTCCGGCGGCGGCGGTTCCGGAAACAGGCAGCGGTAGCACGGGCACTGGCCGCGATGACGGCCAGCATCGAACACGCTGACCTGGCCTTCGAAACGGTGGATCGCGCCGTACACCAGCGGCTTGGCCAGTTTCACGCAGGCGTCGTTGAGCAGATAACGCACCGGAAAATTGTCAGCGCCGTCGAACACCACGTCGGCGTCGGCGATCAGGCGCTCGACGTTGTCGGAACTGATCCGCTCGGCGAACGTCTCCACCCGCACCCGCGGGTTGAGCGCGTTCAATGCGATCCGCGCCGATTCGACCTTAGCCACGCCGATCCGGTCTTCGGTGTGCAGGATCTGCCGTTGCAGATTGCTGCGATCGACCACGTCGTCGTCGGCCAGCACCAGGGTGCCGACCCCGGCCGCGGCCAGGTAGAACGCGGCTGGCGAACCCAGCCCGCCCGCGCCGACCATCGCCACACGCGCGGCCTGCAGCTTGCGCTGGCCGGCTTCACCGACTTCGGGCAGGCGCAGGTGGCGCGAATAGCGGTCGTAGAAGTCGCGTTGTTCGTCGGACTGCTCCAGCACCGCGAGCGGCAGGCCTTCGGTGATCCAGCGCGCGGTGCCGCCTTCGACCGAGGCGACCCGGGCGTAACCAGCATCGAGCAAGGCCTGCGCGGCGCGCAGCGAACGCGCGCCGGATTGGCAGATCAGCACGATGGCTGCGTCGCGGTCCGGCAGATGCGCTTGCGGGTCGGCTTCCAGCGCGTCCTTGACGATGCCCAGCGCGTGCTCGGCCTGGCCGGCGGCGCGTTCGTGCGGCTCGCGCACGTCGATCAGGATCGCGCCGGCTTGCTGGCGTGCGCGCGCTTGCGCGGGGGACAGTTGTTCGATGCTCATGGGCGGATTATCGCCGGTTGCGGCGATGCTGGCGGGCGCGGGGCGCGATGCTGTGTTGCGTCGTGGGCCCTCACCCCAACCCTCTCCCGCAAGCGGGAGAGGGGCTTCGAACGCCCGCGTAGGCAAACGTCTGGAGAGAAGCCGCAAACGCCGACGCAGGCAGGCCTCCCTCTCCCGCTTGCGGCGACCGTAGGAAGTGCAGAGCAGAGAGGGTTGGGGTGAGGGCAAGCGCCAACCCACTCACCCCAATGAATAAGGCAAAACCTCCATCACCGTCCCCTCTTCCAACCGCTGCGGCCCTTCCGGCACCACCATCAGCGCATCGGAATCGGCCGCCGCGCGCAGGCGGTGCGAGCCGGTGGCCGGATTGGGATCGACCCGCAACACCCCGTCGGCGTCGCTGAGCAGGCGCGCGCGGATGAATTCGCGCCGCGGATGGGTTTTCTCGATCGATCCGACCAGCCGCGCGCGCCACACCGGGCGCGCTTCGGCGCGGCCTTGCAGCCCGTCGATCAGGGCGCGGCCGAAGCTGAGATAGGTCGCCATCACCGACACCGGATTGCCCGGCAAACCCAGCATGCGCGCCTGGTCCATGCTGCCGAACAACAGCGGCATGCCCGGGCGCATCTTCACTTTCCAAAAATGGATCGCGCCGAATTCGCCGAGCACCGCGGGGATGTGATCCTTCTCACCGGCCGACACCGCGCCGCAGGTGAACACCAGATCGAACGCGCAGGCCGCATCGCGCAGCGCGATTTCGACCTGCTTGGGATCGTCGGGCAGGCGCGGCCACGCGGTCGGCTCCAGACCGTCGGCGCGCAGCAACCCCATCAGCAGATCGCGATTGCTGTCGTAGATCTGCCCCCGCGCCAGCGGCATGCCCGGTTCGACCAGTTCATCGCCGCTGGTGAACACCGCGACCGTGGGTTTGCGCCGCACTTCCAGCGAGGCCAGGCCCAGCGACGCCGCCAACGACACCCGCGCGGGCGTGAGCACCTGCCCGGCGCGCAGCACGCGCTCGCCTTCGCGCACGTCTTCGCCGGCATAGCGCACGTTCTGGCCGAGCGCGGTCGCCGGCACCCATACGCGATCGCCGTCGATGCGCACGTTTTCCTTGATCGCCACGGTGTCGGCGCCGGCCGGCAACGGCGCGCCGGTGGTGATGCGCACGCATTGCCCGGCGCCCAGGTTCAAGCCCGCGGCGAGACCGGCGAATTGTTCGCCGACCAGGGCCAGCGCGGTGTCGTCGCCGTCGAGATCGGCGTGACGCAGGGCGAACCCGTCCATCGCGCTGTTGTCGAACGGCGGCAGCGACAGCGGCGCGTCGATATCGCGCGCCAGCACCCGGCCGTGGCAGCGCGGCAGCGACAAGGACTCGGTGGCGAGCCGATGCGCGGCGGCGACCTCGGCGACGATCGCCATGGCGTCGTCGAACAGCAGGCCGGTGGGGAAATCGCTCATGGGCTGGGGACTCATCGAAAACATGTGGATTGACGGAAATGCGCTCGCCGCGAGCAGTACCGGCTCAGTGCCGATTCGGCGGCGGATCGGAGCGCTCCGGATCGGCTTGACCGTCGACCTGAAACCCGGCCGCAGCCAGATCGTCGGGCGTATTGAGATTGCCGAAGCGTAGGCCATCCAGGCGCAAGCCGACCATGCCCAACTGCGCCTGCAACGCGCGCACGGCCAGGCGCCGTTGCAGCAAGGCCTCGCTCAATGCATGCCGCAACGACGCCAGCGGCCACAGCGCGAACAGCGGCTGCACGCCGTCGTCGTCGATCGCGTAGGCGCCCTGCCCGCTCTGCGCGGCGATCAGCGCCGGCAACAGATGCTCGTCGAGAGTCACCGCATCCACCGGCACGGTGAACAGCCACGGCGTAGTACAGCCCGAGGCCAGCGCGTCGAGGCCGCCGAGCGGGCCCAGGTCGGGCGTCGCGTCGGCGAACGCGTTCAATCCGGCGGCGGCATAGCGCGGCAGATCGCGATTGGCGCTGACCAGCACCCGCGCGACCTGTGGCGCGTACAGGCGCGACAGGCGCAGCACCTGGGCGACGCCGTCGCGCTGCAACCAGGCCTTGTCGAGGCCGCCGAGCCGCGACGCGCGGCCGCCGGCCAACAGGCCCAGGGTCAGCTCGGAGGCGGCGATGCTCATGCGGGATGCGGTCGGGGGTTTATGGGGTTGGATCGTATTGTGCCTGCTGGCTCAGGCCGGCACGGTGGCGGTTGTCGCATGGAGTGCGCTGATTCGCGGCGCCTGAAGATCGATCTGACTTCATGCCCCTGTCGTCGGCGAGGTTTCGTGTCGGGGCTGAAGCCCCTCCCACAAAAGACCTCGTGGCCTCGCAGTGTCTTGATTGGTCGGCTGCGGCGCGAGCGGCTGACGAAGCTGATTGTCGACAGGACGGAAAATCGCGGCAATCGGGAACCGGGAACAGCGATTCGCGAATCGGACCCAAAAACAAAAAACCTCGCAAGCCGCGAGGTTTTTTGTGGGAGGGGCTTCAGCCCCGACACGAGACGCGACGCAGCGTCGAGCGGCAACGCACCCGCCGGAGCCGCCGGCCTTACTTGCCGCGCTTCACATGCCGGATCAGACGCTTCTTCTTCGCCACCTGCCGTTCGGTCAGCACGTTCTTCTTGCCTTCGTACGGGTTGCTGCTGTCCTTGAAGATGAAGCGCACCGGCGTGCCGACCAGCTTGAAGCGCTTACGGAAGAAGTTTTCCAGATAGCGCTTATAGCTGTCGCTGAGCGTGCGCAGGCGGGTGCCGTGGACGACGAAGGTCGGTGGGTTCAAGCCGGCCGGATGGGCGAAGCGCAGCTTGGCCACGTGCCCGCGCACCACCGGTGGCGGGTTGGTTTCGTAGGCGACTTCCATCGCCTTGGTGACTTCGCTGGTGCCGATCTCGGTGGTCGCCGAGGCGTGCGCGCGATGGATCGCGGAGAACAACTCGCGCAGGCCGGAGCCGTGCTTGGCGCTGATCCGCACCGGTTCGGCCCACTCGACGAAGGCTAGCTTGCGCTTGAGCAGGTTCTCGGTCTGCTGGCGCTGGTATTCGGTCTGCCCGTCCCATTTGTTGACCGCCACCACCAGGGCCCGGCCGGAGTCGAGCGCGTAACCGAGCACGCTGGCGTCCTGATCGGTCACGCCTTCGCCGGCGTCGAGCATGACCACCGCGACCTGGCAGTTTTCGATCGCCTGCAGGGTCTTGATGATCGAGAACTTCTCGACCGCTTCCTCGACCCGCGCCTTGCGTCGCACGCCGGCGGTGTCGACCAGGCGGTACAGGCGGCCGTCGCGTTCCATGTCGATCGCGACCGAATCGCGGGTGGTGCCCGGCACTTCGGAGGCGATCATGCGTTCCTCGCCGAGCAGGCGATTGACCAGGGTCGACTTGCCCACGTTCGGGCGGCCGATGAAGGCCACGCGCATGCGCTTGGGATCGTTGTCGAGCTCGGTGGTCGTGCCCTCTTCGGGCAGACGGCTATAGACCTCGGCCAGCAGTTCGTCGATGCCCTGACGATGCGCCGACGACACCGCGATCGCGTCGCGGATGCCGTAACGGGCGAAATCGTTGATCGCCTGACGCGCGTCGAGGCCGTCGGTCTTGTTGACCACCAGCAGGGTCGGCCGCGCGGTCTTGCGCAGCCAGGCGAGGATTTCGTCGTCCAGCGCGGACGCGCCTTCGCGGCCGTCGACCACGAACAGGACCAAATCGGCCTCCTCGGCGGCGGAACGGGCCTGGCGCGCGGTCGCGCCGGCCAGGCCTTCGTCCACGCCGGCCATGCCGCCGGTGTCCACGATCGCGAACGGGCGCTGGCCCTCGGGCCGGCACACGCCGTAGTGGCGATCGCGGGTGACGCCGGGTTCGTCATGGACGAGCGCGTCGCGGGTACGCGTGAGGGCGTTGAACAGTGTGGATTTTCCTACGTTGGGGCGGCCAACGAGGGCGACTAGGGGGAGCATGTTTGAGGAGCCAGGATTCGGGATTGGAGATTCGGGATTCGCAACCGCGCAGCGTGGAGGGGCGTTGCGCCCACTGGCTGCGACCAGGGTTGTTGAATCGATGTGGCGTACATAGTGCCAGAGCGGCCGGCAAGGCGTCGGTAAAACAGCCCAGGCACGGGGGTTCGCGGCTTAAAACTCGGGGTTAGCGGCTGCGTGGCTTGTACAAGCTCTTGTTCGCCGCCGCCAGGACAATCGGTGAAACTAAAACCCACGGCTTTACGGCCCACAGCGGGCAATGAAGCCCTCAATATCGAACGGCCCGGGTCGGCTCAGCCGATCCGGGCCGCGTGATTCCTCAGGCGGGTCCACTAGCCGATATCGCAGGCGACTAGCCCTGGGCTCTTGCCAATCCCGAATCCCAAATCTCGAATCCCGGCTTCACTGCAGCTTGAACGCCGTCAGCTCGCCCTTGACGTTCTGCACGATCAGCACGCCGTCGGCGACCACCGGAGCGGCCCGCAGCGACTTGCCGCCAACACGCTCGCGCGCGGCGAACTCGCCGGTGTCGAGCTTCATCCAGTGGATGTAGCCGTCGAAATCGCCGACCACCGCGTAGTCGCCCTGCACGGCCGCGCCGGTCAGGTTGCGGCGCGCCAGCGAGGGCTGCGACCACAGCGCGCTGCCGCTCGAACGGTCCAGACCGTAGACGGTGCCGGCCGGGTCGCTGACGATCAGGCGATCGCTGGCCACGCCGACGCGGCCCGCGCCGCCGTGTTCGCTGACCCAGATCGGACGGCCGCTCGGGGCGTCGATGGCGACGGTCTGCTTCTTGAAGCTGCTCGCGTACAGCACGGTGCCGTCCAGCACCGGGGTGCCGTCGACGTCGGCCATGCGGTCGAGTTCGCTGCGGCCTTCGGGCTGCGCGACCGGCTGGTCCCAGGTCGGACGGCCGTCGCTGGCGGCCAGCGCGCTGATCGTGCCGTCGTCGTTGCCGACGAACACGAAGCCCGGGCCGAGCGTCGGCGAACCGTTGCCGCGCAACGACAGCATCGGCACTTCATGGGTCCAGAACCAGCGACGCTCGCCGCTGGCGGCGTCGAACGCGGTCACCCGGCCGTCGTTGGAACGCACGAACACCATGCCCAGGCCGATCGCCGGCGCGGCGATGACTTCGTTGGTGACTTTGGCGGTCCACTTTTCGGCGCCGGTGGCGGCATCGAGCGCGATCACTTCGCCGTCCAGGCCGCCGATCACGACCAGGCCATCGCCCGCGCCGGGGCCGCCGGACAGGCTGATGTCCTTGTCCTTCTTGTCCTTGTCCTTGCGCTTGGGGATGTATTCCCAGACCTGCTTGCCGGTCTGCAGATCGTAGGCGTGCACGCCGCCCTTGATCGCCGCGGCGTAGACGCGGCCATCGGCCACGACCGGGCCCTGGCGCACGCCGATGCGGTCCTCGCCCTTGCCGGCGTTGGCCGACCAGATCTTGTCGACCTTGACGCTGGCGGTGAAATCGCTGAGTTCGGCCGGCTCGTTGGGCTTGCCGTCGTCCTTCTTCTTGCCGCCGAACCAACCCTTGACCGTGGAGCAGCCGGCCAGCGCGAACGCGCACAGCACCACCGCGGCGACGCGAACGGCCGGACGCAGGTTGCGACCGGTCTTCTGAGCTTGCTTCATCTTCAAGATTTGGCCTCGGGCTTGGCCGGCGTGCCGCCGGCTTCAATGAGCTTGAGTTCGAGCAGACGGCGACGCTGCGAAGCCTCGTCGAGCTTGCCGAGCGCGGCGCTGTAGTCGTTGCGGGCCAGCTCGCTCTTGCCGAGCGCGAACTGCGCGTCGCCGCGCACCTCGATCGCCATCGGCGAGGTCGATTTGTCGAGCAGCTTGACCGCTTCGGCCGGCTGCTTGGCGTCGATCAGCAGACGCGCCAGACGCTGGTTGACGATCTCGGCGATCGCGGCGTCTTCGGTCTTGATGCTGCGCAAGGTGGCGATCGCGGCGTCGCGCTGGTCGCTGTCGACCTGCGACTTGGCCAGGTCGAGCTGGGCCAGGGTCTGGTAGGTCCCGGCCGGCAGCGCCTTGACCTTGGCCGCGGCGGTCTTGTCCTTGGCTTCGACCGCATCGGCGGCGGCCTGGAACTGCGCCGCGGCCTTGCCGTGTTCTTCGAGCTGGTGGTTGCCCCACCATTTCCAGCCGCCGATCGCGGCCAGGCCGAGGGCGATGCCGCCGATCAGGCCGGCGCCGTTGGCGCGCAACCACGCCAGCACGCGTTCGCTTTGTTCGTGTTCGTCGAGCAGGTCGTCTATCGCCATGATGCGCCGTCGCTAAGCTGACTTGAACGCCCCAGCGCCGCGCAACGCGCGAGGATGGGCCGTAATGGACCGGCCCGATGCCGCACTCGATGCAGCGTCGGGCCGATGAAGGTGTTCGCGGACCCGCGGCGCGGATCAGTCGGAGACTGGCGCGAGGGAACCGTCAGAGGATAGCGTAAAGCGCGCGACGTTCGCGCGGCTGAACGGCGCCAGATCGAGCGGTTGGCCGGCGGCGCTGACTTCGACCGCGGCGGTGTTGCCCAGACGCACGCTGGCGACTTCGCCCGGGCCGTAGCTGCGCTCCTGGCCGGAGCCGAGGATGCCTTCTTCGAGTTTGCTGCCGTCGACGCCGACGATCTGCACCCAGCTGTCGCCGCTGAACTTCAGCACCAGGGTCTTAGCTGGCACGGCCGCGGCCGGGGACGGCATGATCGAGGCGGTGATCGGGGTGCGCTGCGGCGGCGTGGCCGACGACGGCTGCGCGGCCGGCAACGCGGTGCTGGCCGCGCCCGGCGCGACCGCCGCCATGTCCAGCGACTGCACGGTGGAATTGCTGGCCGGATGACGGGTCGCGATCCAGATCGGCACCGCGATGGCCGCGGTCATGACGATGTAGACGGCGCGGCGCGTGGTCTGTTCGAACACGCGGCGATAGCGCGGGGTGTGGGTGTGGCTGACGAGTTCGGACGGCGCGGTCGAAGCGACCGACGTGCCGCTGAGCTGGCTTTCCAGGTCGATGCCGACCAGCCGCGCATAGCTGCGCAACTGCCCGCGCACGAACACCGGCGCGCCCATGCTGGCGATGTCGTCGTTTTCCAGGGAATGCACGACGCGCGCCGGCATTTTCAGCCGCGCGGCCACGTCTTCCACGGACAGCCCCGCGGCTTCGCGGGCCTGCTTGAGACGCGCGCCGCAGCTTCCGCTGCCTTCAGGCGCGAATTCGTTCGACTGCATCATCACTTACCGCCATCCCCTATTCCGGAGCCCTGCGTGTCAGGGAACTCCGCCCTCATTCGCTGAACGTATCTCGCGGCGGCAGCCGTGTCGCCGAGTTTTTGTTCGATTTGTGACGCAGTCATCAGCGCTTCAGCTGAAATAGGCTCAATGGCCAGTCGCCGTTCAGAAAACGCCCGCGCTTCGAACGCATTGCCCAGGCGCAACTGACGATTGGCCATCGCGCTCAGCGCGAGCGTGGATTTGGGATCGAGCGACAGCGCCAGGCGCAGGTCGCGGTCGGCGCGATCGTTCTGGCCGAGCTTGTCGGCGCAGGCGCCGCTGTTGGCCAGCGCCACCGCCGGACTGCCGTAGCGCGGATCGGCCAGGGTGCGGTCGAAATAGCTCATCGCCTCGGCCGCGCGGTTGTTGTCGCACAGCCACACGCCGTAGTTGTTGAGCGCGGCGCCGCGATCGGGCGCGTACTCGGCGGCCTTGCGGTAGTAGCCGCCGGCCTCGGCGGTCTTGCCGTCCATCTCGGCCATGACCGCCATCAGGCTGTAGGCCTCGGCCGATTTGGAATCGATCTGCAGCGCCTGCTTGAGTTCGGAGCGGGCCTTGTCGCGGTCGCCGGCTTCCAGGTAACGCTGCGCCGACTGGACCCGGCCCTGCGCGGCGGCCGCGCCGTCGGGCGCCTTGCGCCGATCGCCGACGTCGTACTCCACCGCGGTCTGCTTGAAGCCTTTGCGGTCCATCTTCGGCCGAATGAAGCTGAGCCGGTTGCAGGCGACGGTGGCGAACACGATCAGGGTCAGCAGGGCCAGCAGGCGCAGTACGCGTGCGCGGGCCGGAGCGTTGCGGCGGGTCGAAACGGACCGCACGGAATCAAGCCGCGGCATCGCCGACGCTCCCGTCGGATTGGCTCAGGCCCTGGGCCTGCAGTTGCTTGCGGAATTCGGCCTGGCGCCGGGTGCGGTCCATGACCTGGCCCTTGAGCTGGCCGCAGGCCGCATCGATGTCGTCGCCGCGCGTGCGGCGCACCGGCGCGATCATGCCGGCATCGTTGAGCAGCTTCTGGAACGCGCGGATCGCGACTTCGTCGGGGCGCTCGAAGCGGGTGCCCGGGAACGGGTTGAACGGGATCAGGTTGACCTTGGCCGCGTCCTTCATCTGCACCGCGTTGTCGAACTGGCGCATCAGCCGCACCAGTTGCCGCGCGTGGGTCGGCTGGTCGTTGACGCCCTTCATCAAGGTGTATTCGAACGTCACCGAGGTGCCGCGCTTGCGCAACGCGTAGCGCACGCAGGCTTCCATCAGCTGTTCGATCGGGTATTTCTTGTTGAGCGGCACCAGCTCGCTGCGCAGCTCGTCGTTGGCCGCGTGCAGCGACACCGCCAGCGACACGTCGCTGACTTCGCCGAGCTTGTCGATCATCGGCACCATGCCTGCGGTCGACAGGGTCACGCGCTTGTTGGCCAGGCCGTAGCCCAGGTCGTCGCGCATGATGCTCATGGCGCGCACGACGTTGTCGAAATTCATCAGCGGCTCGCCCATGCCCATCATCACCACGTTGGTGAGCTTGCGCTGCTGGTGCGGGACATTGCCGAGGTGACGCGCCGCGACCCAGACCTGGCCGATGATCTCGGCGGTCGACAGGTTGCGGTTGAAGCCCTGGGTCGCGGTCGAACAGAACTGGCAGTTCAAGGCGCAACCGACCTGCGAGGACACGCACAGCGTGCCGCGACCCTTGTCGGGAATGAACACCGCCTCGATGGCGTTCTTGGCGTCCATGCCGAGCAGCCACTTGTGGGTGCCGTCGGTGGAAGGCTTGTCGAAAATGACCATCGGCGCGCGCACTTGCGCGTGCTCTTCGAGCTTGGCGCGCAACACCTTGCCCAGGTCGGTCATGTCGTGGAAATCGGTGACGTAGCGGTGATGGATCCACTTCATCACCTGGTGCGCGCGGTAGCGCTTCTCGCCCAGGGTCTGCTCGAAGAAATCCTCGAGCTGGGTGCGGTCGAGATCGAACAGATTGGTCTTGCCGTTGTCGGGCACGAAGACGCCGGCCGAAGCCGGCGCCTTCGCGCTTTCAACGTTGGTGCTTTCACTGTTCGAGCGGTCGACGTTGGAACCGTCGACTTGCGTGATCGCGATCGGCGCGCGCGCAACGGCTTCCGTCGAGGGCGTGTCGCCGAGCAGCGGAAGGTCGTTGGGGTTGTCGCGGATATCGTTCACTGCATTGCTCGATGGGCGTGCGGCTTAGCGCGCGTACACGTCGGTGGCCGGGAAGAAGTACGCGATTTCGATCGCGGCGTTCTCCAGGCTGTCCGAACCGTGCACGGCGTTGGCGTCGATGCTGTCGGCGAAGTCGGCGCGGATGGTGCCCGGCGCGGCGTCCTTCGGATTGGTGGCGCCCATCAGGTCGCGGTGCTTGAGCACGGCGTTCTCGCCCTGCAGCGCCTGGATCATCACCGGGCCGCTGATCATGAACTCGACCAGGGCGGCGAAGAACGGACGCTCGCGATGGACCGCGTAGAAACCTTCGGCTTCCTGCTTCGACAGCTGCTTCATCTTGGAAGCGACGACCTTCAGGCCGGCCTTTTCGAAACGGGAATAGATCTCGCCGATGACGTTCTTGGCGACGGCGTCGGGCTTGATGATGGACAGGGTGCGCTCCAGCGCCATGGAAAGTCTCCGGGTAGGCGGGCCGCTTACGGTCGGCCCTGAGAATAACAGAAAACCCGCGACAGGACGCGGGTTTAGCCGATATGGCTCCCGTAATTCTACATGTAAAGGCGGTGATTCGGGAGTGGGGATTCGGGATTCGCCAGCGGCAAACGCAAGCCGCGGGCCGGCCTGCTTTGGCGAATCCCGAATCGCGAATCCCGAATCTCGGCGGTCACGATTGACGCGCCCGCACCCCGCGGACTAGCATCAAACAAGCGTTTGATTCATGCCGCCGCTTCAAGACTGGCGCCCAGGCCGGTACCAAGGCCATCCCCTGCTCCCGGAGTCCGACCGACCGCATGACCACCACCGCTCATTTCTCGACCAAGGACCGCATCCTCGGCGCCGCCGAAGAGCTGTTCGCCCAGTTCGGCTTCACCGGCACCTCGCTGCGCCAGGTCACCAGCCGCGCCGACGTCAATATCGCCGCGGTCAACTATCACTTCGGCAGCAAGGAAAACCTGGTCAACGAGGTGTTCCGCCGGCGCATGGACGAGATGACCGAGCAGCGCATGAGCGCACTCAAGGCCGCGGTGGACGCGCATCCGGGCGAGCTCGAGCCGATCCTGGCCGCGTTCGTCCAGCCCGCCCTGGCCCTGGCCCAGGACCGCAACGGCGGCGGCGCCTTCGTGCGGGTGATCGCCCGCGCCTACGCCGAAAAGAACGACAGCCTGCGTAAGTTCCTGTCCGACCATTACGGCCACGTGCTGCGCGAGTTCGCCAAGGCCATCGCCGTGGCGGTGCCGGGCCTGAGCAAGGAAGAGCTGTACTGGCGCCTGGATTTCCTGGCCGGCTCGCTGACCTACGCCATGGCCGACTTCGGCCTGATCAAGCGTCCCGCCGGTGTCACCGAGGCGGCGCATCGTGAACGCGCCGCCCGCGAACTGATCCGTTTCGCCGCCGCCGGCTTCAAGAGCTGAGCGACGCAGGCGCCGGTCCCGGCGGGGACCGACGCCGCCGGAGTGCCCAGTGCCCCGGCCCGGTAAACCCGCCCGCTCGCGAGCAGCACGTTCTCGCCGAGCACGTCCCTCCCCTCGCCACGTCCCAAGATTCTCGAATTCCTTCAAGGAGTTGTAGACGATGTCCAACCAATTGCTAGTCCGTCGCGCCGCGGTCCTCGGGGCCGGCGTCATGGGCGCCCAGATCGCCGCGCACCTCACCAATGCCGGCGTCGACACGGTCCTGTTCGACCTGGCCGCCAAGGAAGGCGCGCCCAACGGCATCGTCGACAAGGCCATCGCCAACCTGGCCAAGCTCAGCCCGGCGCCGCTGGCCAGCAAGGCCCTGGCCGAGCGCCTGACCGCCGCCAACTACGACACCGGCCTGGAACTGCTGCGCGACTGCGACCTGGTGATCGAAGCGATCGCCGAACGCATGGACTGGAAGCAGGACCTGTACAAGAAGATCGCCGACCACGTGCCCGACCACGCCGTACTGGCCTCCAACACCTCCGGCCTGGGCATCAACAAGCTCGCCGAAGTGCTGCCGGAAAAACTGCGCCACCGCTTCCTCGGCGTGCATTTCTTCAATCCGCCGCGCTACATGCACCTGGCCGAACTGATCCCGGCCAAGAGCACCGACGCGGCCGTGCTGGAAGGCCTCGAGACCTTCCTGACCACCACCCTGGGCAAGGGCGTGGTGATCGCCAAGGACACCCCGAACTTCATCGGCAACCGCGTCGGCGTGTTCTCGATGCTGGCGGCGATGCACCACACCGAACAGTTCGGCCTGGGCTTCGACACCGTCGACGCGCTGACCGGCCCGGCGATCGGCCGTCCGAAGTCGGCGACCTATCGCACCGCCGACGTGGTCGGCCTGGACACGATGGCCCACGTCATCAAGACCATGGGCGACACCCTGCCCGACGATCCGTGGCACCAGTACTTCAAGTCGCCCAAGTGGCTGACCGCGCTGGTCGAGAAAGGCGCGCTGGGCCAGAAGGCCGGCGCGGGTTTCTACACCAAGAAGGGCAAGGACATCCTGGTGCTGGATCTGAAGGCGCAGGATTACCGCGTCTCGGCCGGCGAACTCGATGCCGACATCGCCGCGCTGCTGAAAGAAAAGGATCCGGCCAAGAAATTCGCCGCGCTGCGCGCCAGCACCAACCCGCAAGCGCAGTTCCTGTGGGCGGTGTTCCGCGACAGCTTCCACTACAGCGCCTTCCATCTGGAGTCGATCGCCGACACCGCGCGCGATGTCGATTTCGCCATGCGCTGGGGCTACGGCTGGTCGCTCGGCCCGTTCGAAACCTGGCAGGCCGCGGGCTGGAAGCAGGTCGCCGACTGGATCGCCGAGGACATCGTCGCCGGCAAGGCCATGGCCAATGCGCCGTTGCCGAACTGGGTGTTCGACGGCCGCGACGGCGTACATAACAAGGACGGCAGCTACAGCCCGGGCCGCAACGCCCAGGTGCCGCGTTCGTCCAACCCGGTGTACGCGCGCCAGCGCTTCCCCGATGCGCTGATCGGCGAGAAGTTCTCGCAGGGCCAGACCGTGTTCGAGAACGACGGCATCCGCCTGTGGGCCGACGACGGCGACGACATCGCGGTGATCAGCTTCAAGACCAAGATGCACACGGTCAACGACCATGTGCTCAACGGCATCCAGGAAGCGATCGGCATCGCCGAGAAGAAGTTCAAGGGCGTGGTGATCTGGCAGCCGAAGGAACCCTTCTCGGCCGGCGCGGATCTGTCCGGCGCGCTGGGCCTGCTGCAGGCCGGCGACCTGAAGGGTTTCGAGGCGATGGTCGCCAACTTCCAGGCCACCAGTCAGCGCATCAAGTACTCGCTGGTGCCGGTGGTCGCGGCGGTGCGCGGTCTCGCGCTGGGCGGCGGTTGCGAATTCCAGATGCATTCGGCGCGCACGGTGTTCGCGCTGGAAAGCTACATCGGCCTGGTCGAGGCCGGCGTCGGTCTGCTGCCGGCCGGCGGCGGTCTGAAGGAATTCGCGGTGCGCGCGTCCGAAGCGGCCGGTCCGGGCGGCGACGTGTTCGCCGAACTCAAGACCGCGTTCGAAAGCGTGGCGATGGGCAAGGTCTCGACCTCGGCGTTCGAAGCGCGCGAACTCAAGCTCGCCCGCGACGGCGACCGCGTCGTGTTCAACGCCTTCGAACTGCTGCACGTGGCCAAGGCCCAGGCGCGCGCGTTGGCCGAAAGCGGCTACCGCCCGCCGCTGCCGGCGCGTCGCATCCAGGTCGCCGGCGACGTCGGCATCGCGACCTTCAAGATGATGCTGGTCAACATGCTCGAAGGCCGCTTCATCTCGCCGCACGACTACGAAATCGCGACCCGCATCGCCACCGTGATCTGCGGCGGCGAAGTCGACCGCAACGCACTGGTCGACGAGGAATGGCTGCTCAAGCTCGAGCGCGAACACTTCGTGGCGCTGGCGCAGATGCCCAAGACCCAGGAGCGCATCGCGCACATGCTCAAGACCGGCAAGCCGCTGAGGAACTGAGATTGGTGATTCGAGATTCGGGATTCGCAAAAGCGAATTCCGAATCCTCTCCCCTAATCCCGAATCCCTAATCCCGAATCCCGCTTTCGGAGAAAGCACATGAAGCAAGTTCAAGACGCCTACATCGTCGCCGCCACCCGCACCCCGGTCGGCAAGGCCCCGCGCGGCGTGTTCCGCAATACCCGTCCCGACGACATGCTCGCGCATGTGCTCAAGTCGGTCATCGCGCAGGCGCCGGGCATCGACGTCAACCGCATCGACGACGCGATCATCGGCTGCGCCATGCCCGAGGGCGAGCAAGGCATGAACGTGGCGCGCATCGGCGTGCTGCTGGCCGGCCTGCCCAACACCATCGCTGCCCAGACCATCAACCGTTTCTGCTCCTCCGGCCTGCAGGCCGTGGCGCTGGCGGCCAACGAGATTCGCCTGGGCAATTCCGACCTGATGCTGGCCGGCGGCACCGAGTCGATGTCGATGGTGCCGATGATGGGCAACAAGGTCGCGCTGTCGCCGTCGGTGTTCAACGACGACCACGTCGCCATCGCCTACGGCATGGGCATCACCGCCGAGAAGGTGGCCGAGGAATGGAATATCTCGCGCGAGGATCAGGACGCGTTCGCGCTGGCCTCGCACCAGAAGGCGATCGCCGCGCAGCAGGCCGGCGAGTTCAAAAGCGAGATCAGCCCGTATGAAGTGATTTCGCATCAGCCCGATCTGTCCGGCAACCTGATCAAGCTGCGCAAGACCCTGGTCGAACTCGACGAAGGCCCGCGTCCGGACGCGTCGCTGGAAGCGCTGGCCAAGCTCAAGCCGGTGTTCCGCAACGGCCAGTTCGGCGGCAGCGTCACCGCCGGCACCAGCTCGCAGATGAGCGACGGCGCCGCGGCGGTGTTGCTGGCTTCGGGCCAGGCGGTGAAGGACTACGGGCTGACTCCGCTCGCGCGTTTCGTCAGCTTCTCGGTCGCCGGCGTGCGTCCGGAAGTGATGGGCATCGGCCCGATCGCGGCGATTCCGAAGGCGCTCAAGCAGGCCGGCCTGACCAAGGACCAGATCGACTGGATCGAACTCAACGAAGCCTTCGCCGCGCAGGCGCTGGCGGTGATCCGCGACAGCGAACTCGACCCGTCCAAGGTCAACCCGCTCGGCGGCGCGATCGCGCTCGGCCACCCGCTCGGTGCAACCGGCGCGATCCGCACCGCGACGATCGTGCATGGCCTGCAGCGTCGCAAGCAGAAGTACGGCCTGGTAACGATGTGCATCGGCACCGGCATGGGCGCGGCGGGCGTGTTCGAGTCACTGTAAGCCGAACGTTCGTCAGCGTCAGCAAGAAACCCCGGGCAACCCGGGGTTTTTTGTGTGTCCGATTTTTCCTTCGCATCTGGCCGAATTCGCCCTGTGCCGCGCGCGGCCGGCATGATGGGATGGCGCGCATCGACCCGCGCCTGTCCGGAGCCACTCATGAGCGACTCAGCCCTGCCTTACGCCGCTCCGGGATGGGCGGTCGCGATGCGTCGTCTCACCACCTATCTGTCGCAGGATTTTCTCGGCGGCCCGCGGCCGTGGAAACTCGCCTGGGTGGTCAATTTCCAGAAGGCCGGCACCTTCGTGTTTCTCGGCGCGTTGATCGGCTACTACCACAACACTTCGACGGCCGCGTGGATCTATCTGGCGATGCACGGCAGCTACGGCCTGGTCTGGATCATCAAGGACCTGGCGTTTCCCGATCCGAGTTGGCAGGTCAAGGTGACGATCGGCGGCGGGATCAACGCGTTCGCGAGCGTGCTGGCCTGGTACTGGGTGTTCGGCTGGCTGCTGATTTCAGGCGCGTCGCAACCGGAGTATCCGTTGCCGGACGCGGTCTGGTTTTGTCTGTGCATCAGCCTGTGCATTCTCGGCTGTACGATCATGATCGCCGCCGATGCGCAGAAATACTTCAGCTTGCGCGTGCGTAGCGGCCTGATCAGCGACGGCATGTTCCGCTATGTGCGCCATCCGAACTATCTGGGCGAGATCATGATCTACGGCAGCTTCGCGCTGATGGTCTGGCATTGGCTGCCGGTCGTGGTGCTGGCCTGGGTCTGGCTGGGCCTGTTCGCGGTGAACATGGCAATGAAAGAGGCGAGCATGTCGCGCTATCCGCAGTGGGCGGCGTACAAGCGGCGCAGTTGGTGGCTGATACCGGGGCTGTTCTGAGCCGGGTCGCATCGGCGAGACAAGCAGCGAGCATCGCTTGCGCGGGGTTAGCGTGGATGCGTTCGCACGACGATCAGGCGTGGCCGCGCCGCGCATCGTCGCTGTCGTGAAAGCGCGGCTATCGAACGACCGGGCCCGCGCGCAATCGCACGGACCCGGCGCTGAAGGCTTACTTCGGACAGGCAGTGAACTTGCCCTTGGCATCGCGACACCGCTTGGTCTCAGCCTTCTTCGCGCAGGCGATGAACTTGCCCTTGTCGTCGCGGCAACGCTCGGTGGCGGTCTTGGCTGCGGTCGCGGCTGCGGGTTTCGTGGACGGCGCCGGAGTCGGCTTGGTCGTCGGCGTCGGCTGGGTGGCGGGCGCGGGCTGCGGCGCGGCGATCGCGCTCAGACTCAGGGACAGCAGGACGGTGGCGAGCGAAACGGCGAGCGTACGGCGCATGGCGAAGTCTCCCGAGAACGCGACCGCAAGGTCGATCGCAGCGCGATGCTAGCAATCCGGACACCGTCGCTGTGTGTTGCCGGGATTAAATTTACTTAATCCATCCGCCCTGCCCGCCTTGATTCAACGCCGGCGGCCGCGAATCAAGCCATCCGGGTGCCGTTAGCCACCGGACGCTCGATCGTGGTGATGACCACGCCCTCATCGGTCGGAAAACCGGTCAACAGAAATTCCGATACGAACGGCCCGATCTGCTTGGGCGGAAAATTGATCACCCCGACGATCTGACGTCCGACCAGATCTTCAGCGGCGTACAGATGCCGGATCTGCGCGCTGGTCTTGCGGATGCCGTGCGGGCCGAAGTCGACCCACAGTTTCCACGCCGGCTTGCGCGCCTGCGGAAATTCCTCGACCTGGATCACGGTGCCGGCGCAGAGTACGACTTTTTCGAAATCGCTCCACGCGATCGTCGCGGTGGATTCGGCTGCCGTCGGTTGGGATGTTGCCTGGCTCATCGTCTGATTCCTTCGCTCATGTCTTTCCACGCGTCCTTCCATTGCGCCCAGCTGTAGCTCAGCTGCGCCGCCAGCAGGCCGGCGGGTTTCATCGCCGAGACCAGCCCGTAATCCGACAGCTCGCGCCAGCGCTGATCGCCGTCGGCGATCGCCGCGGCGAGCAGTTCGCCGGCGAAGGTGGTCGGCGCGACGCCGTGTCCGCCGAACGCCTGCGCCAGCCACAGGCCCGGCTCTACCTGGCCGATCTGCGGCATCTGATGGCGCGCATAACTCATCAAGCCCGACCACGCGTAATCGATGCGCGCCCCGCTCAGTTGCGGAAACACCTTGAGCAGATCGCGATACAGCAGGCGCTTCACGTCTTGCGGCGAGCGATCGCGCACCGAGATGCGGCCGCCCCACAGCAGGCGCGTATCGGGCAGCGGCCGATAGTAATCGAAGGCGAAACGGGTGTCGTAGACCGCCGCGTTGGTATGCATCGCCTCGTGCAGGCGCGCGCCGAGCGGCTCGGTCACCATCACATAGGTCGCGATCGGCATCACCGCCGCATCGACCCGGCGCCGCAGCCCCGCCAGATAGCCGCCGCAGGCCAGCACCACCTGCTCGGCATGAATCTCGGCATGCTCGGTGCGTACCCGCCAGCCGGCGCCATCGCGTTCCAACGCGAGCGCCGGGCTACGCTCGTGCACGCGCACGCCCAGGCGCGCGGCCAGCGCCGCCAGGCCGTGCGCGTACTTCAGGGGATGAAAGTGCAAGGCCTGCGGTTCGAACAAGGCCTCGTGATAGCGCTCGCTGCGCAATCGTTCGCGCACGCGTTCGCGCGACCACCATTGCCAGTTCACCCCGAAGTGCTCGGCTAGCAATTGTTGTCGCGAGCGCAGCACCCGCGGATCGCGGAACCAGTTCGCCCACACGATCCCCGCCTCGACCGCATCGCATTCGATGCCATGACGATGGATGCGGCCGCGGATCAGCTCGACCGCGTCGGTGGTGCCCGCGTACAAGGCGCGCGCGCGTTGCGGCCCCAGTTCGCGCAGCAACGCGTCCTCGCCGCGCGAGAAACCGCCGAACACGAAACCGCCGTTACGCCCGGACGCGCCGAAGCCGATCTGCTGCGCGTCGAGCAGCAGCACGTCGGTCAAGCCGCGCTCGGCCAGACCCAGCGCGGTATTGAGGCCGGCGAAACCGCCGCCGATCACGCACACGCGGGTCTGCGCCCGGCCCTCCAGCACCGGCCATTCGGGGCGATGATCGAGGCTGGCGCGATAGTAGTTTTCGGCGGGTATGGACATGGGCGAAGCGCAGCGGTTTGATGTGGGCGGCCGAACGCGCGCAATGCGCGGACCCGCCGCGCCGCCGTCAGCTCGATGCCTTGAACGGGTGCCTTGAACGAATGCAGCGAACCCATGCAGCCTAGCCGCGAAATCCACCGCGCCGACCTAGCCTACCGCAGACGCAGCCTGTGGCTGCTCGCCGCGACCGTGCTGGTCTGCGCGATCGGACTGTGGCATTGGCACGAGTGGCTGACGACGGTACGCGATCACGTCCTCGCCAGCCCGCCCGACCGCGCGCGGCGCTGGTTGGCGCAGGCGATCGTGGTCATGCTGCTGGCGCCGGTGCTGCCGTTGCTGGGATGGGGCCGCGGCCTGCGCCGCATGGGCGCGGCCGCGCGCGCGCAAGGGCGGTTTCCGCCGCGCGACTGGAAGACCTATCGCGACGTGAACGTGCTGCGCGATCGCGCCGCCCTGGATTGGTCGCGGCGCAGCGAACGGCTGGGCCGTTTAGCGCAAAACGCCGCCGGACTGTTGGTCGCGGCGGCGCTGGCGGTGTGGCTGTGGTTGAGCTGACTCGCTCAGCCGGACCGGTGGACGTGGCTCAGGCCAGGTCTTCCACGCCCAGTTCGTTCAATGCGTTCTGCATCAACTGACGCGCGGCGTCGCTGAGCTTTTCGTGGTCCAGCGCATAGCGGATGGTCGCCTCGATCAGGCCCAGGTGGGTGCCGCAGTCGAAGCGGGTGCCCTGGAACCGATACGCGTTGACGGTTTCGCGATCGAGCAAGGTTGCGATCGCATCGGTCAGCTGGATCTCGCCGCCGGCGCCCGGCGTGGTCTTTTCCAGCAGTTCGAAAATGCCCGGGTTGAGCACGTAACGGCCGACCACGGCGAGGTTGCTCGGCGCGACCTCGGGCGCCGGCTTCTCGACGATCGCGCGGATGCGGCCTTGGCGCGCAGCGAAACCGTCGGTCGCGACGATGCCGTAGCTGGCGGTCTGCGAACGGGGAACGTCCTGCACCGCGATCACGCTGGCGCCGGTGGCTTCGGCCGCGTCGGCCATCTGCTTCAGCGCGCCGGGGCCGCGGTTCCAGATCACGTCGTCGGGCAGTAGCACCGCGAACGGTTCGTTGCCGATCACGTCCTTGGCGCACAACACCGCATGGCCCAGGCCGAGTGCTTCGGCTTGAGTGACGAACACCGCGCGCACGCCGGGCGGCAGCACGTTGCGAATCAGTTCGAGCTGTTCCAGCTTGCCCGAGCGCTCGAGCTTTTGTTCCAGCTCGTAGGCCTTGTCGAAGTAATCGGCCACCGCGTGCTTGTAGCGGTTGGTGATGAACACCAGCGTGTCGCAACCGGCTTCGATGGCTTCATCGACCGCATACTGGATCAACGGCCGATCGATGATCGGCAGCATTTCCTTGGGCACGGTCTTGGTCGCGGGAAGAAACCGGGTGCCGAGGCCGGCGACGGGGAACACGGCCTTGCGAATACGTGGAGGCATCAAATCTTCCTGGCGTTACGGGCGGGGAATGCCACCACCGTAGCCGACTCTTTGTAATCAGGGTGTTCACCCACCGGGTGGAACTCCGGCACCGCGATGCGCAGCAGCACCGCGAGCGCGTCGCGGTCGTAGCGGATCGAGGCTTCGCGCAGTTGTTGCAGCGAATGCTCCAGCGCGCTGGTCGACACATCGCGCGGCTCGGCCTGCAGGATCTTGGGGTGCACGGTCGGGCGATAGCGCTCGTCGGCATGGAACAAGGTCTCGTGCAGCTTCTCGCCCGGGCGCAGGCCGGTGTAGACGATCGCCACGTCGCGGCCCGGCTGCTTGCCGGCCAGACGGATCATCTGCTCGGCGAGCAGGCGGATCGGCACCGGCTCGCCCATGTCGAGGGTGTAGATCGCCTCATGCGTGCCGATCGCCGAGGCCTGCAGGATCAACTGGCAGGCTTCGGGAATGGTCATGAAGAAACGGGTGACTTCCGGGTCGGTGACCGTGACCGGGCCGCCGCTGCGGATCTGTTCGCGGAACAGCGGCACCACGCTGCCGGCCGAGTCGAGCACGTTGCCGAAGCGCACGGTGACGAAGCGGGTCTTGCGCTGGTCGGCCAGCGAGGTGCAGGTCATCTCGGCCAGACGCTTGGTCGCGCCGAGCACGTTGACCGGGTCGACCGCCTTGTCGGTGGAAATCAGCACGAAGGTGCCCACGCCCGCGGCGCGGCAGGCGCGCGCGACGGTTTCGGTCGCCAGCACGTTGTTGCGCACCGCTTCGCGCAGTTGCGCTTCCAGCAGCGGCACCTGCTTGTAGGCGGCGGCGTGGAAGGCGGCGTCGGGCTCGGCCAGCTTGAGCGCGTATTCGATCACCGCCTTGTCGCCGCAGTCGCCGAGGATCGGAATGAATTCGACGTCGGGGAAATCGCGGCGCAGCGCGGTCTCGGTGGTGACCAGGGCGAGTTCGTCGATTTCGATCAGGGCGATGCGGCCGGCGCCGTGACGCGCGCACTGACGGCACAGCTCCGAACCGATCGAACCGCCGGCACCGGTGACCAGCACCGAGCGCGCGCCCAACCAGCCGCGAATCGCCTTCCAGTCCGGCAACACCGGCTTGCGACCGAGCAGATCCTCGATCGCGACTTCCTTCAACTCGCCCGGCAGCGAACGGCCTTCGAGCACGTCCTGCAGGCGCGGCACCATCCGGAACGGCACACCGGTGCGTTCGCAGGCCATGACGATGCGCTGCATCGCGTTGGCGTCGGCCGACGGCATCGCGATCACCAGCAGCTTGGCCGCGGTCTCGCGCGCGATCTCTGCGACGTCGTCGACCTTGCCCAGCACCGGCACGCCCTGCACCTTGCTGCCGCGCAGGCGCGCGGCGTCGTCGAGGAAACCGACCGGGTGATAGGTGCCGAAGCGGCGCAGATCGCGGACCAGCGCCTCGCCGGCGCGGCCGGCGCCGAGGATCAGGATGCGCACCGACACCGCATTGGCGCTGTCGATCCGGCTGTCTTTCCAGGCGCGATACAACAGACGCGGCGCGCCGAGCATGCCCATCAGCACCAGCGGATACAGCACCAGCACGGTGCGCGGGACCTGTTCGACGCGGTTGTACAGGAACAAGCCGAGCACGATCGCGAACAAGCCGAGCATGCAGGCTTTGAAAATATTCCAAAGGTCGGGAACGCCGGCGAAGCGCCACAGGCCGCGATACAGGCCGACCTGCCAGAACACCAGACCCTGCGCGAGCAGCACCAGGGCGATTTCGGTCGACCACAGCGGCAGCGGCGGCGGCGTGGCGGTGATGCCGAAACGCAGCTTGTGCAGCGCTTGCCAGACCAGCCAGACCATCGCGAGATCGTGCGCGACCACCGCCAATCGGGGCAGCCCGCTTTTGAGACGATCACGCCATGAGCTCATTCTTGCCTCGCCTGATTACTGGTACTGATTGGGTATGCGTCAGCGGCTGCGACCGTCGGGTCGGGTCCCGGTCTTCTGGATCAGCCACCAAAAAAAAGCGCCGGATATATACCATCCGGCCCCCATACACAGCATGAAACCGATTCGGACTTCGGTCACAAGCCGCATGGAGAGTAAGGCCAGCAGCGTGAAAACCGCATAGGCAAGGGTCACGCGCGTGTGGCCGATGTGCCTCGCCCAGACCTGATAAGCATGCTGGGTGTGCGGGGTCCACCACCGCTCACCGCGCCTCACCCGCCGCAGCAGGGTCAGCGAGGAATCGATCATGAATGCGGCCAGCGGGATCATGACCATCACCAGACCAGTCGCCAGTCCGCCCTGTGAACGCAGCCCCAGCATCCCCGCCGACACCACGGTCAAGGCGGCCACGGCGTAGCCGATCGCGCCGCTGCCGACGTCGCCCATGAAGATCCGCGCGCGCGGGAAATTGAATGGCAGAAAGCCCAGGCAGGCCGCCATCAGGGCCAGCGCCAGCCAGTTCCAGACCGTGCCGCCCAGGCCGACCAGGGCGAACCCGACCAGCGCCGCCTGCGAAGCGGCCAGGCCGTTGATCCCGTCCATGAAGTTCCACACGTTGGTCAGGCCGAGCGCCAGCACGAACGCGGCCAGCGCCAGCCACACGTCGCCGAGCACCGACCAGATCGCGAAGCCGAACACCGCCGCGGCCAGCGCATGCACGCCCAGCCGCAGCCACGGCGACAGCGGCCTATGGTCGTCGACCCAGCCGATCGCCGCGACCATCAACAGGCCCAGCGCGAACGCCCATACCACCGGCGCGTGCGAGGGGAAACGAATGCCCAACGCGACCGCGGCGATCAACACCGCCGCGACGATGGCGATGCCGCCGCCGCGCGGGGTCGCCTCGCTGTGGCTGCGGCGTTCGCCGGGCTGGTCGATCATATTGCTGCGCAATGCGTACACGCGCGCAAGCCAAGTCCCTGCCGCGCCCAGCGCCGCATAGATCGCGATCCACTGCCACATGGTTCAGACCACCGCGTAGTTCAACAGCGGCTTGATCGTGCCCCACTCCTTGCAGCTCGGGCATTGCCAGTGGTGGCTGCGCGCGCCGAAGCCGCAGCTCTTGCAGCGGTAGCTCGGATTGCGCACCAGCAACTGATCGGTGATGTGCTTGAGATCGTGCAGGGTCGCCAGCGGATCGGCGTTCTCGGCGATGGTCAGGTCGATCAGCGCCGCTTCGCCGCGCACCGACGGACGATCCTTGAGCTGCCGCGCCAGGTAGGCGCGCGCGGCCGGCACGCCATCCTCGGCCTCGACCATCCGGGTCAGCGCCAGCACCGGGGCGATGCCGCGGTAGTGCTCGCACATTTCGGCCAGGAACGCGCGCGCGCCGGTGGCGTCGCCGTCGCGCTCGTAGCAGCTGAGCAGGGACGGCAGCACTTCGGGCAGGTAATCCGGATCGGCGCGGGCGACCCGCTCGAACGCGCGGATCGCGGCGGGATCGTTGCCGGCCTCGACCTCGACCCGACCTTCGAGCATGCCGGCGCGCACCGAATTGGCGTCGGCCTCGTAGGCGCGCTTGATCGCGGCGCGCGCGGCCTCGCTGTCGCCGGCGGCGCGGTGGCGGTCGGCCAGTTCGCACTCGAACTGAGCGATCAGCTTGCCCATCGGCTCGCCGGTCGCCGCTTCATAGCGCCGGGCGTTCTCGATCGCTTTGTCCCAGTCGCGCTCGGATTGGTAGATGCCGATCAGATGGCGCAGCGCCAGCGGCGCCAGGTCCAGCGCGACCAGATCGCTGAACACGGTCTCGGCGCGGTCGAGCAGGCCCGAGCGCATGTAGTCCTCGCCCAGCGCCAGCAGCGCCTGCACCTTCTGCTGATCGCTCAGGCCCGGCCGCTGCACCAGCGCCTGGTGCAGCCGGATCGCCCGGTCGACCTCGCCGCGGCGGCGGAACAGATGGCCGAGCGCGACCTGGGTCTCGAAGGTGTCCTTATCGAGTTCGGCGATATGCAGGAAGATCTCGATCGCCTTGTCGGGCTGTTCGTTGAGCAGGTAGTTGAGGCCGCGGAAATAGGTGGTCGACAGGCGGCTGACCTGATTGTCGCTATGGCGCTCGCCGCCGCGCCGGCCGACCACCCAGCCGCTGACCGCGGCGATCGGCAGCAACAGGAAGAACCAGAACCACTGGCTGATGAATTCCATGCTCAGACCTCGGGGCCGGCGATGGTGGGCGGCGCCACAACGGTGCGCTGCGCGCGGGCGAGCCGGCGGCGCAGCGGCAGGACCACGCTGGCGCTGATCGCCAGGCCGCCGATCAACGCGCCGATCAGCAGCGCCACGATCAGGGCGATGCCGAGCGAGGTCGCCGGGATGAAGCCCACGCCCAGGTCGATGCTGACGATCTGGCGATTGAGGGCGCCGAGAATCGCCCCTGCCGCGAGGCAGACCAGGGCGATGAGAAGGCGGATCACGCGCATGGGGAGGGTTCCAACGGTCGTGCACGGTCTCGTGCGTGTCGGTCCTAGCTTAACGGACGCGTGTGCGTGCCGGGGGGGGGAACGAGTTCAGAGGAGTGAGAAGTGAGTCAGAGCGTGGTTGCCCTGTCCCTCCGCCAGTGCGGCCTGGATGGAGGCGCGGACGCGTGTGTGCGCCGGGGAAAACGAGTTCAGAGAAGTGAGGAGTGAGGAGTGAGGAGTGAGTCAGAGCGTGATTGCCCTGCCCCTCGGCCAGCGCGGCGGGTACATACATAAAAAAGGAATCGGGAGTGGTCCAGCGGCGAAGGCGCCACTCGTTCCTCACTCCTCAAGGCGGCGCAGCCGCCACTCATTCCTGCCTTGAAGCTTTCAGCCTTCCTCGTCCAACGGCGTAACGCCGCTGACGCGCTCGCGCAATTCCTTGCCGGGCTTGAAATGCGGGACATGCTTGCCGGGCAGCGCGACCGATTCGCCGGTCTTGGGGTTGCGGCCCAGGCGCGGCGGACGGTAATGCAGCGAAAAACTGCCGAAGCCGCGGATCTCGATCCGCTCGCCGGCCGACAAGGCGCCGCCCATCATTTCCAGTAATGCCTTCACCGCCAGATCCACATCGTCGCCCTTGAGATGGGCCTGACGCTGCGAAAGGATCTCGATGAGCTCGGACTTGGTCATGCGGAGTGTTGCCTGGCCTTATGAAGGTCGTTGAAGAGTGCCCGCGACATCGCGGAACGCCGCGATCCCCTGCCACGGACCGAAGACGGCCGGCATGGCCGGACCGTCCCGGTGTCGCATCGCGGCCGGCGCTGGGCCGGACCGCGACGCGGATACCGCCGGCCGGGACGAATCCCGGCCGTATTGCGATAGAACGTAAAGCCCGCGATTACTCGGACTTGCCGCCCAGACGCTCGCGCAGCAACGCGCCGAGGCTGGTGGTGCCGCTGGAGGCTTCCGAGGCGCGGTGGTTGTAGTCCGACAGCGCTTCCTGCTGCTCGGCTTCGTCCTTCGCCTTGATCGACAGCTGCATGCTGCGGCCCTTGCGGTCGGTGCCGATGATCTTGGCTTCGACTTCCTGGCCGACCTTGAGGTACGTGGAGGCGTCTTCGACGCGTTCCTTGGCGATGTCGCGCGCGGCGACGTAGCCCTCGATACCATCGGCCAGTTCGATCGTGGCGCCCTTGGCGTCGACTTCCTTGACCACGCCCTTGACGATCGAGCCCTTGGCGTTGGAGGCGACGTACTGACCCATCGGGTCCTGCTCGAGCTGCTTCACGCCGAGCGAGATGCGCTCGCGCTCCGGATCCACGGCCAGGACCACGGCTTCCAGCGTGTCGCCCTTCTTGAAGTTGCGCACGATGTCTTCGCCGGTGGTGTTCCAGCTGATGTCCGACAGGTGCACCAGGCCGTCGATACCGCCGTCCAGGCCGATGAAGATGCCGAAGTCGGTGATCGACTTGATCTGGCCTTCGACCTTGTCGCCCTTCTTGTGGATGGCCGCGAAGGTCTCCCACGGGTTCGAGGTGACCTGCTTCATGCCCAGCGAGATACGACGACGCTCTTCATCGACGTCGAGCACCATGACCTGAACTTCATCGCCGACCTGCACGATCTTGGACGGGTTAACGTTCTTGTTGGTCCAATCCATTTCGGACACGTGGACCAAGCCTTCGACGCCCGGCTCGATCTCGACGAACGCGCCGTAATCGGTGACGTTGCTGACCTTGCCGAACACGCGGGTGTTGGCCGGGTAGCGACGGGCGATGTTGTCCCACGGATCCTCGCCCAGCTGCTTGAGGCCGAGGCTGACGCGGTTGCGCTCGCGATCGTACTTGAGCACGCGCACGTCGAGTTCCTGACCGACTTCCACGACTTCCGACGGGTGACGCACGCGCTTCCACGCCATGTCGGTGATGTGCAGCAGGCCGTCGATACCGCCCAGGTCCACGAACGCGCCGTAATCGGTGAGGTTCTTGACCACGCCCTTGAGGATCGCGCCTTCCTGCAGCTTCTCCATCAGCTGTTCGCGCTCGACGCTGTACTCGCTCTCGACCACCGCGCGGCGGGAGACGACGATGTTATTGCGCTTGCGGTCCAGCTTGATCAGCTTGAACTCGAGTTCCTTGCCTTCCAGGTAAGCGGAGTCGCGCACCGGGCGCACGTCCACCAGCGAACCGGGCAGGAAGCCGCGGACATCCTTGATGTCGACGGTGAAACCACCCTTGACCTTGCCGCTGATGCGGCCGGTGATGGTCTCGTTCTTTTCGAGCGCCTCTTCGAGCTCGTCCCACACCATCGCGCGCTTGGCCTTCTCGCGCGACAACACGGTTTCGCCAAAGCCGTTCTCGATCGAGTCGAGTGCGACCTTGACTTCGTCGCCCACGGCAACGTCGATCTCGCCGGCGTCGTTACGGAACTGTTCGATCGGCACGATGCCTTCGGACTTCAGGCCCGCGTTGATCACCACCACGTCGCTGCGGACTTCCACAACGGTACCGGTGACGATCGCGCCCGGCTTCAGCTTGGCCAGGTATTGCTGGCTGGCTTCGAACAGTTCGGCAAATGATTCGGTCATTGGATTGAATATCTCGGTTGAACACACGGGCCGCACCGTTTGACATCGTTGCCGTCGTGGCAACGCAAGCAGAACGTGGTCGACCCACCCGTTATGTGGCGCGATGGAGCCGCACCATGTGTTGTTGGTTGATCCGGCGCAGGATTGCGACGGGGTTTTTGTTGCTGAGATTTTTTCGCGTTTCCGCCGCGGACGATGAGCTCGCGCCGTTGTCGATGGCCGTTCAGCGCGCAGGCAACAAAGCCAGCACCTGTTCGACTACCGTGTCGATTCCCAGACCGGTGGTATCGATGCGGACGGCGTCTTCAGCCGGTCGCAAGGGAGCCACCGCGCGCTGGGCATCGCGGGCGTCGCGGGCCAGAATCTCCCGCAGCAGACCGTCCAAGGTAACGCAAACCCCTTTGTCTTTCAACTGCTTATAGCGCCTTTCCGCCCGTTCGTCGGCGCTGGCGGTCAGGAAGACCTTGAACGGCGCGTCCGGGAAGATCACCGTGCCCATGTCCCGTCCGTCGGCGACCAGCCCGGGCGCCTGCCTGAATGCGCGTTGGCGGTCCTTGAGCGCGGCCCGGACCTCCGGAATCGCGGCGATCGCCGAAGCGGCCGCGCCGGCGGTCTCGGTGCGCAGTTCGTCGGTGGCGTCCTGTTCGTTGACCAGCACCCGCAACTCGCCGGACGGGTCGTCGCGGAAGCCGATGCGGGTGTCGAAGGCGCAGCGGACCAGGGCGGCCGGGTCGGCCAGGTCCAGATCGGCCCAGCCGGCGGCGACGCCGACCGCGCGATACAGGGCGCCGGAGTCCAGGTAATGCCAGCCCAGGCGCTGGGCGACCAGGCGGCTGATTGTGCCCTTGCCCGAGCCCGAGGGCCCGTCGATGGTCAGGACGGGGATGGTGGTGCTGTCGGAGGATGCATTATTCATGGCGCCTATTATGCGGCGGCTGGAAGCGGTTTCGGTCCGCCCCGCCCCGGGCGCGACCGCGGTCTGACCGCCGGATCGGTCCACGCATCCTCGGCACCGACGCCATGCATTGGTACGCGTCCGGCCCCGGGGCCGAACCGCCGCCGACAGCGCAATTGGGCCCTGAATTAAGCCGTATCGCACCGCCCCGCCCACGCCGAGCGAATTTTTTCCCTGCAAGCGCTTGATCGGACGAAGATTTATCCGGTACAATCGCGGGCTAACTTTTCCACCCCGTTTCTTTCACCTATTTTTGCCGAGGTCTGTCATGAAGGTCCTGTCCTCCCTGAAGTCGGCGAAGGCCCGTCACCGCGACTGCAAAGTCGTCCGCCGCCGCGGCAAGGTCTTCGTGATTTGCAAGTCGAACCCGCGTTTCAAGGCGCGTCAGCGCTAAGAACTCGCCGGCGGGTCCATCCGCCGCTTGAGGTTCAAGTCGAAAGCCGCCGCAAGGCGGCTTTCTTCGTTCTCCCACCCCTTTCGCCCCCAGCTTCGCAAAAACGTGACGGCCGCACGCTGCCGTTAAGCGTCACCTTGTGCCTAGAATCCCGCGTCCTTTGACGAGGTGGATTTGCCATGAAACTGCGCATTGCCGTTGCACCCCTGCTTGCCCTGCTCGCCCTGTCCGGCGCCGCCTCGGCCGAGACCCTGTTGATCGAGCGCGTGCAGCAAGAGGGCAAGGCCCTGCTGCCGGTGCGCGGCCAAGGCATGGACCAGGTCAAGGCCCGCTACGGCGAGCCGACCCAGCGCCTGGAGGCGCGCGGCGGCCAGAAGCGGCAGTGGCCGCAGATCAACCGCTGGGTCTATCCGGCCTTCACCGTGTATTTCGAGAAGAACCGGGTGATCGACGTGGTGGCGAACAAGGCGGACGCGAACGAAGTCGGGCCGAAACCGCCTATCCTTTGAGGTTATGACTAACAACGCATTGCGCTTCCCCGCGGAGTGGGAACCCCAATCCGCGGTCCTGATCGCGTGGCCGAACGCCGACACCGACTGGGCCGATCGCCTGGGCGAGGTCGAGGAAACCTATATCGCCCTGGTCGCGGCCATTACCCGCTTCCAGCCCGTGCTGATCTGCGTGGCCGACGACGACGTGCAGGCGTATGCCCGCGCGCGCCTGTCCTCGGCGCGGATCGACATGGGGGCGGTGCGTTTCATCGACGCGCCCTACGACGACACATGGCTGCGCGACTCCGGTCCGATCACCCTGAAAGCCGGCGACGGCTTCCATTTGCTCGATTTCCGCTTCACCGGCTGGGGCGGCAAGTTCGACGCCAGCCAGGACGATCTGCTGGTGGAACGGCTCAGCGATCAGGGAATCTTCGCGAACAGCGAGCGCCAAAGCATTGATTTCGCTTTGGAAGGCGGCGGCATCGAGACCGACGGCGCCGGCACCCTGCTCAGCACCTGGCAGTGCCTGCACGAGCGCCACCCCGACGCCAGCCGCGAAGAGATCACCGCCAAGCTGTCGGCCTGGCTGCATCAGGACCGGGTGCTGTGGCTGGACCACGGCTATCTGGAGGGCGACGACACCGACGCCCACATCGACACCCTGGCCCGCTTCGCCGCGGTCGACGCCATCGTCTACCAGGGCTGCGACGATCCGGCCGATTCGCATTACGACGAACTGCAGGCCATGGCCGCCGAACTGGCCGCCCTGCGCACCCGCGACGGCCAGCCGTATCGTTTATTCGCGCTGCCGTGGGCGCAGCCGATCATCGACGAAAACCGAAGGCTGGCGGCCAGTTACGCCAACTTCCTCATCGTCAACGGCGCCGTGCTGATGCCGGCCTACGGCGACGCCCGCGACGGCGAAGCCCAGGCGGTGTTGGCGCAGGCCTTCCCGGATCGCGAAATCGTCCCGGTGCCGTGCCGTCCGCTGATCTGGCAGAACGGCAGCCTGCATTGCGTGACCATGCAGTTGCCGCGCGGCGTGGTGGCCTGAGGCCATCGGGTCTTAGTTTCGAACTTCGCACGGGAAGGGGCTTGCAGCCCCGACTCGTGCCGATCGCCACACTGGACCATGAGCGAGCTTTCTTCGAGTGTCGGGGCTGAAAACCCCGCCCACGAAAACCCTCGTCACGTCAACTCGACCGGCAGCAGCGCGCCGGTTCGCGGGCTTTGCCTGCATGCGGCGTCCGCGTGCGCTCACGCACCGCCGTCGCGACTTCCTACAATAGCCACGCCCCCACGCCGGACCTGCCGCCCCGATGAAGCCCACCACCCTCCCCGTCGCCCTGATCCAGGACCGCGACCACGGCTCGCGCGAGGCCAATCTGGCCAACATCGAAAGCCGCGTCGCCGAAGCCGCGAAGCAAGGCGCCAAGCTGGTGCTGCTGCAGGAACTGCACAACGGGCCGTATTTCTGCCAGCACGAATCGGTAGCCGAATTCGATCTGGCCGAGCCGATCCCGGGCCCGAGCACGCAGCGCCTGGGCGCGCTGGCCAAGCAGCACGGCGTGGTGTTGGTCAGCTCGCTGTTCGAGCGCCGCGCGGCCGGGCTGTATCACAACACCGCGGTGGTCTATGAAACCGACGGATCCATCGCCGGCAAGTACCGCAAGATGCATATCCCGGACGATCCGGGCTTCTACGAGAAGTTCTACTTCACCCCGGGCGATATCGGCTTCGAGCCGATCGACACCTCGGTCGGCCGCCTCGGCGTGCTGGTGTGTTGGGACCAGTGGTATCCGGAAGGCGCGCGGCTGATGGCGCTGGCCGGCGCCGATCTGCTGCTGTATCCGACCGCGATCGGCTGGGACCCGGACGATCAGCAGGACGAAAAAGACCGCCAGCGCATGGCCTGGATCCTCAGCCACCGCGGCCATGCGGTCGCCAACGGCTTGCCGGTGCTTAGCGTCAATCGCGTGGGCCATGAGCCCTCGCCGATCGGCGCCTCGGGCATTCAATTCTGGGGGTCGAGCCACGTGCTGGGGCCGCAGGGCGAGTACCTGGCGCAGGCCAAGACCGCCGAGCCCGAGATCGTGATGGCCAATGTCGATCTGGGCCGAAGCGAGCATGTGCGGCGAATCTGGCCGTTCCTGCGCGATCGCCGCATCGACGCCTACGCCGACCTGCTCAAGCGGTACCGCGATTGAGCCCCGCCGCACCCGCGTCGTTGCAACTGCGCCCGGCGGTCGAAAGCGACCTGGCCGCGATCCACGCGCTGTACGCGGTCGAGGTGCGCGAGCACCTGGCGACCTACGAATACGACGTACCCGACCTGGCCGAAATGCATCGGCGCTGGCGCGCGATCGTCGACGCGGGCTATCCCTATCTGGTCGCCGAATGCGACGGCGCCTTCGCCGGTTACGCCTACGCGACCAGTTACCGCACCCGCATCGGCTATCGCTGGACGGTGGAGAACTCGGTCTACATCGAACCGGCCTTCCACGGCCGCGGCATCGGCCGCGCGCTAATGCTGCGGCTGATCGACGACTGCACCGCGCTGGGGTTCCGGCAGATGGTCGCGGTGATCGGCGACGGCAGCAACGCCGCCTCGGTGGCGCTGCACGAGCGCCTGGGTTTCAAGCTCGCCGGCGTATTTCACGGCCTGGGCCGCAAGCACGGGCGCTGGCTGGACACGGTGCAGATGGTGTTGCCGCTCGGCGACGGCAATGTCGGCGAGCCCGATGAGAACGTGCCCGGGTTGAAGTAGGCCCGTCGCTCAAAGCGGGAGCGCGGCTTGAAGTCTGAGAGCTTCAGCCCCGACGCGTTTCGCTGCGATCGCATCGATGTTTTATCGCGACGGTCCGAATTGCGCCGGGCCTGAAGACTTTCTCTGAAAACCTCCGGCCGCATCCTCGCGGCCGAAGCAGTTCACCGCTATCGGATCAAACCTCCGACACACGCACCACCAACTTGCCGAAGTTGCGCCCTTCGAGCAGCCCGATAAACGCCTCCGGCGCGTTCTCCAGACCGTCGATCACGTCCTCGCGCACGATCACGCGGTCGGCGTCGATCCACTCGCCCATGTCGCGGCGGAAGGCCTCGAAGCGGTCGGCGTAGTGATCGAGGATGATGAAGCCCTGCATGCGGATGCGCTGTTGCAGCACCGTCGCCATCAGCAGCGGCAGACGGTTGGGCCCGGCCGGCAGGTTCTGGCGGTTGTAGTCGGCGATATGCCCGCACACCGGCACGCGCGCACCCTGGTTGAGCAAGGGCAACACCGCGTCGAACACCTCGCCGCCGACGTTCTCGAAATACACATCGATGCCGTCGGCGCAGGCCGCGGCGAGTTGCCCGGCCCAGTTCGGATCGTGGCGATCAAGGCAGACATCGAAACCCAGCGTCTCGACCGCATACCGGCATTTGTCGGCGCCGCCGGCGATGCCGACCACGCGCGCGCCCTTGAGCTTGGCGATCTGCCCGACCACCGAACCGACCGCGCCGGTCGCAGCGGCCACCACCACGGTCTCGCCCGGGCGGGGCTGGCCGATATCGAGCAGGCCGACATAGGCGGTGAACGCCGGCATGCCGAGGCCGCCCAGCGCGCGCGAAGGCTGCGCCATCTCGCCGAGCGCGGTCAGATCCGTGCCGTCGGACAGCGCGTAGTCCTGCCAGCCGGCGCTGGCGAGCACCAGATCGCCGACCTGGAAGCCCGGATGTCTGGACGCGACCACGCGGCTGACCGTGCCGCCGATCATCGGCGCGCCCAGGGTCACCCCCGGCGCATACGAGGTGCCGCCTTCTTCCATCAAGGTGCGCATGTAGGGATCGAGCGACAGGTACGCGGTGCGCAGCAGCACCTGACCTTCGGCCGGCGCCGGTACGGCGGCGTGATCGAGGCGGAAGTCCTGTGCGGTCGGCACGCCCTGCGGACGGGCGGCGAGAAGGAAGCGGCGATTGACGTTGTCGCTTTGCGGCATGGGATGAGGTCCGGTTGGAGAGGGAGATCGGGTGAATTGGCGTGGGTCGTCCAGAACGTGGGGCATGAGGCAGAATCGACTTAGGGGGTTGCACGGCCTTAAATAGACCGGTCGTCTATAAAACAGACAAAGAAAAGGCGGGAAGGCCCGCACCCTCCCGCCTCAGGCGGTCGCGCCCAGCCCCAGCAACTGCCGGGTGCTGGCCATGGCGGTGTCCAACGGCGCGCGGTCGCGGGTGATCTTGGCCAGCAGGCTGGCGCCGAGCCAGTTCTGGTAAAGCTCGGCGCCCGCCAGGGCGGCATCGCGAGGGGCCGTCAACGAACCGTCGGCGCGACCGGCTTCGATGCAGCGCGCCAGCCGCTCGACGATCCCGCGGGTGCCCCGCGCCAGCGCCGCGCGCATGCTTTCGGACAGATCGCAGACCTCGGCGCCGAGCTTGACCACCAGGCAGCGGCTCTGCGCGTCGTCGCCGGTCTGCGAATCCAGCCAGTCGTGGAAGTAGGCGCTCACTCGCTGCGCCGCCGTGCCCGGTTGCGCCAGCAGTTCGTCCATCCGCCCCAGGTAATCGGCGAAATAGGCTTCGAGCACCGCCTCGCCGAACGCTTCCTTGGAGCCGAAGTAGTGATAGAACGAGCCCTTCGGCACCTGCGCCGCGCTCAGGATCTCGGCCAGGCCGACCGCGGTGAAGCCCTTGCGCAACAGCAAGGGGTGGGCGACATCGAGGATGTGCTGGCGCACATCGATAACGGTGGAGGTGGCGTTCATGGAAGCCACACTAGCGAGCATTAGACCGGTCGTCTAGCGATGATTGGTCGCATCCGTGCCTAAAGACCGATGGCTTAGGCACGCAAAAAGCGCACTCTCGACACCAAGCCTGCGCTTGGCTTTACTCAATCCGCACACTCGCGGCCGACGAACGGCGACAATAAAACGAACGGACGTGCTATTTTAAAACCCATGTCGACCCTGACCGCCACCAACAAAGGCGCCGCCACCCGCGACGCGATCCTCGAGCAGGCCTATGGCATCGCCTGCTCGGCCGGTTTGGAAGGGCTGTCGATCGGCCCGCTCGCGGCCGCGGTCGGCATGTCCAAGAGCGGCGTGTTCGCCCACTTCGGCTCGCGCGAGGATCTGCAGCTCGCCGTGCTCGACATGGCCGGACAGCGTTTTGCCGGTTACGTGCTGCTGCCGGCCTTGCAGCAACCACGCGGGTTGGTGCGTTTGCGCGCCATCGTGAATGCCTGGTACGACTGGTCCCGGCACACCGATGGTGGCTGCGTGCTGCTTGGCGCGGTCAGCGAGTACGACGACCGCCCCGGCCCCCTGCGCGACTGGGTGGTCGAGCAACAAAAGCGCTGGCGCCAGGTCCTGGGCCAGGCCGTTCAATTGTCCATCGACACCGGCGAACTCGGCGCCGACACCGATACCGAGCAACTCGCGTTCGAAATCTATGGGCTGGCGCTGATCGTCCATCACGACGCCGGCCTGTTCGGTTTCGACGCCGCCACCGAACGCGGCCGGCGCGCCTTCGAGCGCCTGATCCGCTCCTACGCGCCCGCCCCCACCGCCTGAGCGCCCGACGAGGTCCGTCATGTACCCGCTTATCGCCAAAATTAGCACGACCGTTCGTAACGCAATCAAGTTATACGGCCTGCGCCTGAGCTTCGTTTTCGGCGGCTGGTTCGCGCCCGAGGCGACCATGCGCCGCGCCGCCGACCTGTTCTGTACCCCGTTCGCCTCCTCGCGCCGGCGCGCGCTGGCCGCGCCGACCTTCGACGCGCGCGAAGACACGCTCGACATCGACGGCCATGCCATCGCCACGTATGTCTGGGGCGATCCGCAGCGCCAGCCGTATGTGCTGTTCGCGCACGGTTGGTCAAGCCATGGCACCCGCGTCGCCAAGTGGCTGCCGCAGTTGTTGGCCGAAGGCTATGCGGTGGTCGCGTTCGACCAGCCCGGTCACGGCCGCAGCGGCGGGCGCTTGGCCACCCTGCCCGACTTCACCCGCCATCTGCACCAGGTCGGCGAGCACTACGGCCCGGCCGCGGCGGTGATCGGCCATTCGCTCGGCGGCGCCGCGGCGCTGCTGGCGATGGCGCGCGGCCTGCGCGCCGAGCGCGCGGTGCTGATCGCGCCGGCCGCCGATCCGGTCGCCGCGGTCAAACGCTTCGCGCGGTTCCTGTGGGTCGGCGACGATCTGTGCCGGCGCATGTTCGCGTATTTCGAAACCCGCATCGGCATCAGCTTCGATTCGCAACAGGCGCATCGCAACGCCCCGACCATCGCCCGTCCGGCGCTGATTGTTCACGACCTGGACGATCGCGAAGTGCCTTGGGCCGAGGGCGAACGCTATGCGCGCTACTGGCCCGATTCGCGCCTGCTCAGCACCCAGGGCCTGGGCCATAACCGCATCGCCGACGACGGCGGGGTGATCGTCGCGGCGCTGCGTTTTCTGCATGGCGAACAGGTCGGGGACAAGGTGGTGTCGAGCGAGAACCTGCCTTATGGGTTTGCTTGAGGCGGGCGATCAAGAACGAGTGGAGAGCAGTGAGTAACGAGTAGAACCAGTGCGACATGCGATCGGTCAGGCCGGGGCTTCACCCCTCCGGCTTCGGCCAGGCCGTTCGCTTTGCGGTTTATGCCGATCGCGGGTGCGGGCGGGCGTCGTAACCGCCCGGTGGCGGCGTCGGCCTGACGCTCGCGCGCCGGATACCGCCGACGCGGCGCTGCATTTGCCGCTACGCCGCCCGGACCACCGGCCGCGCGCCACACCGATTGCGCATTCCCGGACCGCCGTCGCGGGTTTGCCGGCACCCCTGCCCGACCTCTATGCTGCGGGCCTTTCTGTGCTCCGGCACAGCACCTCGCCGCGCGAGCCAGAAGCCCCCATCCGAATGAATGAACCGCTGAACGACGGCCTGCAAGGCCAACCGCACGCCATCGTCGAACGCGACGGCGTCCGCTACACCCTGCTGGGCACCGCGCACGTGTCGCAGGCCAGCGTCGACGCGGTCCGCGATGCGGTCGGCAGCGGCCGCTATGACGCGGTCGCGGTCGAACTCGATGCGCAGCGCCTGCAGTCGCTGACCGACCCCGACGCGCTGGCCAAGCTCGATCTGATCCAGGTGATCCGCTCAGGCAAGACCGCGCTGTTCGCCGCCAACCTGGCCCTGGCCGCGTACCAGCGCCGGCTGGCCGAACAGCTCGGCATCGAACCGGGCGCCGAACTCAAGCGCGCGGTGCTCGAAGCGCGCCAGCGCGAACTGCCGGTGCATCTGATCGACCGCGACGTCGGCCTGACCTTCAAGCGCGCGTCGAGCAAGCTGGGTTTCTGGGGCCGGGCCAAGCTCGGCGTCGGCCTGATCAGCGGCCTGTTCGCCGCCGACGAGGTCGGCGAGGAAGAGATCGAGAAGCTCAAGCAGGGCGACATGCTCGAATCGAGCTTCGGCGAGTTCGCCGCCGAAAGCCCGCAGTTGTACGAAACCGTGATCGCCGAGCGCGACCGCTACATGGCCGCGCGCCTGCGCGAGACCCACGGCGACGCGCGCGAAGTGCTGGCGGTGGTCGGCGCCGGTCATCTGCAAGGCTTGGCCAAGCACCTGCGCGAAGACACCCAGGATCCGGTCGAGCAGCGCACCGAACTCGAACAGGTCGCGACCAAGAGCAAGGTGCCGTGGGTGATGATCGTGATCACCAGCCTGATCCTGGCCGGCATCGCCTGGGGCTTCTGGAAAGGCGGCGTGGCGATGGGCGCAGACCTGCTGCTGCAGTGGGTGCTGTACACCGGCGGCCTGGCCGCGCTGGGCTGTCTGCTGGCCGGCGGCCATCCCTTCAGCGTCATCACCGCGGCGGTGGTCGCGCCGCTCAAGCCGTTCCGTCCCGGCGTGCCGACCGGCGCGCTCAGCGCGCTGGTCGAAGTGCATCAGCGCAAGCCCGCTTACGGCGACTTCATGGCTTTGCGCGACGATGCGCAGACGCTCAAGGGCTGGTACCGCAACCGGGTGGCGCGTGTGGTGTTGAACTTCATGCTGACCAACATCGGCACCGGCATCGGCGTGTGGATCGCCGGATTCCGGATCGCCAGCAAACTGGTCGGCTGAGGCGCGACGATCGCGGCGACGCATCGTCCATCGATGCCCTCCCCGCTCGCGACGATGCGCCGCCGCGGATGCGCCCATTTAGCTGAACCATCGCGCGCGGCTACGGCGACAACGATCACGCGCGACGACGACCTGTCAGTTTTCGCCGTTGACTTGGCGTTGGCGCCGCCCGATAGTTCGGCACCGGATGGATCCATCCGCGGCAGGCTACGCGCACCACGCCATGGATGAGGCAAGCACCGTCACCGACAACGCGCCGGCCGCACCGACGCCTTGCGCCGAACGCGACGACCAGTCGGCAACCGCCGTGCTGGATGCGCGATTGCCACTGCAAGGCATTCAGATCCAGGGCTGGCCCAACGATGAGTTCCTGATCGGCAACGCCGCCGGCAAGCACTTGGTGGCCGGCAAGGAAATCGCACTGATCATCCGCGCGCTTTGCGACGCGCCGGACGGCGCGCACGCCTACGCTCGCTATGCCGCGCAGGGCGGTCGCCTGGCCGAAGCGGCGTTCCTGGCGCAGGCCTCGCGCTGCGTCGCCGCGCTCGCGCCGACGCCGTCGCCGGCCGCTCCGCCTCGATTGTTTTTCCGCCGCACGGTGCTGTCGCCCGATCGCGTCGCCCCGTTCGCGAACATCGCCCGGCACGCCTTCGTGCTGCCGTGGGCCGCGCTCGGCGTGCTCGCCGCCTTGGCCGCGCCGGTGTTGGCGATTGCGGTGTTCGGCGAACGTCTGGCCGCGACCTGGCTGAGCCTGGATCAGTCCATCGCCGCGTTCGTGCTGATCCTGCTCGGCGCGGCGATCCACGAGTTCGGCCATGCCGGCGCCCTGGTGCGGCACGGCCAACCCGCCGGCGCGATCGGCGCGGGCCTGTATCTCGGCGCGATTCCGGTGTTCTACGCCGACGTCTCGCGCGCCTGGCGCCTGAGCGTGCGCGCGCGGGTGGTGGTCAACCTAGGCGGCGTGTATTTCCAGGCGGTCTATGCCACGGCGCTGATGCTGCTCGGCGCGGTCGCCGGGTATCCGGCATTGCAGATGGCCGGTGCGCTGTCGGTGATCCTGGCGCTCACCCAGTTCATGCCGTTCGCGCGCACCGACGGCTATTGGGTGCTGAGCGATCTGCTGCGCGAGCCGCGCCTGGGCAAGTTCGACGCCAAGCTGTTGCGCGAATGCGGGCAGCCCGACGCCGCCGGCCGCAAGGCGCGCTTGCGGCTGGCGTATCAACTTTGCAATGCCGCCGTCGTGGTCGCGATCCTGGTCGTTTCCTTCCGCCACGCCTCCGGCCTGCTGCATGCCATCGCCGATTCCTACAGCACCGGCATCGTGTCCGACACCCTGCGGCAACCTTCGCGCTGGCTGTCGCTGGTGCTGCTTTGCTTCCTCCTCTACCAACTGCTGGCGTTGTCGCGCCGGCTCGCAAACAACGCCAGGTCACGCCGCCGGCCTGGTTGAGCACTACCCGTAGCGCGGCCTCGAAATGGACTGTCCGAGCATGAACGAAAACCTGGATACCGATCTGAAACTGGAAGCGCTGGACGAACGCCTGGAATTCGCCCCGGCGTGGTTGTGCGAGAACGCCGAGTGGTTCACCGATTTCTGGGGCCTGGACTGCACCCAGTAACGATCGCCGACGCGGTCCGTGCCGGCGTTGCATGAACCCCGAACGCCGCCCACGGACAGCCGATGCTCAACCGTCGCGGCCATGATGGCCGCGGCCAACAGCGGAGAACGAAGATGGACGCACCGATCGACAGCAACGAACTGAAGTTGGAAGAACTCGACGAACGCCTGGAGTTCGCGCCGGCCTGGGTGTGCGAGTACTTCCCGATCTACGAATACTTCGGCGGCAACTGCACCCAGTAATTCACCGGTAAACGCGCCGGATAAGACGACGGAGCGGGACCGGCCAAGCGCCGATCCCGCTTCCGACGCGACAACGCGGATCGGCGGACGCGGTCGCGTCCCGCCGCGCATGCGACGCAACGCACGGGACCGAATCTTGAACGCAGCAAACACACTCCGCCGCGGTCCGCTTCATCCAATTCGACAGGCGCGGCTGACGGGTATCGGCCTGGCGCTCGCCGCGCTGGTCGCCTGCGGGCCACAACCTCCGGCCAGTGTCGCTCAGATCGATGGCGACTACGCGGTGGTGTCGCGACTGCGACCGCATTCGTTGCAGCGGGTGCGGATCGAGGTCGCCATCAGTTTCCACTGCCCCGCCTGCAAGCGTTTCCAACCCAGCCTGGATACGCTCGCGGCGAAGTATGGCGAGCGTTTGAGCATCGAGCAGACCGCGATGACGCCGCGCGCGGGCTCGGGCCGGCCCGAGCGCCTGTTCCTGCTCGCCAAGCGCGCGGGCCTGGGGCCCGCCGCGCGCGACGCGCTGTATCGCGCCCGCTTCGACCTGAAGCAGGACATCGAACAAGACGCCGTGCTCGCCGACATTGCCCGGCAGATCGGCCTGCCGCCTGCGCAGTTGGCGCAACTCGACAGCGCCGAACTCAAGCGCGAACAGGCGTCGATCGACGCGCGCACTCGCGCCTTCGCCGCATACACGCCCAGCGTCCTGGTCGAAGACCAGTTGCTGGTCGATGCCGACGCCGCGCAGATCGCGCGCGTGGTCAACGGCCTGTTGCCGAGCCGCTGACCCGCGACGCTCAACCCGCCGCTTCGGCCATTCCGCCGCCGTCCGCGCGCGCACCGCGCGCGCGCCGCACCAAGGCCGCGGTGCTGGCGCGCATATCGTCGAGGATGCCGTAGATCGTGGGCAGGAACAGCAGGCTGACCACGGTCGAGAACGCCAGGCCGCCGGCCACCGCGCGCGCCATCGGCGAGTACGCCAGGCCGCCCAGCACCACCGTGTCGCTCAGCGAAATCGGCACCATCGCCAGGATCGCGGTGCCCATGGTCATCATGATCGGGCGCAGACGCTCGCGGCTGCCCTCCACCAACGCCTCGTTGCGCGACATGCCGCGTCTGCGCAGATTGTTGATGTGCTCGACCATGACGATGCCGTTGTTCACCACCACGCCCATCAGCACCAGGATGCCGATGAAGGCCATCACCGTGAACGAGCTGCCGGTCAGCCAGAACAGCCAGAACACGCCGAAGATCGAGAACACCACGCAGCTCATGATCGCCGCCGGGAACAGCAGCGATTCGAACACCGCCGCCATCACCACGTAGATCATCACCAGCGCCAGCACCAGGTTGATCATCATCTGCTTGCCGGCATCGTCGTCGCGTTCGAACGAACTGCCGTCGAAGCTGTAGCTGTAACCGGCCGGGAACGACACCTTCTTGAGCGTTTCCTCCATCGCCTTGCGCGCATCGGGCGTGGTCGCCTTGCCGTTGAGGCTGGCCAGCACGGTCAGCGTGGTCTGGCGGTTGTTGCGGTTGATCTGGCTGGCGGTCGGGCGCACGTTGACGTCGACCATGGCCAGCAACGGCACGCTGCGGCCGTCGCTGGAACGCACGGTGAACTCGGCCAGATTCTCGATGCCGTAGCTCTCCGCGCCGGCGAAACGCGCCCACACCGGCACCTCGGTATCGCCGCGCTGGAAATCGCGCAATTGGGCGCCGCGCAGCGACAGGCCGACGAAGCGCGAGACTTCCTCGACGCTGAAACCGAACGACGCCGCGCGCTCGCGATCCACCTTCACGTTGAGCTCGGTATTGCGGTCGCCCACGTCCACGCGCACATCGCGCAGTTCGGGGCGGCGCGCGAGCATCGGCACGATGTCGTCGGCCAGTTCGCTCAGGGTTTCGGTGGAGTCGCCGACCAGTTGCACCTGGACATTGTTGCCGCCGCCCTGGGCGCTGCCCTCGTCCTGGCCCATGCTGATCTCGGCCTTGGCCGATCTCGGCATCGCCTTGGCGATCGCGTCGACCACCGGCTTGGTGTTCTTGACCTCGTTCTCGTGGAACTGCACGCGGGTGCCGGCCTCGCTGCCCTGCTCGCTGAAGAACGAATAGATCTGCTTGATGTGGTACTGCTTGCGGTGTTCCTCCAGGAAACGCTCGGTCTTGAGGATCTCCAACGACATCTGCTCGCGGGTGTAGCTGCCCTTCCAGTGGTACTGGATGAACGCTTCCTTGCCGCCCTCGTTGCCGAACATGTCGAACTTGGTCTGGGTCATCGGCACCAGGCTGAGCGCCACCACCAGGACGATGCCGAGCACGCTCAGCCCCCGATGCTCCAGGGTCCAGCGCAGGAAGCGCGCATACACGCGCTGCAGCCGCGGGATCAGGCCGGTGGTGGTGTTGACCGCCGGCGGCGTTTTCAGGCGCGCGGAGATCATCGGGATCAGGCTGACCGCGACCAGCCACGAGGCCAGCAGCGACACCGAGATGGTGATCGCGATCTGCGACATGAAGATGCTGATGTCGTTGGTCTCGCCGATCAGGTTCGGCAGAAACACGATGCAGTGGCACAGCGTGCCCGCCGACAAGGCGATGGCGACGTGGCGGGTGCCCAGGATCGAGGCCAGTTGCGGCTGCTCGGGCATCTTCTCGCGTTCCTGATAGATGCTCTCGACCACCACCACCGCGTTGTCGACCAGCATGCCGACCGCGAGCAGCAGGCCCATCAGCGACAGCACGTTGAGGGTGACGCCGACGAAATGCATCAGCCCGAGGGTCATCACGAAACAGATCGGAATGGCCAGGGTCACCATCAAGGTCGACGGCCAATGGCGCAGGAAGAAGAACAGCACCGCCACCGACAGCAGCAGGCCGATCGCGCCGGCCTCGGCCAGTTCCAGCAAGGAACTGGTCACGTCCTCGCCCTGGTTCTGCACCACCTTGATTTCGATGTTGCTCAGCGCCGGTTGGGCGCGGATCGCCTCGACCTCGGCCAGCGCCAGCTTCGCCACCTCCACCAGATTGGCGCTGCGCTCCTTGTAGATGTCCAGGCCGATCGCCGGACGGCCGTCCAGGCGCCGGCCGGTTTCCAGGCGCGCGGGCTTGAGGCGCACGTCCGCGATCGCGCCGAGCTTCAGGCCGTTGGTGTTGATGACCAGATTGCGGAACTGCTCCAGATCGGCCACCTGGCCGATCGGCTGGACCCGCAGACGGCGGCCGCCGTCTTCGATTTCGCCGGCGGAAATCGAGAAATTCAGCGCCTGCAGGCTCTTGGTCAGGGTGTTGAGATCCACGCCGTGCGCGACCATGCGGTCGGGCAGGATCGCGATCTCGACCTCGCTGGGCGCCGCGCCGCCGATCTCGACCTTGGCCACGCCCGGGATGCGTTCGAGACGGCGCTTGAACTCGCGGTCGATCAGGTCGTACTCGCGGCTGAGGTCCATGTCGCCGGCCAGGCGCACCTGCAGGATCGCCTGATCGCCGCTGGACCACTTGAACACGAAGTAGCGCTGGAAGCCCTCGGGCAGATCGTCGACGATCGCGTCGATGCGCTCGCGCGCCTCCGAGGCCGCGATGGCGATGTCGCGGTCCCAGTCCTTGAACTCCATCTGGATGGTGGCCGAGTCCGAGCTGGCGCTGCCGCGCATGCTCTTGATCCCGGTCATCGTCGCCAACGCCTCTTCGGCCGGGCGCAGGATGGTGCGTTCGACCTCTTCCGGCGTGGAGCCGTCGTAGGGCAACTGCACCAGCAGGAACGGCGCGGTGATGTCCGGCAACGACTCCAACGGCAGCCGCACCGCCGCGATCAGGCCGATCACGAACATCGACACGAACAACATGATGGTCGTGATCGGCCGCTTGATGCTGATCTCGGCAACGCTGCTCATGTCAGTGCGTCTCCGCCAGCGGATCGTTGTCGTGGCCGATCTTGTCGGCGGCCACGCGCGCCTCGCGTTCGGCCTTGCGCACGCGGTTGCGGTAGTACTCATCGCCGCGACGGTCGAGCAGATCGTAGACCACCGGGATCACCACCAAGGTCAGCAGCGTCGACACCAGCAGGCCGCCGATCACCGTGATCGCCATCGGCGAGCGCACTTCGGCGCCCTCGCCGGTCGCGATCGCCAACGGCAGGAAGCCGAACAAGGTGCACAGCGTGGTCATGATGATCGGGCGCAGGCGCGAACGCGCGCCTTCGATCAGGGCCTCGCGCTTGGGCGTGCCCTGCTCGCGCAACTGGTTGACCTTGTCGATCAGGATGATCGCGTTCTTGACCACCAGGCCGACCAGCAGAATCAAGCCGATGAACACCACCACCGACACCGGCGAACGGGTCAGCAACAGCGCCAGCACCGCGCCGACCAGGGCCAGCGGGATGGTGAACAGAATCACGAACGGATGCAGCAGGGATTCGAACTGCGAGGCCATCACCAGGTACACCAGGAAGATCGCCAGACCGAACGCGAACAGCAGCGAGTTGATCGACTGCTGCAGTTCCTCGCCCTGACCGCCGATGTGCATGCGCACCTCCGGGCTCAACGGCTCCTCGCGCACCATCTTTTCGACCTCGGCGACCGCGCCGGCCAGATCGATGTCGCGCAGGTTGGACGACACGATCGCCACGCGCACCTGATCGGCGCGGTGGATTTCGCTGGGGCCGCTGGTGGCGACCACGTCGGCCACCGACTCCAGGGTGACCGGACGGCTGCTGTTGGGATTGACGATCAAACGGCGGATGTTCTCGATCGAGGCGCGATCGGATTCGCGCGCGCGCACCAGCACGTCGATCTTGCGATCGCGGAAGCTGTAGCGGGTGGCGACGTCGCCGCGCACCTTCTTGACCACGATATCGGCGATGTCGCGGGTGGCCAGGCCGAGCGCGCCGGCGCGGTCCTGGTCGAAGCGGATCTGGATCTCGGGGAAGCCCTGCTCCACGGTGGATTTGACGTCGGCGAAATGCGGATTGGCGCGCAGCATCGCCGCCATCTTCTGGCCGGCGCGCTGGATGGTTTCCAGGTCCTGCCCGCGCAGTTCGATTTCCAGCGGCGTGGAGAAACTGAAAAGCTGCGGACGGGCGAAGTCGACCTGGGCGCCGGGATGCGCCTGCATGGTCTCGCGCAGTTTTTCGGTTTCGGCCTCTTCCACTTCCTTGCTGCCGCCGTCGGCCATCACCACGGTGATCTTGCCGATGTTCTCGCCGCTCTCGGTCGGATTGGCGTCCAGCCGCGTACCGCTGCCGCTGACCCCGAACCAGGCGTGGATGCCCGGGTCCTTGGCGTGCTTTTGCTGGATCTCGCGCACCAGCTTGTCGGTTTCGCGCAGCGGCGTGCCCGGCGGCAGCTTGACCGTCATGTCGAAACGGTCCTGCGCCAATTGCGGGATCAGGTCGGCGCCCAGCAGCGGCACCGCCGCCAAGGTCGCCACGAACGCCGCGCCGGCCAGGCCGAGCACCAGCACGCGATGGCCCATCGCCGCCGGCAGCAGCTTCAGATAGCCGCGTTCGGCGCGCTCGTACGGCGCCATCGCCAGATCGCTGGCCTTGCCCATGACCGGGCCGACCACCGCGCCGAGGCCGCGCCACGCGCGCACCACCGCCCAGGCGATGCCGAAGAACGTCCAGCGCACCGCCGCGGCGATCGCATACAGCGGCCACGCCACGATCTTCAGCAGACGATTGCGCGGCTGCCAGCGCGGATGCGGCGCTTCCTCCTGGAAGCCCAGCGCCGGCCGGCCGCGCAGCGCGCTCAGCATCGGAATCAAAGTCATCGACACGATCAGCGAAATGCCGATCGCCAACGCCACCGTCAGCGCCTGATCGCGGAACAGCTGACCGGCGATGCCCTCGACGAACACCAGCGGCAGGAACACCGCGATGGTGGTCAGGGTCGAGGCGACCACCGCCATGCTGACCTCGCGGGTGCCGACCACGGCCGCCTCGAGAATGCCCAGGCCGCGCTCGCGCGCCTTGGCGATCGATTCCAGCACCACGATCGAATCGTCCACCACCAGGCCGGTGGCCAGCGCCAGGCCGCCCAGCGACATCACGTTCAAGCTCAGGCCCAGACGGTCCATGAAGAAGAACGTGGCAATGATCGACACCGGCAGCGACAGGCCGATCACGAACGTGCTCCAGCCGTCGCGCAGGAACAGGAAGATGATCAGGACCGCGAGGAACGCGCCGATCACCGCGTCTTTCTTGACGTCGGCGATGGCGTGGCGAATGAACTGCGATTGGTCGTCGATCGTGGTCAATTCCACGTCCGGCGGAATCTGCGCCTTGATCTGCGCCAGCCGCGCCTGGATCGCATCGGCGGTGGACACGGTGTTGGCGTCGCCTTCCTTGTAGATGGCCAGTTCCACCGCTTCCACGCCGGCCAGGCGGATGACCGCTTCGCGTTCCTTGTAACCCTGGCGGATCTCGGCGATGTCCTTCAACCGCACCGGCTTGCCGCCGGCCGCGGTCGCTTGATCGCCCGAGTTCGCGCTCTGCACCGAAGCCGCCGCCGCCATCGCATCGGCCGAACCCGAGGCCGCGGCCACCCGCGCCATTTCCGCCGCCGCGTCGGCCGCGGCGTTGCCGCCGACCTTCTGCGTGGTGACCAGCATCTCGCGGATTTCCGGCACGCTGGCGAATTCGTTGACCGTGCGCACCAGATAACGCTGCGCGCCCTCTTCCAGGCGGCCGCCGGAGACGTTGATGTTCTCGGCCTTGAGCCGCTGGATCACGGTGTCGATCGGCAGATTGAGCTGGGCGAGTTTCTGCTGATCGATGTCGACCTGGATTTCGTCCTCCAGACCACCGCCGACCTTGACCGCGGCCACGCCGTCGACCGGTTCGAGCTTCTTCTTCAGATCGTCGTCGGCGTAGCGGCGCAACGCGGTCAGCTGACGGATCGCCTCGGTGTCGCTGGCCTTGTCGCCGCCCTTGGTCGACAGCGCGATCCGCAGGATCGGCTCGGTCGAGGGATTGAAGCGCAGCAGCACCGGCTTCTTGGCTTCCAGCGGCAGCTGCACGATCTCCATCTTGTCGCGCACCTCCAGGCTGGCCTGGTCCATGTCGGTGCCCCAGGCGAACTCGAGCACCACGTCGCTCTGGCCGGTGCGCGACACCGACTTGAGCTTGCGCAGGCCCTTGACCACGCCGACCGCTTCTTCCAGCGGTTCGGAGATCAAGGTCTCGATCTCGGTCGGCGCCGCGCCGGCGTACTCGGTACGCACGGTCAGGGTCGGATAACTCAGATCGGGCAGCAGATTGACCTTCAGGCTGTTGAGCGCGATCACGCCGAACAACAGGAAGGTGATCGTCACCATCGCCACGGTCACGCGGCGACGGGTGGAAAACTCCACCAGGTTAAAGGACGTCGTGTCCGGAAGCTGAGCCACAGTCAGTCCCCACGTTCAAATAGGTAGTGCGAAGGACGCGGCCGTCTGCGGCCGCGTCGGGGGCGTGATCGCCGGTTTACTGCTTCAGCGGAGCGGTCGCGCTCGCGGCGGCGACCACTTCCTTGGGCTTGGCGGCGTTGATCGGCAACACTTCGGTGCCTTCGCGCAGCGCGGTCTTGCCGGCCACCACGACCTGATCGCCGAGCTTGATGCCGTCGCGCACCTCGGCCCAGGCGCCGTCGAGGTAACCCAGCTTGACCGGCACGCGCGCGACCTTCTTGCCGCGCACCACGAACACCGCCGGATCGCCTTCGTCGTCGAGCAGCGCCGCGCGCGGCACCACCAGCGCGTCGGCGCGGTTGTCGTAATCGATGCGCAGGCGGCCGAACATGCCCGGCTGCAGCACCCCGCCGCCTTCGAAGCTGCAGATCACCCGGAAGGTGCCGCTGCCCGAATCGACCACCGGGGCGACCCGGTCGACCTTGCCGGTGAATGTCTTGCCGGGCATCGCGTCGACCAGCATCTGCACCGGCAGGCCGGCCTTCAAGGTCGCCAGCTCGCGCTCGGGAACGTTGAGGGTGGCCTCGAGCAGCGAGGTGTCGACGATGCGGATGATCGGCGAATTGATCTGCACGAAGTTGCCGGTCTTGATCGAACGCGAGGCGACCACGCCGGAAATCGGCGCCTCGACCTTGGCGTAGGACAGTTCCAGGCTGGCCATGCGGTTGGCCGCGCGCGCGCTTTCCAGGTCGTAGCGCAACTGGTCGGCGTCGTTGGCGCTGAGCAGGCGCTGCTCGGCCATCTGCCGGGCGCGCGCGTAGTTGGCCTCGAGCTTGCGCATGGTCGCGTTGGTCTGCGCGGCCTGCTGCTCGGCGCGGGCCGAGTCGAGCCTCACCAGCACCTGCCCGGCCTTGACCAACTGGCCTTCCTCGACCATCACGTCGAGGGCGACGCCGGAGGTCTTGGCGACCACCTGCGATTCGGCGCGCGCTTCCAGCGGCGCGGTACCGGTATAGCTGGCGGCGATCGCGCGGCGGCTGGCCGCGGCGACCTCGACCGGCACCGCTTCCGACGCCTTGTCCTTGGCCTCCTTGGCCTGCGCCTCGGCGGCGCCCGCTCCGCCCTTGCAGGCCGACAGTCCCATGAGGCAGGCCAGGGCCAGGGCGGCGATAGCCACCGTGCCGCGCACTGCCGGACCGCCCTTGCGGTTATTGGTGAGTTGACGCATTCGAGACGACCCCAAGCTACTAAAGTTTTTTCGTCGGTTTCCGGTCGTATGCCGGTGTTGTATATAGGTATATCACCAGCCCCCGAAGCCAACATCCGCCGAAGGTCATGATGACTGGAGCCATGGATTTATTCTGAGGCACGGTGCGCGCGGGCGACGTCCGTCGCGCGCGCCGCCGTGCCGTGCAGCGCAAATCCACGCCGGGCCCGGAGCGTTCCGGAATCGGCGCCAAGTATGGATGCGCTCAAGGACGGCTTCGTTGCAGTCGCGTCGCCAGCTATACTCGGCGGCTTGTGCGCGGCTCCGGCCCCGCAGAGCCAGCCACCACCTTTCGCTAGCCATTCGAGATTGCGGACTACGACATGATGCGACCGCTGACGATCGCCGCCTGCTTTGCCCTGACCCTGGCCGCCCTGAGCGCACATGCTCAGCCCCAGGAACCCGCCAAGGCGCCGGCTTCTACCCCGACTGCCCCCACTCCGACGGCTCCGGCCGCCGCCCCGGCCGCCGCGCCGTCTCCCAAGGGCAACGCCGAAACCGGCCGTCAGCTCACCTACACCTGTCAGGGCTGCCACGGCGTGACCGGTTACAAGAACGCCTATCCGAACTATCACGTTCCCAAGATCGTCGGCCAGTCGCCCGAGTACCTGGTCAGCGCGCTGACCGAATACAAGAAGGGCACGCGCAAGCACCCCACGATGCAGGCCCAGGCGCAGAGCTTCTCTGACCAGGACATCGCCGACATCGCCGCCTTCCTTTCCAGCGCCAAGTGAGCCGCCTCATGACGAATCCCAGCTTCTTCAAGCGCGGCCTCGCCATCGCCTCGCTCGCCCTGGCCCTGGCCGCGTGCTCCAGCGGCGAAGTGCCCGCCGGCCATTCCTCGGCCGACCGCAACGAAGGCCACACCAAGTCGTCCTCGGGCCTGCCGGCCGGCAACATCGCCGCGGGCGAGAAATTCGCCAACACCAAGCGCCTGCCCACCAATCAGGCCTGCGTGGAATGCCACGGCACCAACAGCGACAGCAAGCTCCCGATCGATCCGGTGACGCCGCGCCTGGCCGGCCAGTATCACGATTATCTGGCGCACTCGCTGCAGATGTACCGCGACGGCGACCGCGCGCACGCGCTGATGTCGTTGCAGGCCAAGGATCTGACCGATCAGCAGATCGCCGACGTGAGCGCCTATTTCGGCTCGCTGCAGAACGACAAGCTGCGCGATCTGCACGGCGTGCATTGATCGATCGGCGGATCGGGGCGCGGCTGGCTCGCGCGTTTTGATCGCGTTACAAGGACGGCCCGCATTGCAGGCCGTTTTTTGTTTGCGGGTTGGTCGAATGGCTCAATGGAGAGGCGGCAAACACTGCTTGGCCCAGTCGCCCTGGCATTTTCAATACGCGGTGTTCTCTCCTACCGTCATTCCGGTGAACGCGGGCGCCGCTGTATTTCGGCGAAGCCGAACATCCCGCAACTTTGACAGAGCAACGGAAACGACGCCGATCGCAAGACCCGCGCTAAAGCCACTGGATTCCCGCGTTGGCGGGAATGACGAGCAAAGGCGGTTCGATCGACAGATGGACTGAGTGCCTGTGACTGCGCATCACCACGGCATTTTTCACTTGCTGCGTCCTCTCCTATCGTCATTCCCGCGAAGGCGGGAATCCAGTGACTTTGACGAAGCCACGGAGACGACGTCGCTCGCAAGACCCCGCGCTAAAGCCACTGGATTCCCGCCTTCGCGGGAATGACGAGCAAAAGCGGTTCGATCGACAGGTGGATTGCAGTCTGCGGCCGCATCGTCACCGCATTCTTTCACTTGCCGCGCCCTCTCCTACCGTCATGCCCGCGAAGGCGGGAATCCAGTGACTTTGACGGAGTAACGGAAATGACTTCGCTCGCAAGATCCGCGCTAAAGCCGCTGGATGTTCGGCTTCGCCGAAATAAAGCAAAGCCCGCCTTCGCGGGAATGACGATCCAAAGCGGCTCGGTCGCCCAACAAGCAAGCACCCAGACGCGGGAATGACGAGCAAACGCGGTTCGCTCGACTGACAGCAACTACGCAGAAGTAGCGACACGCCCGGAATTCAAGGCTCCGATTTCGGCGGCGCACTCCTAACCGCCCCTCAAGCTCAACCGCTCACCCACCCGGCGGCGGCCTGACACTGCCATTGTTTTCCTGCAGATGCGGCTTGAACGGGATATCCGGCGGCGGGCGCGTCTCGGCCGGTTGATCGTTGAGGTTCGGATCGTCGATGCCGCAACCGCCGCCGGCCATCAGCAGTACCACCGAACACTGGATGCGCTTGCTGGTGCCGGGGATCGGAATCATCACCGTCTGCACGCTGCGCCGTACCCACTCGGCCAGCAGGGTTTCGTTCGGCCGCCAGTATTTGTCGAGCGCGGTCGCTTCGTAGTCGGTGGGTTTGCGCCGCAGCCAGGTGCCGGCGCGGTCGAGGTCCTTGATCTCGGCGGTGATCGTGCCCGGCGGCCGGCCCGGCGAAGCCGAACCCGGCGCGTCGGCGATACGCGGGCTGCCGTCACTGTTGTACAGACCTGGCGTGTCGCCGCGTTGCGCGCCGGGACGGTTGCGGTTGGAGCCGCCCCAATCGTCGTCGGTCTTGAGGTTCGACCAGGTGCCCGGCGCGGGCGTGGGTTTCGGTCCGGCGCCGGCGGTCGCGGCCGGCGTGCGCGAAGGCGTGGCGCTGGAACTGGCACTGGGATTGGCGCTGGGTTTTGCCGCCGCGGTACTGGAGCTCGCGGCGGCCGCGTTGGGCGACGGCGCCGTCGAACTCGCCGTCGAAGGCGTCGTCGTCGCGGGCGTCGGCGAAGGTGAACTCGCCGGTGCCGGCGTGGCCGATACCGACGGCGCGGGAATCTCGGCGATCCGCACTTGCGGAGTGGTGCTGCGTACCTGCGGCACCGGGAGCGGTTGCGCCGGCAGTTCGCGCATCTGCAATTGCGGCAACGGCGCCGGCACCTCGCGCACCGCGACTTCGCGCGGCTGCGCGTTCACCGTCGGCGCGGCGATCTGCGGTTGCGGCAATTCGCGCGACAGCGGCTGCACCGGCGTCGGCACGTCCTGGGTCGGCACCGGCCGGGTCGCGATCTCGAGCTGCGGCACACGCGGCGTATCGTCCAGACGCTTGCGCGTCGGCGGCAGCACGAAGATCTGCGGCGAATCGGGGACGTCCTTGCTGACCATCACCGGTTGTTCGACGGTCGGCGGCGGCAGTTGCGGCTCGGGCACGTCGCGTTGCGGTACTTCGGGCACGCTCGCCTGCAGTTCCGGCGTGGGCGGCGCGCTGATCGCGACCTGCGGCGGCGGTTGCGCGGCTTGCGGCGGCGCCGGCGTGGACGGCGGCTGCGGCGGCGTCGGTTCGGTACGCGGCTGATCGGACGGCTGCTGCGCGCCGCCGCCGGGGTCCTTGGGCGTGCCGTCGCCGATGAATTCGATCATGGTGACGTCTTCGCCCTGCGGCGGCGGGCGGGTGGCGAAGAACTGCAGGTACATCAGCCAGATCAGCGCGCCGGCGACGAAGATATGCCACAGCACCGAGAACGTGGCGGCCACCCAGCGAAGGCGACGGTCTTCGCGTTCCGGCGGATGCCATTGCTGACGCCACAAGGTGGCGAAGGCCTGCCAGCGATTGAGGTCGGCCGCGCGCCGCGGCGGCGACGCCAGTGGCCGCTGCGTGAGGGTGGCGATCATCGCTTCAGCGGTCGCGCCGACCACCGCGCCGCTGCGTTCGCTCAGCGAGTCGAACCAATGCTGCCAGCCCGGCGGAAATTCACCGGGCGCGGGCGACTCGCGGCGCAACGACAGCCGCAACCGGCGTTGCAGGGCCTCGATGAGTGATGCGGCGGTGGGCATGGGCGCTGCGCCGCGCGGGCGTCAGGCCGCGGTATCGCGGGGAATGTACGGCGCGTCGCCGGTGTCGTGGTCGGTCGCGTCGCGCACCGCGGTCACACCCGGCACCTTGGTCATCAAGGTGGTCTCGATGCCCTGCTTGAGGGTCACATCCGCCATGCCGCAGCCCTGGCAGCCGCCACCGAAGCGCAGCACGACCACGCCGTCGGCGGTGACTTCCTGCACCGACACGTTGCCGCGGTGCTGGGCGAGTTGCGGATTGACCTCGTGTTCGACCACCCAGCGCACGCGTTCGACCAGCGAGGCCGAATCGGCCGGCGCTTCGCCCTTGATCTTGGGCGCGCGGATCTGCAACTGGCCGCCGGTGGCCTTGTTTTCGTAATCAATCTCGGCGCCGTCGAGATACTTCACGCTGTCGGCGTGCAGCCACAGGGTGAAGCCTTCGCAATCGATCGCCCATTCGTCGCCGACCAGATCGGCCGGTTCGGCGAACTCCAGGCGCACGTCGGCGCGCGGAGTGCCCGCATGCACCGCCGACAGCCGCACGCCCAGGCCCGGCAGGGCCTCGCGCTCGATCAGTTTGCGGAAGTGCGTTTGCGCGGATTCGGAAATATTGATCATCGGGCTATTCTAGCGGGGTCAGTGCGGCGCGTAGCCGTGCCTGCATCCTACGACCGTCGGCGATACGATTCCGTTCATATGGAGCCGCGCCGGCGCAAACGCAACGCCGCCGCGCCCGCTGCAGGCCGCCAGGAGTCATCGCATGAACGATCTGATCCCCCTTTCGCAGGCCCACTGCATCGCCCGCCGCGGCAGCGAACACCGGCTGAGCGAAGCGCGCGTGCGCGAGCTGCTGCCGCAGGTCCCCGGCTGGGAGCTGGCCGAGGATGGCCACGCCCTCACCCGGACCTTCCGCTTCGACGATTACTATCGGACCATGGCGTTCGTGAACGCGCTGGCCTTCATGGCCAACCGCGAAGATCACCATCCCGATCTGGGCGTCCATTACGACCGCTGCGTGGTGCGTTACTCGACCCACGACGTCGGCGGATTGAGCGAAAACGACTTCATCTGCGCGGCGAAGGCCGACGCTCTGACCGGTTGATCGCCATGACCATGCTTGCTCGCCGTGTTTTCATCGCTTCCCCACGCCTGGGCGCGCTGCTCGCCAGCGCACTGCTCGCGGCGCTCGCCGCCGGCTGCGGCCCGCGCGACGCCGACCAGCCGATCGTGCCGTCGACCCCGCTGCGCGCGGTCGACACCCCGCCGCCGGACTACCCGACCGAGATCGGCTGCGATCAGATCGGCGGCAAGGTCGTGCTGCAACTCACCGTCGGCCCGGAGGGCAAGCCGACCAAGGCCACCGTGCTGACCAGCAGCAAGACCCAAGCGCTGGACGATGCCGCGGTCAAGGGCGTGCAGCGCTGGCGCTTCGAAGCGGCCACCCGCAACGGCAAGCCGGTCGCCACCGACATCCAGGTGCCGGTGACCTTCCACCCACCGGCCGACCGGCCGGCGCATTGCGGGCGGCTCTGAGAGGGCTACAAGCGCGACACTCAGTCACGATGACATCAGCCACGCGGCGGTCTTGCGCGCGTGTGCTCACGCCCCATCCAAACCATCAGGGACGGACTACCGTGCAAGGGAATCTGCAAGCGGAACAGGCGATGTCAGAAGCCGTGACCACGGCCGGGTCCGCATCAATGCTGCCGGCTAAGGCGCGACGATCGAAAGGCGCGGTTGCCGGCTTGCTCGCCCTGTACTTAACTTTGGCCACCAACGCGGTCGCCAGCGACCCTTCGGTCATACCGCCTCCGCCGCCTCCGCCGGACGAACCGAACTGGGTCGCGCCCACGCCCCGGCCGCCGCGGGACCCGAGCAAGCCGCAGCGCGATCCGACCCTGCGCCAGAAGTTCACCCCGCAGTTTCCGCGCGATGCCGCCTGCGCCGGTAAAAACGGCAGCACGACCCTGGTGCTCAAGGTCGACGAAAACGGCCGCGTGACCAAGGCCCTGGTCGAAAAAAGTAGCCGCCATCGCGAGCTCGATCGCGCCGCGGTCGAAGCGGGCGAACTGACCTTGTTCAATCCAGAGGTCTACAACGGCGTCGCGATTGCCTCGATGGTCCGCCTGCCGTTCGATTTCATCGAGCCGGCGCAGCCGCCCGCGTACTGCGCGCTCAGCGTCGATTTGCGCAAGCCGATCGAGGCCGGCCAGGCGGCGATGCCGCAGGCCGGCGAAGACGCCGCGCCGCGCGTCTTCGCTGCCGGCGATCGCATCGAAGCGATCGTCTCCCAATACGCCTTCGCTCCCACCCGCTTGCAGGCGAGCTGGAAACGTGTCCGCGACGGCGTCGCGATCAGCACCGTGCAGGAGCAGACGCGCGACCTTTCGGCCTCCGGGTCGCGCCAGAGCAGCGAATTCGTTCTGCAACAGGCGCCGCCCCTGGCCCAGGGCGAGTATCTGCTGGAGATTTTCGTCGATGGCCAAAGCCGTTCGCGCAACCGCTTCTCGATCAGATAGCGGTCGCCCGATTGCGGCTTACCCCAAGCGGTCCAGCACCTCGACCAGCTCCGGCGCCAGCGGCGCATTGAGCGAATACGGCTCGCGTCCGCCGTCGAGCGCGAACTCCAGGGTCGATGCGTGCAGGAACAAGCGGCGCAGACCGAACTGGTCGCGCAGCTTCTTGTTGACCTCGGCCTCGCCGTACTTGTCGTCGCCGGCGACCGGATGGCCGATGTGCTGGGCATGCACGCGGATCTGGTGGGTGCGACCGGTTTCGATCCGCACCTCGCAATAGGATTGCCCGCCGCGCCGTTCCAGGGTCTTGAAATGGCTCAGCGACGGCTTGCCCTCACGATGGACCTGGACGTGGCGCTCGCCGCCCTGGCGCAGGCCGATATGCAGCGGCGCGTCGACGCTCATCACCCCTTCGGGCATGCGGCCGGTGACCAGCGCCAGATAACGCTTGGCGATGCCGCCGTCCTCGCGCATCAGCGCCTGCATTTCGGTCAGAGCCGAGCGCTTCTTGGCCACGATCAGCAGCCCGGAGGTGTCGCGGTCGAGCCGATGGACCAGTTCCAGGGTGTGGCCCGGACGCGAGGCGCGCAGGGTCTCGATCGCGCCGAAACTGATCCCGCTGCCGCCATGGCTGGCGACCCCGGACGGCTTGTTCAGGGCGAGCAGACGCGCGTCCTCGAACACGATCGCCGCATCCAGTGCGTCCATGAACCCCTTGGGCGGGGCCGGCTTTTCTCCGGCCTCATTGAGACGAACCGGCGGGATCCGCACCTCGTCACCGGCCTCGAGCTTGCGCTCGGCCTTGGCCCGGCCCCCGTTCACGCGCACCTGACCGGAGCGCACCAGCTTGTAGATCAAGGATCTGGGCGCACCTTTGAGTTGGCCCAACAGGAAGTTGTCGAGCCGCTGGCCATCGCGGTCTTCGGGCACGCGCACGGTGCGGGCACCGGCATTAGTGGAGTTTGCTGACTGGGTCATCCCGAAGCGTTATCTGTTACACTCGCGACGCGAGATAAGGTTTTGATTTCGCTGGGAGTTGTGCCAGTCGTCCGCCTCAACAGCGTGCGGCCCGGTACGGGGCCGAAAGCCCCTCCCGCGATTCCGGTCCGCGTCTAACCACTGCCCACGGGGTAGCCATGTTAGCAGCGACGGACCGGCGGAACCGGCCTTCGCCCGATGGGTCAAACCATCGCGATGAACAACCGTGCGGCGCCAAGGCCCCTCAAACAAGAGTTGGCTCGAAGCTGCCGCCGCCCGCCCCGAGCGACGTTCGCGTCGCCGGCCCCGATAGTTTTTGCATAGGTAAGAAGCGCTCCCGCGGCGTGCCGTGGTGATGTAGCGCTGGTAGTGGAGGCTCGCCGGCGCGCGGGCGGCCCGCATCCGATGCGGCCGACGATCGCGACGGCGTGGCCTCAGTTCCCAGATAGCGAAACGCCATGGCGTTCCGCGCGGTAGAGCGCGCGAGGAACGCAACAATGAAGCGCATGCTGATCAACGCGACGCAGGCAGAAGAACTGCGCGTCGCCATCGTCGACGGGCAGAACCTGTACGACATCGACATCGAACAGCCCTCCAAGGAACAAAAGAAGTCCAACATCTACAAGGGCCGCATCACCCGGCTCGAGCCTTCCCTGGAAGCGGCCTTCGTCGATTACGGCGCCGACCGTCACGGCTTCCTGCCGCTGAAGGAAATCTCCCGCGACTATTTCCAGCCCGGCGTCGACCATAACAAGGCCGGCCTGCGCGAGGTCCTGCGCGAAGGCCAGGAGATCGTGGTCCAGGTCGACAAGGAAGAACGCGGCAACAAGGGCGCCGCCCTGACCAGCTTCATCTCGCTGGCCGGCCGCTACATGGTGCTGATGCCCAACTCGCCGACCGCCGGCGGCGTCTCGCGCCGGATCGAAGGCGACGACCGCGCCGCCCTCAAGGAGGCGATGGACAAGCTGACCATCCCCGACGACATGGGCGTGATCATCCGCACCGCCGGCGTCGGCCGCGACGCGGAAGAACTGCAGTGGGATCTCGACTACCTGCTGAGCATCTGGAAGGCGGTCACCGACGAGGCGCTGAAGAAGCCCGCGCCGTTCCTGCTGTACCAGGAGTCGCGCCTGATCATCCGCGCCCTGCGCGACTACATGCGCCCGGACATCGGCGAGATCCTGGTCGACACCGACGAGATGTACGCCGAAGCGCGCGAGTTCGTCGAACAGGTGATGCCGCACAACCTGCGCAAGCTCAAGAAATACGCCGACGAAACTCCGCTGTTCAACCGCTTCCAGATCGAATCGCAGATCGAGAACGCGTACGAGCGCACCGTGCGCCTGCCCTCCGGCGGCGCCCTGGTCATCGACCAGACCGAAGCGCTGACCGCGATCGACGTCAACTCGGCGCGCGCCACCAAGGGCGGCGACATCGAGGAAACCGCGTTCAACACCAACCTGGAAGCGGCCGAGGAAGTCGCCCGCCAGATGCGCCTGCGCGACCTCGGCGGCCTGGTGGTGATCGACTTCATCGACATGTCGTCCAACCGCCACCAGCGCGAAGTCGAGAACAAGCTGCAGAACGCGCTCAAGCAAGATCGCGCGCGCGTGCAGATCGGCCGCATCTCGCGCTTCGGCCTGCTCGAACTCAGCCGCCAGCGCCTGCGCCCGTCGCTGGGCGAATCCAGCCAGCTGGTATGCCCGCGTTGCGACGGCCACGGCCGCATGCGCAGCGTCGAATCGCTGTCGTTGTCGATCCTGCGCGTGGCCGAAGAGCACGCGATGAAGGAGAACACCGGACAGGTGCTGGTGCAGGCCCCGGTCGAGATCGCCAACTACCTGCTCAACGAAAAGCGCCGCGCGCTGACCGAGATCGAGCTGCGCCACGATTCGCCGATCGTGATCGTCGCCGACGACCAGCTAGAAACCCCGCACTACGAAGTCACCCGGGTGCGCGAGAACGAGATCGGTGAAGAGACCACCAAGCCCAGCTATCAGCGCGGCACTCCGCGCAAGCTGCCGGTGCATGCGCTGACCAAGGCTCATCTGAACATTCCGGACGCGCCGGCGGTCACCAACGTCAAGCCCCTCCAGCCCGCGCCGCTTCGCGAACCCCGCGAGCCGTCCGTGGCGGCGGCTCCGGTTGCAGCACCCGCCCCCGCGCCCGTCGCCGCGCCGACCCATTCGGTCGGCCTGGTCGAGCGCATCCTGCGCATCTTCCGCGGCACCCCGCAGCCGGCCGTGGCCCAGCCCGAACCGGCCGCGCGCGGCAGCGAAGGCCGTGGCCCACGCAACGAGCGCGGCGACCGCAACGGTCAGCGCCGCGGCGAGAACCGCAACGGCAAGGGCGGCCGCGATGGCGCGCGCCGCGACGAGCCGCGTCGTGACGAGGCCCGTCAGGACTCGCGTCGCGACAAGCCGCAGCAGGGCAACCCGCAGGTGCAGGTCCCCGCGGCCGCGCAGGCGCAGCAGCCCAAGCAGAAGCAGCCGCAACCGCAGCAGCCCAAGCAGGCCCAGCAGCCCAAGCCGCAGCCGCAGAACAAGCCCGATCGCGAAGAACGCGCCGCGCAGCAGGCCAATGGCAACAACGGCCAGACCCCGCGTCCGCCGCGCGAGCCGCGTCCGCCGCGTCAGGACGTCGCCGCGAGCGACGCCGTCGCCGCCGCGGTGGTGCCGGCCGCGATCGCCGCCGCCTCGGCCAGCACCGGCGCGCCGGTCGCGCCGCCGGTGGTGAGCGAGGACAACGCGATCAAGCCCGATACCGTCGCCGCCGAAGCCGTCGTGGCCGAGAACGCGCAAGCCGAAACCCATGACGGCGACGCCGGCACGGCCGCCGGCGATACCGGCGAAGGCAGCGGACGCCGCCGTCGCGGCCGTCGCGGCGGTCGCCGCCGTCGTCGTGGCAATGGCGAAGCCGGCGCCGCGGGCGAAGGCGAAGGCCAGAGCCAGGACGAGAACGGGTTCGACGACGAAGACGAGACCTCCGGCGAGCCGGGTTCGGCCCCCGCGGCCGCGAACCGTTCGCAACCCGAGTTCGATTTCGACGACGAGTCCGGCGCGCAGCCCGCACCGGCCGCCACCCCGGCCACCCCGGCCGCCGCGGCCGCGGTAGTCGCCGCCACGGTGAGCACCCCCGCGAGCAGCGTGTTCGCGCCGTCGAACCACAGCGAAACCCGCAGCGAGCCCAAGCCCTCGTTCGAGAACTTCGACCACGCCAAGCCGGCACCGGCGAAGGCTGACGCCGAAGTCGGGCCTGCCGACGCCGAACAGGCCGACACCAAGCCGGCCAGCGTGTTCACCGCGCCGTCGACCTCGTTCGTCGCGCCGCAGTCCGCGTTCGCGAAGCCGGCGACCTCGTACGCCACCCCGGCGTCCGAGCCGGTCGCGCAGACCACGCCCGCTCAGGCCGCGGTCGAATCGATCGAACAGGCCAAGCCCGACGTAGTCGTGGTGACCGGGCAGGCAGCCGCGCTGCAAACCGCGGCGCCGGCGCAGCCCGTCGAAAGCGAAGCGCCGGCATCGGTGGTGGTCGAGCCCGAAGTGATCGAACCGACCCGTATCGCGCCGCCCGCGGCGATCGAGCCGACGGTGGTCGAGCCGGTCGTGGTCGAACCTGTGGCGGTCGCTCCTGTGGCGGTTGCCCCGGTCGCAGTCGAACCCGTGCCGGCCGAACCGGCCCGCCCGGCGGCGATCGCGGTCGAGCCGTCGGCGACCAGCGCCGTCGACGCATCGGCGACTCATGTCGCCGAGCCCGTCGTGTCGACACCGCAGCCGATCGTCGCGAACGAAGTCGTCGCCGCGGCTCCCGCGGCGGTCGAGCCGATCGTCGCGCCGGCCGAACCGGTCAGCCCGATCGACACCACGGCCGCTAGCGTGGAGTCGACCGAACCGGCCTCGCCGCTGACCCCGCGCACCGGCGGTCTGTTCGACACCCTGCCCCACCCGGCCGAACCGGCGCAGCTCGACGCGGCGCCGGCCGCGGTCGAAGGCGAGCAAAGCGCCGAGGACGATACGAACGGAGCCGGTCCGAACGACCACCACGAGCGTCGCGCCTGATCGCGCCGCTCTCGGATCGAACGCAGTAAACCGAAAACCGGCCGCGCGAGCGGCCGGTTTTCTTTTGCGCACCGCGCCAGACGGTAGCAGCGACGTAAGCCGCGACCGCGCAACTCACGGAGGCGACGCAACTGCACGCGGGCGACGCTACTCACGGCGGCGACGCAACCGCACGCAACCGCACACCTACGGCAACGACGCAACCACGCGCAGCCGACGCCGGCGCGATCGCCAGTGCATATCGAAACCGCCCGCGCATCTCCTGAAGATTCGACTGCTGCATGCGCGCGTCGGCTCATGTGGTTTCGCGGTCGCAGCTTGTGCAGCTCCTACAGGGGGCTACGGGTGGCGACGCTTGGTCGGGTCAGACTGTAGGAGCGGCGTGAGCCGCGACCGCGCAACTACGGCAACGACGCAACCCACGACCACGACGCAGCCGGCGTTGGCTCGATCGATAGCGCATATCGAAACCGCCCGTGCATCTCGTGAAGATTCGACTGCCGCATGCGCACGCCGGCTCATGCGATTTCGCGGTCGCAGCTTGCGCAGCTCCTACAGGGGGCTACGGGTGGCGACGCCTGGTCGGGTCAAACTGTAGGAGCGGCGTGAGCCGCGACCGCGCAACTCGCGGCCGCGACGCAATTCCAGTCCGAGGCATCCCCACGCAAACCCTCAAAGCGAATGCGCGGGATCCGCCAGACCGTACTGCGCCGCCAGACGCGCCAGCGCGATGCTGTCGTTGATCGCGAGTTTCTCGAACAAGCGCGTCTTGTGCGTGTTGACGGTCTTCGCGCTCAGGCTCAGGCGCTTGGCGATCTCTTCCTGACGGAAGCCCTGCACCAGCAGCAAGGCGATTTCCAGTTCGCGCGGCGACAATTCGTCGAACGGCGAAGCGCCGCCGTCGAGATTCGACAAGGCCAGGTTCTGGGCGATGTTGCTGGCCAGATAGCGCTTGCCGCGGGCCACGTCGCGGATCGCGCGCAGCAATTCGCTGGCGTCGCCGCCCTTGCCGACATAACCCGATGCGCCGGCTTCGAGCAGGCGCTTGGGCATCGGCCCGTCTTCGAGCACCGAGACGATGATCACCCGGGTGCCGTGATCGCCCTTGACGATGCGCTCGGTGACTTCCAGACCGCTGACGCCGGGCAGGTGCAGATCGCACAGCACCACGTCGGGCTTGAGTTTGCGGATCTGCGGCAAGGCTTCTTCGCCGCTCTCGACATCGCCGAGTACTTCGATATCCGTCTCCGCCGACAGGATCATGCGCATGCCGGTTCGCACCAGAGCATGGTCGTCCACGATGAATACACGGATGGTCATACGATCCCCAGAAAACACGTTCAGCCAACGTCAGCGAGGCTACGCGGCAGTGTGAAACCGCGCAAGGCATCGATATCCATGACTCAACGACGCCGCCGCGATGCCGCACAAACTCCGGCTTCGCATACGCGAAAAAGCATCCATGCCGCGCCAAGTCGATCGCCTTGAATGATCTGCGTCACAACCCGGCATTGACTCGCCGCAGTTGCCAGCGCTGGCACCCGGTAATGGTATCCGAGTCGTGCCGGGCAAACCCGGCGGCGCCCGAGAATGGCGGGAAACCGGCGCTTCGTGTCGGTTACGCGATAATCCGCCCGCGCTGGAAAACCAAAACAGCATCACGCGAAGATGCGATGCAGTTCGCTTTTTAACGAGACGCGAGACGCGATTTCTCAGGTAAGTTCACGACCGAAAACGGCCGGCACCTTAGATACGCGCATGCCATGCTGGCCGCACGCCCTTCTCCCGCATCCGGAAACCCCATCCATGAGCCGTCCGCAAACCGAACTCGCCACCCAGTTCCATGCCCTGCACCACGACGGCCTGCTGCTGCTCGCCAACGCCTGGGACGCCGGCAGCGCGCGCATGATCGAAAGTCTGGGCGCCAAGGCGATGGCGACCACCAGCGCCGGCGTGGCTTGGTCGCACGGCTATCCCGACGGCGACCTGTTGCCGGTGCGGCGGCTGGTGGCGACCGTCGCCGACATCGTGCGCGCGATCCAGATCCCGCTCACCGTCGACGCCGAGGGCGGCTATTCGGACGATCCGGCCGCGGTCGCCGAAACCGTGTCGGGCCTGATCGACGTCGGCGCGGTCGGCATCAACCTGGAAGACGGCGGCCAGGACCCCGACCTGCTGTGCGCCAAGATCGAGCACATCAAGCGCGCGAGCGCGCGCCTGGGCATCGTGCTGTACCTCAACGCGCGCACCGACGTTTACCTGCGCGGCCTGGCGCCGCCGGAACAGCGCGTGGAAGCCACCCTCGCCCGCGCCGCGCGCTATCGCGCCGCCGGCGCCGACGGCCTGTTCGTGCCCGGCCTGACCGACGAAGCACAGACCCGCGCGATCGCCAGCGAGGCCGGCCTGCCGCTGAACCTGCTCGCGCGTCCGGCGCTGCCGTCGGCGGAAGTGCTGCAAACCTGGGGCGTGCGCCGCCTCAGCGCCGGTTCGGATATCGCCCAGTCGATGTACGCGCGCATGTCCACGCTGGCCAGCGGCTTCCTGCGCGACGGCGATTCGCGGCCGCTCGCGGCCGAGGCGACGCCGTACTCGCAACTCAATGCCTTGTTCGAAGGCCGTTGAAGAAGCGAAACGATTGCCCGCGACTCCGGCCGTATTCGCGCTTGCTCGCCACGCAGCGCAACGAACGCGCCGCTGACTAAAGCGCCGACACCGAATGCATCGCATCGCGATGAGGCGATGCATTCGTTAATTTTTCGCCGTGCGTGCAGCGGCGTGTCTAGCTACATCCGGCTATTTCGCCGCGATCGCCGCCCACGTACCGTGCCGCCCAAGCTGGCACGGCGACGGATCGCACCCAACGTCGTACAGTGAAGACACCATGGTTCAATGGATGGACTAGCGGAGGATTGTCATGAGCGATCCGAACACTGCGGCGACGGACGCCGCGCAATGGACGAGCCAACAAAAAGCCCTGTGGAAACGCTTGCGCGAGCATCGTTTCGACGAGCCCGGTTCCGACGAATTCGCGCTGCGCGTGGCCAAGGACGCGCGACTGCAGCTCGACGATGCCCACGCCGCGATCGAGGAATACCGGCGCTTTTGCTTTCTCGCGGTGGCCGCCGGCCATCCGGTCACGCCGAGCCAGCGGGTCGATCAGGTCTGGCATACCCACATCACCGACACCCGTGGCTATCGCGCGTTCTGCCAGCAGGTGCTCAAGCAGCCGCTGCACCACGTGCCTTCGCGCGGCGGGGTCGCCGAAGACCGGCGCCATGAAGCGCAATACGCCGACACCCTGGACAGTTACCGGCGCTACTTCGGCCCGTTGCCCGAACGCATCTGGCCGGATGCGCGCATCGCCCAGAAAGTCCGCGCGCTCAGCCGGAGCTCGGAACGCGAACCGTCCAACAGCCTGCGCTGGCTGGTGCGCCTGAGTTCGATCACCGCCATCGCCTACATCCTGCTGGCCTCGTACTGCGAACGCCTCAATCCCCTGCACTGGACTGGCGGCGCGTTTCTGCTGTGGTACCTGACCTTGATGTTCGCCTCGCTGCGCCTGAGCGGATGGCTGCTGCGACGCGCCGGCGATCATGGCGACCGCGCCACGCGCAAGGCCGAACCCTGGGAACTGGCCTACCTGGCCGGCGGCGCCAGTCGCGTCGCCGACGCGGTCGTGGCCGAATTGCTGGCGCGCGATCTGGTCGTGCTCGAATTCGACCGCAAGGACCTCAACGCCGCGCGCCACAACGATCAGGTGTGGCTGCGTCCGCAACCGCTGATTCCGGCGCAGATGGAGGCGCTGCCGCCGATCCTGCGCGAAGCGATGGATACCATCATCGCCTCGCGCAAGAACCTCTCGCACATCCTCGGCCTGCTGCGCCAGCGCTATGAAGGCATGGACGAGGAACTGCAGCGCGTGGGCCTGGCCAATACCACCGAGCAACGCTTCAGGGCCAAGCTGTGGTCGCTGGTCCCGCCGGTGGCGGTGATCGTATTGGGCGCGAGCAAGATCGTGATCGGCCTGCAGGGCGATCATCCGGTCGCATTCCTGATAGTGCTGACCGTGCTGATGACGCTGATCACCCTGGCGCGGATGGCGATCCCGGCCGACGCGATCAGCCGCGCCGGCGAATGGGAGTTGTACCGCGCGCGCCGCCAAGCCAACGAGGCCCCAGGCGATGCGCTGACCTACGTCGCCCTGATCGGCCCTGCCGCGCTGATGGGCACGCCGCTGGACAGCTACAACCTGGTGCGCGAACCGAGTGGCCACGGCGGCGTGGGCGGCGGCGGCGATGGAGGTGGCGGCGGTGGAGGTGGCGATGGCGGCGGAGGCGGTGGTTGCGGCGGCGGTTGCGGTGGATGCGGCGGCAGTTGACGTCGGTGTTGCGGCTCGCCGCGGCTCAGTTCAATCCGGCCCAACCCGACTCAAACCATCGAAACCTCTGTAGCGCCAATGTAGACAGCCTGTCCCCACGGTATCGCGGGGACAGGCTGCTTTTTGAGGTCCTCGATCGCACGGCCGGATTGATCGGGACCGTTTGCGATCGCCTCGCATCGGGACAAACGCGCACCCGTTCGAGTGCGCGCGGATTCACCCCATAAACCGCCGGATCAGAACGTCCCCGCCGTCGGCCGCACGATCACTTCGCTGACATCGACATCGGCCGGCTGTTCGATCGCGAACGCGATCGCGCGCGCGATCGCATCGGGCTGGATCGCGATGCGGCGGAATTCCTTCATGCCCTGCGCAGTGGCCGGATCGGTGATGGTGTCGGCCAGTTCCGACTCGACCACCCCCGGCGAAATCGTGGTCACCCGGATCGTGTCGCTCTCCTGGCGCAGGCCGTCGGAGATCGCCCACACCGCGAACTTGGTCGCGCAGTACACCGCCGCGGTCGGCACCACGTAATGCGCGCCCAGCGACGCGACGTTGATCACCTGGCCCGATCCCTGCGCCTGCATCACCGGCACGATCGCCGCGATCCCGTGCAGCACGCCGCGGATGTTCACGTCGATCATGCGGTTCCATTCGTCGAGCTTGAGCGCGCTCAGCGGCGACAGCGGCATGATTCCGGCGTTGTTGACCAGCACGTCGACGCGGCCGAATTGCTGCTGGGCGTAGGCGACGAACGCGGCGACATCGGCCGCGTCGGTGACGTCGAGCAGGCGCTGGCGGATCGAACCGCCGGTTGCGGTGATGGCTTGCTCCAGCGCCTGCAGCCGCTCGCCGCGGCGCGCGCCGATCACCACGTTGGCGCCGCGCTGCGCCAGCAGCTTCGCGGTGGCCTCGCCGATGCCGCTGCTGGCGCCGGTGATCAATACGGTCTTGCCGTGCAGAGAAGTGTCGTTGCTCATGTCGGTTTCCTCGTGTTCGGACGGCGGACGCGGGTCGTCCGGCCTGCGGCGAACTTTGAGGACCCGTGGCCCCGCGGCGATAGCACGATCGCCGCGCACTCTTGCACGATCCTCCAGACCCGCCCGCGAAGGCTTGTCCGGCCATCGCCGCGCGCGGATCATCGCCACATCGGGCCGATCGGCGAAATCCGCCGAAAACCACGGCCCGCACCCCACCGAGGCGATGTTCCCGTCATGACTGCCGCACACCTGCTCGCTCGCGCGATTGACCGATACTCCGACGGCGACGGCCTGCATCCGACCGCGCTGCCGCGGGTGCAGCTGATCCGTTGCAGCCGCCCGGTCGATGCGCTGCATGAACTGCATCGGCCCGCGGTCTGCATCGTCGCTCAGGGCCGCAAGCGGGTGATCCTCGGCGACCGCATCTACGAATACGATCGCCAGCGCTATCTGGTGGTGTCGGTCGACGTGCCGATCATCGGCGAGATCGTTCACGCCAGCGACGACGAACCCTATCTGTGCCTGCGTCTCGACCTCGACCCGGCGCTGCTGAGCGCGCTGTGGATCGAATCGGGCCTGCCGCCGGCGGTCGAGACCGCGCCCGGCCCCAGCCTGATGCTCAGCGACGCCACCACTGATCTGCTCGACGCCGCGGTGCGTCTGTTGAACCTGCTCGACACGCCCGACGACATTGCGATGCTGGCGCCGCTGATCGAACGCGAAATCCTGTACCGCCTGATCAAGGGCGAGCAGGCCTCGCGCCTGTACGACATCGCCCACGGCGAGAGCCGCAGCCGCCAGGTGCATCGCGCGATCGACTGGATCAAGCGCAATTTCCGCGAACCCTTCGACATGGCCGAACTCGCCGCGCACGCGCGCATGAGTGCCTCGGCCCTGCACGCACACTTCAAGACCGTCACCCGAATGAGCCCGCTGCAGTACCAGAAGCAACTGCGCCTGCAGCAGGCGCGCGGGCTGATGCTGGGCCAGGCCATGGACGCGGCCAGCGCCGGCCACGCGGTCGGCTACGAAAGCCCCTCGCAGTTCAGCCGCGAATACGCGCGATTGTTCGGCGCGCCGCCGCTGCGCGACGTGGCGCGGCTGCGCGAACTTCCCTCGGGCTTTCAGGGCAGTTGAACCGGCCGGCCGAGTACGCCGGCCGAGTACGCCGGCCGACTCAGTCCACGCGCAGCGCCTGCATCGGGTCCGAGCGCGCCACCCGCAACGCCGGCAGCGCGGTGGCCACGGCCGCGGCGAGCGCCAACACCAGCGCCACCGCCAGCATCGCCAGCGGATCGGCCGCGCCGACCCCGAACAGGAAGCGCCGGATCACCCGCGCCGCCAGCAACGCCGCGAGCAAGCCCGCGCCCAGGCCGATCGCGACCTGCACCGCGCTGTCGCGGAACACCAGCGCCAGCAGGCGCCGCGCGCTCGCGCCGAGCGCGGCGCGCACGCCGTACTCGTGACGGCGCGCGGCCACGTTGACCGACAGCACCGCATACAGCCCGATGCAGGCCAGCGACAGCGCCAGCAGCGAGAACAATCCGACCAGAAGCAACTGCAGCCGGCTTTCGCCCATCGCTTCATCGACCACCGACCGCATCGAACGGATATCGCCGATCGGTTGCCGCGGCGCCGCCTCGGCCACGGCCTTGCGCAGCGCCGGCTCCAGGTTCGCGATCTGCCCGCGGGTGCGCACCGCGTAGTTCAAGGGGCCGAATTCGCGCATCGTGTTCCACAGCTTGGGCGGCATCTGCGCCAGCGGCACGTACACGATCGGCGGCGCCGGTTCGGCCGGGCCGAACTGGCGCACATCGCCGACCACCCGCATCGTCGGCATCGCGTTGCCGTCGCCGCGGCCCATGCGCAACGTCTGCCCCAACGGATCGCCTTTGAGATAGGCGCTGGCGAACGCGGCACTGACCACGCACACCGGTTCGGCGCCGTGGCTGTCGCGCGCGTCGAACACGCGTCCAGCGCGGCTGGCGATGGCGAACAGCGCGAAGTAGTCGCCGTCGACCGGGCGGTACTGCGGCTGGATCGAGCGCCCGTCGGCCAGGGTCGCCGGCAGATTGAGCTGCGAGCCCAGCGGCAGGTTGCCGGTCACCGCGACCCGCTGCACGCCCGGCAACGCGCGCAAGCGATCGAGCACGTAGCGGTAATGCACGATCCGGCTGTCCTTGTAGCGGCGGTCGGACAGGATGTACGGGCCCCAATAATCGACCGTCGCCCGATGCAGATCCTCCAGCAACTCGGCGCAATGCTCGGTGCTGGTGGGATAGACGGTGATGAACTTTCCGGCCGCGCCGCGCGACCAGCGCTTGCCGTTGGACAGATGCAGCAAGGTGCGGTCGACCAGGAACTTGAAGGTGACCCGGCGCCCGATCATCATCCGCGCCACGGTCATCAGGATCGCCGGCGAATGCGCGGGCGTGGCCGACAGATGGATCTTCCAGCCTTGCGCGGGAATCTGCGCGCCCTCTTACGCGCAGCCCCACCAGACGTTGTGCTGGTCGATGCGCCAATCGGGCGGAAGCAGACGCCGCACCTGCGCGTGGTAATCGCCGAGCAAGGGTTGATAGCGCGACATGAGTTCGTAGAACTCCTTGCTCGCCATCGAGAACCGCTGTTTGCCCGGGAAGGCATCGCTTTCCCGGGGCTCCGACCACGACTCAGACCGCGATGGTCACTTCGCCGCTGCACAGGCAGCCGCTGTTGCTGCTGGTCGAACAGTTGCAGCCGGCAAAGCTGCTGGTGCTGTCGCCGGCGGCGCCGTCGCTCGGATCGGCGCTGATGGCGAGCTTCTGCAGGTTCAAGATGCGGTTCATGGGTCTATCCTCCTTGAGATATCGATTAAAGGACGCAGCGATTGCGTCCCGGCGCGATCCCGTCCGCCTCCGTCCTGGAAGCGTGCAGGCGTGCCGGCTCCGGCGCGCGCTCAGTCCCGGCGTGCGTTGCATCGAGCGCCGAAGCGCTCGACTTCACCATCGGCTGTCCATGGCCGACGGTTCATGCACGTGCATCCACGCGCGTTCCTTCGCTCCGCCGCCTTATGCGGACGCAACGGCGAAACCGCGCAAAAACGCCTCGATTACCGACCGAGGCCGCGTTGGTTGGGACACAGGAGACGAGACGGTGAGCGCGCGATCGCGCATGCGGCGCTGACGCGCGCACGCTGCGGGCTCGGCGGAATCGCCGGTTCGGGCGCATCGAGCGCAATAACAGAAGAAACGAGCGTGTCCATAGAACGAGTGATCCCTACTCGCCATCCTTATCGGCGCCGCAACACGACACCGCCCCTGTAGCGAGTCGCTCTGATCCGCTGCATCGCACAAAAAAACCGGGCCATCGGCCTGCTTTCATGTGCGAGCGAATCACCTCGCTGTGAAGCATCCAAGCACGCGCAAACACATGTATCTGCGACATGCACAACAAATTCGGCAACGAATCGAGAATTTCAGCGAGTGCGCCTGACCGCACCCGGCCGGGTTACGTGCACGCAGCACCGGCCGCGACGGGATCGGTCATTCCGCGCCAAGCCGGCCCGCCGCGGTAATGGCCCGCATACCCTCGCCACGACTGTGCGTTCAGGCCTGCGAACGCAGCCAGTCGAGCAAGTGCGCGGCATCGGAGTCCGGCGCGATCGGTGCCGGCGACAGCAGGTGATACGCGCTGCCGTCGGCGACGAAACCGAACGGTGCTTCGAGCAGACCGGCGTCGATCTCGTCGCGCACCAACTGCCACGGCCCGATCGCCACACCGACCCCGGCCGAGGCCGCCTGCAGGCTGAAATAGAAATGCTCGAACCGCTGCGAAGGCGCGTCGACCAGGTCGCGGCCGCTGGCGCGCGCCCAATCGCTCCACGCGCCCGGACGGGTCGCGCTGTGCAATCGCGTGGCCCGCGCGCGCAGGCGCAGGCGCGCGCCGGTGCCGCTGACGACCTGAGCAGTCAGGCGCGGGCTGCACACCGGGCCGATCCGTTCCTCGAACAGGAACTGCGCATGCACCCGCGCATCGCGTTCGAAATCGTCGCGGCGGATCGCCAGATCGACCTCGCCGAATCCGACCGGCCCGCCGCCGGCGACCAGCTGCAGCGCGATCCGCGGATGCAGGGCATGCAACGACGGCAACCGCGGGATCAGCCACCGCATCAGCAAGGTCGGTTCGCACGACAGCACCAGCACCGGCGAACGCGGCGTGCGGCGCAGCGCATGCACGGCCGCGGCGAGCCCGTCGAAGGCCGCCGCCGCCGCATCGCGCAAGGTCGCCCCGGCCGCGGTCAGATGCACGCGCTGGTTGCGGCGCTCGAACAAGGCCACGCCGAGCGCGTCTTCGAGCGAACGCACCGCGCGGCTGATCGCGCCGTGGGTCAGGTGCAGTTCCTCGGCGGCGCGCGAGAAACTGCCCAGCCGCGCGGCCGCCTCGAAACAGCGCAAGCCGCCCAGCGGCGGCAGCGGCGCCCTGCCCGATCGTGAATTTTTCTCACCACCGTCGTGACTATTCATCGTTTGTCGCCCTGGCCGCACCCGACTAATTTAGCGCCTATTCTCCGATACGCGACCAATCGCCCATGCAGGAACTGTTAGCCGTACTCACCATCACCGTACTGGCCGTGATCAGCCCCGGTCCGGACTTCGCGATGGTGTCGCGCAACAGCCTGCTGCGCTCGCGCCGCGCCGGCCTGCTGACCGCGCTCGGCATCGGCCTGGGCGTGTGGGTGCATGTGGCCTATACCCTGCTCGGGGTCGGGCTGGTGATCCAGCAATCGCTGCGCTTGTACGCGGCGCTCAAGATCGCCGGCGCGCTGTACCTGATCTACCTGGGTTGGAAAATGCTGCGCGCGCCCGCGGCCGACGCATCGGCGGTCGACTCCGACAGCGCCGGGCTGTCGGACTTCGCCGCCCTGCGCGTTGGCTTCCTGACCAACGCCTTGAACCCGAAATGCACGGTGTTCATTGTCAGCCTGTTCCTGCAGGTGGTGCAGCCGAGCACACCGCTGGCGACGCGAATCGGCTACGGCGCGTTCGTATCCGCCACCCACGTGCTGTGGTTCGGCCTGGTGGCCTTGCTGTTCTCGGGCGGAGCGCTGAAGACGCGGCTGCTGGGCGCGCGCGGCTGGATCGACCGCGTGTTCGGCACGGTGCTGATCGGGTTCGGTGGGTTGTTGGCGGCGTCCGCGCTGAGGCGTTGAGGCCGATGCCGCGAAGATGATCGGTGATGCTTGCATCGCGATCGCACGATGTGGCGAATCACAACGCCGTGCATTTCCCGCCCCTCTTCGCGCGGCGCGCCTCTACTCGCGATGACGCGACATCGCCCCGCTCCGCTCAATCCGCCTCGGCCGCCGCCTCGCGCCCCTGCTGCCGGATCAGCGCTTCCTCGCGCGCATCGTTGATCGCATGACGCACGCTGTCGACGTCCACCGCCGATTCGTCGTGCACGAACACGCCGGTCAGTTCGCTGTCGGGATGCAGATCGCCGGCCACGAACAGCGCCCACATTTCCTCGCCGTACCAGGTGTCGAGCAGTTCCGGCGCCCACGCGCCGAGGCTGGCGGTGAGGTTGTTGACGTCGCGCAGCAACATGGTGCGCGCAGCGTTGTTGCCGGCCGCGCTGACCACCTGCGGAAAATCGATGATGACCGGGCCGTCCGGCGCGACCAGCACGTTGTATTCGGACAGATCGCCGTGGATCAGGCCCACGCACAGCATCTTGACCACCTGGCGCACCAGGAAGCGATGGAAGCCGCGCGCCTGGTCCGGCGCCAATTCGACCTCGCCCAGGCGCGGCGCCGAATGGCCGTCGGCGTCGGTCACCAGTTCCATCACCAGCACGCCGTGGAAATAGCCGTGCGGCTCGGGCACGCGCACGCCGGCCTCGCGCAACTGGTACAGCGCGTCGACCTCGGTGTTCTTCCAGGCGGTCTCCTGCTGCTTGCGTCCGTATTTGCTGGCCTTGCCGATCGCGCGCGCCTCGCGGCTGCCGCGCACCTTGCGCCCTTCCTGATACTGCACGCGCTGCTGGAAGCTGCGCTGGGCCATGTCCTTGTAGACCTTGGCGCAGCGGATCTCGTCGCCGCAGCGCACGACATACACCGCGGCTTCCTTGCCGCTCTTGAGCGGGCGCATCACTTCGTCGATCACGCCGTCGTCGATCAGCGCCTGCAAACCGGGTGGAGTCTTCATAGCGTCCTGTGAGTGAAGCCGTCGCCGGTTGCGGGGGATTTCCGGCGCGACAGGCGTATATCTTTACACTTGCCGCTTCCCACATCGACTTTCCTCATGTCCGAACCCGTCCGACTCGATAAATGCCTGGCCGAATTGATCGGTTGTTCACGCGCGCAGGCCCAGCAATACATCGAGGGCGGCTGGGTCCGGGTCGATGGCAAGGTGATCGAGGAGCCGCAGGCGCCGATCGTGGCCCAGCGGGTCGAATTGGACCCGGATGCGCGGGCCGAGCCCGCCGAACCGGCCACCATGCTGCTGCACAAGCCGGCCGGGCTGCCGTTCAACGAGAGCGCCCGCCTGGTCGTGCCGGTCAACCACGCCGAGGGCGACATGTCGGGGGTGCGCCGGCTCAAGCGCCATTTCCAGCACCTGGCGCCGCTGATGCCGCTCGATGCCGACGCCAGCGGGCTGGTGGTATTGACTCAGGACCCGCGCGTGCGGCGCAGGCTGAACGAGGATTACCCGCAGCTCGAACAGGAGTTCCTGGTCGAGGTCAGCGGCCAGCTCGCGCCGTACGGGCTGAAGAAGCTCGCCCACGGCCTGAATTACCTTGGCCGCCCGCTGCCGCCGTGCAAGGTCAGCTGGCAGAACGAGACGCGGCTGCGGTTCGCGGTCAAGAACGTGCAGTCGGGCCAGTTGCGGCACGTCTGCGGCGAGGTCGGCCTGGAGGTGGTGTCGACCAGACGCCTGCGTATCGGCCGCATTCCACTGAGCAAGATGCCGGTCGGCGAATGGCGCTATCTGCCGGTGGGCGAACGCTTCTGAGGCCGATCCGCACGCGCCGCCGCGCCCTGCCCCGCGCGCGCCCGCGCATTCGTCGATGACAGGCACTAAACTGCCGGCCATCGCCCAGTGACGAGGTAATCGAGTTGATCATTCAGCCCAAGGTTCGCGGCTTCATTTGCACCACCACGCATCCGCTCGGCTGCGAACTCAATGTCCGCGATCAGATCAACGCCACGGTCGCCCGCGGCGTGCGCGCCGACGGTCCGAAGAAAGTGTTGGTGATCGGCGCGTCCAGCGGCTACGGCCTGGCCGCGCGCATCAGCGCCGCGTTCGGTTTCGGCGCCGATACCCTCGGCGTGTTCTTCGAAAAACCCGGTACCGACAAGAAGCCCGGCACCGCCGGCTGGTACAACTCGGCCGCGTTCGACAAGTTCGCCAAGGCCAAGGGGCTGTACAGCAAATCGATCAACGGCGACGCGTTTTCCGATGAAGCGCGCGCCCAGGTGGTCGAGCTGATCAAGAACGAAATGGGCGGCCAGGTCGACCTGATCGTCTACTCGCTGGCCTCGCCGGTGCGCAAGCTGCCGGGCGGCGGCGAACTCAAGCGCTCGGCGCTCAAGACCATCGGCGAGCCCTATACCTCGACCGCGATCGACACCAACAAGGACACCATCATCCAGGCCACGGTCGAACCGGCGACCGAGCAGGAAATCGAAGACACCGTCACGGTGATGGGCGGCCAGGACTGGGAGCTGTGGATCGACGCGCTCGAACGCGCCGACGCGCTCGCGCCGGGCGCGCGCACGGTCGCCTTCAGCTACATCGGTACCGAGATCACTTGGCCGATCTACTGGCACGGCGCGCTCGGCAAGGCCAAGGTCGACCTCGACCAGACCGCGCAGCGGCTCGATGCGCGCCTGAGCCAGAAGCTCGGCGGCGGCGCCAACGTCGCGGTGCTCAAGTCGGTGGTCACCCAGGCCAGCTCGGCGATTCCGGTGATGCCGCTGTACATCTCGCTGGTGTTCAAGGTGATGAAGGAAAAAGGCCTGCACGAAGGCCCGATCGATCAACTCGACCGCCTGTTTCGCGAACGCATGTATCGCCAGGACGGTCAGGCGCCGGAAACCGACGGCGAAAACCGTCTGCGCCTGGACGACTGGGAACTGCGCGAGGACGTGCAGAGCGAATGCAAGGCGCTGTGGCCGCAGGTGACCACCGAGACCTTGTTCCAGCTCACCGACTACGCCAGCTACAAGCACGAGTTCCTCAAGCTGTTCGGCTTCGAGCGCGACGATGTCGATTACGGCGCCGAGGTCGATCCCGAGGTCAGCTTCGACTGCATCGAGCTGTAAGCCGCGGAACCAGCACATAGCGTCCGGCCCTTGCGATGCAGGGGCCGGAACCGCTCTCGCGGCGCCTTGCGCACTCGCCTTGCGCCGCAATCGCGAGTCGCCGCGGCGACCGCGGCGACTCGCGCGACGGCCGAGCGCCCGCCGTCATTCCATCGAATGCACGCCGATCGTGTTGCCTTCGGTATCGGTCAGCAGCGCCGCGAAGCCGTACTCGCCGAGCGAGAACTTGTCCTTGTCGACCTTGCCGCCATGGGCAACCGCGCGCCCGGCTTCGATCGCGCAATCGGCCGACATGAAGTACACGATCGTGCCGCTGCCGCCCACCGGCGCGCCCGGCATATGCACCAGCGCGCCCGACGCGCCGTTGCTCTGATCCATCGCACCGGGAAATGCCCACATCTGCCAATCGGCATCGGGGCCTTCGAGTTTTTCCAGCTTGAGCGCGAACACGCCCTCGTAGAACGCGCGGGCACGCTCGATGTCGTTGACGTAGATCTCGAACCAGCCTACCGGCTTGACTTGCATGGCATCGCTCCTTAACGGGTGGGAATCGTGGAAAACCGCATGGCTTCCATCAAGACGACGATCAAGGAACGGCCGGATCGACACGGCCGGGAAAAAACTTCGCGCGGGCACCGCGGCCGGAACCGCCGCCCGCGGTCGCTGCGGGTCGTGGTAGACAAACAAATGGCCATGCGGTTTTACGGCCTCCCCCCGTCCCGTCGCAGCCGCCGCCATCACGGGAGCACGCTGCGATGCAGCATCCGCGCCGCTACAAGGTATCGACGATCCGCCGCCGGCTGTTTCTAACTTGCTTGCGCTGCTGCGCGAGCTTGTCGCGAAAATAATCGGCCGAAGCCAGAATCGCGGCCCGCGCCTGCTCTTTCTGTTCCGCCGACGCCGCGTCCAGCCGCGTGGCCAGTTCGTGAAACTGGCCGATCAACTCGTCGAGATCGTCGATGACCGCGCGCTCGCCGTTCTTGAGATGCTCGATCAATTGCGGAATTTCGCTGTAGGAACCCAGCGACACCGAAAACCGAGTCGGATCGAACAACTGCCCGAACTTGTCGGCCAGCTGATACAACCCCGCGCAGATATGGTGCTCGTGGTAGCTGCCCATCAACTTGGATCGCGCGTCGTACAGATAGGCAGCGAGTTCGCGATCGCCGCTGGAAAAGCGCACCCCGACCAGATACGAATCGGCCAGCGACAACGCCCGATCGAGCTCGTCGGCCAACTGCCCGGTCACGTCGCGAATCTGCTGCCGCGCCGCGGCATTGGCGCCGGCGCCGAGGGTGATGAGGGATTTGCCTGCTTCCAGAAAGGCTTTGATCGTCGACATGTCGCATCCTTGGACGGGTGATGGCCGGATCGGTTCGTGCAACAGCGACGCGCCGTCGGCTCATCTGCGATCTCTCCTTGCGAAAACGTGACGGCAAGCCGGAAGCGGTCACACGGCCAGGCTCAGACGGGCGCAAGCAGATATCTCACCGGTCACGCAATGTCGCCGCTGACCGAGGTTACGGCATCGATCCGGATCGGCTTGCAATCGCGCGCCGGTTCGACCGACTATCTCTCGCCTGCAAGCGTATTGCTTGTTCGTGTTGATCATCGGGGCGGCCATGGCAGAGTTCGATTACCTGGAATACAGCCTCATCAGCGAGCACATCGCGGCCGAGCACAAATCGGCGCGCGCCTGTATTCACAACGACTCGGTCGCTGAAATCGAGCAAGTGGGCGAAGCGATACTCGACTCCAGCCTGGCCGCCGTCGCGAAGGATCGCTTGCTTCTCCAGCAAGAAGGCGCGGTAAACAGCGCGATAAGGCGCCATCTGATCGACAGCGGCTTCGGCATATTCACCAAGGACAAAAGCGGCGCCTGTTTTTTTCAACTAAGCAACAACATCACGGCGGCCGGTGATTTCCCGGTCACCTCCGACTCGATCCCGGACGTGATCTTCGACCGCGATGGAAAACGGATCGAACTGAAGACCACCGCGCTTTTCGTATCCAAAAGCGCGATCCCGGCGGATTTCTTCAGCAAGGATCTGAACCAGCTGACCGATCGCGACCAGGAACAGGACCGCAACCATTGGGAAGGCGCTTCGCGCGACTACCGCAATGCGGAAATGGCGTTGATCATCGGGGATCGGGACATCATCGTGCGCGACAAAAAACTCAACACCTTGCTGGGCAAGAAATTCTGGGCCGAACCGGGCTTGTCGCACAACCGCCACACGGGCGTAGATGGCACCTGCTTTATCGTTCGATCGGCGCGCTACGATCAGCCTTTGTCGATCACGGACAAGAAAGGAAACAACCGCGTCATTCTCGAGGCGATGGCGATCCTGGCGTTTCCTGCCCGCAAAGACTGGTAAGCCAGATCGCATCGCGCGAAACATAACGACCGAAAGCTCACAGCCACTCGCAGCGCATCGAGTGGCGCGGCAATGCGCCATCCCTCACTCGTTGCGCCCTGGCCCGGTACACGGAACCTACACCAGCCCCGTCAGGAAATGAGATAGCTTGTTGCCGGACCTCAACCGGGAATTCGCCATGAACCTCGCACTTCCGCTATTAGGCGCTGCCTTGCTGCTCGGATCATCCACTACCGCACTGGCGCAAGAAAATAATTTCAATGTCACTTATCACGTCGAGCGCACGCCCGCCGCTCGACTGAGCCTCGACACCTGCAGCGGCGTCGTGACCAAGGCCGCGCAGCGCGCCGGGTTGCGCGCCAGTTCGCAGAGCACTCCGGGCAAACTCGTGACGGTCGTGGGCGGGTCCGAATCCAGCGGAACGTTTGTCGTTCATTGCATTGCGGTCGATGACAAGACCGTCAGCGTGGTGCAAGGCATCGACTATCAACCGCATAAAGGCGCACTCGGCAGATTTGCCGATCAGGCGTTCGCCGCGCTGAAGGCCGCTGTGAAATAGCTGCCGACCGCGATCATGTCGGGCAACATCCCATCGTCGTTAGCGACACGTGGTATTCGTGCGCATGCGGCTGCGACGACATGTCTGCCCAGTGGCACGCGTTTGTAATGAGTCGGGCGGTGAGTATGAATCAGCCACCAAGGCCATTCAGTCACCGACCCCCAAAAGGACTCATCACCAGAGACGACGACGCCATCGAGCCAGAGACGATGGCGGAGAGAGTGGGATTCGAACCCACGGAAGGTTTGACCCTTCGGCGGTTTTCAAGACCGCTGCCTTAAACCACTCGGCCATCTCTCCGTAACTACAGCTACCCGGGTACGCACGAAGGCGATATCCGGCGATCGATCATCGCGCGTTCGGCGGTTAAGCCCAAACGCCGGATCGATCAGGGACGGCCCGTTGCGGTGCCGCCCCAAGGCGCCCGGCCTCGACCGGGCGCGGAGCATTCTCTCACGCCGGAGCGGAAATCTTCACCGGCTTGTCGTGCTTCTTGCCGTCGCGGCCGGCGATGCTGTCGGGGCACGGCACGCCCTTGATGTCGCTGCATTGCAGGCGCGCGGACTCGACCAGGGACGGGGCCTTCTCGGCCAGGAAGTCGATGAACACCCGCACTGCCGGCAACAGGCCGCGGCGCGAGGCGAATACGGCGTGGAAGATGCCCTGCGGCAGGCGCCAGTTCGGCAGCACCACTTCCAGTTCGCCGCGGCGCACGGCTTCGGCGCAGACGGTCTCGGGCAGCAGGGTGATGCCCACGCCCTGCTCGGCCAGCGCCATCAGCATCGGGAAATCGAAACCCATCACCCGCGGCTTGAGTTCGACCTTGCGCACTTCGCCGTCCGGGCCGTGCAGTTCCCAGCGCTGGCGAGCGTCGTCTTCGCTGATGCTCAGGGTGACGTGATCGGACAGTTCGTCGGGATTAGTCGGGCGGCCCATGCGGGTCAGGTACTTCGGGCTGGCGACCAGCAGTTCCTGGATCTGGCCGAAGCTGCGCATCACCAGGCTGCCGTCGTCGTCAAGCTTGGAGCGCACGCGCAAGGCAACGTCGATGCCTTCGTTGATGATGTCGACCCGGCGGTTGCTGACGTGCAACTGCACGCGCACCTGCGGGTATTTGGCCAGGAATTCGGGCAGCAGCTTGGGAATCTGCTGCTGGGCCAGGCCGACCGGCACGCTGACCCGGATCACCCCGCGCGGCTCGGCGCTGAGGCGGTCGACCACTTCGCGCGCGGCCTGGGCCTCGGCCAACATCGACTGGGCGTGGCGGTAGACGCTGTTGCCGACTTCGGTGACGGCGAAACGACGGGTCGAGCGCTGCAGCAGGCGCACGCCCAGGTCGGTTTCCAACTGGCTGATCCGGCGACTCAGGCGCGACTTGGGAATGCCCAACGCGCGTTCCGCGGCGGCGAACCCGGCGTGGTCGACGACCATGGCGAAGTAGTACAGGTCATTCAGATCGTGCATGACGAAAGTTCCAATAATAGAACAATTAGTGATATTGAAGCAGCTTTATCCCACTGACGCAACGACGCAGACTTTGCTCCAACGCGGCGATGCCCGCATCAGACGACCCATCGAGGTCATAGACATGAAGCTCCTGCACATCGATTCAAGCGCCCTGGGCGCAAATTCCGTGACTCGCGAGCTGTCCGCCGCGGTGGCGACGCGTTGGCTGGACGCCCTGCCCGGTCTGAGCATCGAGTACCGCGACCTCGACGCCGACCCGATCCCGCATCTTACCGGTCGTTCCCTGGCTGGGGCGGATCCGGCCGAAACCGAGGCTTCCGAGCGCATCGTGCAACAATTCCTCGACGCCGATGTGATTGTTTTGGGCGTGCCGATGTACAACTTCGGCATCCCTTCGACGCTCAAGGCGTGGATCGACCGGGTCGCGGTCGCGGGCAAGACCTTCCGCTACACCGCCGATGGCCCCGAAGGTCTGGCCAAGGGCAAGCGCGCGATCATCGTCAGCGGCCGCGGCGGCCTGCACAGCGGCCAGCCCAGCGATTTCCAGGAGACCTACCTTCGTCACGTCCTGGGCTTCATTGGCGTGACCGATGTCGAGTTCGTGCGTGCCGAAGGTGTGGCTTACTCGCCACAGCATCGTGCCGACGCGCTCGCTGCGGCGCACGCTTCCATTCCGCTGCCGCAACGACGCGCGGCGTGAGGCTCTCCGCGTTTGTCCCGCGAGTACCGTGTCCCACCGTGTAAGTGCAAGGCCGGCGTTCCCTCCCCCATGCCGGCATTGGCCGGGTCCTGACGGGCCCGGCTTTTTTGTGAGCATCGATCCTGTCCGGGCCGATCCGGGCTTGCTGTGTTCCGCCCGGGTTGCCGCGGGTGCGCTTGGACGTCTGTCAGCCTGGAGCGAATGTCCGCGAGGCTGATAACGTGTCGATCCGATCGCGCGGGGCCGGATCGAACATGCACCGAATCGTGGGAACGCTACCGCTCATCGGATTGATTCTGGCTGCTTGCGGCTGCGGCACGGGAAACCTGCCGTCCGGAACCGGGCCTGCGGTGTCTCACGAGGCGCAGCCACCCCCGCCTCCCGATACGGGGGCCATCGCGCATTTCCACGGCTGCACGACGCTTCCCCGGCGCGAGCTGTCTGCTTACGAAGAATGCCTGGTCGGCAGACTGACAACCCAATGCACGCCGGCCGCGGATTGCGTCCTCACCTGCCTGGCGAGTCCGCACGGACACAGCGTGGGCGGCGGATGCGATCACGTCTGCTTCGGCGACAATCTGCGGTTTCAGCCGAAAGATCGCCCCACGGCGATGGACCAATGCCGAGAAGCGTCGTCAATCGCACAAACCCCGGGCGCGGCACAGGAAGGAAGCAGCCCGGCAGAAGGCTTGATGACTCGCGAGCAGGCATTGCCGATCGCGCGCAAGGCCGCCACGGCCCACGGCTACGATCTCGAGCGCTACTCGCTCGATACGTTTGGTGACGAGCTATCTGAAGATGGCGGCGAATGGATGTTCGGCTTCCTTTGCAGACCTATACCTCCGCCCGGCTGCAGGTTCCTGGTCATAGTGAACCGACGGACCGGAATCGCGGAGGTATTTCCGGGCGAGTGAAAATCGCCGGCCACCGTTTGTGCCGAAGGGTCGGCGTTGGTGATCCGGACAGGATCTTCCGCACCTACAGCCATCAAGCCAACGTTTCGACGCCACCCATATACCGCCGCAACACCTCAGGCACCGTGATCGAGCCATCGGCGTTCTGATAGTTCTCCATCACCGCGATCATCGCGCGGCCGATGGCGACGCCGGAGCCGTTAAGGGTGTGCACGGGCTCGGGCTTGCCGGTCGCCGGGTTGCGCCAGCGCGCCTGCATGCGCCGGGCCTGGAAGGCTTCGCAGTTGGAGCACGAGGAAATCTCGCGGTAGCTGCCCTGGCTCGGCAGCCACACTTCCAGGTCGTAGGTCTTGGTCGCGGAGAAACCCATGTCGCCGGTGCACAACAGCATGCGCCGGTACGGCAGGCCGAGGCTTTCGAGCACGACCTCGGCGCAGCGGGTCATGCGCTCGTGCTCTTCGTAGCTCTGATCGGGCCGCGCGATGGTCACCAGTTCGACCTTCTCGAACTGATGCTGGCGGATCATGCCACGGGTGTCGCGGCCGGCGCTGCCGGCCTCGGCGCGGAAACACATCGAGTGCGCGGTCATGCGCAGCGGCAGCGCGGACTCCTCGAGGATTTCGTCGCGGACGATATTGGTCAGCGGCACTTCCGAGGTCGGGATCAGATAACGCTTGCTCGCCGACTCGCCTTCGCCGACGTGGGTCGCGAACAGATCGTCCTCGAACTTCGGCAACTGGCCGGTGCCGCGCATCGCATCGGCGTTGACCAGCAGCGGCACGTTGGTTTCCTGGTACTCGTGCTGCTCGGTGTGCAGGTCGAGCATGAACTGGGCCAGCGCGCGATGCAGCCGCGCCAGGCCGCCGCGCAGCACGGTGAAACGCGCGCCCGACAGCTTGGCCGCCGTCTCGCCGTCGAGCCAGCCGTTGCGCGCGCCGAGTTCGACGTGGTCCTTGACCTCGAAATCGAACTCGCGCGGGCTGCCCCAGCGGTGCTGTTCGACATTGCCGGTTTCGTCCGGGCCGAGCGGCACCGAGTCGTTCGGCAGGTTCGGGATGCCCAGCGCGATCGCCTCGATTTCGGCCTTGATTTCGTCCAGACGCGTTTCGCCGCGCTTCTGCTCGTCGCCGAAGCTCGACACCTGCGCCATCAGATCGGACACGTCCTCGCCCTTGCTCTTGCGCTTGCCGATCTCGCCCGACAGCTTGTTGCGCGAGGCCTGCAGTTCCTGGGTCCGCACCTGGACCATCTTGCGCTCGCTTTCCAGCGAGGCCAGCGCCGCCGGATCGAGCAGATAGCCGCGGGTGGCGTGCAGGCGGGCGGCGAGTTCGGCGGGCTGTTGGCGCAGCAGGGTCGGATCGAGCATGGCGGTGCCGGAGGACGTGGCGGGAGAACCGCAGATTATCGCGGCTGGCGGGGTTTTTAGCGAACTTCATGGTGCCGCGGCGCGGACCCGCATCAAGCGCGCTCGGCGCGGCGCGGCATTTCGATGCAGAATGCGGAGCATCACGAATTCGATCCACGAGCAGCCGGCCCCATGTCGACACCGTCACCCGCACCTCGCCGTTCCTTCAATTTCGCCGCCTGGCTGCCGTCGGGCAAGGCGTGGCTGTGGGTCGTGGGCGCATTCGCCATCGGCCTGGCCCTGTTCGCCTGGGTCTGGTCGAGCAACCGCAATCGCGGCGATGGCTTCTATCGCAGCGGCGACACCCCGCCGACCAGCGCGCAACCGTTCTATGCGCCGCTGCCCGCGCCGGCATCGGCCGATGGCGAGGGCGTGGCGCCGGCTCCGTCGCCGCAGCCCTCGCCCGCCGCGGCCGGCGGCGAGCCGCAGGAAACCCCGCAACTGGTCGAAAACCCGAACCCGCCGGCGCCGCCGCAGAGCATGCCGAGCGCTCCGCAGTCGCCGACCGCGCCGCCCGCAGCCGCGGGCGCGCAGACCGCCGCGTCGCCACTGCCGGGCAATCGGCCGCCGCAGTATCCGGCGGCCTCGCTGCGCCGCGGCGAAGGCGGCACGGTGCGCGTTCGCGTCGAGGTCAGCGAGCAAGGCGACGTCGACGGCGTGGACGTGGTCGAAGGCAGCGGTTCGCGCGCGCTCGATCGCGCGGCGCTGAGCGCTGTGCGTTCGTGGCGCTTCAAGCCGGCGATGCGCGGCGGCCAGCCGGTGGCGGGCGCGGTGATCGTGCCGATTACGTTCAATCCGAATCAGTGAGGCTGGGGACGGGAATCGGGAATTGGGAATCGGAGAAGCAGTCCGTCCTTGTCTCGATGCCGGCCGCTACGATTTTTTTCGACAGTGAATCGATGCGTCGCGTAACGCGTGTAACTGCGCCCGAGCCTGTCGCGCGACTGAACCGCATGCGGTCCTTGTTCACCACCCGCTAACGATGCCGCTAAGAAGCTCGGCCTCCGATCCCATCCCCCGGGGACGGTCAGAAGGAGGCCGACATGAGTACCGCATCACATTCCATCGATCCCCACGCGCCCGATCGCGACACTCCACCGGCCCCTGAAGCCGCCGCGATCCAGGCCGCGCCCAGCCGCACCGGCCTGTGGCTGTTGATGATCCTGCTCGGCGCGACCTTCCTGGGCTGGTATCTGTACGGCAAGCGCGCGCCGGTCGCGCCGCCCGCGCCGTTGCCGCCGATCGTGGCGCTGCCGCCGCTCGATCGCGGCGCGAACGATGCGGGCGCGATCGCCAATGCCGCGAATACTTCGAACAAGCCCAGCGCCGCCAAGCCCGCGCCGAGCGCCAAGCCGGTCGCGGCCAAGCCGCGCGCGACCCAGGCCCGCCCGATCGCCAATCGCAGCCCGGAACCGCGTTATCCGGCCGCGGCGCTGCGTCGCGGCGAGGGCGGCACGGTGGTGCTGCGGGTGAACGTCGGCGCCGACGGCGTGCCCGACGATATCGCGGTGAGCCGCCGCAGCGGTTCGCGCGATCTCGACCGCGCCGCTATGACCGCGGTGCGCGATTGGCGCTTCAAGCCGGCCACGCGCAACGGCCGCGAAGTGGCCTCGGTGGTGGAGCAGCCGGTGGAGTTTCGTCCGCTTCAATAAGCATCGTGACAGCAAGCCGGGATAAGCGGCGATGAGGGCGAAACGAACATCGACGCCCACGGCGTGGCGAAACGCTCCACCCGGCTCGGGGTCGGTAGCGACTCGATGCCAAGCATCTGAATGAATAACGGCGGCCTGCGAGGGTCGCCGTTATTCGTTGGGACCACCAGGCGCGTCGTCTTCGACAACCCGCGGCGAGTGGCATCTGGTTGAGACTCCTTCCATGAGATATCGCAGCTTCGTGGCACCGTGGCATTGGCAAACCATCGGCAACACGCCGCCGGTTCGGAACAATTCGAAACCATGAGCACGACGGCTGCGGCCGAACGGATCGGTTAATCGCTGTCGTGCGGTTGCGACACGACGGCCGTCGCGCGACCACGGCGACGGCTCGGCGACAACCACGATGACTTGTCTCAAGTTCCATAGCGTGCAATCGTTTTTCGAACACACGCACGGAAGCACGCCTTTGTCGATCAGCGCCTACCTCGTCATCGAGTTCGCCGATCCCATCGCGATTCGCAAGCACAGATCGCCCGACTATCCGCGCACGATGTCGCTCGACTTGTCGTTCTGCGGATTCACCTTGCCCGGTGGCGCCTTGGGACTCATCGATCGCTACCGCTTGCCGCAGGTGTCCCCGCCTCATGCGCTGCTGGACTGGTCCAGGCACATCAGCGAAGCGGAGTACCTGGAACTGGTCGGGCCGCCGGACCTTGAGGCACTGGCGGCGAAGCATCGAAGCCTGCGTTTCAAACTCGACTGGCGCAAGGAGCCGGGGCATGAAGATCACTATGGCCAGGTCGAGAACGTGTTCGCGCTGATCGAGGAGTTTCGCTACGGCAATCGGGCGTTGGCGTACACGCTGACCGTTTCGGACATGGGCTGAGCCGCGGCCGCGCAGATTGACGACGGCGAAAACGCGAGCTCTTGTACGCAGTTTGAGGGTCGATGCATTGCGTCCGGCTCGCGAAATCCCTGCCTTGTCATGGACACAATGCTTCGGCTGCGCCGTGATCCGCAACAAACGCGTCGAAACTCAAGCCACATCACGAAGCCATCGCGGCTTCCAGGCGGCTTGAAGGCTCGAAAACTCACGGAGCGCAAAACTAAGACGGCGGCTCAAGGCCGCCGTCGTATCGCTGCATCCGGCAGCACGGCTTACCGCGCCGCGTCGACCCGCATCCCTGCTTTCGCCGCCAAGGCCTCGAAGCCCGGGAACGAAGTCGCGACATTCGCCACGTCGCCGATACGGACCTCGCCGCTCGCCAGTTGCGCGGCGATCGCGAAGCTCATCGCGATGCGATGGTCGCCATGGCTGTCGATCTCGCCGCCATGCAGGGCGCCGCCGTCGATGATCGCGCCGTCGGGGGTTTCCTCGATCGTCGCGCCGAGCGCGCGCAGGCCCGTGGCCATGCTCGCGATGCGATCGGACTCCTTGACCCGCAGCTCGGCCGCGCCGCGAATGACGGTGCGTCCCCGCGCCACCGCGGCGGCGACGAACAACGCCGGGAATTCGTCGATCATGTCCGGCACCAGGGCCTCAGGCACTTCGACGCCTTGCAAGGGCGCGTAACGCACGCGCAGATCGGCGACCGGTTCGCCGCCCTCGGCGCGCGGATTTTCCTCGACGATATCCGCGCCCATCAGCCGCAGCGCCGACAACAACCCGGTGCGGCGCGGGTTCATGCCGACCGCTTCGAGCAGCAGCTCCGAACCCGGCACCACGCTCGCCGCGACCAGGAAGAACGCGGCCGAGGAGAAATCCGCCGGCACCGCGACATCGGCCGCGCGCAGCACGTGACCGCCGCTGAGCCTGGCGTACCCCGGCGAGAATTCGATCGGCCAGGCGAACGCGGCGAGCATGCGCTCGGTGTAGTCGCGGGTCGGATGCGGCTCAAAGACGACGGTGTCGCCCTGCGCATACAGGCCGGCCAGCAGCAGCGCCGACTTCACCTGCGCACTGGCGACCGGCAAGGTGTACTCGATTCCGGTCAACGCGCGACCGCCGCGGATGCGTAACGGCGGCAAGCCGCCTTCGTCGGTATCGATATGCGCGCCCATCGCCGCGAGCGGCTCGGTGACGCGGCGCATCGGCCGCTTGGACAAAGACGCATCGCCGATCAACACGCTGTCGAAGCCCTGCCCCGCCAGCGCGCCGGCGAGCAGACGCATGCCGGTGCCGGCGTTGCCGCAATCCAGCGGTTCGGCGATGCCGCGCAGACCGTGCAGGCCAACGCCGTGGACGATGCGTTCGCTCGCGCTCGGCGTTTCGATGCGCACGCCCAGGCGTTCGAACACGCGCGCGGTGGCGCGGGTGTCCTCGCCTTCGAGAAAACCGGTGACGCGGGTGACGCCCTCGGCCAAGGCGCCGAGCATGACCGCGCGATGCGAGACCGACTTGTCGCCGGGCACGCGCAGCGAGCCGCGCAGCGGCGTGCCAGTGCCGGCGGCCCAGGCTTGTTGCTCTTGCGATTGGGTGTGCTGTGGATCCGCCGAAGCACTCATGCCAACACCCGATCCAATGCGCTCAACAGTCGACGAATCTCATCCGGCGAACCGACGCTGATGCGCAGGCAATCGGGCAGACCGTAGCCGCCCATCGGTCGCAGGATCACCCCGAGTTCGACCAGCGCCGCTTCGATCTGCGGCGTGCGCGCGCCGAACTCGACCAGCACGAAATTGGTCTGCGACGGAAACACCCGCAGCCCGCGCAGGGTCAGCGCATCGGCCAGGGCCGACCGCTGCTCGGCGTTGCGCGCGCAGGCCCAGTCGAGATGCGCGACGTCGCCGAGCGCGGCCTCGCACGCGGCCAGCGCCGGGCCGTTGACGTTGAAACTTTCGCGCGCGCGATCCATCACCGCGATCAGGCCCGGCTGCGCGATCAGATAACCGACCCGCAAGCCGGCCAGCCCGTAAGCCTTGCTGAACGTGCGGGTGACGGCGAGATTGCGATAACGATCGAGCAAGGACACCGCGCTCGCGTAATCGGGCGCGTCGGCCATTTCCGCATAGGCTTCGTCCATCACCACGATCACCTGCGGCGGCACGCGCTCAAGGAACGCGATCATCGCTTCGCGGCCGAACCAAGTGCCGGTGGGGTTGTTCGGATTGGCCAGATACACCAATCGCGTCTGCGGGCCGATCGCCGCGGCGATCGCATCGAGGTCGTGGCCGCAGGGCATCGTCGCATCGCGCGGCAGCGCCTCGACGATGCGCATGGTCGCGCCGGCGCATTGCGTCGCCAGGGCGAACACGGCGAAGCCGTAGCGCGAGAACACCACCTCGTCGCCGGGACCGGCGAACACCTGCGCCAGTTGCATCAGCAGTTCGTGCGAACCGTTGCCGAGCTGCAGTTGCGCAACGTCCACGCCGTGCCGCGCCGCCAGCGCGCGCTTGAGGTCGGCGCCGAGCGGATCGGGATAACGGTGCAGCGCATGCAGCGATTCGAGGATCGCCTGGCGCGCGGCCGGCGACGGGCCGTACGGGTTTTCGTTGGAACCCAGCTCGGCGAGATTCGCCTCGCCGAAACGGCGCCGCAACGCGACCAGATCGTGACCCGGGTCGTAGGCTTTCAGGCGTTGCACGCCGGGCTGCGCGCGCGCGGCGAACCAGGCTTCGTCGAAAGCTGGAGTCGACGCCGACTCCAGTTGCTGCGATTGCGCGGCCGCCTGGCTCATGCGATCGCCACCGGGTAGGAGCCGAGCACCTTCACTTCATGGGCGAGGTCCTGCAGTTCATCGAGCGCTTCGCGCATCGCCGGTTCCTGCACATGGCCGCCGATATCGACGAAGAACGCGTACTGCCAGCGGCCGGTATGACCCGGACGCGACTCGATCCGGTTCATGCTCAGGCCGCGCTTGGCAAACGGCGACAGCACGTTGTACAGCGCGCCCGGCTCGTCCTTGATGAAGATCAACAGCGAGGTGCGGTCGTTGCCCGAGGGCGTGAACAGTTCGCGGCCGATCACCAAGAATCGCGTCGTATTGTCCGGACGATCCTCGATTGGACCCGCGACAGTGCGCAGCCCATACACATTGCCCGCGCTCGCCCCGGCAATCGCCGCCGCATCGTCGGCATTGCGCGCGCGCCGCGCCGCTTCGGCGTTGCTCGACACCGCGATCTTCTCGGCCTTCGGCAGGTATTCGCGCAGCCACGCCTTGCACTGGGCGAACGACTGCGGATGCGAATAGACCCGCTCGATGTCCTCGATCCGGCCGCTGCGCGACAGCAGGTGCTGATGCACGCGCAGTTCGACTTCACCGCTGATCTTGAGCTTGGAGGTCAGGAACATGTCGAGCGTGGACTGGATCGTACCCTGGGTCGAATTCTCGACCGGCACCACGCCGAAATCAGCGTTGCCGGCTTCGACTTCCTGAAACACTTCCTCGATGCTCGCCAGCGGCAGGCCGTGGATCGAATGGCCGAAGTGTTTGAACACCGCCTGCTGCGAATGCGTGCCTTCCGGGCCGAGGAAGCCGATCTTCAGCGGCTCCTGCTGGGCCAGGCAGGCCGACATGATTTCGCGGAACAGCCGCACCAGCACTTCGTCGTGCAGCGGGCCGTCGTTGCGGTCGACCACGCGGCGCAGCACCTGGGCTTCGCGTTCGGGACGGTAGTAATCCACCGCCGCGGCGAGCTTGCCCTTGGCCTTGCCGACTTGATTGGCGAACTGCGCGCGTTCACCGATCAACTGCTGGATATGCAGATCGATGCCGTCGATGCGTTCGCGCAAGGTGGCCAGGTCAGGGCCCGCCACGACAGGCGCGGCGTCCTCGACCTTCGCGGCCTTGGATTTGCCGGCGGCTTTCTTGTCGGTCGCGCTCTTGGAAGCGGCGGCGGGTTTCTGCTTGCCGGGCTTGGCCGGCTTCTTCGTATCTTTGCTGGCCATCTCAACCGTGCCGTTGTTGGAAGTCTTGCATGAAGGACGCCAACGCCTGCACGCCGGCTTCCGGCATCGCGTTGTAGATCGAAGCGCGCATGCCGCCGAGTGCGCGATGGCCCTTGAGCGAGATCAGCCCGGCCGCTTCGGCTTCCTTGAGGAAGGGCTTGTCGAGCGCTTCGTCCTTGAGGAAGAACGGCACGTTCATGCGCGAACGCGCGGCCACCACGACTTCATTGCGATAGAAGCCGCCGGAGTTGTCGATCACGCCGTACAGCAGCGCCGACTTGCGCGCGTTGCGCTTGGCGAATTCCTCGACGCCGCCCTCGGCCAGCATCCACTTGAACACCAGTCCGGCCAGATACCAGTTGTAGGTCGGCGGCGTGTTGAGCATCGATTCGCCCTTGACGTGGGCGCGGTAGTCGAAGATTTCCGCGCGCGGCTGGCCGGCGCGTTCGAGCAATTCGCGCTTGACGATGACCACGCTGACGCCGACCGGGCCGAGGTTCTTCTGCGCGCCGGCATAGATCACGCCGAACTTGGACACGTCCAGCGGCTCGGACACGATCGAGGAGCTGAAGTCGGCGACCAGCGGAACATCGCCGACATCGGGAATATCGCGGAACTCGACGCCGTGGATGGTTTCGTTGGCGGTGTAGTGGACATAAGCCGCGTCCTTGGACAGATTCCAGGTGTCGCGCGCGGGAATGTCGCGGAAGCCGCCGGGCTCGCCGTTGGCGGCCACGTTCGCGTTGACGTAAGGCTTGACCTGCTTCAATGCGGTCTTGCCCCAGTGGCCGCTGACGATGTAGTCGACGGTCTGGCCCGGGTCGGCGAAGTTCAGCGCGATCAGCGCCTGCTGCGCGGTCGCGCCGCCCTGCAGGAACAGCACCGCGTAATCGTCCGGGATCGACATCAGCGTGCGCAGGTCGCGCTCGGCCTCGGCGGCGACCTGGATGAACTCCGGGCCGCGGTGGCTGAGTTCGACGATCGAGGCCCCGGCGTTGTTCCACTCCAACAGTTCCGACTGCGCCTGCAGCAAGACCGATTCGGGCAGGGTCGCGGGACCGGCACTAAAGTTGAAGGCGCGGGACATCGGGAGGCTCCGGGGTGTGGGGTGGACCCCAAGTATGCCGCAGTGCAACACCGTGTGTATCTGTCGTTACTCGCGCAACTTTTACCCCGGCAGCTGCCTCTATATGGGCATGCGGTCTCGTATTGCTGAAGGCATTGCCCGCTCCAGAAGTCCCGCTGTGCCCAATCCGTCCGCGAACCCGCTCGTCCCCCGCCCCGGAGCCGTCCCATGTCGCTGCGCCAAGTGCTCAACCTTCCCGCTTCCGAAATCACCGACGAGGCGGTCTACCGCGACCGCCGGCGCCTGCTTACCGCGCTGGCCCTGGCCCCGGCGCTCGGCCTGTCCGGCTGCGCCGAGGCCGAGGCCCCGCCGCCGCCGGCCGGCAAGCCGGTCAGCCCCGAGCAGGCCAAGGCCGGGTTCCGCACCGACGAAGTGCTCACCCGCTTCGAGGACGTCACCAGTTACAACAACTTCTACGAGTTCGGCACCAACAAGGGCGACCCCTCGGCCGCGGCCAAGACCCTGCGCACCAGTCCGTGGACGGTCGCGGTCGGCGGCGCCTGCGCCAAGCCCGGCAAACTCTCGCTGGAGGACCTGATCAAGGGCCTGACCCCGCAGGAACGCATCTACCGGCTGCGCTGCGTGGAGGGCTGGTCGATGGTGATCCCGTGGCTCGGCGTGCCGCTGGCCGACGTGCTCAAGCGTTTCGAACCGACCTCCAAGGCCAAGTACGTCGCCTTCACCACCCTCGCCGACCGCAAGCAGATGCCCGGCATCGCCTACGACTCGATCAACTGGCCCTACCGCGAGGGCCTGCGCATCGACGAGGCCATGCACCCGCTGACCCTGCTCGCCACCGGCCTGTACGGCAAATCGCTGCCGCAGCAGAACGGCGCGCCGCTGCGGCTGGTGGTGCCGTGGAAATACGGCTTCAAGAGCATCAAGTCGATCATCGCGATCACCTTCGTCGAGTCGATGCCGGTAACCAGCTGGAACCAGCTGCAGCCCAGCGAATACGGCTTCTTCTCCAACGTGAACCCCAACGTCGACCACCCGCGCTGGAGCCAGAAGACCGAGCGCCGTATCGCCGGCACCGGCAGCAAGCTGTTCGCCGACCGCATCGCGACCCGGCTGTACAACGGCTACGCCGATCAGGTCGCCGGGCTGTATACCGGCATGAACCTCAAGACCTGGTTCTGAGATGAGCGATTCGACCAGCACTCCCGGCGGCGCAACCGCCACGGCCGCCGCGCGCGCGGCGCGGCCGATCCCCAAGCGCAAGACGCCCAAGGGCGTGATCGCCGCCAAGGTCCTGGTGCATGCGCTCGCGCTGACGCCGGCGGCGATCCTGGCCTGGCAGATCCGCGAGGAATTCCTCACCGGCAGCGGCGGTCTGGGCGCCGACCCGATCGCCGCGATCGAGCATCGCCTGGGGCTGTGGGCGCTGCGCCTGCTGCTGATCACCCTGGCGATCACCCCGCTGCGCCAGTTGAGCGGCCAGGCCGTGCTGCTGCGGTTCCGCCGCATGCTCGGGCTGTACGCGTTCTTCTATGCCAGCGCGCATCTGGCCGCGTATCTGCTGCTCGATCTGAAGGGTTATTGGACCCAGATCTTCGAGGAGATCGCCAAGCGGCCGTACATCACCGTCGGCTTCCTGGCTTGGCTGCTGCTGATCCCGCTGGCGGTGACCTCGACCCAGGGCATGATGCGTCGGCTCGGCCGGCTGTGGGGCAAGCTGCATCGGCTGATCTACGCGATCGCGGTGCTGGCGGTGCTGCACTTCTGGTGGCTGGTGAAATCCGACATCCGCGAGCCGCTGCTGTATGCGGCGATCTTGGCGGTGCTGTTGGGATGGCGGCTGTACAAGCGAGTGGCCGACGCACGAAGCCGGGCCCAATCCGCCGCTGCTCGCCAGCCGAAGCCCCTGTAGGAGCGGCGCGAGCCGCGACAGCGCCATCGCGGTTACGACGCAGGCATGAAGGCGCGGTCGTAAGGCAAGCCAGGTACCGCAGTTACGACGCAGGCGAGGTGTCGCGGTCGCGGCTTACGCCGCTCCTACAGGGGGCGATCATGGCGGCTCTGCTGGCCTGGCGGCTGTACAAGCGAATGGCCGACACGCGAAGCCGCAACGCGGTCGCCGAAGCCCCTGTAGGAGCGGCGCGAGCCGCGACCGCGCCACCTCGGTTACGACGCAAGCATGAAAGCGCGGTTGTAAGGCAAGCCAGATACCGCCGTTACGACGCAGGCGTGGTCCCGCGGTCGCGGCTTACGCCGCTCCTACAAGAAGCCACCAACGCTCAACGCACGCCGTAGAGCAGCAGCAAACCCAGCAACCCCGCCATCACCACGGCCGCCAGCAGCAGCCACGGCATGCGCCGCACCGACGCCGGCAAGGCCGACGGCGGCGGCGGGCGGTCTTCGTTCGCGGCCGCTTCCTGGGCCAGTTGCGCCTGCAGGGCCTCGGCCGCGCTGAACTGGCGGGTCGGCGCTTCGATCACGAACCGATGCTGTCCGTCGAGCAGCAACTGATCGCCCGGCTTGAGCAAGGCGTGCCGCACCGGCTGGCCGTTGACCACGCTGCCGTCGACCGAGCCCACGTCGCGCAGCACCACGCCGTCGGCATGCGCCTCCAGACGGGCGTGGCGGTCGGCGAAGGCCGGCTCGTTGATGCGGATATCGCAGTCGCCGGCGCGGCCGATCACCCGCGGCTGCTCCAAGGTGTAGCAGCGGCCATGATGGATGCCGCCGACGCCGCGCACGACCATGCGCGAATCGGCCGGAATCTCGACCCCGAACGGCGGCGCCGCATCGGGCTTGTCCGACACCAGCAGCAGCTCGACCCCATCCAGGAAAATCGCGTCGCCCGGCCGCAGCATCGCCATGCGCTTCACCGGCCGGCCGTTGACGTGCAGCCCGCGCAGGCCCTCGCGGACCTGCAGCCACACGCCGCGGCGGTCGACGCTGAATTGCGCGATCGCCGCGCCGGCGTCCTCGACCAGCACGGTGCGGCCGGCGAGATCGCGGCCGATCGCATGCACGCCGGGTTTCAGCGGCAGGTCGGCATGTTCGCGGTTGGGGTATCGAAGTTTGAGTGCGCTCACCCGGCAGGAATCTAGCAGGTTGTGGGGATAGGCACATCCGGGGTGCGGAGGGCTTACATGAACAGTGGCGGAGAGCAGAAACGAGTGCAGAGGAGTGAGGAGTGAGTAAGGCAGGGACTTCGACTCACTTCTCACTCCTCTGCACTCGTTTCTGCCAAGCCCCCTGGGCTTGGATGCGCCCGTCCCTGCCCGCACAATAGTCGGTTCCAGGGAAACCCAGACTTCGACGAGCCCGACCATGTCCAGTATCGATATCCAACATCCGCACACGCTCGCCCCGGCCAAGGCCCGCAAGGCCGTCGAAGAAGTCGCCAAGAAGCTCGCCGAGCGTTTCGACGTCGAATACGGCTGGGTCGGCGATACCCTGAATTTCAGTCGCAGCGGCGTCGACGGCAAGATCGCGCTGCAGCCCAATCAGCTGCACGTGTCGGCCCAGTTGGGCTTCCTGCTCGGCGCGCTGAAGGGGCCGATCGAGTCGGAGATCCGGCGGGTGTTGGAGGAGCGGTTCAAGTAAGGCCGGGAATCGGAATCGGAATTGGGGATTGGGGATTGGGGATTGGGGATTGGGGATTGGGGAATCGGGAATCGGGAATCGGGAATCGAAGCCTAGGCATGCAAATTGCCGACGTACTCTCCAGAACGTCATTCCCGCGAACGCGGGAATGACGGACTGAAAGAACGTAACGGGCTGACGGCTGGGCCCGGCGGTAGGAAAGGCATGAGCGCCAGACGTGTCCCCGCAAAGGCCCACCGGCCACTCCCCGCCCCACCCGCATCACTCCAAATGCGGAAACGGATCGCCATCCTCCTCGAACAAGCGCCGCGCCACTTCGCGCTCGTCCTGTTCGATCTCGGCGATGAATTCGCGCACGTCGCCCAGTTGCGAGAACGCGGCGAAGCCGCGCTCCAGGAAGCCCTGCAGTTCCGACAGTCCCGCGGCCTTGGCCGGGCCGCGCGAGAGTTTCAGCAAGGTCATGATCCCCGGCATCCGCAGCGCCTTGCCCAGGCCCAGGCCGACCCGGGCGATCAGGTCGATCTGATGGTCGCGCAGCCGCGGCAGGCCGCAGGCGCGATAGGCCTGCGCGTACAACTGGCCATCGAGCTTGCGCCGGCGCGGCGCGATCTCGTGCAGGCACTGGCTGATGCGCAGGTCGAAGGCATGGGTCAGCAGGCCCAGCTCGATCGCGTCGGCGACGGTGTTCAGCAGCGCGCCCGGCAGCAGCCGCTGCATCATCGGCAGGACCTTGGCGATGTCGGCGTCGCGGCGGCTGAAATCGCGGTCGTTATAGACGTCGCTTAGGAAAAACTGCGCCGCCGGGCGCCGGCGCGGGTCGTGCAGGAAGCGATCGAAGCTGGCCTCCAGCCGCCGCGCCTGCCAACTGCGCAGTTCCGGCAGCCAGCGCAACTGGTTGCGCGGCTCGCGGCGCGGGTCGTGCAGGGCCTGGTGGCGGGCCAGCAGGCAGCCCAGTCGTTGGCTGAGGTCGGTCGTTCTGGACATCGTCCCGGATGATCGCGACGTCCGCGCCGTACCGCAAGCGCTGCCCTTCTGGCGTGCGACGCCAGCACCTGAAGACGCATCAAAGGTGCCTGATCGCACCGTATCCCCTCACCGTCCCGCGCCTGCGACCTTGGTCCTAGCCCGCTGGACGCTTGCCCCAGCTGGGCTACACTCGGCCGATTCCGTCCAGGACGTGCTGCCGATCACATGCTGTCACTTCATGCCGCCCAGCATCGGGCGAACCGCAAACGCACGGCCAACGGCTCCACCCACCCGGCAGCGTCCGAAACCGGCAAATACAAGGCCGGCGCGACCAAACCCCGCGCCGCCAAAGCTGGCACTTCGAAGGCGGCACCGCCCAACGCCAAGCCGCGCATCGGCCTGGCCATCGCCGGCGGCGGCCCGATCGGCGGCATGTACGAACTCGGCGCCTTGCGCGCTCTCGACGAAGCCATCGAAGGCCTCGACCTGACCCGGCTGGATTGCTACGTCGGCGTCAGCAGCGGCGCGTTTCTCGCCGCCGGCCTGGCCAATCGCATGGACACCGCCGAGATGTGCCGGATCTTCGTCACCGGCGACAGCGCCGACGTCGAGTTCCGTCCCGAGACCTTCATGCGTCCGGCCTTCCTCGAATACATCAAGCGCGCGGCGAGCTTTCCGCGCCTGGCGACCGAATGGTGGCGCGAGCTGCTGTTCTCGCCGCTGGAAGCGCGCTGGTCGGACCTGATCACCCGCTTCGGCGGGCTGATCCCCAACGGCCTGTTCGACAACGCCCAGGTCGAGCTGTTCCTGCGCGAAGTGTTCACCCGCCGCGGCCGCAGCAACGACTTCCGCGAACTCGACGCCGACTTGTACGTGGTCGCGGTCGACATCGACAGCGGCGACGCGGTGCGCTTCGGCGGCGACAACTGGAAGGACGTGCCGATCTCGCAGGCGGTCCAGGCCAGCGCCGCGCTGCCCGGGCTGTACCCGCCGGTGCGGATCCGCGGCCGCCATTTCGTCGACGGCGCGCTGCGCCGGACCATGCACGCCTCGGTGGTGCTCGAGCGCGGCATCGACCTGCTGATCGGGATCAATCCGCTGGTGCCGTTCAATCATCCGCAGGGCATGCCGGTCGGCGAGGACAACAGCCTCGCCGCGGGCGGCCTGCCGGCGGTGCTGTCGCAGACCTTCCGCACCCTGCTGCAATCGCGCATGCAGGTCGGGCTGGCGCGTTATGCCCAGCAGTACCCGGACGTCGACCAGTTGGTGTTCGAACCCAACGCCGAGGACCGCGAGCTGTTCTTCACCAACGCCTTCAGCTTCTCGGCGCGCAAGCGCATCTGCGAAATCGCCTACCGCAACACCCTGGCCGACCTGCGTCTGCGCGCGGACACGCTGGCGCCGATGCTGGCCGCGCACGGCCTGCGCCTGCGCGCGGACGTGCTGGCCGACACCGAGCGTTCGATCCTCGACGGGATCGAACCGCCGCAGCGCGATACCGAGACCACGGCGCGGCTGCGGAGGGCGTTGGACGATGTGGATCTGCTGGTAGCCGGCAATGCCGGCGCCCCGCGCAGGGCCTAGAGCAGGCACGAGTTCAGAAGAGTGAGAAACGAGTAGAGGGTCTTCCCCACTCACTTCTCACTTCTCTCCACTCGTTCCTCGCCCCGCCGCCCGCGCAGGCACTCGGAGCAGGAACGAGTTCACAGGAGTGAGAAACGAGTCGAGACGACCGCTTTACTCGTTTCTCACTCCTCTGAACTCATCGATCGCCCTGTGGTGTGAATACTCTAGACAGCAACGCCATGGTGGGGGCACAGCACTAACCCCAACTACAGGATGTCCATGGCCGCCAAGTTCAAGAAGACCGCGAAGAAGACTTCCGGCAAGACCAGCAACACCGCCGGCAAGGGCAGCGCGCAGGAACAGGCCGAGCGCCTGTCCAAGACGCTGAGCGAGTCCGCGCAGCAGATCTGGCTGGCCGGCGTCGGCGCGTTCGGTCGCGCCCAGGCCGAGGGCACCAAGCTGTTCGAAGGTCTGGTCAAGGAAGGTCTGAACCTAGAGCAGACCGCGCGCAAGTTCACCGGCGGCCAGGCCAGCGTGCTGCGCGATGCGGTCGAGTCCAAGGTCGGCCAAGCGCGCGAGCGCGCCACCGACACCTGGGACCGTCTGGAAAAGGTGTTCGAAGAACGCGTGCAGCGCGCGCTGGTCAAGCTCGGCGTGCCGGGCCGCGACGATCTGGCCGGCCTGAGCGACCGCGTCGATGCGCTGACCGCCGAGCTGCGTCGTCAGGGCGGCGCCCCGGCTGCGCGCAAGGCCACCAAGGCGGCGAAGGCGCCGGCCAAGAAGGCCGCCGCGCCGCGCAAGGCTGCAGCCAAGTCGGCGGCCAAGCCGGCCAAGACCGCGCGCAAGTCGATCGCGCGTCCGAAGCCGCCGGTCGCACCGTAAGCGATTCACAACGGGTATTGGTACACGCTAAGCAGCAGCGACGCTCAACCGTTGCAGCAACTCGGCAGTAGCCGTACCGCCCGCTCGCAGTTCCTCGCAGCCATCCATCGGCCGCGAACCGGTTTCACCGCGTCGCCGCGCATCGGCGACGCGCCGTTTAAGCCCGCCAGTCCGCGCTTCCGTATGCTCCCCTCCCCTTACGGTTTCGGACTGGCGGGCTTTCTTATTCCAACCGCCGCGCACGGACACGCGACCGCTTCGCAACGCCGTTGCAGGCTGACTTCCAGCGTTCCGACCGTGACTTCCCGGCGCTTGCGAACGCAGCTTCACAGACCCGCATCTGGGACGTTGAATCAACAACGGCTGATGACGGGCACATCGAATTCGCGAAATACGTCTCAATTTTCTTGAATTTCATGTGTCTGAAGCCGTATATCCTCAGCGTCTTTTATGGGCTTCGTGCTGCATGTCGAGTTTCTCCCTGTGGTCCGCCGCCGCCGTCGCACTGACGATCGGCTTGGCGTCCACCGCCTACCTTTGGTCGTATCGCCGTCATCGCACTGAGGTCAGCACCGGCATCGCCGGTCTGTCCAAGATGCGCTGGCGCGAATTCGCGCGCCTGATCGTCGAGGCCTTGCGCGAACGCGGTTTCGAGGCCGAATCGGTGGAGGAATCGCTCGCCCGCGGGACCCAGGCCGAGCTGCGCCTGCTGCGCGCCGGCAAGCCCTGGCTGCTGGCCTGCAAGCTCGGCGACGCGGATTACAAGGTCTCCGCCGCGACCGTGGCCGAACTGGCCGACGCGGTGCGCTTCAACGGCGCCGCCGGCGGCCTGCTGGTCACCACCGGCCGTTTCGACGGCCACTCCGAACGCGTCGCCGACGGCCTGGACCTGTACAGCGGCGAGACGCTGTGGGAGCTGGTCGAACCGCTGCTGCCGGCCTCGACCCGGCACGAAGTCATCGCCGCCGCGCAGAAGCGCAGCATCCAGACCATCGTCGCGGCCTGGGCGGGGGCGATCGCGCTGGGCCTGATCGTCGGATTCGTGGTGCCGCTGCTGAGCTCGCGCGCTCCCGCTGGACCGGCGCCGGCCGCGCCCCACACCGCGACGGCTCCGGCCACCACGACGGCGCCGGCAAACCCGGCCGCCGTGGCCCCCGCGCCTGCTGCAGCCGTGCCCGCTGCATCTGCGCCCGATACGGCCACACCGACTGCCGCACCTGCCACCAGCTCACCTGCATCGGGCGAACCCGCCACGCCGGCCCGCGTCGACGAAACCGTTCCTGCCACGACTCCGACAACGCCAAACACAGCGACGCCGGCGAACGCCGCATCGGGTAATCCTTCCGCCGATCGCGCCCAGGTCATCCGCGCCATCGCGACCTTGGACGGCGTCGAACGCGCGCTGTGGTCGACGCCGTCGAATCTGCTGATCTACCGCTTGACCGATGCCAGCAAGCAGGACGTCGACCGCATCTGCCAGGTGCTCGACGGCTATCCGGAATTGCGCTCCTCGCGCGTGCAACTGCAGCCGCCGCCGGGCAGCGCGACGCGGGTGCGGTTCTTCCAGTGCCGGGCGTACTAGGTTCGACCAACTGCGTGCATTGATGCGGCATTCGCCTGGCGATCCATAATCGCTGCAACCGTCTACCGCGATATTCGTCGGACGCTCGGAGCGCCCGTAACGCTTGATGTAGGAGCGGCGCGAGCCGCGACCGCGAAACCCGCTTGCGATGCAAACTTCGATGAGATGCGCGGCTTAAGCTGCGGCGATCGTGTGCGCGCCAAGACGGCACGCATGCACCGACTCATCCGCACGAACGCGGTTGCATTCGCAAACCAATTACTACGCTCCCTCGAAGTCTTCCCCCTTTGAAAAAGGGGGGCTTGGGGGGATTTGCTCTTGGCTGGAAGTCGAGCGAAAGCAAAGGCAAAAGCAAATCCCCCCTAGCCCCCCTTTTTCAAAGGGGGGAATGTCTTGGGGATTCGTATGAACCGGGTCGCTGCGCGGCTTTGGCAGTTCAAAGCCAAGTGGCTTCGGCCGCGTGAACTTCGCGGCCGAATCCTCAGGACATCCGGCAATCTCGGGTCATCCAACGTTCGGCTTCCAACAACGGAAGCCGAACGCAGCCTCACACCACCGCGCTCACCAGCCCGGCGAACTCACCAATGCACACCGCGCATCAACGCCGCGAACGCGATCTGCTCGTTGCTCGCGTGCTCGTCCTTGAGCCCCTTGCGATCGCCCTTGGCGGCGGCCGAGTCGGGGAACAGTTCGAACGCGGTGCTCATCACCACCTCGTAGGCCTTCGGCGCCAACGCGTTCACCACCGAGGCGAAGATGCCCAGGCGGGTGGCGATGCGGCTGGGCTTTTCGATGATGCCCTTGACCACCAGGTCGGCGGCTTCGTCCGGGCTCAGGGTCGGGATGCTGTCGTACATCTTGGTCGGCGCGATCATCGGGGTCTTCACCAACGGCATGTTGATCGTGGTGAAGCTGATGCCCTTGCCCGACAGCTCGCCCTGGGCGCAGCGGCTGAACGCGTCCAGCGCCGCCTTCGACGCCACGTACGCCGAGAACCGCGGCGAATTGGCCAGCACGCCGATCGAGCTGATGTTGATGATGTGGCCCTTGCGGCGCTCGGTCATCTTCGGCATGAAGCCCATGATCAGACGCAGGCTGCCGAAATAATTCAGCTGCATGGTGCGTTCGAAATCGTGGAAGCGGTCGTAGCTCAGCTCGATCGAACGGCGGATCGAGCGGCCGGCGTTGTTGACCAGGATGTCGACGTGGCCGTGTTCGGCCAGGATCTGCTTGACCAGACGGTCGCAGTCGGCCATGTCGGCCAGGTCGGCGGTGTAGGCGAAGACCTTGCCGCCCTGCGCCTTCATCGCGTCGCGCGCCTTGAACAACTCGTCCTCGCCACGCGCGACGATGATGGTGACCGCGCCGGCCGCGGCGACCTTCTCCGCGGTCGCCAGGCCGATGCCCGAGGAGCCGCCGGTGATCACCACGACCTTGTTGCGGACCTTGCCCTTGAGGGTGCGGTCGATGAACAGGTCCGGATCCAGATGGCGTTCCCAGTAATCCCACAAACGCCAGGCGTAGCTGTCCAGGTTCGGCACCTTGATCCCGCTGCCGCGCAGCGCGCGTTCGGTTTCGCGGTTGTCGAAGCGCGTGGGATAGGTGATGAACTTCATGACCTCCTTGGGGATCTTGAAGTCGCGCAACAGCATGCCGATGAAACGCTTGACCGGCGGCAGGTTGGTCACCGCGCCGCGGATGCCGGCCGGCACGAAGGCGAACATGCGCGCATCGATGCGCATGGTCATCTCCGGCGTGTGGCCGGCGCGGGCGAAGGTGTTGAGCACCTCGCCGACGCGCTGCGGTTCCGGATCGGTCAGATGGAAGCAGTGGCCGTCGAGCTTGGGCTTGTGCGCGATGTGATCCATCGCGTCGACCACGTAGTCGACCGGGATGATGTTGATGCGGCCGCCTTCCAGGCCGAGCATCGGCATCCACGGCGGCAGCATCTCGCGCAGCTTCTTGAGGAAGGTGAAGAAGTAGTACGGGCCGTCGATCTTGTCCATCTCGCCGGTCTGCGAGTGGCCGACCACCATGCCCGGACGGTAGATCCGCCACTTGATCCGCTTCTCGTTGCGGACCAGGCCCTCGGAGTCGTGCTTGGTGCGCAGGTAGGGATCGTCCAGGCCCTCGGCCTCGTCGAACATGTCCTCGCGGAACACACCCGAGTACAGGCCGGCGGCGGCGATCGAGCTGGTGTGATGGAAGCACCCGGCGTTGAGCGCGGCGGCCAGGTCCAGCGCGTGCTGGGTGCCGTCGATATTGACCTCGCGCTGCGCGGCGGCGCTGGCGGTGAGGTCGTAGATCGCGGCGAGATGGAAGAAATGCTTGATTTTTCCGCTCAGCGCGCGGAGCTGCGCGGCGGTCAGCCCGCACTTGGGCTGGGTCATGTCGCCCGCGACCGGAATCACGCGCTTGAGATCCCAGCCCATCTTCTTGGCCGTGGCGTCGAACTTCTTTTGCGAATCCTTGCGCACCAGCACGTGGATCGTGCCCTTGCGTTTCAGGAGATTACTGACAAGGAAGCGACCGATGAAACCTGTCGCGCCGGTGACGAAATAGCTCATACCCCTCTCCTGGATGGCCGATCGGCCGCCACGTGCGGCGGCGAGCCTCTACGGTGCCAGAGCCCACGCCGAGTAACAATTCCTTTCCGTATTGACCGGTCGTCAGGGCGCATGCTGTGATGCCGCCTCAGCCCGGCGCCAGGAGAAGCCCGTGTCCGATATTCAATCCGCATTCGAACAAGCCGCGAAAGACGTCCAGGCCCTGCCCGAGCGTCCGGACAACGACACCCTGCTGCGCCTGTATGCGCTGTACAAGCAGGGCGCCGACGGCGACGTCAGCGGCCCCAAGCCGGGGTTCTTCGATTTCGTCGGCACCGCCAAGTACGAGGCCTGGGAAAAGCTCAAGGGCACCGGCCAGGACGAGGCGAAGAAGAAGTACGTCGACATGGTCAAGAAGCTGCGCGGCTAAGCCGCGCCAGCTCCGGACCCGGCCCGCTCAATGGCGAAACAGACCCGCCAGCGCATCCTCGATGCCGCGTTGACCATGTTCAACGCGCAAGGCGAGCCCAATGTAACCACCAACCATATCGCCGACGAGCTGGAGATCAGCCCGGGCAATCTGTACTACCACTTCCGCAACAAGGACGACATCATCGAGCAGCTGTTCGCGCGCTACGAAGAGCGCATGGACATCGCGCTCGCCGCGCCGCAGGGCCGCCTGCCGGGGCTCGAGGACATCTGGCTGCAGCTGCACCTGGTGTTCGAGTGCATCTGGGACTACCGCTTCCTGTACCGCGATCTGGTCGAGATCCTCAGCCGCAACCGCCGCCTGCGCCTGCGCTTCGCGCGCATCCTCAAGCGCGCCGATGAACAGGCGCACATGGTCATGCGCGGGTTGTCGCAGGCCGGGGTCATGCGCGCGTCGGGCGACGAACTGGCCGCGACCGCGACCAACGTCCTGGTGATCGCGACCTTCTGGCTCAACTACGCCGCCGCGCGCGGCGACAAGGACGAGCACGCCGCGATCCGCGACGGCATCGTCCAGGTGATGATGCTGCTGGCGCCGTTCCTGCGCGACGCCGAACGGATGCATCTCAATACGCTGATCCGGGCTTATCTGGATTGAAGCCCGAGGCATGGCGCGCGCGTGACGCGCGCGCCGGCTGTGCGCGCAACGCCCACTTCGGTCCCATCGAAAGCCATCGCCCTACCCCGCGGGCTTCGCGCGGTTGCGCGACCTGGATCACGAACGGCCATCACCGCCCCGACCCGCGGCCGTTTCGACAGCCCCCGCTCGCGCTAGCCTGGACGCACCCGCCGCGCCGCGGCGGGCCATCCGCCACAAGGAAGCGACCCATGCGCGCCATCGCCGACAAACTGCCGTTGTTCGCCGTTCTCGCCGCCTGCCTGTCCTACGCCTCGATCGCCGACGCGGCCGGCTGCGACGTCAACCAATGCCAGCGGGCCTACGACTATTGCGTCAGCACGCTGGGCAACGTGCCGGTCTGCGAGGTACGCCGGCAGCGTTGCGAGGACATCTGCGGCTTCAGCAAGTAGTCCATGGCCCGCTGCGATGGGCGGCGCGATGATCGCCGCGGCGATCGTGGCGGGCGAACCGTGGTAACCGGCCGCGACATGGTGTCGATATCGCCGGCAACGTCATCCCGACATCCAACGAAAAGGAGTTCCGCATGAAAATCGCCCGTACCCGTGCCGCCATGCTCATCGCGCTCGCCCTGCTGGCCTGTTCCAGCGTCGTGTACGCGCAATGTCGCCCCAATAATTGCATCAACCTGCGCGACGAGTGCCGCGCCAGCGGCGGCAGCCATTGCGAGCTCGCGTACTACGAGTGCCTGTACGGCTACGGCTGCGAGATCCCGTGACGGGTCGGGTCGCTCAGGGTCGAGATCGCCATCGGCGCGAATGACCGGCGGCGATCCTCATCGCCATAGGCAGGTAAACGACAAGGGGCGCCATCGGCGCCCCTTGTTTCGATCTGCAACTCGGCCGCGAGGACCGAACCAATCAGGCCTTGCGCGCGCGACGCGCGGCCGGCTTGCGCACCGTGCGGCGCGACTGCGGCTTGGCCTTCGCCGCCGGCTTGCGCGACTTGCGCTGGCCGCGGCCCTTGCCGTCCTTCTTCAGACCCAGCTTGTCGAGCACCGGCGCCAGGCGCGCTTCGACGTCGGCGCTGAACTTCACCACCTTGGGCTCGACCTGATCGCGCACGGTCTCGATCCCGCCGCGCACATTGCTGCGCGCATCCACGGCCAGATCGCGCACGCGCTGCTGCAGCGACTGCACGCTGCCGGCGGCGCGACCGGCCGAGGCGATCGCCTCGCGACGCGCGATCACGGCCAGGCCCAGACCGGCCAGCCAAAAATGACGCAGCGTGGTTTCGCTCGCCGCCGCCTGCTTCTTGCGTTTCACAGCTGCCATCGTTTGCTCCGCTGACCGCCCGGGACTGGGCGGTTTCACCAGGCCACTGTGGCCGCGCCCCATCGAGCAATCACACTAAGCGCTTCAGCCAGCGAACAGCTTCGCGCTGCCCCTTGCCATCGCGCGGCCACGGCGGGATGCTGCCTTCCCGACCTGTCGACAAGGACCGCAGATGGCCGCCAAAACCGCTTGGGCCGCCTTTCCCCACGATGCCAAGGGCTACGCCTACGCCGGCGACGCCCTCAAGAAAGCCTGGCCCAAGCTGCACGCGGGCGACGCCGAGCCCTACCCCGACGCCAAGCGCGCCGCCGCCTTGATCAAGGCCGCCGGCAAGTCCGCGCCCAAGGGCCTGGACGCCGACGCGCTCGCCGCCGCGCTGCAGGACGCCTGGCGCGCGTTCCACCGCGGCGATTTCAAGGCCGCGTTCGACGCCGGCCAGGCGCTCGGCCCGGCCGGCGCATCGGTCGCGGTCAAGGCGCTGGGCATTCACGCGACCTATCTGGTCGACGACGAAGCCGAACAACTCAAGCGCTACGAACAAGCCGCCAAACTCGCCGAAGCCGCGGTCGCGGCGCTGCCGGACGAAGCCAACAGCCACTACCGTCATGCGTTCGCATTGGGCCGCTACAGCCAGGGCATCAGCATCGCCAAGGCGCTCAAGGCCGGCATCGCCGGCAAGGTGCGCGCCGCGCTCGACACCACCCTGGACCTCGAACCCAAGCACGCCGAAGCGCATACCGCGATGGCGCTGTACCACGCCGAGATCATCAACAAGATCGGCGGCATGATCGGCGGACTGACCTACGGCGCGAAAGCCGCGGAAGCCGAAAAGCACATCAAGAACGCGGTCAAGCTGACCCCCGATTCGCCGATCGCCCACATCGAACACGGCAACGTGCTGATGCTGTTGCACGGCGACAAGCAGGAAGCGGCCGCGGCGGCGGCGTACGAAAAAGCCGCCAAGCTCAAGCCGCTCGATGCGATGGAAGCGCTCGATGCGGCGTACGCGAAGGAACAACTGGAATAATCGCGTTGCATTGAACGCATGCGCGAATAAGTACGCGTTCGTATACGACGTGCTCACTCAAAACCGGCGGACCGCGCGCGACGCGGTTCGCCGGCGATGCGACTGAATCAGCTCCACGCCCTCGCCCGAACCGCGCCGACGACAGCGCTGTCATCGCCGTCGTGATGCGCATCACGCGCATGCGCGTGTTTCTCGGGTTTTCCCCAGATGCACTCGACTACTGCTTACGGGCACCGTCATTACACCGACTGTGCCCACACAGGAGTCGCTCATCATGGCGATCGAAGCCACCTCCCGCGCCGCCCTGCCGATCTTGGCGGAACTGCAGCGCAAGGAAGAAACGCCACCGGTTGTCAAATCGAACGGCCCGACCAGCGGCCCCGGCCATGAGCCCTACCAGGGCCCGCCGAATCCGCTGACCCAGGGCAAGGAAATCCGCGAACGCGTGACCGAAGGTGGTTACGAGATGGTCGCGCGCGATGCGCAGATCACTTACGACGATATCCGCGCGGTCGACATTCCCGGCGAGGTCCAACCCGGCTACATCCGCTTCACCACTCACGACGGCGCCAAGCACGTGGTCGCGCAGATCGGCAATCCGTCGATCTTCGCCGCGGCCGAGCAGAAATACCTCGATATCGGCGCGCCCACCGTCGATCTCGCCCGCGACAAGGCCGGCCTGCCGCCGAAGGGCGAGACCGACGCGTTCTCGCTCAAGACCGACATCGAAAGCGGCGACGAAAAACTCACCATCGGCCAGGCCGCGTACAAGGAACTGGTCGATCAGTACAAAGACGCCGACCTGGAACCCGACAGCAATCAAGCCAAACTGGTGCGCCTGCTGGAAGCGCGCGACGCGGTCAGCAACGGCAAGTTCATCAAACCGACCTACGAAGCGCCCAAGCCCTGGACCGGCACCAAGACCGAGGTCGAAAGCCTGACCCAGCTCGAACCGGCCGACATGAAGGACATCTTCGACAGCGCCGCGATCAATCGCGAGATCGAATACCTGATGCGGCAGGAACCGATCGCGACCGACTTCGCCGCCAAGCTCGACGAAGCGGTCAAGGCCGTGCCCGAGGCCGATCGCAAGGCCATGGTCGACAAGCTCGCCGGCGTGGTCGAGAGCGCCGATTACGTCGACCAGATTTCGAAACTGCCGGCCTGGGACGCGCCGCGCGCGCGCGCCGACGTCGAGGACGCGATCGGCCAGTTGTCGCTGCTCGATCCCGACCGCGCCCGCAGCGCCGGCCAGACCTTCACCGCGAACGCGCTGGCCCGCGATTTCGACAGTGCCTTCGCCGATCCGACCAAGGTCAGCGACGAAGCCAAGGGCGGCGGCGTGGCCGACGTGCTGGAAACCGTCAAGGGCACGCTGGATACCGTCACCGGCCTGCCCGGCGACATCGGCGAGCAGATCGACGCGTTGCTCGGCAAGGACGGCGCCGATGCGCGCGTGGACGTCGCCAACGTCGCCGCCGAATTGCGCGCGAATGGCTACAAATCCGAAGACATCGACAAGGCGTTTTCCAAGATCGATTTCAGCAGCGGCGACAAGGATTCGATCCGCAAGCTGTTCGATCAACTCGACTCGCAAGGGTTGCTGCCGGCCGTGTCCGGCGCGTTCGGCCTGGCCGGCGCGGTGCATTCGCTGAGCACCGGCGAGTTCGGCACCGCCGAGGAAAATCTCGCCGTGGCCGGCGGCCTGATCGGCTTCGTCGGCTCGCTGCCCGACGCGGCGAAGGTGTTGCCGAACCTGGTCGGCATCGACGCTTCGGCGCTGAATCTGCTCGGCGTCGACGGCAAGACCCAAAGCGCACTGGGCGTGGGTTCGGCCGAACCGAACAGCATCGTCAGCAAAGTCGGCGAGCGCGTCGCCGCCACCGACGTGCCCGCGCCGACCGGCGTGAGCGATGCCGATACGATCACCGACGGCTTCCGCGGCCTGATCTCCGGCGGCGACACGGGCGCCGACGCCTCGCGCCTGAGCCGTTCGGCCACCGCGGCGGTCGATGTGGTGTCGAAATTCACCGGCGTGGCCGGCGGCGTGCTCGACGTGGTCACCGGCGGCATGGCGGTGAAGGAAGCCTTCGGCGAGGACGGCAGCCCCGGCGACCGCGCCGAGGCGGTGCTGAGCCTGATCTCGGGCTCCAGCGAACTCGCCTCGGCCGGCGCCAACGCGCTCAGCGCCTTCGCCAGCGCCGCCCAGGGCGGCCAGGCCAGCACCGCCTCGCGGGTGTTGTCGACGCTGTCGCGCGGCCTGTCGGCGGTCGGCGTGGCCGCGGGCGTGGTCGGCCTGCTGATCGGCACCTGGGTGCAGGGCGCGAAGGACAAGAGCTTCATCAAGGACCAGTACGAGTGGTTCAAGACCCTGGCCGAGGACGGCGTCGCGCGCCCGGACTGGAACCTCAAGTACGACTACGCGGTGACCACGCTGGCCGAGTTCCGCCACGCGGGCAGCGAGAGCGACGCGATCGCCTCGCTGCGCGACGACGACTGGGGCGGGCGGCAGGCGCCGGGCGACCGCAGCATCTTCGATTTCCATCGCGAGGAGTTCGCCGACTTCCGCGAGAAGTGGGAAAAAGACCGCGGCGCCGAAAGCTACGCCCCGTTCCTCGACAAGAGCAAGCGCGAAGCCGACTTCAAACGCGAAAAGGACCAGATGGACGAGGTCAAGGCCTATCGCGACGCGCACCCTACCCATTTCGCCGGGCACAACGATTGGGTGCTGGATCTGTAAGGCGAGGTCCGGGGCGATTCCCGATTCCCGATTCCCGATTCCCGATTCCCGATTCCCGATTCCCGATTCCCAACCGAGGCTTGCCTGTTCCGCAAAGGCCCATTAGAATCTGCGGCCCGATTCAACATCGGGCGGTTAGCTCAGCGGTAGAGCATCGCCTTCACACGGCGAGGGTCGCAGGTTCGAACCCTGCACCGCCCACCAGTTTCACGGAAAGGCCGGCGAAAGCCGGCTTTTTTCGTTTCAGGCGGTGGCGTTCGAGACGGCCGCGCGGCCGTCGGCACGCAGGCCGCGGGCGGATTGCCGGCGGTTGCGCCGTCAGGATTGGATCGCTGCAAGCCCGGACCGACCGAATACGCCAGCCCCGCAAAGTCGATGGGAACCGGTCCGCGAACGCCTCATCAGCCGCCCTGCACCGCCGAAACCGCACAGGAGATCGCTCGATGAACGACGCCCACCTCGCCCCGACCCGGCTGTACCACAACCCGCGCTGCTCCAAATCGCGCGACGCGCTGGAACTGCTGCACGAACGCGGCGTACAGCCGGCGATCGTCGCCTACCTGGACACACCGCCCGACGCCGCGCAATTGCGCGACCTGCTCGCACTGCTGGGCCTGCCCGCGCGTGAGCTGCTGCGCAGTGGCGAGGACGAGTACCGCGATTTGGGCCTCGACGACGCCTCGCTCGACGACGAGGCGCTGATCGCCGCGATGGCCGAACATCCACGCCTGATCGAACGGCCGATCTTCGTACACGGCGGCCGCGCGGTGATTGGCCGGCCGCCGGAACGGGTGCTCGAACTGCTCTGAAGGCGGCAAATGGCGTTCGCTCGCGACAACGGCGACAACGACAGATCGCGATCCCGCCCGAAGTCGTTTGTGGGGGGAGCTTCAGCCCCGACGCTTTTCGATCCGGTCGCCTGAATTATCGGACGACGAAGCGACTTGCTTGGAAGAGCTGCCGCGATCTGAGCGGAGAGCGTCGGGGCTGAAGCCCCTCCCACAAAAGGCCTCGGGGCCCTCACGAAAGCTTGCGGGAAGTCGAACCTCAACCCAGGCCATAACCCACGCTTCACGCCAGGCCGCGATCGCTGGCGATCAGAACGACTTGCTCGCCCGCATCGCCAGCAACCGATCCGGCGCGGAGAACGAATCGCTGCGCGCGCTGGCCCAGAACGACTTGAACACCGCGTGGTCGGGCACCTTGCCGAGCAGGTCGCCCGGCGCGAGGAAGTTGTACAGCGCGCCGAGCGAGCGCACTTCGGTCGGCGACACCCGGCGCAGGATGTGCTCGGGGCCGATTTCGCCCGGATGGCTCAGGCCGGCGGCGCACAGCAGATCGCGCAGGGCCTTGAGCGTGTTGTCGTGGAAATGGAACACGCGGGTCGACTTGTCCGGCACGTCGAGCTTGCGCCAGCGGCTCGGGTCCTGGGTCGCGATGCCGGTCGGGCAACGGTCGGTGTGGCAGCTCTGCGCCTGGATGCAGCCGAGCGCGAACATGTAACCGCGTCCGGCGTTGCACCAGTCCGCGCCCATCGCCAGGGTGCGGGCGATGTCGAACGCGCTGGTCACCCGGCCGGCCGCGCCGATGCGAATCTTGTCGCGCAGCTCCAGCCCTACCAGGGTGTTGTGGACCAGCATCAGCGCCTCGTGCATCGGCACGCCGACGTGATCGATAAACTCCGCCGGCGCCGCGCCGGTGCCGCCTTCGGCGCCGTCGACGACGATGAAGTCCGGCAGCACCCCGGTTTCCTGCATCGCCTTGGCGATGCCGAACCATTCCCAGGGATGGCCGATCGCGAGCTTGAACCCGGTCGGCTTGCCGCCGGACAACTCGCGCAACTTGGCGACGAACTGCAGCAGCCCCTGCGGCGAATTGAACGCGGTATGCGCGGCCGGCGACACGCAGTCCTGGCCCATCGGCACGCCGCGGGTGACCGAGATCTCGGCGCTGACCTTGGCCGCCGGCAACACCCCGCCGTGGCCGGGCTTGGCGCCTTGCGACAGCTTGATCTCGATCATCTTGACCTGGGCATCGCGCGCGTTGGCGATGAAGCGCTCTTCGCTGAAGCTGCCTTTTTCGTCGCGGCAACCGAAGTAGCCCGAGCCGATTTCCCAGACCAGATCGCCGCCGTTTTCGCGGTGATAAGGCGAAATCGAGCCTTCGCCGGTGTCGTGATAGAAATTGCCGAGCTTGGCGCCTTTGTTCAAGGCGCGGATCGCGTTGGCCGAAAGCGAACCGAAGCTCATCGCCGAGATGTTGAACACGCTGGCCGAATACGGCTGCGCGCTGTTCTCGCCGATCACCACGCGGAAATCGTGCGAGATGTGCGCGGTCGGCGCCAGCGAATGGTTGATCCATTCGTAGTCCAGGCTGTAGACATCGGCCTGGCTGCCGAACGGACGCACGTCGTTGACCGACTTGGAGCGCTGATACACCAGCGCGCGCTGCTGGCGCGAGAACGGCACCTCGGCGGTATCGGCCTCGATGAAGTACTGACGCATCTCCGGGCCGATCGATTCCAGGCCGTAGCGGAAATGCGCGAGCACCGGGTAATTGCGGCGCAGGGTGCTGCGGGTCTGCAGCAAGTCGACCGTGCCCAGCGCGGCGATGGCGCCGAATACGGCCACGCCCCACCACCAATCGATGTGATGGATGACCACCAGCACGATGGAAATCAGGGTCAGGATCAGACTGGCGAGGTAAGCGGCATAGCGCATGGCGATCGGAATGGGTTCACGAGCTGAGGCCGAGCATACCCTTGCGGGGGTGGATTGGCTGTACAGGGGTGGCTGGCTTGTAACAACAAGTGCCCGCGTCCTTTCCTACCGTCATTCCCGCGAACGCGGGCTCTGCTTTACTTCGGCGAAGCCTAATATCCAGTGCGTTTCGTGCGATAACGCGTGAAGTCACTGGATTCCCGCGTTCGCGGGAATGACGACCTGGAGAGAACTCGCTGAAGTCTCTGGATATTCGGCTTCGCCGAAGTAAAGCGGAGCCCGCCTTCGCGGGAATGACGAGCTTGAAGATGACGCTGAAGTCACTGGGCTCCCGCATCCGCGGGAATGAGGTTCTGGAAAACGCCACTAAAGCCGCGCATCCACCTCATCACGCGGATACAGACTCTTGATGTCGTACAACAACGCCCCCGGCTTGCCGTAAGCGCGCGCGCCGGCCGCACCGAGGGCGCGGAACTGTTCGTGCGCCACCGCCAGCACGATCGCGTCGTAGGCGCCGGCCTGCGGGTGTTCGACCATGCTCACGCCGTATTCGCGCCGCGCTTCCTCGTGGTGGGCCCAGGGGTCGTGGATGTCGACCTGCGCGCGGTACTCGCCGAATTCGCGCGCCAGATCGACCACGCGGGTGTTGCGCAGGTCGGCGCAGTTTTCCTTGAAGGTGATGCCCAGAATCAGGATCCGCGCGCCGGCCACCGCGGTGCCGCGCTGGATCATGCGCTTGACCACTTCGCCGGCGACGTGACTGCCCATCGAATCGTTGATGCGCCGACACGCGAGCAGAATGTCGGGGTAATAGCCGGCGCTCTGCGCTTTCTGTATCAGGTAATACGGATCCACGCCGATGCAGTGCCCACCGACCAGGCCCGGCCGGAACGGCAGAAAGTTCCACTTGCTGCCGGCCGCTTCCAGCACTTCGGTGGTGTCGATGCCGAGCCGCTGGAAGATCAGCGCGAATTCGTTGATTAAGGCGATATTGGCGTCGCGCTGGGTGTTCTCGATGACCTTGGCCGCCTCGGCCACGCGCAGGCTGGAGGCTTTGTGGGTGCCGGCCGGAATGATGCTGCGGTACAAGGCGTCGACACGGTCGGCGGTCGCGGGATTCGAGCCGGAAGTCACCTTCGGGATATCGACCAGACGACGCTTGCGATCGCCCGGGTTGATCCGCTCGGGGCTGTAGCCGACGAAGAAATCCTCGTTGCAACGCAGACCCGAGACGCGCTCGAGTTCGGGAATGCAGATTTCCTCGGTCGCGCCGGGGTACACGGTCGATTCGTAGATCACCGTGTCGCCGGGTTCGAGCAACACCGCCAGCGCGCGGCTGGCCTCGATCAGCGGGGTGAAATCGGGCCGTTTGTGTTCGTCGATCGGGGTCGGCACGGTGATCACGTACACGTCGCGATCGGTCAGGTCTTCGATGCTCGCGCTGAAACGCAGCCGGGTCGCGGCGGCGATCTCCTCGGGATCGTTCTCGCGATGATGATCCTCGCCGACGCTGAGCTGGGCCACGCGCACGGCATTGATGTCGTAACCGACCGTGTCGTACTGCTTGCCGAACTCCAGCGCCAGCGGCAGGCCGACATAGCCCAGGCCGATCACGCCGATGCGCGCTTGCGCGATGCCCGCTTGCGAGGTGGTGCCGCCGTGCTGTGTCATGCCCTGCCCTGATGTCGGGATCGGGCGCCGGGGCGGCCGGACCCCCGGTGCGGGGATTCTAGGCAGCCGCGTCGCGCACTGGCAAATACCGGCGGCGTGGTTCGACCAGACTCACGCCTGTACGTGCGAACGCAGTCTCAAGTCGGCCGGGTGTCCGTCGTCGCAGTCCGCGGCGACGCATCGGCATGCGCCTGGGCAATCAATCGGAACGGCGCGGTCACCGTGAGCAAATGCCGCCGCGCGTCGCCGCCGCTGGTCTGCAGCGCGACGATGCGATCGTCTTGGTACTCGATCAGGATCGCGCTGCCGTCGGTGCGCGCTTCCCATATCGACAGGCCGCCGGCCGGATTGAGGTAATGCCATTCGGGCTCGGACAGGCTGTCCCAGATCGCATCCGACAACGCCTGATGCGCGTCGAAATCGGCCCAGGGCCGCGGCGGCGTCCACTCGGTCCACCGAGTCGGCGGTCGAGCGGCTTCGCTCATCAATCCTCCGCCACCGCGACCTGGTTGCGCCCGAGCTGCTTGGCCCGATACAGCGCCGCGTCGGCGTGACGCATCCACATCGCCGCGCTGATGGTCTTCGGCCCCATTCTCGCCACGCCGATACTGACCGTGCAACGCAAGGCCGGCGCCTCCTCGAAACGCGCGTCCTCGACCGCGCGGCGCACACGTTCGGCGATCGCCAGCGCGCCGTCGAGATCCAGGTCCATCAGGATCAGCACGAATTCGTCGCCGCCGAGGCGGCTGGCGGTGTCGGTCATCCGGGTCGCGGTGCGCAAGGTGCCGGCGACCCGGCGCAACACCGCATCGCCGACCAGATGGCCGTGGAAATCGTTGATCTCCTTGAACCGGTCCACGTCGATCACGATCAGCGCCGCGTGCTTGGACGAACGCGCGCAATAGGTCATGGTCGCGGTCGCCGAATCGTCCCAGTGCAGGCGATTCTGCAAACCCGTCAACGGGTCGGTGCGGCTGATAAGGGCGAGCTGTTTGTTCTGGCGCACGACTTTGCGCGCAAGACCGTAGGCGGCGCTGCTGATCGCCATCGGATAGACGAACATGAAAGGCAGGCTGGCCAGGATCACCGGCATCGAGCTGTGCGGCTGGAAGCCGAAACCCAGCACCGCCCAGGTCAGCAGGCAGGTCACGACCTGGGCGATCGCGGTGCGGGTGAAGAAACGCCAGCCGCCGACGCCGATCTTGTCGGCCGACAGCATCACCGCGAGCAGCGCGCTGGGCACCGCGTTGAATTGCATGACCGCGATCCAGACCCCGCCGACAGCCGAGTCGATCAGCAGGTTGCGGTACTCGGCGTATTCGGGATCGCGGCTGCGCCGGGCCAGCAGGAACGCGAGCGGCGGCCACAGGAAGCCGTTGAAGGCCAGCGCCGCCCACAGCCACGGCGAGGCGCCCTGCTCGTGCAGCACGCCGGCCACGGCGAAGAATCCGACCCCCAGCCCCAGAGTGCGCATCTGGTAAATGCGGCGCACGAAGCGCAGATGCTCGCCGGACGAGTCCGGTCCCAGCGGGCCGTCGGCGATTCCCGTCACGCTCACTCCCCACGGGCTGGATCAACAATGAAGGTGCCGCAAAGACCGGCGGCAAGCACAGCATACCCGCCTCCGCCCGGCCGGATGGGGTCGGCCGGGCCGCTCGCATACGACCTGCATCGCAGTTTTCGGACCGCCGCTTCAACCGCCCGAGTCGGCACGCGCCGGCCCGGTGCGCGTAGCGGGACGTGAACATTCCCTACACAAATTACTAACGCCAAAATTTGGCACCATTTGGGCACAGGGGGTTCCCGAGTGGAGCCTGTGTGATGACGACCCGCCTGCAAGGCCGCCCCGCCCCGACCACGCCCGGATTGAGCTACTGGGCCAGTCATTTCCGCGATGCCGAGTTCTACCGCGACGGACTGCGCTTCAGCGATTACGCGCCGGCGTTCTACGTCGGCATCTCCGCGCAACTGGAACACCCCGACCGCGATTTCGACGACCCGCGCCTGGACCTGCGCGACCGCTACCAGCGCATCCGCCTGGGCTCGGCGCTGGACTGGGAACACGCCGAACACGCGGCCCGCTCGGCCTGGCTGCGCGCGCGCGAAAACGCCGAAGCCGCGCATGTGCGGATCCAGCGGCACATGGCTGAATTGGCCGCGCAGCCCTGAGCGCGAGCCGCGACAACCGACGCCCGTGGCGCGATCCGTTATCGGACGCGGGTTGCGTTCGTTACGACAGTGGATCGACACAGCGCCAGGCATCGCGCCTGACCTGCCGACTCAAGCGCTGAACTCGACCAGGGTGTGATCCTCGCCGGCCAGCGCCGTATCGATGATCGCCGAAATCCGCACCCAGTCGCCGCCGGCGAGGCCCGCGCCGATCAGGGGATAGCCGATTCGCTGTCCATGGAATTCTTGCGCGATCGCTGCCATCGCCCGCTCGATCGCGTCGTAGTCGGCGCGCACGCCGGCGCCGCGCCAGTGAAACTGGGTGTATGCGTTGACGACGACGAACTCGTGCCCGTTCTCGCTCACCCGGGCCTGGCTGTAGCTGCCGAGTTTCTCGCGCGACGCTTTTTCAGTCCGCAGATCGGCCTGATACGCCGCGGGGAACCGACGCTTGATGCTCAAGGCAATGCCCTTGCCCATCTGGCACTGGCAATTGCAGCCATGCACGATCACGTCGAAATGGCCGTCGGCCGCCAATTGCAGCAAGTCGCCCTTGACGATCTTCATGTGCGTCCTTGTCGTTGAATGCGATGCGCGCCGCCGGCATGCCGGCGCACGCCGCTCAGAGTTTGAACCGCCCGCCGTCGACCCGCAGGATCTCGCCGGTGATGTAGCTCGCGTCGCGCAGGTACAACACCGCCTGCACCACATCGTCGACCGAGCCCATGCGACCGAGCACGGTGCGCGCGGCGATCGCTTCCTCCTGCTCGGCGCGCTCGGCGGGATCGCGCACCGACGGCAACACCGTGCCGGGCGCGACCGCGTTGACGCAGGCCGGCGCCAGTTCGGCGGCGAGCGCGCGGACCATGCCGGCACCGGCGGCGCGACTGACCTGATAGGCCGCATGCCCGGAGAAGGAACGGTCGAGATAGGTATCGAGCAGCATCACCACCGAGCGCAGCGGCGAACGCGCATGCAGGCTCACCACCAGTTCCCAGGGCGCGAGCAGATTGACCCGCAGATGACGCTCCAGGCGCTCGCGCTCATCAAAGACCTCGGCCGCGCCGAGCGCGCCCCAGGCATAGCCGCGCTCGAACAGCGAGGCGTTGAGCACCACGTCGGTGACCGGCGCCGACGGCAAGTCCGGCAAGGGCTGGGTCATGTCCCAGCACCAGTCGATCACCGGCGCTGAGTACGGCGCGCATTCGCTCGTCGCGTCGCGCCGATGCGCCACCACGGTTTCGCCGCGCGCCAGGCAGGCTTCGGCGATCGCGCGGCCGATGCGGCGCGAGGCGCCGGTCACCAGGGTCGTGCGTTGGGTCATCGCTGCATCTCCGTTTGCATGGACCGCCGCGTCGCCGACGCGGCCAGATAGCGTTCGACGAACGCCGCGCTCGCCAACGCATAGAACCCGTTCGCGTTTTGTTCCGCCACGAACCCGCGTTGCGCGGCGACGCGATCGAGTTCGCGCTGCAAGGCCGGCAGCGGTAACTGATGCAGGCCGTGGAACAGGTAGGCGCGGCCGGGATCGTAACGCGGCTGCCATTGCACGCCGTCGGCGATGCGGCCGAGCAGATCGATATCCAGCGGCACCGGCATCGCCCGGCGCGGATCGCGCTGCCGGCCGAATGCGGCTTCGATGCGCTTGAACTCGCGTTCCAGCGCTTCGACCGTCAGCCCCGCCTCGACTTCCAGCGCCAGCATCAGATTGACCGTCGCGCCGCCGCGATGCATACGATGGCGATCGCCGAACAACTCCGAACAAGCGCGCAGCGCGCGCGCCTGTGGCAACGCGAGCAAATGTGTCGCCGACTGCAGCAGATTCTCCACCCGCGCGCCGTCGCTGGCGCCCAGGCAGATCAGCGCGATCCAGTTCATGCGCCGCCCGCCGCGTGGACCGTGCGGCCGGGTGCGACTTGGATACCGTCGTGCATGCTGGTGTCGGTCCTGATCGTCAACGCTACGCCTGTGATGAATCGCCTGCCGTGCCGTCGCGGCCACGGACGCCCCGGGGATGGCCGCATTCTAGCCGGCAAACCGGCGCTCGCCCGCGACGCGGCCGGCGTCAGTGCCGCTGCGACAATGGCCGTCGCGCCGCCTGCCGCTGCGCCAACTCGTAGGCTTCGGCCAGCAGCGGCTGCAGGCGTTCGAAGGTGAGCCGGCTCGGATTGAGCACGCTGACCCAATGCATGCGCGCATACATCGGGTGCGGCATCAGCCGGTCCAGCGCGGTGTAGTCCCAGGCCTCGTCCTGCGCGGTCTCGAACACGGCCGCGAAGCCGGGCTTGCTCAGGCCGATGTTCAGGCGGAACACGCCGTCGCGGTCGAGCCGCGACAGGTGATCGAATTCGTTGTCGCGGGTGACCACGGTGGCGAACGAGAAATGACGTTGCGCGCCGAAGAAAAAGAACCAGTCGCCGTTGCCCTCGCTCTGCGCCGCTTGAACCGCTTCGACCGAATCGAAGGCCGCGACGATCCCGTCGATCACCTGCTGCTGGGTCATCGCTTCGGCGCCGGGATCGATCGGGTGCATGGCATGTCCTGCGGCTGCAAACGGGGCCGATACCTTAGCGCAAGGCCGCGGCGCGGGCGCCTAGTCCACCGGATAGGGAATGCCTTCGAACGCGGTGGCGTGATAGCCCTTGATCCCGACCTCGTGCGCGAGCGGGCTGCGGAAATCCAGCCCCGCGCGCAGGCAGTCGAGCACGTAGCCGAAACCGTAGCGCGGCTCCCAGTGCAGGTCGCGGCGGGCCGCGTCGTTGACGTAGACCCGGTCCAGTTGCGGAAACAAGGTCCAGCCCTTGGCCGCGTACAGCTCGCGGCAGTGCGGGAACAGGCGCTCGACCACGCCGGCGGCATCGTCGTGCAGCGCCTGCAGATCGGCCTGCGCGAACGGCGTGGTCGCCGAGACGATGTAGCGGCCGAAGCCGAGCACGGGCGCGCGCTCGATCGCGCACAGATGCGCCTGGACCACGTCGTCGATGTCGGCGCGACGGTACAGCAGTTCGTTGGCCTGGACATTGGCCGGCGCGTACACGTTGCGCACCGCTGCATCGTCGTCGTCCTCGGGGAAGAAACGCGAGGTCCGCAGCACCAGCACCGGCAGTCGGTGCTTGCGATGGAACAGTTCGCACAGGCCTTCGGCGGCGATCTTGGTGGTGCCGTAGATGTTCTTCGGGATGGGCGCGACCTGTTCGGTGATCCAGGTCGCCGGGCCGTCCGGCGGCGGCTTCAGCGCGCCGCCGAAGGTGCTGGTGGTGCTGGTGAACACGAACGCTTCGACCCCGGCCTTCAGCGCCGCGTCGAGCAGGTTCAAGGTGCCCGAGATGTTGGTGTCGACGAAATCCTGATAGCTGTGGGTCGCCACATGCGGCTTGTGCAGGGTCGCCGAGTGGATCACGCAGCGCACGCCTTGCATCGCCTCGTCGACGAAGCCGCGATCGGCGATCGAACCGACCCGGTCGGTGAATGCGGACGGCTTGATGTCGACGCCGCGCGCCGCGCGCGACTGCGCGCGCAGGCGGCGCATCAGCCCTTCGCCAAGGTGGCCGGCGCTGCCGGTAACGAGGACGGTCATTCGAGCGGCTCCGCAAAGAATGTCGCGCCGAGGTCGGTGGACGTCGGCGGATGCGTGTGTGGATGGCGCGCAGATTAGCAAGCGCGCGGGTGTGGCGTCATCCTCGCGCCGCAATGCTCGTTGTCGCATTGGTTGCGTGATGCCGCGGCATATGCGGTCGCGGCGCACGTGCAGCTCATGCCGGATCGTGTCGTCGACGTCGTGCCTTGATCGAATATAGCCGCGTCCGATCCATCGATCTGTTTTTTTGTGCAACTCGAACCAGCGACACATCGATCCGATGCGAGCACGTCCACATGCGATGGCGGCAATGGGCCATGCGTCGGTACACGAAGCTCGACTGCGCCACTCACTCGCCCGCACAGCGGTCGCTGGCGGCGACCGAACCTGCAAATCGCCTACCCCAGCCCGTTGACCGCCCCCCTACCGTCTCGTATAAAAGACGAAATGAACACATTACCGGACGAAACCAGCCTCCGCCTGGCCCGCCGCATCCACCACGAGCGCGAATCGCGCGGCTGGTCGCTGGCCCAGCTGGCCGACCGCTCGCAGGTGTCCAAGGCCGCGATCAGCAAGATCGAGCGCGGTGAAACCAGCCCGACCGCGGCGCTGCTGGTGCGCCTGGCGGCGGCCTTCGACCTGACCCTCGCCGGCCTGCTGATGCGCGCCGAAGCCGCAGACGACCGCCGCGTCTCGCGCGCCGCCGAGCAACCGCTATGGCGCGATCCCGACAGCGGCTATCTACGCCGCCAAGTGTTTCTGCGCGCCGATCACCCGGTCGAGATCGTCGAGGTCGAGATGCCGCCCGGGCAGCGCGTCGCCTTGCCCGCCGCGTCGTACGCGCGCATCCGCCAGGCGATCCGCGTGCTGGCGGGCGAACTGGTGGTGGACGAAGGCGGCGAACGCCATGTCCTGACCGCGGGCGATTGCCTCGGTTTCGGGCCGCCGAGCGATGTGGTCCTGGCCAACCCGGGCGATAGCGCCTGTACCTACCTCGTCGTACTGGCGCGGAGCTGAGTCATGACGTCCTTCGCTCCGCCTTCGATCGCCATCGTCGCGTTGTCCTCGTCGCCGCGGCACAGCGCCGATCTCGCCGGTCTGCTGATCGACGTCGTCGCCGACGGCGGCTCGGTCGGCTTCATGCATCCGCTCGCCTATGACAGCGCGCAACGGTTCTGGCACGACGCGCTGGCCGCGGCCGAGCGCGGCGCGCGCATCGTGCTGGCCGCGTACGAGGGCGAAACCCTGGTCGCCACCCTGAGCCTGTTGCTGGACTGCCCGCCCAATCAGCCGCACCGCGCCGAACTGGCCAAGATGATGACCCGCCCAAGCCATCGCGGCCGCGGCATCGCCGCCGCGTTGGTCGCCGAGGCCGAGCGTCGGGCCGCGCAGCATCGACGCAGCCTGCTCGTGCTCGACACCGCATCGGAACAAGGCGCGGCCGGCTTCTACGAAAAACTCGGTTACACCCGCGCCGGGGAAATCCCCGACTACGCCTTCAAGCCGCACGGCGGGCTCACCGGCACGGTGCTGTTGTGGAAGCGGATCGCGGTCCCCTGATGCAAGGTACCGCGTACCGGTCTGGCACCCGCCGTCGTCCAGACGATTGCGCAAGCGCAACGCGCGAGATCCACTCCACTCGCTGACACTGCGAACGCCGCGCTTCGACCAAATCCGTCGTTGCTCTACACGCCGCGACAACGCGCTTGTTACGAAGTGCACACAAAGCACAACGGCGCATCGCGCGATCGCGGCGATCGGCGCCGATCAGACGTCGCCGTCACGCCGCGCACCGCAACGTCGGCCCTGCCGCAACGACGCGGCGCATCGCGGAGACCCGCTCATGATGGGCATCATCATCTGGCTGGTCGTCGGCGGCATCATCGGCTGGATCGCCAGCTTGTTGATGCGCACCGACGGACAGCAAGGCATCTTCCTCAATATCGTCGTCGGCATCGTCGGCGCCTTTATCGGCGGCTGGCTCGGCTCGCTGCTCGGCATGGGCGGTTCGGACATCAACGACGGCAATTTCAGCCTCGGCGGCCTGATCGTGTCGCTGCTCGGCGCCATCGTGCTGCTCGGCATCGTCAACCTGTTCCGCCGCGGACGCGTGCGCTGATGCGTTGACGCTCACACCGCACCGAGCCAGCCCGTATCCGCTTTCTGGAGAAAGTAATGCATACACCGCAAGAGCTCGAAACCAAGCTGTGGAAGTCGCTGCAGTCCGACCGCACCCTGATGCTGGGCCTGCACGGTGTCGACGAAGGCCACACCCGGCCGATGACCGCCAACGTCGAAGACGGCAGCCGCATCATCTGGTTCTTCACCTCGACCGATAACGCCCTGGTGCAGGCGGTGAAGCCCGGCAGCCGCGCGATCGCCGCGTTTGCGTCCAAGGGCCACGACCTGTTCGCCAGCCTGTCCGGACGCCTGACCGTGGATACCGACCGTGCAGTGATCGAGCGTCTGTGGAATCCCTTCATCGCCGCCTGGTACGAGGGCGGCAAGACCGATCCGAAACTCGCGCTGCTGCGCCTGGACGCGGAGCATGCGGAAATCTGGCTCAACGAGAACAATCTGCTGGCCGGGGTCAAGATGCTGCTCGGCATCGACCCGAAGAAAAGCTACGAGGACAAGGTCGCGAACGTCGATCTTCGCTGAGTTCGCAGGCTTACCCGCAGTCACCGACCCCGCAGTCACCGACACCCGCCGAATGGCGGGTGTCGCGTATCCGACCTACTCTGCCCGCAGCTTGTCGACCATGCGCTGGTAATCGCGCCGGTACTGCTTGCCCAACTTGAGCTTGTCGCCCGCGCCGATCAGCTTGCCCGACACCTGGAAGAACTTGGTCTCTTCTTCCTTGAGATGGTGGTGGACCTTCTTCGACAGCTTGCGCATGGTGTTCATCCAGCCGCGATCGCCGGGCGGACGCTCGCGCAAATCCTCGACCAGCTCGTCCAGTTCGTGATGCTCGTGCAAGGCATGCCGCGACGAGTCCAAGCCGGCGTCGTTCATCAGCATCGGCACGTACAGATAGCGTTCTTCGGCGGCCTCGTGCGCGGCGAGTTCGACGCGCAACGCGGTGAACAGTTCCTGTCGTCCCTCGCCGGGCTTGGAACGCAGCAGTTTCCTGCACAGCGAGCGTTGCACTTCGTGGCTTTCACGCAGCGCATCGTAAATGGTGTCGGGCATGGCGGGCTCCTGGGCTGGCTGAGGCGAGCATCGCCTGCCGAACGTGGCGACACCGTGAGCCCACGCGGCGAGACCGCATGCCTCGCGCAATCGCCGCGCCCCGCGAACGCGACCGGCGTCAGCTGTATTCGTAACCCATTCGCCGCTCCGCCGCGCGGCCGCGCAGGATCAGGCGGAACAACGGTCCGGTCAGCACGGTCGACAACACCGCCAGGGTGACCAGCGCGGCGAACGCGTACTCCGACAACAAACCCTTGTCGCGAAGAATGGTGGCCGCGACGATTTCCATCAGCCCCTTGCATTGCAGCAGCGCGCCGATCGCCAGCGCCTGCCTGCGGCTGAAACGCGGCGACGGCGGGCACAGCACCAGCGCGGCCAGCTTCGCCAGCACCGACAAGGCCAACAGCGCGAACGCCGCCTGCAGCGAAGCCCAGCCCAGCGCATCGCCGTCGATGCGCAGGCCGCTGTGACCGAAGAACAGCGGCGCCAGACCGATCAGCGCGAACTGGCCCATGCCGTGCAACGGCAGCCGCCGCGTCCAACTCGGCGGAATGATCGCGCCGGCGAAATACGCGCCGAGTAAGGCATGCAGCCCCAGTTGCGAACTCGACCAGGCGCAGGCCGCCAGCGCGACCGGCAGGGCCAGCCACACCAGCGCGATCGGCGGCGTGGCGCCGCGACGCTCGGCCATCACGCCGAACCCGGCGAGCACCAGCGGCAGCGCGATCGCCACGCCGTCCAGGCCCGACCAGCCGGCCAGACCGTCGCCGCCGTCGGCGAGCAGCAACAGGGCGGCCAGACCGATCCACAGCACCGCATCGTCGACCACGGCGATGGCGACCGCGGTCTGGGTCAAGGGGCGATGCAGCGCACCGAGCTCGCGCACGATCCCGATCAACACCGGCAAGGCACTGACCGCCACGCACAGACCGATCGCGACCGCGCCGAGCCAACCCGGCGCGCGCGGCGCGGCCCAGCCCGGCAGGCCGATGAAATGCCAGTACGCGGCGACGGTGCCGACCAGGAACGGCAGCACCAGCGCGAGCGCGGCGCTGAGGGTGAAACGCGACAGCGACAGCGTGCTGCGTCGCGGTCCCGATTCGCGGCCAGGCTCAGTGTCGGATCGGGAATCGAATCGTGAACCGGATTCGGGCGTCGGCGCGGCCGGGCTGTGGCGCGTCTCCAGGCCGGCGGTGAACGCGAGCAGCAGCACGCCGACCCAGCCGATCTGATCGCCGATCTTCGACGGCACGCCCAGGCCCGCGGGCAGCCAGCCGGTCGCGGCCAGCACCAGACCGATCACGATCGGCACCACCGCCAGCGGTATCGAGCGCCCGAGCGCGCGCCAGATCCCCCACGACAGCAGAATGAAGATCAGGGCATCGGCCAAGGCGGCGAGGATGGGCTGCATGCGCGGCATGATATCGGCGTTGGCCGCGGGTGGCAGTCATGCGCCGGATTCGACAATCGCCGCCGCGTCGTGCGTGCGCCGCGCCTCGTGCTCGACCCGAGCACGGTCGCGAACGCGCCCGCTCCGCACCCTGCCGGACGCGCAGGCACGGGCCGCAAAACCTGCGGCGATGCCACCGCCGCGCCGGCGCTGACGGCGACAGCGACGCCGGTCACAGCGGTGGATCGTTGACGACCTTCCAAGCCGCGCGCCTGAGGTTTACGCTCTGCCCGAGCGAATGGTCGCCGGCCGTCTGGCCGACGACCGGGCGCCGCCGAAGGGGCCGGGGGCGAGACGCATCGCACCTGCCGGACACGCTGCATCGCCATAAGGGGATTCGCCATGAAGACGCGAAACACGATCGTCAGCGCCGGGGTCGCGTTGCTCTCGGCGGGATGGCTGTTTCCGATGTGGCTGGGGGTCTCGACCTGCCTGTCGTTCTGGACCAAGGAAGTCTGGCCGACCCTGCTTAAAGAACCTTACCCCGGCAATTCGTTTCCCTTCCTCGCGTTCGCCGGCGATTGCTTCGCCTGGGGTTTCGCCTGGCTCGGCGTGGTCGTCGTGTTCTGGTCGTATGTCGGTTTTTCGGCGTTCCTGCGGCTGGGCGAAGCTCGCGCCTAGCGTCCCAATACCCACACAGCTGCATCCCGGAGGCCCATGGCCATCAGGAACTCAGGCTGGACCATCTCGGCGGTGAACTCGAACGGCTGGCCTTGCCAGCTCACCTGCATCCGTCAGGTCGACGTCACCACCCTGCCCGACGGCAGCGAACAGATCAGGCAGCTGTCGCTGCAGATTCGCGATACCCGCGGCGTGGTGCTGCGGCCCAAATCGGCCGGCGTGTACGTCAACGATTTCGAAGCGGTGACCTACTGGTCGATGGATGTGCATGCGCCCTAGCTGCGTCGATCCGCAAGGCCGACGCCGCGATCGCCAGATGGGTTGAGCCAGGCCGGACGGCCGGTTCCGCCGCGCTTGCGTTGCGCTAGAGTTCACCGCGCGCCGACCGCTGCTGAGCCGCGCGCGGCCGCATGCGCCTTCGCTCGCGGCAACCGAACTCCGCTCGAGGTGGCATGTCGTTCAAACGCTCCGCGTGGCTGATCCTGCGCTCGTTGCTGGCCATGAGCGCGGCGGTGTTCGCGCTGGTATCGGTCAACCTCATCGGCGGCACGCTGGCATCGTGGCTGGGTTTTCCGCCGGGCGGCACCGGCCGACTGGGCTGGGATCTGGCCTGGGCGATCGCCGGCGGAATCAGCGCGATCGCGACCGCGACCTGCTGCGCGCCGGCGGCGCCGCGACGCCATGCGCTGGTCTGTTTCGCGGCCTTGCTGATCGCCGCCGTCTACGCGGTGGCGCAACTGGGCGACGACTTTCCGCCATGGTTCTGCGTTGGCCTGCTGTTGAGCCTGCCGCTGCAAGGCTGGCTTGGAATGAAGTGGGCGCTGCAACTGAAAGATCGAACGACGCTGCCTGCGCGCCCGCGGCATCCTCGACAAGACAATGCATAAGCGATTCGCGGCCATCGTCAGGGCAACGGCGCCACGCCCATCCCTCGTTTCGATCCATCTGGATCGATGCTTCATCGTCCATGGCGCTGTCGACGAAATAACGGTTCATCCGCTGAAATATCGGTATTTGCGCTAGGCCGGCAAGAACGCGGGCATTCGCGCCCGCGCCTTTCATCGCCGCTTCGCCCCGGACATCCACGCCGCGCGCGCACTCAACTCTGGTGGATCTCGATCCCGCCGTCGAAGCCATTGCCCTGCGCGCCCGGGAAGGTGACCGGCGCCGCGCCGAGCACCGCGCCGCCGGCGACGTTGCCGACGGGCAAGGCCTGGCGGCCGTTCATGGCCGGCGGCAACGCCGGCCGCACGAAACCCGGCGGGAAGGCCGGCACCGCCAGACGCGGGTAATTGCCGATATTCGCCGCGGCGACCTGAGTCGACACATTGACCGGCTTGGCGATCCGCACCGCGCGCCACTGGATGCGGATGAACTCCGGCGCGTACGAATACAGATTCTGATTGTTGGTCGTCGCCGGGTGCGAGAACGGACTCGCCGAAGCTTGCACGCTGTAGTAGACGCCGTACCACGCGTCGCGCTGGCCGCTGGTCTCGTATTGATAACTCGCCGCGAGATAGGCGTCGATATAGCTTTCGACCGTCGCATGGTTGGAGTTGGCCACGCCGGTGAGCGGCACCAGGTTGTTCCACGAACCGCCCGGACCGCCCCAGCGTCCGTTGACCAGATGGCCGCGAATCCATGCGTAAGTGCCGTCCTGCACGAACGCGATCGGCGGCCCGCCAACAAGCAGGCGATCCCACGGCGCGCCCGTCGCGGTCGGGACATTGCTGCCCTGCTGTCCCGGCATGATCAGATCCGGTCCGAGCAACGCCGACGCGCAGGTTCCGGCGAAGTTGGCGATCTGCCGGACCGCCAGCGCGCCGGCCTGATACAGCGTGGTGGTGAAGATCGGCTGGTTGGTGCTCCAGTGCGGATTGCCGGGCGCGCCGGTGTAGATGATTCTGCTCATGCGGATTGCCTGCCGGGTCGTGGCGCGGTGGGTGGGTCCGGTCGTGGAATCGACGACCGCAGACGCCGTGCGTATCGACACTTCGACGACGGATGCGAATCCGCGATCGCGCAACGGCTTGCCCGGGATAACGCGCGGACCGATGGGCTTGTGAAGCGCGAATCGGAGCGCCGCGCCGAACGCGAACGATCAGCGCAACGGCGCTAGGCACCTCCAGCGCGACATGGCACGATCGCGCCGATGACCCGCCCGTCCACCGAAGCCGTCCACCTGCGCGATCTCACGCGGCTGCGTCGCGTCCGCGACCGGATCGACCGCGACTACGCGCAGCCGCTGGACGTCGAAGCGCTCGCCAGCGGCGTGGGCATGTCGGCCGGGCATCTGAGCCGCCAGTTCCGCATCGCCTACGGCGAGTCGCCCTATTCCTATCTGATGACCCGGCGCATCGAACGCGCGATGGCGCTGCTCGATCGCGGCGATCTCAGCGTCACCGAGGTCTGCTTCGAAGTCGGTTGCTCATCGCTGGGCACTTTCAGCACCCGCTTCACCGAACTGGTCGGGGTGCCGCCCAGCGTCTACAAACAGCGGGCGGAACGCGCGAGCGAGGGGCTGCCGCCGTGCGTGGCGAAGCAGGTGGCGCGACCGATCAGGAATCGAGAAGCGCCCGGCGGCGGCTCGACCTAGCATGACGTCTCGCCCCACCACTCCCAGGACGATTGCCATGGACATCAGCATTCACGCGAGTTTTCTCCCCCACAACGACGCCGACGCCGCGCTGGCGTTCTACCGCGACACCCTCGGTTTCGAGGTCCGCAAGGACGTCGCCTTCGGCGGCATGCGCTGGATCACGGTCGGACCGGTCAACCAGCCGGCCACCTCGATCGTGCTGCACCCGCCGGCGGCCAGCCCCGGCATCACCGACGAGGAGCGCCGCACCATCGCCGAGATGATGGCCAAGGGCACCTACGCGATCATCACGCTCGCCACGCCCGACCTCGACGGCGCGTTCGCCCGCTTGCAGGCCGGCGGCGCCGAGATCGTCCAGGAGCCGATCGATCAGCCCTACGGCGTGCGCGACTGCGCGGTGCGCGATCCCTCGGGCAACTTGATTCGTATCAACCAGCTGCGCTGAAGTTTGCTTATGTGGGTGGGGCTTCAGCCCCGACGCTTTTGTCCAAGATCGCGATGCGGCCGGTTTCAGGCCCAATGCAAAACAACCTGGTCTGATCGGAAAGCGTCGGGGCTGAAGCCCCTCCCACAAAAAGCCTCGAGGCTTCGCGCCACCGTCGGTGCAGGCATCGGCGCTGCCATCGGCGGCACCAGCAGCACCGGGACTCAAAACGCCGGCAATACCGCGCCGCGGTACTTCTTGCTGATGAACGGCGTCAACCAGCAGGCGGCCGCCGCTGGGACGCTCCAGGCCGTTGATCATCCGGATCAGAGTGGATTTGCCGGCGCCCGAATGGCCGAGCTCTGGTTGCTATCCGATGCCGGGTTCCGCCGAAGCCGAAAAAGCGCGCATTCCTGCACGAGTCGAGGCCCGGTCCGAACCGGCGGTCGAACCGGTGGCCAACGCTGGCGGCGGCCTCGATGGCGGCCTTCGACTCGCCGCGTTTCGCGCGCGGCCTGTCCATGACGTCGCCTCCACAACGGCGCCGCCGCCGCGCCGATCCATTGACATGCCGACGCGCCCGGCGAATGCTCGCACAGCCATCGGGCGCCCCACACAAGGAACTGTCAGTCCCCGAACCACGCCCGATCGCAGCCGTTCCTATCAATCGACAAGGAGAGTACGAGTGATGAACACATTGACCCGCCGCACGTTGTTGTTCACAGCCGTGGCCCTGTTCGGGTTTTCGGCCACGGTGGCCGCCGCATGCCGGGACCGCTGGTGCACGACCAATTACTACGCCTGCCTGACCAACGCGAACGCCGACGGCGTGGTGACCTACCCCGAGCGCCAGCATTGCGTCGACGAATGGAGCAATTGCCTGATCGCCAACGGCTGCCAACCGCCGTAAGCCGAACGCGGTACAGCGTCCCGTTGAGGGGACGTGCAACCAAGGCCGGCGAAAGCCGGCCTTTTGCGTTTTCGGTGCCGAAGCTTCGACGCGATCGCGCTGGCGACCGTGCGAACTCGTTGCGTATTCGTATCGTCCGCCTTGATGGGACCACCTGCCCGGCTTGCATGCCCTGATTGCAAACCACCAACGCGTGCGCGCAAGGGCGATCCAAGCGGTGATCTCGCCGTGATCGCTTGCGTTCGGGCCCGGCAGACAATCGCCTTCCGTATAGGCTTACCGACAGTCGAATAATTCGAATGGACACGACGACCATGACTGAAACGACGCTCGATTGGACCGGGCCCGATCTGCTGGATGCCACCGAGGTCCGGCGCGTGGACGGCGATCTGTTGGTCCTCGACGCCGCCGGCGGCCTTTCATGCATCGACCTGGACTCCGGCGCGATCGCCTTGCTGGGCACGGTGAGTTTGCGCGAGCAGGCCAGCGACGATGACGGCCGATACGGCGTCGCCTCGCGATGGCGGCTGCACGCGTCCGCCGACGGCACGTTCGCGGCGATCGTCTTCGATGGCGGAAGCGACGGCTTGGTGATCGATCTCGACGATTTCAGGATCACGCTGGAGCTCGACGGCGGCAGCTATTACCCGGACACGGTTGCGTTCTCGCTGTGCTTCCTGTCGCTGCGCGGCGCCGCTGTCGTGGTCCACCGCACCGCCTGGAATCGCCTCGACGCATCGGACCCGCGCACCGGCGCCCTGCTGACGCAACGCGGGCCGACCACCTACGTCGACGGCAAGGCGCCGCCGCATTACCTCGATTATTTCCACGGGCGGCTGCAGCCCAATCCCTCCGGATCGCTCCTGTTCGACGACGGCTGGGCCTGGCAACCGGTCGGCATCCCGCGCGTGTTCGATGCCGCGGCCTGGTTGACCGACAATGTCTGGGAGTCCGAAGACGGGCCGTCGGTGCTGGCGCTCACCTACTCGGACGACTGGAATTTTCCGGCCTGCTGGATCGACGACGACCGCGTCGTGCTGGGCCACATGAGCAAGTGGAACGACGAGGAATTCGCCAGCGACCCGGCACCACCCGGTGTATGCATCATCGACCTGAGCCAGCCGGGCGCTACGTCCGACCGAAAACTGCCGATGAGCGCCGCGCCGCAAGCGCTGTTCTCCGATGGCCGATCGATTTTCGCCGCGCATGCGCCAGACACTTCGGTCTGGTCGGTGGATAGCGGCGATTGCACGCGGGTGCTGGCGGGGTTTCAGGCCACGCACCACCACCGGCACCGTCAGGAATTGCTGGAAGTGACGCCCCGGCGGATCAGGCGCGCGCCGATCGCGTGAGCGTTCCGGCGGCGCGGGATCGCGTTGGCGCGAGCCCCGCTCATCTTCAATCAGACCGATACGACCAGCCGCGATCCTCGCCGCATTGCCGGCAATCAGTCCTTTCCGAACGTTTCGTCGATCTTGTCGATGGCGGCCAAGGTTCCGGCTTCCAGGCTGGCCTCCTGGACCTCGCGCACCGTCCAGGTCGCTCCGCAGTGGGCACAGGCGATGATGTCGTCCGGATGTGGATCCTGCGGCTGGATGAGTTGTTCGCTGCCGCAATCGCCGCATCGGTAGTGAGTGATGGTGGTTTCCATGCTGATGTCCCCTTGGTCGTGGTCGAAAGCGATCGGTCGTGTTCGGACCAGGCAAACGCGGCTGCGTCGTAAAGCTCGCGCCAATGCCCGCTCCGGCGTAACGGAACAAACCGTCGTATCCACGCACACAGTTGCGCTTCGCGCCATGTACGCGACGTCGTCGCCATGCGAAGACGGGCTTAACAAGCCGCGCAACGGCGACGTGGGACTGTCTCTAAAAGCGCGCATCGGCCGATGCCCGACAAAGCCCACGACGCCGCTCACCCGTGCGGCGCGGGGACAGGAATCACCGTCGGCTTATCGCCGCTCCTCATTGCCACCGGCAATCGCCGATGACTGCGCAAACGCCGTCGTCACCAAGTCCGCCGATCAGTAATCGGCCTGAACCGACGCTTCCAACGGCACGTCATGCGACTTCAGCCAGGCCACGATGGCGCGCCGTTCGGCTAGCGCGCGTTCGTTGAGCGCGTTGCGCGGAAACTTGAAGTAATACGACTGGAACGACGCGCCGCGCGAATTGTTCGCCAACGGATTCGCGCCACGTTCGAGCAGCAGCAACAGCGCGGCGCCGGCATTGGTGCGCGCCGCCACATGCAGCGCGGTGTCGCCGTTGCGATCGACCTGATTAGGATCGGCGCCGGCATCGAGCAATATCCGCAACTGGGTCGGGTTGCCGCCCAGCAAGGCCGATTCCAGCGGCGTGGCATCGGTCTGGGCGTTGCGCACGTCCGGCTTGCCGCCGTGGGCCAGCACGATACGCAGCAACTCGGGATCGTCGGCGAACGCGGCCAGATGCACCGGGGTCTTGCCGTCGGGGCCGGCGCGATTCGGGTCCGCGCCGCCTTCGAGCAAGGCGCGCGCGCTGTCCGCATGCCCCTGCGCGATCGCCAGCATCAGCAGGGTCGTGCCGTCGGCGCCCGGCGTGTCCGGCGCGACGCTCTGCAACTGGCGGCGAATCTCGGCGGCGTCGCCGCTGCGCACGGCATCGGCCAAGGGCGCAAGCGTCGGACTGGCGAACGGTTCATTGCTCATGGCGGACCGTGTGCATGCTGGAAGACCGATGACCCAAAGGCCGATAAGAACAGCCGCACGATAGCGCATACCCGCGCGCCGCAGCATCGCCGCGGCGCCGGGATCGCGACGAAGCGTTGCGATGCGCGCGAACGCCGGGATCAACGCCCGGTCAGCCAGCCGACGACGTCAGAGCCGGTCTGCACGACGGCACCGGCGCCGTCGGCCAGGATTTCCACGCCCTGTCCGGCGATATCGGAACCGGCCTGAGCGAGATCGCCGCTGCCGGAAATAGCGCCGGACAGCAGATCGCCGAGCGGACCGCCGACGTTGTCGTCGACCGTCTGCGCCAACACCTCGGTGGTGCGGTTGGCGGTATCGCCGAACGAATTCCACGCGCCCTCGCCCAGGTCGCCGACGATGCTGAAGCCGCCTTGCAGGTAGTCGCCGTTCTTGAAGTCGGTATCGATCACGTCGCCGACGTCGGCAATCAGATCGTGGGTGTTGATCGCGAAATCGTCCTTGAGCGGATCGGGCACCAGGTTCTGCAGGTCCTTGCCGAAGTCGGACGGATTTTCGTAACCCGCCTGCCACGGCTGTTGCTCGATCATCGCCGAGGTCAGCACGTTGGGGTTGTGGCTCAAGGCGCTGTAGGCCAGATCGCCGACGCCGTTGATAAACGGCACCGGGCTGTGGCGGGCGGCTTCGCCGACGGCGTTCAAGGCCGCCAGCGCGGCCGGCGGCAGATTCGGAAACTCGACCGCGCTGGCGCGCGCCAACAAGGTGTGCTCGCTGATCGGACCGGGCTCGACCACGATGCTGGTGCCCAGCGCATCGGGCGCGAGCAGGCCGAGCGGGCCGCCCTCCTGGGTCTGGGTCAGCAGATCGGAATCGAGCGAATAAGCGCGGATTTGCCCGCCCTCGGCGATGTCGCGCGCCGTTTGCGGATCGGCGAAACCCATGCGCTCCAGCGTATTGGGATGGATGCCCGAGGCATCGAACGTCACCGCCGGAATGCCGGTGGCCAGCGAGCCGACGGTGGCCAGGCCGCCGCCCTGCGAATGCCCGGTGATCGCCAGATTGCTCGACGCGCCATCGGCGCCGGGCTCGCCGAACACCGCCGCGAATTCGGTCGCGGTGTTGACCGCGGTCTCGCTGAACTTGTCCGCGGGGTCGGTCTTGAAACCGGTGCCCTGCTCGAAGTTGTTCATCCAGTCGTCCGCGCCCTCGGCGGTGCCGCGATAGGACAGAACGAAGTTGCCGGCGCCGTCTTGATAGATTTCGGCGCGGTATTCCTGCGAATTGGTCGCGACCGCGTCGTTGGCGCCGAGGAACTGCAAGCGCCAGGCCTGCGGGTCCTGGATGCCGCGCGCAGTGAGGTCCTGATCGCTCACCGCGTTCCAGCCCGGCGGCGGATCGCCGCGCGTGCCGTACACCGCGGTCGCCAGCTGCGACATGGTCACGTCGAAGGGCTGCGCCTGGGTCCCGCCGACGGTTTGCGCCAGCGTGCTGCCGGGCGGCAAGGCATACGGACCACCCTGGCTCTGCGGCGGCGCGCTCGGGGCCGGGAACTGCGGGTGATAGGACGGCTCGAGCCGATACGGCCCCGGCAGCGGCCCGGTCGGCGGTTGCGCCGGCGTGGCGGTGGTCGGCGGCGGCGGTGGCTGCCAATAGCGGGCCGCACCGGCGTCGTTGACGGGAGAGATGCCCATGGCCCCAGACTCCGCAGCATGCAAGATCGTTTGGACTCTAACCCCGTGCCACGCCGAAACAACTGGGGGGTGCCCTAGGGCGTGGGCGCTCGGCGCCGAATGTCGCGCCGGTCCGCAGGGTATGAGACGCGGATCGTCACCCGAGTCTCGCCGCCCCTGTCGGGCTCACGCGACCTCAGACGCGGGCTGAGCGATGCGCCTCTCCGTGACGACCGCCCTGCACCCAACATCCATGCCATTGATTTATATCGCTATAAATCCCTGCATCTGCACAACTGCTCACGCACTCCCCGGATAGAAACACGCTGTGCCAGCCGAAGGCGGCCCATCCGGCCTGTACCGAACCTTCCACCGGGCCAGGCACAAGTGCCGGCCACACCGGGTGCCGCCGTCAATAGCGTATGGTGCGTTGATGATGCATCAATTTCTCACGGCGAACCGAGCCGAGCTGATCGCTCGCTGTCGCGAGAAGGTGGCCCAGCGCGGCGCGCCGGGCGCCAACGAGGACGAACTCGCGCACGGGATCAGCAAGTTTCTCGATCAATTGATCAAGACCTTGATCGTGGAGACGAGCGCGACGCCGATGCAGAGCCGACAGGTCTCCGGGCCCTCGGGCGGCGGCAAGCCCAATCTTTCCGAGATCGGCGAATCCGCCACCCAGCACGGTCGCGAACTGCAGTTGCACGGCTTCACCGCTGAGCAGGTGGTGCATGACTACGGCGATCTGTGCCAGGCCATTTCGGATCTGGCGGTCGAGCGCGGCCAGGCCATCGAGGTGGATGAATTCAGAACCCTCAATCGTTGCCTGGACAACGCCATTGCCAGCGCGGTCACCGAGTTCGGCTACCAGCGCGATTTCGTCGTCGCCGACAAGCAGGCGATGCACTTGAACGAGCGGCTGGGATTTTTCGCCCATGAGCTGCGCAATCAACTTTGCACCGCGACGCTCGCGCTTTCGATCATCAAGGAAGGCAACGTCGGTCTGTCCGGCGCGACCGGCGGGGTACTCGATCGCGCGCTGCTGGGCCTGGGCAACCTGATCGACCGTTCATTGGCCGAGGTACGCATGCAGGCCGGCATGCCGATTCAGCACCGTCTGTTCTCACTGGCCGACTTCATCGCCGAACTCAAGCTGTCCGCATCGTTGGAAGCGCAGGTTTCCGGATGCACGCTGACGGTATCGGACGTGGATCCGCTGCTGGCGGTGGACGTGGATCGCGATTTGCTGTTGTCCGCCGCGGGCAACCTGCTGCAGAACGCCTTCAAGTTCACTCATCCGCGCAGCGAAGTGATCCTCAACGCTTATGCGTTGGCGGACCGCATCTTGATCGACGTGCAGGATCACTGCGGCGGACTGCCGCCCGGATTGGCCGAGGAAATGTTCGTTCCGTTTACCCAAGGCTCCGACAATCGCAGCGGACTGGGATTGGGGCTGTCCATCGCACGGCGCAGCGTCGAAGCCAACAGCGGAACGCTCAGCGCCCGCAACAAGCCGGGCTCGGGCTGCATTTTCACCATCGATTTGCCGCGGCACTCGCTGCCCGAGAAACACATCGCTGCCTGAGACGCAACGGCGTCTGTGTGATCCGCATAGAGGAGACGGCCTCAGTATCTGGAACGCTCCGAAGGCCAAGCCCGTCTCTTCGCCGCCGCGGGTGCTTCATTGCCGTTAGCGCGAGCCAATCGACATCGCTTCGAAGACTGCCGCCACCATCGAAAAACCAAGCGGCATGTCTCCCGCTTTCGCGTTCTTGCCAACTCTCGCGGCGAGTTTTCCGGTATTCGCAGCCCATGGGGCGTCAGGTCGATTCAGAGCGATGCGTCGCGCCCTCACGCCCAGAACTTTGGCTCCGCACGCCCATTTGGCAATAAGCGGTCAGGTACGAACGTCAACGAACGCGGGCAACAAAAAAGCCCCGGCCAGGGGCTTTTGTGGGTCACGCGAACTGTAGCTGCATCGAGAACGAATGCGTGGTGCCGGAGCCGGCTCCGCATAAACCACCTATCTACTTGATTATTTTGATATTAATCAAGAACAATCGGTCAACATGCCCCCATAAATGCCCCCAAGTGCGCTCCGATGCAAGGCACTAGCAGCAGCTAGAAACATAGCATTTCTTCTCGCCCTGCTTATAAGCATCTAACCAAACGCAGGTTCAGGTGGCTGCGCCGCGCGCATTGCAAGCAAACGGCATCGATCAATCTGCGCACTTGGTGCGCCCCGACCGTTTCAGCCAGCGCTTCCAGTCTGGCGCCACGTAATGCCGCTGCACCGCTGGTCGATGTTCGCACCGGCCGCTCCTATGCACTACCAAGCCGGCCCTCAGCGGTTCGCATGGAGTGGACTCAAGCAACAGGGCATCACCGACTCAAAAAGGGCGACAAGCAAGCCAGTCTGGTCTAAGTGAAAGCATGCTTAAGCAGTAGGATCACCAAATGCCCAATGTTGAGCCAACAGCGGGCACAGGAAATCAGACTACACTAAGCAACTCGCTCCATTTCGTTCTTTATTACAATTGCTTCTCTAAGCAAATTTCGTGCGCGTCCTGCTTGCGATCGGGCCTCCATCGGCTCAATTTCCATCTCCAACTTATAGTCCGCTTTAACTCTCGCCTTGCGACTAGCTTCGGCAGCGACCGCAACGGCATATACCCGACGCTTTAGCGAATTGAGCCGGGCATGGAGCCCTGTAACCTGCCATTCAAAAAGCCGCCCGATCAGTTCTTCATGCGTGATATGAGACGCATCCTTACGCTCCCTGGCTGTACCAGGCAAATACTCAGCTATGGGCAAATACGCATGAAAAATCGCGTAATAAGCCCGACTGATTGATGCTCGCAAATGCGCCTCATCGCATTTACTCTCTGACCATTGTGTAGCGAACTCACAAAGCTCCCTTGGTTCAATGGGCATCCGGTGCCTCTTCGCCGAAGACGATTTTCCCGTTTGTCACGACCTTCGCCTCGCCAACTACGATGATCGACAACAATCCATTGGCTAACCCATCAAAAGATTTTTCAGCCATAGCCATATACAGATCCCACTCCAGATCTGACGCGCTTTCAACCGAGTTCGGGCATTCAAGAGAGTAGAGCAAGCTCATGCTGAAATCGGACTCGGGGATTTCCTCCACACCCACTACAAGGGCCGCCGAACCACGATCTCTTAGGTACTGCCGAGCGAACACAACTGGCTCAGCAACTTGACTCTCGTTGAAGTCCTTCCACCGCAAAGACTCGAAAAACGAAGTAAGTGGAGTCTGTGTTGGATGCCCAAGGCGGTTCAAGTCTTCATCGAGTTCACGCGCGGAAGTTATCCAGCCCGATGCCGAAAGCACGTTTTGCACACGCTTCAGCATACTGGGATTATTCCGAAGGTTCGGATAATTGGCATCAAACAAAGACTTGATCTTGAAGCCTTGGTCTGTTGCATCGAGCACCGCCAGATGGAGTCCAAGCGTGTCGAGTTTGTTCTCAGATGATGCAATTGCGCGCTCGAATAGAGCGTCGGCTTCAGCATATTTGCCTACTGCAGCCTCCAAGATCGCACAAACCTGAAGGGATTCGCCCTTATCCGCATTCGCCAAATCCCTAGCCTGTCGGCGTAACCGGCTAAGGTCCAAATCGTTTGGCCGCGCCAAAATCGCATCAAACGCTGCGTTGGCGAGGTCTTTGAAATTTGTGGCTGGCACCGGCTTTAAAGCCAAGTTGCACCGTTCCTGGAATGAGGGCTACATAGCCACGCTGATGAACTGTATCCGCGGCGCTGACCATACCGCGTTTGACCTGATCGATACTATCCGCCTCAAGTCACACAACGTGAAACGCGAACGCTTGGTTTTTTAGGACAATGTTCAGGAAAATACAGTTAGTGCGAGCCGGCGCACGGCTAAGCTATTGATTTTAATGTGACTTCCGGGCAGGAATCGCATCTGGGAACACCGGCTTGGAAGGTCGGTCGACCCTACCGAGAACTCGATGACTTTGCCCACTTAAGCTTCAAGAACTAGGCACATGGAGCCTGAACCGTCGGTGGGCGACCGCGTATATTTTGGGAGTCGAAGCCGGGATGCAAGCCCGATGGTGCCGCCCGGGGAACCGGATCGACTCAGCACTCATCAATAGCGTTTAGGCCGCCTCTCACCGCTTTAGATGGTCACCACCGAACGACAACTCTCGTCAAACCTTTCCCAGGCCCGCCTGACATTCCGCTGGGTTCTGTCGGAGCTTCTTCCGCAGCAAAATTCAGGTCGTTGAGGCAGGCAATTAGGCGATCGACCTGTCGCGGATGGACGCCTGAGATCACCACCTCATGCCTGCCCAGCATGATCGCATCGGGCACTCTGGGGGTCGCCCACAGGGCAAGATCTACGACATCTGCCCCGTGCTTCTCTCGCAGCGCCAGAATCAATTCAGCCAGCTTGGCTGCGTCCTTTCCAGTTGCCACAGTCGGTTCCTCTCGGCGAGTACATCTCATCGTCGCAGATCGCAAATTACGTTGCCGAGGCCGTCGCTCTGGTCGGCGCCCGTGCGTGGCTCAAGTATGGACTTCGGCAATGTGCTGCAGCGGGTGCTCGACACCCACCCGACCGATTGATAGCTCGGGGAGCACCCGTCATGGCAGTCTAACGAACCGAAGGTGTTCTTTCGCCGATTCCGCGAGCCGGTCGCATGCTTCAGCCATGGTCGCGCACTGCGGGCGCAGGCCCTCGCCGAATGGCGTGTGGCCAAGGCGATCACCGCCTAAATACCAGCAGCGACGCCGCTTGGGTTGGAAGGCATAGGCGACGAGCTCGCGGTCTTCAAACCTGACCTCTATGACGGTTCGGCCATCAGCTAGCTTCATTGCTGCCCATTTGTACCCCGCTGGCAGTCGCGGCAGCCAGTGATCGTCCATGCCATTAGCTTTGGAAGATCGTCGTAGAGCCCAGGTGAAAAAGCGCTCATCAAGGCGTATCTACTGTGTCGCACTAACCGCGGCCTTAGCCGAGTTCTAACGACCGTGCTTGAATCGATCGAGCATGGAGTGCGGTGCGACCGGACGTCGCCTGGCCTTGGGCGCTTCGGACACAATCCGGCCGGAATACTTTGTCACCCACCCAGCCATCCACCGAACCGCCTCTGTCTCGTCGCGCATGTTCACCCACCGGCCAACGCCGAAATGGCGCCGGTAGACGCCGGTGCAGACTTCCCAGCCCTCGGCGCGCTTGCGCGGAAGCGCTACCGCCACCCAGACCTCGCGCTCGAGCACGATGATGTGTGCGTCCTTGAAGTCGGTATGGGCCGAGTTGGCCCATTCGAAGCGATCGGGCAGCGGGTTGTGCAGCGCGGGATCCATGCGCGGCATGGTAGGCCCGGAATTCTCACAGGCTGCGACCGGCCGTCGCGACCGGTGAATCGTTCAGTGCTGGCGGGGTGCCGTCCCGGGCATCCCTATCGCACGGTGGGACTACCCTTGCGGGTCCGCGCCGCCAGCTGGCACAGCATGCCGCTCCGCGCAGGGAACGGAATCAGACGCGTCCGAATTTGAACGCAATGAAGCAAGTTGCGCCTGACGACTCCGCTGACCGCAGCAGCTGATTGTGCTGTGACGCTTTTTTCGCGCCTTCGGCGTGCCACGCATACGGTCATAACGCCCTATGCAGCGAAGATCAAAACTGGAAGATTGGGTGACCGCGCTCCAAGAAGTTGATGACATGAGCTGTCACGCTCACCGGAACGCGCAGAGCCTGACCATGACTAATCAGACATCATCTTGGACTGCATCAGAGATCGCGCTGTTGCACGAGTTGTATCCGCACGTAGACACCCGAGAGGTGTGCAGACGGATCGGACGTCCATTCCACGCCACACGTCAGAAGGCGAGGCAACTGGATATCCGAAAGACGCCCGCCTACTTCGCAAGCGCTTTATCAGGTAGATTCCGGGCAGGGCAAAAGACACCAAAGGAAAAAAACCCTAATCCACCGCTCGCAGTAGGCACTGAAGTTATGAGAAAAAATTGCCTGTTGCGAAAAGTTAGCAGCACCGGGGATCGCTGGGTCGATTGGAGATATGTACACCGCATTGTTTGGGAGCAAGCAAACGGGCCGATCCCAAAAGGACATTGCATCATCTTTAGGGACGGAAACAAAACGAACCTAGCTCTCGCAAATCTTGCACTGGTAACCCAGGCAGAGCGGAATCGTATTGCCGGTGCGATTTACCAGTCTTACCCGAAAGAGCTGAGGCAGGCTATACGAGGTCTGTCGAGGCTTAAAAAGAAGATCACGGAGCAGCGATGAAGAACAAGATCGAGGACCTACGCAATCACTTGTTCGCGGTGATCGAGGCTCTAGCTGATCCAGACAATCCGATGGAGATCGATCGGGCAATCGCGATAGCGAACGTCGCACAAGTGCTCATCAACTCTGCCAAGGTCGAAGTCGAGTTCATGCGTGTCACTGACAGCGTGCGCGGCTCGGGCTTCATTCCTTCAGACGCGACTATCGTCACAGGCCGAGCAGCAATTGAGCGCAGTCATCTTTCTCAAGCAACGACTGTTCCAGTAGCTGATTATCCCGCATCTGATTCTAGAAATGAATAAAAGTTCGGCGGGGCGCCCATAGCATGTCAGGCCATCAAATTGAAACGTCACTGCAAAAAATAATCATTCATCAGCATCACCCTCATCAGCATCGTCCTCAAATACTCCAAGCAAAGGAATAATCGGCGGGGGAAGAGACGCCTTTTTGAAGGTGTCGTACACGTGCTGACGCCAGAAGGGCCATGAAATGAGAGGCAGGCTCTTTTCCATAAACTCATCTGGAAGCTGACTAAGGTCAGGCAGTTTCGGCGACTCTATGACGAAATCTACAGCGAACGTGGCTACAAGGCCATGCAAAACCAACGGCTCGTCAGAATCATCGTCAGACGGAACAGTCGACCTAATGCCGTATGTGACTAATGCCCGTAAGACTCGTAACGGATCTTCGCCTTCAGCCTTCAAGAGAAGCTCTTGAAGTGCGATCTTTCGAAATGACTGAGGTGTCATCCTGCCTTGGTGCAAACCGGGCAGATAATCAGCCTCTCGCGTAAACGTTGACTCCCATAAACAGATGTCGCCAATCGACAAACTCTTTGCGAGGCCCTGAAGGTCAGAACTCGCCCCCTCATACTTCTCAGTGGAGGACACGGGCGAACCCCTTCTCAGACGTCTTCCAGAGCGGGCCCTCAGTCTGATCGCGGCCCTCCTCAGAAGGCTTCTCTGTAGCAGACGGGCCCGGCTGAAAAATCGCTCCAATCGCGAGGAGATGAGACAACGGATAAACATGACGGCAAATGTTTGACCGAACTATCTCGGAATCTTTTTTCAACCTTCCTGTCACCCACTCAGTCATAGCGTTCTGCGGGCTGGCTGGAGCTTTTGCAGTGAAAACCACGCCAGACCGTCTCGTAAGTCGCTCACGGACCTCTTGGATCTCATCCGCCATTCGAATCAACTCGTCCATCGCTTGAGTCTGAATGACCTCTCCGCGTTCGTATTTGGAGAAGGCATTTTTTCCGCCACCGAACGCTTTCGCAGCATCATGTTGAGTGAGTTGCCAGCGATCTCGGAAGTCTTTTATCTCAGCACATGACAACAACCCAAGGCCAGTTGAGCGCTTTTTCGCGTCAGCGAATCTAACTTCATTTCGTTTCGCTTGCGGGACAAGTACAAGCTCCTCTCCGCACTCAGCGCACACTGAGTACTCGAACTCCTCTATCGACAGCTCTTGGCTGCCAAATGGGAATTTAAGTTGCTTTGAGCGCTCTTCGAGCACGCCCACGCTACATATCGGGCAAATATTCATCGTTTGATGATGTCGGAGACATGGAAGGAATGGACGATAAGGGAGCCGTCCGAAATGCTGATACGGAGCTTTATATAAAGCTCCCTCAGTCCCGATTTTGGGCATCTTCGCTTCGCCAGATACACGTCCCACTCCGTTAGAACGTCGGGCTTCGTCTCGTACACAACTGTTTCGTGAAATTCGCTTTCATCCAACGTGCGAATACAGTCCAGAGCTTTCTTTCGGTCGAACTGAAGGAGCAGGTACTCTTTAGTCGCCTTAGATGTGAAGACGACTTCGCCGCTCTTGACAATCGCCTCTACTTCCCTGAGTTCGTATAGTGAGGCGGGAGGAGCCACTAATCAACCATCCTGGTTAGTTGGATATCGCAACTTTGGCGAGCACTTCACAACAACAGTCAGTGGACGTTTACGGACGTTTGGACCTGGCTTTAACGTAAAAACGCTGAAGCAGCGGCATACCGGACATCCTGGCAATGGGGCGTTCGTCAAAGGCTCCAATAGCTAGCCCGTGCTGTCAAATAGCCCCATGACGACGATCAGGAAGGTCCGAAGAAGTGCAATTCCGGGATGGTCCCCCTCAGTATCGCAAGAATTCGCGGCGATCCTGACTGTCCCCGCTTACGTCCGCGAGCACTGGAAGCAAATAGGAGACGAGTGGGTCCGGAAGATGCCAACGGCTTCCCGCGCCAAGTTCCGCAGGCCGGGCGATACCGCGAAGGCTAAGATCGGTGAGGCGATCGAGGACTGGACCGCACGACAGATTCCCACAGGGGACGCCGAGTTCGCCAAGCAAGTTGAAAGGTCGCGGTGAACGAGCACGAGCTGCAGCGCAAGGTGACGCCCCCCCCCCCTCAGAAAAAGGTGTACAAGGCAACCGGTACTGATCCGCCCTGTTCTCAGTCGCCCCTTACCTGCCCGACCAGCGACGATGAATGTCGAAGATGCTGGTGTTGGCGATGCGGCCGCCTTGAATGCCTGGCATCGCGCTTTGGCGGCCCGATTGAGCGCCAGGGCCGCTTGCCCAGCCGCCGAGGCTGCCGCCTGCGAACAGGTTGGGCGTGCCGAGGTTGGGCAGAGCTTGGGGCATCGGCTGAAGCTGCGGCACGGCCTGGCGCTGGGCCGCCTGGGCGGCCTGCTGCATCTGCTGAAACCACCCCTGCTGCGGCCCCGAGGTGGGCGCCGGCATGCCCTGGTACGGCTGTCCCTAGACTTGGCCCTGCCCGATCATCGCCTGCAGGGGAAGCGCTTGCCCCTGCTGCTGTCGAAGCAGGCGGTCCTCGTACTTGTTCGTCGCTAGCTTGACGATCTGACCGGCCAGCGGACCGCCTAGAAGACCCGCACCGATCGACGCGATGCCCCCAGCGATCTGACGGCCGTTGAGCGAGACCTAGCCCGTCTACGGGTTGTAGTTCTGTCCGGGGAACACGCGGTCGACGCCCTTGAAGAAGAAGTTTGCAACCCTGCCGCGGGGGTTGCCTTCTGTGCCCTCTGCCATTTCTGTTCGCCTTTATTAGTCCAGTCTTGGAAGTACCCCACAGATCGAGTCAGTGAAGCGTGTGCTTCTTCGCAGCTTCAAGCGCTTGGGCCGGCTCATTCAGCGAAGCCTCAAGCACCCCAACCCGGTTCTGCAGGTTCACGATTGCCTTAGCGATCTCACCTATGTCGATCTCGGCCGATCGGCGGAATTCGTCGTGACAGGCGGCGTCATGCGCGGAAACATCGCTTTGGTGGGCCTGTATCTCCGAAAGGCTTACCAGCCACTGCACGGCCCATTGCGGCACGTCCTCGCGCTCCTCGCTGGCCGGCGGCGCATGCAATTGGGCGCGGCCAAGCAACCTGCTAAACCAGCCCATTAGGCCACCTTCCTGGGCTTGCCCGTCTCGCCAAACCAGTTCTGCCCGCTGCCCTGCCCCTTCTCCTTGCCGCCGATCGCCTGGACCTTCTTGTCCAAAGACTGGATCGCGCCCGTGAGCGCACCGAACATATCGGGGAACTCGATCACCGGCTTATCAGGCAAGCCCAGCGACTTGTTGAAGTCCTCGGCATAGGTGCCGATGTGCGGCGTGTCCTCGCCCTTGTAGCTCCAGTGGTCGAGGTTCCAGCCGCGGACGGCCTTGAGCATGGCGTCGGGATCAGCGGGGCCGTGGGTGTCCTTCAGCTCGCGGGATGAACTCATCCATGCACCGGCTAGGGACAGCGCCGTCGAGTAGGCGTTCTGCCCTGCGCTGCGGTAGTTAGGGTTAGCACCAGACTGCTGCACAGTGCCGCCGTTGATGGATCCCAAGGCATTCGTCAGCGCACTGAGGCGGTTAACGTCCCAGTCTCGAGCATCGCGGTACTCGTCATAGCCCATGTCCAGCGCGTTCTGCAGCAGGCCCTGCCGCTACTGCCCGACGTTCATCAGGGCGCGAGCATTGCCGTACACCTGCTCATTCAGTCCCGGAATCGCACCCAGCGCCGTATTACGGTTCTGCATGTCCTGGCCCCACGCCGACTGCTGCCGCGCAAGGTAGGAGTCTTCAAGGCTGGCCTGGCGGTCATAGTCCGTGTTCCGCAGGTTCGTCGAGACGCGCCCCAGCTGCCCGGCCAGGTCCTGATTGGACTGGGACAGGGCCTGCTGCATCGCGGTGCCACCAAATGCACCGCCCGCATTGAACTGGCCAAGCATGTTCGGGAGCGTGCTGTTCTGGTACGACTTCGTTACGTCGCCCTGTGCATCGCCGATCATCTGCTCAAGGTACGGGTTCTGGCCCGCGTACTTATTCCGTTGCGGATCGAACTTCTGCTGGCCGTTGAGGGCTGAATAGGCGTGATCGATGCCAATACCCGTCAGGCCGTCGTTATTGGCCTGGTTGCGCACCATGTCGAAGCCGGCGTACTGGTCATCCGAGAAATCAGCGATCCGCGGGCCGCCGTAGGGCTGGTATGGCTGATTTGAGATATCACTACCGCGCTGTAGTGCCGTCTGGAAATAAGGGATCGACCACGGTGGTGCGCTCGTCTATTGGGTCGTAGTCGTATTCTTGCCGCCGCCGCTGCTCATTGCTTGTCTCGCTCTGTATGTTGCCGCCTTAGCGGCGTTAATTGGTGTGACTCATCCGGGCAAGGCGGGCCACCAGTTCGGCAACCCGCCCTCCCTCACCGCGCCAGCCTGGCCTCAAGCTCATCTGCCATTTGCACGATGTCCTCGTCGTCTTCCTTCTCGCCGATTGATCGCAGCACCGGGATTTGAGCCGCAAGTGCGCTCTTAGGCAGAGCAGTACTCTTGGCAAGCCACCTGACCGCGGCGGGGTTCGTCATGAAGCTGGACATCCCTCGCGCACCACCCATCAATCCCAAGACAGTTGCTAGTGGCCCCATGTTGCCAGTCGCTAACGCCGTAACAGCGCCGCCACCAAGCGAAATCCACCCGCCCGTTTGCGCGCCGGCTCTGGCAGTACCTGACGGGTTCGCGTAAACCTGCGCACCTTCTCGTAAGTTCGCCGCGACTTTGGCGATCTTGTCCATGTCCATGCGGAACGAGCCGCTGTAGCTATTGAACAGGGTCGACTTCGCCTCGGGGCTAAGCTTGTTCCAGTTGGTCAGGAACGTCTGAACGCTGAAGGCATCGCTCGTGTCGTTCTGCTGACTGGCGACCGATCGAGCCATCCTTTTAAGCATCGCGGCCGACAACTGCTTGCGCGCATCTTCTGGAACCGATCGAACAACCGCCCGGAGCGTAGTTGCGCCCTCTTTCGTTCCCGATATCGCCGCCTCGAACACCTTTTCCGGACCGCCGGCTTTCTGCACAACGTGCTCAATCGAATCCAGCCGGTCCATCATGGCGCGCGTGTACGTATTTGCCCTGGACCACGCCCTCTGAGCTTCCGGCCCCGTCGCCTTAGCCGCTTCTCGCATGTCTTCCGACAGCGCGCCGTACAGAGTTTTCCAACGACTGCGCGGGACGTCTGAAACCAGCGTTGCGTCTTCCAGCTCTCGGCCCACTGTCGTCCGCAGCTTGCTCAGGGCCTCATAAGACAACGACGTTGATGCAGGGCGGCCGGGAATCGCGCTTGGGCTGCTCGCGTCCTGCGTGAAAGCTTTCGCGATCGCCTGTATCCGCGGGTTCTGGAAAAGAGGCGTGAGGCTGGGTGCTCCCTGCACCGGCTCGGTCAACGCCGTCAGCGCGCGCTGCGTATTGTCCACCGCAACACGCCGGCCCTTCGGCATCACTTCATCCAGAGCTTTGTAAAGCTGGCTCTATGTCGCCTTGGCCTTCTCAACGAAGCCGCCTGGCCCCTAAACCCCTTTCGTGATCGCGCGCCCGGCTGACGTGGCATCGCTGCGAGGCGCTAGCCGTGAAGCGATCGAATCCACTGCGTTGCCAATCTGAGCGTTCTGCTCGGCCACCCTATCCGCGATCACACTCGCGCCACCGGGGAATTTGGATAGCCCCGTCTCAATCCGACGAGTTGCAGGCGATTGCGTCGCCTAGCTGAGCGTCGGGACCGTGCCCGCGGCGTCAAACGCCTCGATATTGTTGACCATGCGCTGCCTTCCTTGCTCGCCGCCACGTGCTGCGCCGCGCAGGGTCATGGCGGAGCCAGCACTAGCCACACCCGGCAGCAGTGCCCCGGCGAAACCAATACCTGCCTGCATGCCAGGGGACGCCCCCATTTCCCTCGCCACACCGGCTGCACCTGAGCCTGTGACCGTACTGGCCACCTGCAGCGCTGGATTGCCTAGCAGGAAGCTGGCCATGCCCGACTTGAGCCCAGGCGCAGCCGTAGCTGCACGACCCGCGCTCAACAACCCACCGACACCCATCGTCAACGCGGTGCCGGTCAACGCACGTCCCATGTCGCCTGCAACGCGTTCTTCAGCGGTTTCGGGCTTGGGCACGCCCATGGCGTTGAGGGCCATGTCGGAGATCTCGCGGGCGCGTGCCTGGCGCGGGAAGTAGCGCTCGCGCTGCCCAGTGACCAAGCCACTCAGCGTCGGACCTTTCTCACCCGCCCAGTTCACTGCGTCAGCGATAGGGTCGTAAAAGATGCCTGCCAGATCGGCGGCGCCTTCGACCACATTGCGCAAGCCAAGGCCACCGACACTGCGCGCCAGATTTTGGGCAGTTGTCCGCGGCTTTGGCTATCCAGCCGTAGTCGATGCCGTTACGGCTACATCCTGCCAAGGACTTTCCGAGTCGGCTTTAACTAGCTCAAACCCGGGTGGCAATGCCGGCAGGTTGGGCTGATGATTTGCGGCCTCGTCATCGATAACGAAGCCCGGTGGGGGCGGCGGGATCTTACTCATTCTTTCACCCACATGCCGTTGCGGAGCACCCGAACCTCGCCCGTCTGAGGATTACGTGCGCGCATCTCAGGGCCACCAGCGCCGACAGCGCCACCGCCCCCACCTGACACCTTGCTGACCGCTTGCGCCTTTGCGTTCTCGATGATGGTCCGAAGCTCTCCCAAAGATTTCCGAATTGCGCTATCGCTTTGGGCGGTGGAGAGTCGAGCGATTGCGTTCTCGGCCTTCTTGCCTTCCACCTCAGTGATCTGACCACCGCCACGCAGCGTGTTGAATGCCTGCAGGAAGGTCGCGCCCTGGATCTGCTCAAGCAACGCGCGAGCGTCTGCTGCATCGGTGCCCGGGATCATCGCCCGCGGATCGATTCGGCCACTCAAGCCGGTAAGGGTCGCGAGCCCGGGATGGTTTAAGGCTTGGTCGATCACCGACAGGGTTTGATCTGCAGTCGCCAACGTCTAGGGCAAGCTCGCATAGGCTTCGACCTGGCGCTTAGCGCGGTCCACTGCACTGACGGTTCGTGTCTCGCGGTCGACTACATCCGCGGTCCCCGCGCGGTACGCGTCAAGCTTGGCTTGCTCCTCTGCCATCTGCTTGAGGTACGCCTCTTGCTCCACCGATCGCCCCTCTGCCATCGCGGCGGGGTTGGAAGGCCCAGCGGGCATATTCATCAGGCCGATCGAGGGCGGCGACTGCCCCTACGGCGCCGAGGCCGTCAAGCCAAATGGCGATTGCGGTTGCTCTGCGGCCTGTTGCATCTGACCCTGTTGTGGGTCGCCTTGCCAGCCGGAAGAAACCCCTGCGCGCTCTAGCTCGCCTTGGAGCCACTTATCAATCTGAGATGGGTCAATTCCGCCTTGGGCCATCTGGTTCGCCTTCGACAAAATGGCATCAATCTATGGGTTGCCCCCAACGCCCGGCTGTTGCTGCGGCTGGGCGCCTGGATTACCGGCACCGGGCGCAATCCCCGCAGGCCCGCCTAAAGGCGCCCATTGTCCTTGAACCAGAATTTCCATCGAGCCGTCGCGCGGACTGTTGCGAACTTGGCGACGCACGCCGTCAGGCCCCACGATTTCATCGAAGCCGTAGCCGGCACTCGACGCCCGTCCATCAAGCCCGAGGCGGATTCGAGCCGCCCGCTGCTTATCGGCGGGATCTAGACCGCGGGTAAGCTCGGAAAAGTTCCGCATGTCGGATGTAGGCGCAAAGTTCTGCGCAAGGCGCGCCGCGGCCAACTGCTGGTTGAAACTATCCGCGCTGCTTTGCCGCAGGCTTCCCAGACCGGTCTGGATGCTCTGCCCAATCGCGTTACCGATGCCGCCAGGCGCTTGGAACGAAGCGGCACCGGCCTGCATCAGTGCCTGACCGATCGCCGCGCGCTTGCGCTTTTTCGCGCCTTCGGCGTCTTCATTGAGTAGGCCAATACTGGGCATGCCGGGCTGCAGCTGCTTGAGCGCGTCGTTGAGCAGGCCAGATTGATCGGGCGCGAGCCGATCGTAAAGACGCTCCGCGAACGAGCGCTCGTTTTCAGGCTGCAGCAGAGAGGGGGCTAGCTACGAAGCAAGTGGCCAGGAGAAAGGCATTGATGGGTCCTCAGGTTTGCGGTGTTGCACCCCACAACGGGGCGGCTTGGAATTTGGATTGCTGCGCGATAAAGCTCCGGCGCAGCGCGGAAGGCTAGACATGCTGTGGGAGCTAGATCCGGGCCTACGCTATAGGGGTTTCTGCGGGGGTAAATGCGTCCCGTACTCTTGCGGTCTTCTGCGGACTGCCGCATCGCGACCAATTGGGCTCAACGGTTTCGGAACCGTTGCGGCGATTGGTTTAACCGTTGCTAGCATGTTGCTAGCAGCGTCGCCCACGCGTTGGCACGCGCGCGATGTGGGCGGATTGGAGCACTACCTCATGCGAACGCATTGCGACCGCATGAGGCATTCAGTGATAGATGCGCCCTTTTCACCCGGGACGCGCGGGTGTAGCAGCCAGGGAGGGCTGGCTGTCCATTTTCTAAGCTCTCAACCTATGGGCCTGCAATCATGCCTTCCAGTTCCGATTGCGCCGCATTTGTTGTCGTATGTTCATTCAATCGTCGACGTAAAGCTTAGTGCCCCAATCGCCCGGCACAGGCAAGCCAATCAAATCGCTTTCCTGCCACCGCTGGATGCGGCCCGCGACAGGCGGCGAACGATGCAACTGCGCGCCCCCGTACCAGCACTCCTCGCCGATCTTCTCCAGCTTTGGCTTGCCGCGCGTGGTCAACTCCCCCGATCGCCGTGTTTTCCATATGGCGGTTCGCGCTGGTGGAGGATCCGGTAGCAACTCCGACTCCTGAGCCCACAAACGGCGACTGAAGTCGTCATCCATGGCGACTGCGTACTCGACTGCAGCAGGATCTTTCGCAAGGCCGAGAAATGTACATTTCCGTATGCCCATCGCTTTCGCCGCGTGCTCAGACTTTCGCCAGCCTGCCACGTACTCGCCCACTTCTCGGAAGTCAGGCCCGTCAAACGGCGCAGTAGCCAACTCGCAGCCCGGATATTTCAGGGCTATTTCCGTTGCAAGCGATCGCGCATGTTCGCCGCGCCTACCCACTGCCACCCGGGTCACGCCGTTGAAGTGATACACCACCCGCGGCCGGTGTCTAACATCCGCTACCCCGGCGCCACGCCGCATGCAGTTGTCCGGAATCAGCCTTATGTGGATCACTTCTTTCCGAGGGCGGCACCGTGCGACAAAGCGATATCTTGTTCGGCTCTTCTCCCACGCTCGCACTGATCCAAAGACACGAACCATCCATTCATTCGTAGGCTCTGGCTTAACCTTCATGGCCACACCCAATACGAACGAGATATGACGCCGCGCCGAGTTCTTTGCCCCCGGCCGTACGCACCTTTGAGGTGTGCACGGCCGGGTGTAGATAGACAGGTAGACAGAACGAACGGCGATCTACTTGGCAACGCCGAACTGGGTTGAAATCGCCCCAAATGACCTTTTGAACCTTTTCTTCATTGCCATGGGGTTCTTCGAAAAGCTTTGCTGGGCCTACGTCCCAGGGGTTCTTTAGTAGGTGTAGGTACAGGTGTAGGTACAGGTCCAGGTATAGGTCTAAGGAAAGAGTCATTGCTCTGTCCTCAAAAGGGCTTGGATAACGCTGTACTCGAGTCCTGTGGGTAGTGCTTGCTGGGTTCGATCCTTGTTGACCGTACCGACTTTGCCCACGATCACCCTTCCACCGTAGGCGGATATCGCAATTCGGTCGGTTCGTTGTGGAAGGCCGATTAAGCGCCCGTACTCACGGACCACGTCAGAAGACCAGCCAGCTGAGAATTGACCGCGCTTACCCGCCTTTCCCTTTAGCCGGCGGACGTTGTACCAGCGCTTCAGCTTTGTTTCGAAGTGCGCGCCGAAATCGATGACTTTGAAAGTTAGAACGAGCTTCGGCGAGCGGCCGAACATCATTACAGTCGCCCACGTCTCAAACTTGAGACGATACTCGCCCGGGGGGATAAACGGTGGTGCGCCGTCAATCGTCCCTTCTTCTTTTGAGTGCAAAAGCTCCCCCGCTGCCCCGTCCGCAGCCATTTGAATTCTCCTGAAGCCAGCGCTATGCTGGCTCCGCAGTCCTAACCGATTGCCTGTCTACTAAAGCCCCAGGTGTTCGCACGCTTGGGGCTTTTCATTTGGAGCGCATGTAGCGCGATACCGGCGCTATCTGGCTATGGGTTATTCGGGCGATCGGGGCTTGCGCCTACGACGCCGACGAGTGATGGGCACATTGCAGTCCACACGAGCAGATGCCCCGCCATCACGATGGCAAACTATGTGCCGCCACGATCTGCGCCGACGAACTGCGTTCACCGTAGAGCGATCCACACCGAGACGACGCGCCCACTCGGCACCTGTAACCGTCCGCTTTGTCCGCCTGATCTCGCAAACCTGGACAGCGGTCAGCTTCGAGTTCGACCGCTGCTCGCCAGTGGACATCAGGCCTGTCCGGATTGCTCGTCGACTATTCTCACGCGGCAGAACAGGCTCAAGGTTGCTTAGCCGGTTGTCGCTCTTTCGCCCGTTCTTGTGATCGATGTGGTGCCCTGCTGGTATGGGGCCTTTGGCGGTCTCCCATATAAGCCGGTGAGCGTACATGCAGCCATTACGACGACGCCGATGCTTTACGCGGACGTAGCCGTTACCGCTCGCCTTGTAAGGCTGGCCACACGAGCCGAAGACAATACCGCGCACTGGATCTACAAGGCGGTAGTGCTGGACGTTTAGCATGACACCGCGGATTGCCACCGCATTGAGAGCGCCGATCATTTGGCACCGTCCTGAGCGTCCTGTGGCGCCGCTAGGCGCTGAGGCAGGCTCTCCAAGCTCGCTAGGTAGACGAATCGGCGGTTGCCGATCAGGAAGGTCGAGAGGAGCCCAGAGGCAGCTAGTTCAAAAGCTTGCGATCGCCCGATACCGTGTGCCTTACAGGCTGGCACTAGGGGCGCATAAGTGGGCGCGTAGCCGAAGCTCTCGACGGCCGTCATTCGGCACCGTCCGCATCGGGTTGGCCATCTTTCAGCCTCTGTATTGCCTCAGCCGGCCAGTAGTTGCGCCCGTTGATCTTCGTGGGTTCGGGCAGCAATCCACGACCTACCCAACGCGTTAGCGTGATTGGCGAAATTCCGCCAAAAGAGTCCCGTACTGCCCCCGAGGGCAGCATTTGAACTTTAACCATTGAAAGCTCATCCCGTTAAGGGACGGCAGGACTGGAACGCGAGAGCCGATAGGGTTAGGCTGCACGTGTCGAGCCCCGGCCCGACCCACTTCTAGCCAAGTGGTTTTCAAAGCCCCGTACAGCGCCAACTGTGCGGGGCTTCCTATTTTTGGAAGGCCCGCGGGGCAAAGATCGCCACACCGAGCGCCACGACCTACAAAACAAAAGAATGTAGTGACTAGGCGCGAAGTGAGCATTGCACTCACCTCAATTCCGGTCAACGCAAGATGGTCAGTTTCGATTCCCAGTTGGCGCTAGTTGGCAACAACCGAAATCACCAAATAGCGCTAACTGGGAATAGGCACTTGCGAGCCTTACGCCCCAGCCGTGCCCGAAGCAACTTGACTAGCTTGTCGTAGCCCTTGCCCTCCGCGCTACTGAGTGAAAGCTTGATTGGCCACTGTCGTTGTGCCGCCTCCAAGTCAGAGGCGGTCAGGTGCTTCAGGACCAACTTTGGTGTTCTCGCCCTTTGAGCATCCACTGACGTGCTGATCGAACATTCGGCGCGTTCTAAAAGGTAGTCCGAGACCTCTCTGTCTCGAGATGATCGATTAGCTTTTCTAACCTCCTTGGCCGCGTGTTGCATTTGCTTTGCGACGTACGAAGCATCCATCACCACAGAGGCGTTACCACCATTTAAACGCGCATTCCATTCAATGCCAAAAGTCGTTGCCAAGACCGATAGCTGCTTTGCCGAGTGAACACTCGGACGAGCGCGTACTGCTCGCCTTGGCAGGAATCTGAAAGTCAACGCCAATGCGTCAAAGCAAAGTCCGGCGGGTATAAATTCGCCCTGCACCATCAAACCTTTCTCTCCGGTCTGCGAGAAATATAGGTGCAGCACAAACGCATCTAAGAATCGACCACGATACACATTTGGACCGAACGGCGTATTAGCCTTTAATTCCGCCCAAAAATCTGCGTATTTCGACGAATGTTTCAATGCTTTTATTTCGCGCTTAACAGGCACGCAAAAGTCCAGCAACCGTTGCATCTCAGTCTCGTCTCTCTGGTGCTCGGGGGCCTTAGCATCTAACGACAAGCCAAGATGCATTCGCACACGGTCCAAACTGATTCGCGCAACAATGTTTTTGGCCATTTCAGCCTGCACTAGAAATTCACGGCCGACAGAGCCCCTCAGCCAAATTCCATCGTGCCTAGGGCGATAAGACCTTAACTTCTTTGGCTTGCTCATATGACCTCGCGCTAGATACCTACAGGCTCTTCAACTCTTGAATTCAGCAATCACTCCATGGGCGCGCTGAACCTGCTTTCGCCAACCTGGCTTACGTCCCGGTCGCACGCTGGGCCTCAGCTCCGTTTGCCACGCGCCGGCACTCTCGCCACTGGCCAGCGCGGCATTGATTGCGCCGAGCAGGCCGTCGCGAGCGCTCCGATACTCCCTAATCTCGCCAATCATCAGCCCGAGCCTTTCGGACGCTCGTCGCGCAGCATCGGCGCTCATATCGTCCTTAGACGCTACTCCCTCTTCCGCACATAGCCGCGCATCGACCAGTTTCTGGCCTGCCGCTCCCATCAGTTCGCCCACTTCCCGCAGGCCGAGCCGAATCGCCGGAAGATGATCGAACGAACCCTCGGCAAGATGTGCAACGGTTTTTTCATAGAGTCTTTCCGCTGCCATGGCCGCCTTCTCAAGCTCATGATGCGGAAGATCTGCAATGCGCTCTACATTGAATCGCGCGCAAAGATAAGAGCGGATGTAGGGCGGCATATCGTGGCGCAATCCAGCTTTGGCCCCAAGCCGCCATAGCCGCCTTATCAACTCAAGATGCTCAGCGGACGATGTGTCTCGAGGTAGATCGATTCCCACCTCCGTCGTACTGAACAAGGCTTTCATGTAGTCCTGCGAGAACTCTTCCAGCTCCACGCTGCGGCGTCGACGAAATTCAATGACATTGGATGACATGACTAGTTCTCCTCGGCGGCGCGGCGAGGTGCGGAACGATTTCTGCGGGGCTGCTTCTGACGGAAACCCTCGCACAGGACATCCTTATCCAACTGTTTGCAGTAGCCGCCAAAGCTCTTGGCAACGGCACCCCATGTCCTTGCCCACGCAATGGCGTCTTTTAAATCGGCCGCCGAAAGCGCCAGAAGGTCCGAGGATCCGTAGCGGGACTCTAGCGCGGCGTCGATCGCTTCGGTTGTAAGCTCCGGACCTTGAGGGAAATCGCGCCATATCGCATCCAGTAGCTCGGCAAGCGTTTTTCTGCTGTCAAAGTGGGACGGCCTAGGCTTCCCGCGACAATCAATAAGCAACCCGAAGTGATAGCTGGCCGACATGACCCTTACAAGGGCCTCAACAGCGGGGCCGTCCTTAGCATCGCCAGCTTTGGCGGAGTCACAACCCGGGAAACGGACAATGTTCGACATGCCTAGCCCCCCTCGCGGTTGCAAGGAGCGTGCCCTGATGGCATCTCACTGGATTGGACACGGCTGACGGCACTGGCGGAGATCGTGCCGTTAGCGATCAGTTCCGGCAGACCTTCGACCATGCTGGCCACGCACCTTAGCAGCGCGTTCTGTGCGTGCCAGAGACTTCCGTGGATGGACGGCGGGACAATGCTGCTGTCGGTTGGCTCATCCTCGTCGCGATCATTGAGGGTCGCATCCCACTGCAAATAGAGGATGCGGTGGATTGCCCCTAGACCCGAAATAGTCTCGCGCAAGTTGAGCAAATGCCGTTGGGCTGCGTTTGAAAGACCTTCCCGGCTGCACTCTTCCCACGCGACTCGATGATCGAGCAACGAAGGCTTAACGTGATGATCGGGACCGCCCAAAACCTCGGGACTACCGCTGTTACTATCTTTAGTTGCCATGATCGTTCCTCGTACGAACGTTTATGGAAGGCGGGGTTAGGGGTTGCCGCCCCTGGCCCCGCCGCTTTTGGGGCATCCAGTCCCTTACTGCTTAGTCTCCTTGCAAACCGTGACTTCGCCAGTTTTGGCGCCATCGTCGCAGTTCAATCCGCACTCAAAAGTCCCCATGTCCCTGCGGTCAATAGCCGCAAGCGCTTCGTGCGCCGCACCTCGGCAATCCTCAAGGCTGGAGTAATCCCCGACCCGGAAGCTGACCGACATCACGCGCGAATCTGGATAGACGAAGCCCGACCACTTATCGAAATAGCCACCGATTCGAAGCCCAGCTGTGGTCGCCACAGCTGCAACTACTAGACCAATAACAACCCCCGATACCTGCTGCTGGCCGATACCCGCCATATCACGCCCCCGCCTGTCGCTTGAACGCGACGACCTTACCGGTAGTAGTACGCAGTTGGTCGAGGTAATCGGCCCAGGCCGTCATCATCTTCTTGCGCTCGGCCATGTATTGGGCTCGGTTGTAGACCGCCCTGACCTTGTTCCGCTCGGCATGCGCCAGCTGGCGCTCAATCACGTCCGGCGCCCAGCCCATTTCGTTGAGGCGCGTGCTGGCCAAGGCTCGGAAGCCGTGGCCGGTCATCATGTCCTTGTCGTATCCCAGGCGGCGCAGCGCGGCGTTAACCGTGTTTTCGCTCATCGACCGATCGGGAGTGCGGATGCTGGGGAAGACGTACCGATTGCGGCCGGTCAGCTGGTGCAGCTCCTGCAGGATGCTGATCGCCTGCGGGGCCAGCGGCACAACGTGCTCTTCCCGCATCTTCATCTTGCCCGCGGGGATGCGCCATTCCGCGGCGTCCAGGTCCAGCTCAGCCCATTCCATGGCCCTGAGGTTGCCAGGGCGCGCGAATAGCAGCGGGCCGAGCTTGAGGGCTGCAGCAGTCGTCGGCTGGCCCTCGTAGCCGTACAGCGCGCGCAGGAGCCCCGCTACGTCGTTGGGGTTCGTCAGGGCGGCCCGCGGCTTGCTCACAACGGGCGAGAGGGCTCCACGCAGGTCGACAGTGGGGTCGCGCTCCGCCCGGCCTGTGGCGATGGCGTAGCGGAAGACCTGGCTGGCCTTCTGCTTCACCCGGTAGGCGGTCTCATGCCGACCAGTCGCCTCGATCTTCCGCAGCACCGCCAGCATTTCGGGGGCGCTGATCTCGCTGATCGGGCGGCGCCCTACTTCGCTTGAGGCCATCCCCAGCAGCCACTCCGCCTTGCCGTAGGTCACCGGGGCCAGCTTCTGGCGCTGCTTCTGCAGCCATTCCTGGGCGATCGCCTCGAACACTGTGGCGCTGGAGAGCTTGGACAGGCGGCGCTCTGTCTGGCGCTTGGTGGATGGGTCGATGCCATCCCTCAGGACGGCGCGCGCCTCGTCTCGCTTCTGGCGGGCCACGGCTAGCGCCACTTCGGGGAACACACCGAACGCCAGGCGCTTCTCTTTGCCGTCGTGCCGGTACTTCATTCGCCAGTAGCGCGAGCCGGTCGGCATCACTTCCAAGTAGAGCCCACCACCATCAAAAAGACGCAGCGGTTTGTCTCCCGCTTTCGCGTTTTTGATGGCTACTGCAGTGAGTTTTCCGGTGTTCGCCGCCATGGGGGCATCAGGTCATTTCGAGGCGGACGATCCGCCCTTGTGCCCCCAATACTGCCCCCATATGCCCCCGGCTGCAAGCGGTACGTTGTGAACTCTGATGGACGGCAGGCAACAAAAAAGCCCCGTATTCAGGGGCTTTTGTGATCATCTGCGGACTGTTGCGGACTCTCGTGAACTGTGCCGTGGTGCCCGGAGCCGGACTCGAACCGGCAAGGAGTTGCCCCCGGCGGATTTTAAGTCCGCTGCGTCTACCGATTTCGCCATCCGGGCAGGATGCGGTGACCGCGTCAGCTTACCGCATCCGGGTTTCGCTGGCGCCTCAGGGGCTTTCCCAGCCGACGTTGCGAGGCCGCGGGGCCGGGCGCCGGCCGCAGCCGGCGACGATCACCAATCGCGCGTGGCGATCAGTTCCTCGCTGTCGGCCTGGAAGCCGTAGGCGGCGGCGATGACGCGGAAATCCGCGCCGATGGTTTCGCGCGCGACGGTCTCGATTTCACTGTCGTTGGCTTCGAATTCGCCGGCGAGCGCATTGAATTCGTCGGTCGCGGCGTGGGTCAGCGCGTACAGCGCGTCCAGGCTGGCGGGACGCTGCGCTTCGATGGTTTCGCACAGGCGGATCAGGATCTGCTGACCCTTTTGCACCAGATGCGCCGGGAAGTAGCTGTCATGCTGCATTTCGCTCAGGAAACGGTGGACTTGCAGTTGTTCGTTCGCGATGGGCATGAGCGCCTTCCTTGGTGGGATGCACAAATGGTAGCGCGCTCATCGTCGATCGATCGTCCGCTGAAGCGCCCGCGCGCAAACAAAAACGGCCGGCTTGCGCCGACCGTCATGCGGTGTCAATGATGCGATGTCGATGGAGGCCTGGACGGGAATCGAACCCATCTCTACGGATTTGCAGTCCGGTGCATAACCAATCTGCCGCCAGACCGGTGACGCGCTCACTTTACCGCAGCACCGCCCGCTTGCAACGCGCTGCACAACCATGGTGCCCAGCCACACGCCACGCCGGAAAAACGAAACCCCGCTTGCGCGGGGTTCGTCGATCATGCCGCGCGTGGCGCCGCATGCGGAATTGGAGCGGGAAACGAGACTCGAACTCGCGACATCTACCTTGGCAAGGTAGTGCTCTACCAACTGAGCTATTCCCGCTGAAACTGCTGCTTGAAACTTTTTTTGAAAAAACTTTCTTGAAACTACCGATGGCGACCTGTTGCATCGCGATCGAGATTGGAGGCCGAGGTCGGAATTGAACCGGCGTACGCGGATTTGCAGTCCGCTGCATAACCACTCTGCCACCCGGCCGATGACTGCTACAACCTTACTTGGTACTGCCCATCTACTGCAACGTCGACGTGCGGATACAACGCATGCCTTCGTCTTAAAAAACAAAACCCCGCGAAGGGGGCTTTGTCCGAAAGCGGCTTCGTTACCGAAGCGCCTGGAATCTGGAGCGGGAAACGAGACTCGAACTCGCGACATCTACCTTGGCAAGGTAGTGCTCTACCAACTGAGCTATTCCCGCTGAGGGAAGCGATATTTTAGGCATCGAAAGAAAAGTGTCAACTCTTTTCTTCACGCCCCGGCCCTCGCAAAACCGGCCGTGAATGCGCCGGAAACAGGCCCTTGCGCGACATTCCCGCTCGCGTTCCTCGCCGTTGAAGGCTCGGTTCGCGTGGACCGTTTCGTTGCCGATCAGGTCGAAGGCTTGTCCGCGTCGGCGCGCATTATAGGCCAGGCGGCGCGCAGATAGGCCAGCCCCGACCACAGGGTCAGCAGCGCCGCGGCGGCGAGCAGCCATTCGCCGATGGTGAAGATCGGCAAGCCGAACACGGGCTCCTGATACAGCAGGCAGACCAGCGCGACCATCTGCACGATGGTCTTGATCTTGCCGATCGAGGCGACCTTCACCGCCGCGCGCTGGCCCAGTTCGGCCATCCATTCGCGCAAGGCGGACACGGCGATCTCGCGGCCGACGATGACCGCGGCCCACAGGGTCATCCACACGGTCGGGTGTTTCTGCACGATCAGCAGCAGGGCGACGGCAACCATCAGCTTGTCGGCGACCGGGTCGAGGAAGGCGCCGAACGCCGAATACTGGTTGTAGCGGCGGGCGATCCAGCCGTCGAGCCAGTCGGTGACCGAGGCGAAGGCGAAGATGAACGCGGCGGCGAAATTGGTCCAGGGGTAATCGAGGAAGAACACCACCACCAGCACCGGGATCAGGACGATCCGCGCCAGGGTCAGCATGGTGGGTACGGTCAACTTCATCCTTCACTCCGCTTGCGATCTGGCGCCGTTTCGGCGGCGCCGGCTGGGCCGTTGCCGGCTTTCTTGCTGCCCGCGGCCTGGGCCTTGGGAAGGGTACTCGGTGCGACGGACGGCTCGGCGGGCGCATCCAGCCCGTGCAGGGCGGCGTAGATGCGCTCCGCCAGGGCCGCGTTGACGCCTTCGACCCGGGAGATTTCCTCGATCCCGGCGGCCTTGAGACCGCCCAGACCGCCGAAATGCTTCAACAGACTAGCGCGTCGACGCGGGCCGATGCCCGGAATATCTTCCAGCCTACTGCTGTTGCGCGTCTTCTGACGACGCCCCCGATGGCCGGTAATGGCGAAACGGTGCGCCTCGTCGCGAACCTGCTGGACCAATTGCAGCGCCGGCGACTGCGCGCCGGGGCGTTCGACCCGGCCGTCGGGCAGCAGCAGTTCCTCATCGCCGGGGCGCCGGGCCGGGCCCTTGGCGACGCCGACCAGGAGCAGCCCTTCGACCCCGAGCTCGGCCAGCGCCGCGCGCGCCTGCGCCACCTGCCCCGCGCCGCCGTCGATCAGCAGGATGTCGGGCATGACCCCGTTCTCCTCGACCGCGCGGCGGAAGCGCCGCGCGATCGCCTGGTTCATCGCGGCGTAGTCGTCGCCCTCGGTGATCCCGGTGATGTTGTAGCGGCGGTACTGGCCGCGCACCGGGCCTTCGGCGTCGAACACCACGCACGAGGCCACGGTGGCCTCGCCCATGGTGTGGCTGATGTCGAAGCACTCGATCCGCTGCGGCAGCGCCGGCATGCGCAGCAGGTCGCGCAGCGATTCGGCGCGCGCCAGCTGCGCGGCGTGGCTGGTCAGTTCGGTGCCGAGCGAGAGTTCGGCGTTGCGCCGGGCCATGTCGACATAGCCGGCGCGTTCGCCGCGCACGTTGCTCTTGATCTGCACGCGGCGGTCGCCGGAGGCCGAGAACGCCTGTTCGAACAATTCGCGATCGGGCAGGTCGCGGTCGAGCACGATCTCGCGCGGCGGCGTCTGTTCGCCGTAGTACTGCGAGATGAAGGCGGTCAGCACTTCCTCGGGATTGTCGCTGCCGTTGGTCTTCGGGAAGAACGCGCGGGTGCCCAGGTTGCGGCCGTCGCGGAACGCCAGCAGCAGCACGCAGGCCGACACGCCCTGCATCGCCACCGCGAGCACGTCCAGATCGGCGGCGCGGCCGTCGACGTACTGGCGCGCCTGCAAGGTGCGGATGCCGGTGATCAGGTCGCGCAGGCGCGCGGCGTCTTCGAAATCCAGACGCACGCTGGCCGCTTCCATGTCGCGGCCGAGTTCGTCGGTGAGTTCGTCGCTGCGGCCGTCGAGCAGCAGGCCGGCGCGGCGCACGCTCTCGGCGTAATCGCGCGCCGGCACCAGGCCCACGCAGGGCGCGCTGCAGCGGCCGATCTGGTGCTGCAGGCACGGCCGCGAGCGATTGCGGAACACGCTGTCCTCGCAACTGCGCAGGCGGAACAGCTTGTGCATGAGGTTGAGCGTGTCGCGCACCGCGCCGACGCTGGCGTAGGGGCCGAAGTAGCGCCCCGGCACCGCGCGCGGACCGCGGTGCATGGCGATGCGCGGCCAGGCCTCGTTGGTCATCAGCACGTAGGGGTAGCTCTTGTCGTCGCGCAGCAGCACGTTGTAGCGCGGCTTGAGCGACTTGATCAGCTGGTTTTCCAGGATCAGCGCTTCGGCCTCGGTGCGGGTGACCGTGACTTCCATGCGCACGGTCTGCGACAGCATCGACATGATCCGCGCCGACTTGGGCGTGGCGTTGAAATAGCTCGACACCCGGTTGCGCAGCGCGCCGGCCTTGCCGACGTAGAGCGCGTTGTCGTCGGCGCCGATCATGCGGTAGACGCCCGGCGCGGTGCTGAGCTTCTTGACGAAGGCCTTGCCGTCGAACGGCGCGGGCGCGGTGGCGGTCATGCGCGCGCGCCTCCCATGCGCCGCGGATGCACCGAAGCGACGACGGAATCAGGCTGGCGGGCTGGCAAAAGGGCGGGCGTCGCGGTCACGGGCATCGGTCGGCGGGGCGGCTCCCGGCCCGGAGGCCGGCAAGATGGGGGCCAAGTTTGAATTGGGCCGATTATGCGCGAGCGCAAGGCTTGCGGCTGGGATCGGGGGCCGGATGCGGGGTGAATCTGAGACCCGCCCGCTCCCGCGTCGCCGCGGCGGCCCTCTGTAGGAGCGGCGTGAGCCGCGACCGCGCCGTGTCCGATCGCGCCGAAACTTGCGCCACAGTCGTGATGTCGCGGTCGCAGCTTACGCAGCTCCTACAGTCGGGTGCCGATTTGCGCGGCGATCCGATACGGCGTTGCATGGCGCCCCTTGTAGGAGCGGAGTGAGCCGCGACCGCGCTGTGTCCGATCGCGCCGAAACTTGCGTCGTAGCTGTGATGTCGCGGTCGCAGCTTACGCAGCTCCTACAGTCGGGGCCGGTTTGCGCGGCGATCAGGGGGCGGCGTTGCATGGCAGCCCCCTGTAGGAGCGGCGTGAGCCGCGACCGCGCCGTGTCCGATCGCGCCGAAACTTGCGTCGTAGCTGTGATGTCGCGGTCGCAGCTTACGCAGCTCCTACAGTCGGGGCCG